>JBNKKB010000155.1:0-2614 GCA_050291605.1 Desulfobacteraceae bacterium | reverse complement strand
ATGTCTCGCAATGGCTCGATTTTGGAATTAACAGTTCAATTGACTCGAATTTTATTAATTATGCAGCTGTAAACCTGCCTGGCGTTTTTGGGCATGAAAGCAAATTGGCTATTAATATACCTGATACAATGTATATATATATGAATGCCGATAGCAGCAGGGATCTGTGGACCAACAATCTGATTCCAGGTATGTGGACCGGATGGACAGGGTTAACTTTATACGATTCAGAAGAAGAAATATTTAAAGAAATTCCAGTCTATAATTTTCATATAACTTCTGTATCAGATATTAATCCCATTACAGCAACTCCTGAGCCTGCCACAATCATATTACTATCATGCGGTTTCATTGGTATTGCCATAAAAAGCAAATTTCTAAAAAACAGGTAAACTGTTTAGATTGCAGCCACCCACTATAACTGCTTTTCTATTACTATGATTTTCAGGCGCTGTGATCGAAAATAATTGCATACACATTCTTACGAGAAGGCAATCAGGATGTCGCCATCATCGCATTTTCCGGATCCTTCACTCATCTGTATGACATAACCAATTAGTGTTCATCCAATTATCTGTAATTTTGGTAACAGCCACTTGGGCGTATAGCGATGGCGTCCCTTTTTAAGTTATCAGGCCTTTCTTTTTTTGCGTATTCGAATTCGTCCACCGCAGTTGATATGGCGCACTCATAGCATCCCGTACGTGCCAAACCGATCTAATAAGCTTTTCATAGTATCCCGGGTTCGACAGTCATAGTTATACGAAAACGGGAAAACGGTAACATATCAGTCAGATACAGACTGTATGAAATTCAGCGTAGTGTCTATGAAATTATGAGGCCAAATTGACTTTCAGGACCCGTTTTGGAGGCTTGATTTTATGCTTATTCAACATGTTGCGTTGATTGGCGTTCAGTTCGGTGTACTGTAGAATACGCTCATTATTGTCCAAAAATTCGATTAAATTTAGCTGCTGCATTTGCCTGCGGATTCTGGGCCAGGTCAACCTGGTTTCCACCTCGGCAATGCGAACCAGCAAAAGCGACAGCCAGCAAATCAGCACATGGGAGCGGATGCGATCGTCTTTGGAATGATACACAGGCCTCAGGCACAAGGTGCTTTTCAGTGTTCTAAAGGCCCGTTCAACTTCCAGCAGCTGTTTGTAGCCCAAAGCGATATCTTCGGCTGACATGTGCTGATCGCTGGTTGATAGCAGATACTTGCCGTCAAGCTTTTCGTCCTGGGCAACTTTGGCTTTATCGATTTTGAGTTTACCGCTTTTTAGCTCTTAGGCATAACGGCCCATGGAGCGGTGCAGCATCAGCTTGCATTGAGCCTTGGTTTTATTCTTGCGATTGAGAACTTGCAGCTCACAAGACAAGCGTTCGAGGATCTGCTCTCGATTGATGCGGTCAAGCTCGGCCTGCTGGGGATTGTAGGCAATCACATAGCGGCGCCGGCCGGTGCCTTCACCGGCAAAGACTTCTTTGATGTGAAGATTGTCGGCAACGACTTTAAAGCGTCCCGGTGTGGCCAGCGCCGCTTCATTGAGATGATTGCCGCTGAGTTTTTCACCCAGGATGTACTGGCCGCAACCGCGCTGCAGAATACGCTGATTTTCCTCGCTGCTCATTCCGCGGTCCATCACCCAGACTACCCGGCCCAGGTTCCAGCTGTTCAGGTCTTTTTGTACTTGATCGACGCATTGGCTGTCGTGCTGATTGCCCGGCAGCACCCAGCAGCGCACTGGGATGCCCTCGCGGGTGACCGCAAGACCGATGGTTACCTGGGGCAGATCATCGCGCTTTTGCTTGGATTTGCCGTAGGCCTTCAAATCCGAAGGCCCCGGCTCATCGATCTCGAAATAGGTGTTGGTGGTATCGAAAAAGATCAGATCGACGGTCAGGTTGAGCAGATTGGCCGTGGACCAGAATACTTCTTTTTGTATGGCTTCGCCGTGCTCGAGCAAAAAATCCATGGCACGGTAAAAGTGCTGGACCTGAAGCGGTTGATGGTCGCCCAGGAAAACTTCATCGGCGGCCCACTGTTCGATGGCCAGTTTTGATGACGGCGCAAGCGCCCGGTTGGCGACCATGGCAAACAAAGCCTCGGCCACCGGGGCAGTAAAGGATCGCTGATCCAGCGCCTTTTTCAAACAGTCGTCGATATTGATCCTTTGCCATAGGGCCTTTAGTAGATAGGCGCCTCCAGCCGGGCGGCTGCTGACAAATTTTAAATCATCGCTTTGGCGTTCGAGTCGGATGGCATCTTCAGGATCGAGAAAGCGACTTACGCTTCTTATCAGACGCCGCAAGGCATCCACATCGAGTTGGTCACTGCGGCCGAAGGAGTGAATCACCTGTGCCTGGGCAAAACCTTTTTCCCTGTTCCAGACGTTGTTGGCCAACTGGACATATTCTACGACCGAGCCGTCTTTGTTTTTACGTTTTATTGTTCGCAAATACATGCCTATTCAAAAAGCATGTATTCGCTTTCAGGTCAAGGATAAAATGACAATTCGTGTGCCTATGTATTTGGAGCTTAAGAACCAGACGGGGTGAATAAAATCAAAAGGTTACGAGGATTGAGAAGCAAAAATATGCCTATGACTGT
>JBNKKB010000154.1:0-7365 GCA_050291605.1 Desulfobacteraceae bacterium | reverse complement strand
TCAGGTTGCATTACTTCACCGGAATAAAGCCTTTCTGCGCAACAATCTGCTGACCTTCCGCACTGTACAGATAGTTGATGAACTTTTGGGTCAACCCATGGGGCTCACCTTTGGTGTTGCTGTAAAGACCTCGGGCGACTTTATACTTGGCCTGTTTCACATTCTCCAGGGTGGGCGCCACGCCGTCCAGGGCCACGGCGGCTACACTCTTGTCGATATAGCCCACAGAGACATAACCGATGGCGTACGGGTCCTGGGAAACGGCGGTCTTCATGGCACCGTTGGAGGATACAAAATGGGCTTTGGCGCTGATGTCGCCTTTTGCAAGGGCTTTTTTCCAGAATACGGCGCGGGTGCCGCTGGCCGCGTCTCGGGTATATATATTGATAGAGTGATCCGGCCCACCGATGGCGCCCCACTGGGTCAACTTGCCGGCATAGATATCTTTAAGTTGGGCCGAAGTGAGGCTTTTGACCGAATTCCCCGGATTGACCACCACGCCGACGCCGTCAATGGCCCATCGGTGCATCTTCAGAGAATATTTAGCAATCTCGGCCTCCGAAGGCTTGCGGCCGGAGTTGCCGATATCCACCAGCCCTTCTCCGACCTGCTTTATGCCCACGCCGCTACCGCCGCCGGCAATGCTGATTTTGATGTCGGGGTTAGCCGTCATGACTTTTTGGGCCACCAGTTTCATGACTGGAATATGGGCCGTGCCGCCGCTGATCTTGATGGTCCCGGATTCGCCATGAAACGAATCCAGATTGCGGGCCAGCACACCCACCACCAAACCGGGTATACATAAAATGAGTAACAGCCAAACCAATATCAGGTGCTTTTTCATCTCTTCTCCCTTCCACTTTTATCTGAGCAACATTGATGCAAAATATTAGTGCCTTGCTGCTATCATAAAAGTCGCAGGGATGACCAATTGAAAAATATAATAACTATCAATGTCTGCTATTTGAAATATTGATACAATCATCAACTCATAATGAGCGCTTATCAGGCGCGGGGGGAATTTGTTAGGGGCCCTGCCGGAATGGGGACTCACCCTTAATCCTGAGACCGCCGCCGCATCCCATGGTGCGGATCGCTATGGGGTCCTCAAGGTTTGCTTACCTCCTTCACGCGTTCAAAGGATTTTGCCCTTTTCATTCGAGTGTGCTATGCAAAAGCAATGCATAAACACGTATTTATACTCCTTTGCCCGAATCTTTTTTTAAGATCGATTGTATAGGTTATGGGCGTTTTTAACCTTCCCCCGCCACCCAATGCCCATGCCCTGGCTGTGCTGATCCTTGCTGTTGTTGCACTGGTCCTGTTCACCCGTGAAAAGATACCCCTAGCGTCCTCCAGTTTTTTGGTGCTCATCAGTCTGGCCGTTGGGTTCGAACTCTTTCCTTTCCAGGTGGACGGAAGCAGTTTGCACCCCATGGACTTCTTCCGGGGTTTTGGACACGAGGCGCTGGTTGCCGTCTGCACGCTGATGGTCGCCGGCCAGGGTATCGTCCGCACAGGGGCGCTGGAACCTGTGGGAAGGGTGCTGACCCGGCTCTGGAAAGTGAGCCCGAGCATCTCCCTGCTGCTAACTTTGGTGGTCGGGGCCTTTATCAGCGCGTTTATAAACAACGTCCCCGTTGTCATATTGTTGCTTCCCATTTTGATCAACGTTTCCCTGCGAACGGGTATCAAGACCTCTTCGGTGCTGATGCCCATGGGATTCGCCACCCTGTTGGGGGGCACGTGCACCACCATCGGAACTTCCACCAATCTGCTGGTGGTCTCCGTTGCAGCAGAGATGGGCTTGAAACAGATGGATATGTTCGATTTTCTGGTGCCGGCAGCCATTGCCGGAAGCATCGGTATCGCTTATCTGTGGCTCGTGGCGCCTCGAATTATACCGGAGCGTGAACCCACCTTGGCCGACACTTCTCCCAGGGTTTTTTCTGCCCATCTTGCCATTGCTGAAGGAAGCCCGATTGAAGGAAAGACGCTGGCCCAAGCCAGAAAAAAAGTCGATGGGGCCATGAAGGTCACCAGCGTGGAGCGCGGGCTTGATAATTTTATGATACCCTTTCCCAGCCTGGTGCTGAAAGCCGGCGACCATCTGATTATCCGTGATACGCCTGATCGCCTGAAGGAGTTTGAAAAGATCCTGGAAGGCACGCTCTACGCGGATGACACCATGGCCGTACCCGTTGACAATGATCACCCGCTAGAAGATGAAGAGCAGCAGATTGCGGAGATCGCCCTCATAGAAGGCTCCCGTTTAGTGGGAAGAACGCTCAGCAGCATCCGGTTCGCCGATCGATATGGGATGATTACGCTGGCCATACACAGGGCCGGCAGCCGCCCGGAAAAGTTGTACAGCGAAATCGGGGATATCCGCTTGAAGGCAGGGGACATCCTCCTGGTTCAAGGACAACGGGAACAGATCGCCGGTTTAAAAAAAGAAAAAGATTTTCTCGTGCTCGATGCCACGGCGGATCTTCCTTTCACCCGTAAGGCACCGGTTGCCCTGCTCATTATGCTGGGTATCGTTGTTTCGGCCGCTTTAGGGTTTCTCCCCATTGCCATCAGCGCGTCGCTGGGGGCGCTGCTGATGATTTTTACGGGATGCCTGGGATGGCGTGATGCCACGAGCGCACTAAATGCGCAGGTTATTCTTATCGTGGTCGCCAGTCTTGCCCTTGGCGTTGCACTGCTCAAGACCGGCGGTGCGGATTACCTGGCGCAACTTTTTATCGCCCTGGCGGGGGAGACTTCGCCGGTCTTCGTGATCAGCGGGCTGATGCTTCTGATGGGCATCCTCACCAACATCGTTTCCAACAACGCAGCAGCGGTCATCGGGACACCCATCGCGGTTTCTATTGCCGCTCAGATGGGACAACCGGCCGAGCCGTTTGTCTTGGCCGTGCTCTTCGGGGCCAATTTGAGCTATGCCACGCCCATGGCCTACAAGACCAATCTGCTCGTCATGAACGCTGGGAATTACACTTTCAATGATTTTCTTCGGGTGGGTGTGCCGATGGTCTTGATCATGTGGGTTGCGCTTTCCTGGTTGCTACCGGTCCTCTACGGTATAAATTAACCGCACAGTTGCCCGAAGGCATAAACTGGAGCAAAAATGAGCAAGTCCAAATTAATCCTGGGTATTGTCCTTGCCCTTCTGGGCGGCTCAATTATGCTCGATAGTGTGATCTCCGGAACAGTTTATTTTTCAAGCAAGCAGAATGAAGATTTCCAAACATGGAACATTGCACTTCAAGCACCTCAAGCTTTTCAAAAAACACCATTTTTTTCTGTTGAGGCGGGCCAACGGCTTTCCTTATGGTTCAGATACTTGAATAGACAAACAGGGGAAAAGAATCTTAAAATCACTGCCTCGCTTATAGATGAAGATGAAAATGTGATCAGGGAATTTAAGAAAGATATCCGGTTTAGTTATTTAGGCAATGGCGCCAAGAAAATTCGATTTCTGAAACTGGATGCATATCACGTTCAAAAGGAGTTCAGGGGATATCTGCGCTATGAACTTGAGGGGACATGGACCCCCACCCCAATAAGCGCATTCATATTGCGAAAGTCACCACCGATTCGTTTGCCGCTGAAACAGATCTGTTCTTTCGTCGTGGGTATCGTAGCACTGATTGTCGGTCTTGAAACAATTGCCAGGTACTTTCAAAAGCGGAAAGGATATCGGCCCGCCTGAGGCAATGGATTCACGGCCTTCAGTCTGTGAAATGGGGACATTCCATACTCCAGTAATATTTAGAAAATCTAAATTGTCCGGTCTTGCACCTCTCAGCAATTTCGGTTATGTTTTTTGTATGACAAATCCCACACTCCGCCTTGGCCTTGTATCCAATGGTAGGCTTTGATGCTGCTTCTTACCGATTGAATATAGCCAAGGTTAACCATGGTCATCGATTCCCATACCCATATCTTCCCACGGCAAAAAGCGCCGGATGTTTTATATAAGTTATTGAATAAATATGATATTCCAAATTATGCGGACGGTACGCGGCACGGGTTGTTGAATTCGATGAAAAAAGCGGGAATCCAATTCGCGTTGATCAGCAGAATTACCGTTCACCCCGAACAGGTCAAAGCCGTTAACAATTGGCTGCTGGGTTGTCGGCGAAAAAATCTTCTGCCGATGGCCACCATCCATCCGGATCAACCCGAAGGAGAGACCTATATTGAAGATTTAAAGCAGGCCGGATTCAGGGGGATCAAGCTGCACCCCGACTATCAAGGTTTTTACGCCGATGATGCGCGAATGTATCCTTATTACGAGGCCGCACAGGCATTACAGCTTCCGGTGCTGTTTCATGCCGGGCTTGACCGCGGACTTGCGCCTCCCTTTAAAGCAATGCCAAAACAGCTGCTTAAGGTCCATCGAGACTTTCCCCGGATGGAAATGATCGCCGCCCATATGGGGGGAGAGGATAATTATGATGAGACCGAGACAACGCTTCTGGGAACGAATATTTACCTGGATACCGCTTTTGTTTTAAGAATTATGGACGAAAACATCCTGAGGCGGTTTTTTCAGAAACACCCCATTGAACGGTTTTTGTTCGGAACGGACAGTCCGTTTACCGATCAAAAGACCGAGCTGCAGTATTTGAACAATCTGGACTTTCTAACACCTTCCCAAAAAGAAAAGATATCAGGCAAAAATGCAGCCAGGTTGCTGAACATCGACCCGCTTTCATATTAATTTTAAGTCGATCATGCATCCGCAACCCATTTCCCGTGGCAAAGACGGACGCTTTGATCAATTTTCTCCATAGGAACCAACAGTGATATTCGAAACGAAGTGGTTGTGAGACCGGCAATGGGGATGCCGTGCTGTTCCAGTAGGGTCATGGTCTTGAGCAAGGTGGTGTTGTCGCGGTTGAGCCCTTCGCCGATGAGCGATAAGGCACTCAGATGGGTGTCAAACTGAACGGCATTGCCCAGGTGCTGTTCCAGCTTTTCTCTTATGTCAGGCCAGCCGTAAATGTTGGGTGACGATACAATAAAAGACGCTCGTGCTGGGCCGGAATCATCCGTACCATCGGTAACATGAACTTCTTTAAGGGCTGCATGTTCTTGTTCCAGAAAATCAGTTGCCCAGTAAAAATCAGATAAAACGGCGCTGCCATCGATGCGAACCCGCGTGATCTCTTTTTCGCTGACCACGGCCTGAACGCCCACCACAATTCCCGGTGCGATTTTCCTCACAACGGTCTCTTTGCGTCGGTCAAACGTACTGCCGGCATAAATGGCAATCTGTTTTTCTTTGGCAAACTGAACGGCTTGGGCGTTGAGTACTTTAGCGCCGGCAGCGCTCATCTCCTGCATTGCCGGGTAAGATATTTCCGGCAGATGCCGTGCATCAGCCACAACTGAAGGATCCGCCGAATAGACCCCATCGACATCCGAGTAAATTTCACATCGTTCGGCGTCAAGCGCAGCAGCCAGGGCTACAGCCGTAGTATCGGAGCCGCCCCGGCCCAAGGTCGTGATATCTCTTTTGTAGCTGACGCCTTGAAATCCACCCACGACCACGACCTTTCCGCCAGCCAATTCGTCCTGCACCCGGAATGGACGCACTTCGATCACCTGGGCATCGTTATGCCGGTGGTTGGTAATAATACCGCACTGAGATCCCGTCAACGATACGGCCTCGACACCCAGCTTATGCAGGGCCATGCAGAGGAGCGACATGGTGATGCGTTCGCCCGTACTGAGCAGCATGTCCATTTCTCTTCTGGGCGGCGTGGGCGAGATACTGCGGGCCATATCCACAAGTTGGTTGGTGGTTTTGCCCATGGCGGAAACCACCGCTGCCACTTCCATGCCTTGCTGTCTGACGCGGGCGATCATTTCCGCAATTTTCATGATCTTGTCCGCGTCCGCCAAACTGCTGCCACCGTATTTTTGTACAATACGGGTCATGGTTGGATCCCTTTCCTTCAAAGATAATAAATTAAAATTTCCATCTCTTCATGAGATCCGTCATCTTAATCTATTTCTGCTTCAAGTGAAAATTAAAAGTTGTCAATTTAGAAAATTAGGTGCTTCTCCAAATAAGTTGCAAAATTCAGTATCTCAAGCTGTCGGTGTCAGGGTGGGCAGACCCAACCCTGACACCGACGGCGTGCATGCAAATTGCTCCGCCAAGTTTATTTTAAACAGTTTCTTCAATTAAATTGGAGAAGAACCTTTGTTGGGTCGATGGGCCCAAATTACATAAAGCGTCTCTTAATCCGCCTTTTTGAGCCACTGTTTGAGTTTGGCTGATAAAACTTCAGGATCCACCGGCTTGGTTAGGTAATCGTCCATACCGGACGAAATGCATTTTTCCCGATCCCCGGCCATGGCGTGGGCCGTCATGGCGATAATGGGTATCCGGGTTCCGGGTTTGAGGCTGCCGATCTCCGGCGTTTGTGTGCCGGCAACCGGCTTCGGGCTAACCTGGTTGGGTTGCCGGTGTGCGCCGGGCGTCGCATCCACAGCTTGATCCTTAGGTCGTGGTTCCGATTCACGAATGCAACGGGTGGCTTCGAAGCCGTCCATCTCAGGCATTTGTATGTCCATGAGGATCAGGTCGTATTTTTTTCGGGTCAACGCTTCCAGAGCCTTGCGGCCATTGTCGGCAAGATCCGCAGCATATCCCAGTTTCTTCAAGATGTGCAGAGCCAGCTTTTGGTTGGTGGTATTGTCCTCGACCAGTAAAATCCGATTTTTTCGGTCGGGTACCGCATCGATTGCGGAATCGGTGGTGGACTTATCTGCCCTGGTCTCGAAAGATACCGGCTGGCGGTTTTCCAGAGCCGGGCAATCTTGGGTCGGCGCTAGCTTGGTCAATGCAACCGTAAACCAGAAGGTGGACCCTTTGCCCGGACAACTTTCAATTCCGATCCGTCCCCCCATCAGCTCTACCAGTTTCTTGCAGATAGCCAACCCCAGTCCGGTACCGCCAAACTTGCGGGTGGTGGAGGTGTCGGCCTGGGTGAAAGATTGGAACAAACGATTGGCTATAACCTCCGGAATGCCGATACCGGTGTCTTTGACTTCGAAATGGAGTTCGACCCGGCTACCGGTCTGGGACTTCATGGTGGCCCGGATGCTCACTTCACCCGCAGCGGTGAACTTCAAGGCGTTGGTGGTCAGATTCAGCAACACCTGGCGCAAGCGTCCCGGATCGCCCCAGAGCCGGGACGGCACCAGGGGGTCCACAAAACAGGTTAGAGCCAGCCCTTTTTCCTCGGCCTGGTGTTGCATCATTTTGGACAGATCCATAATCAATTGGGGCAGATCGAAATTGATACTCTCCAAGTCAAGTTTGCCGGCTTCGATTTTGGAAAA
>JBNKKB010000153.1:0-4060 GCA_050291605.1 Desulfobacteraceae bacterium | reverse complement strand
ATGGCTTTATCCATAGATTTTGAATTCCATAGGGTAATACGTTCCTCATACAGATATTTTTTAGTCATATCTGCTCTTTTTTTATGCCGAAACAAGCACCTTACTGAATACCAGGGTTCATTCATATGTTGTCCTGCCAACGTTCTGCGTGACCGGACGGGAAAACGACCATGACCTAACAAAAACTTGCGTTGAATGATGAATATTTAAATGTTGAAAATGGCATCTTTTTCCCGGTCCGTTGTCTACGCGGTGGTTAGCAAAGCTTTCTAATTGTATGCATCACTGCTCCATCTTTCAGGCTTCTTTTTCCATTCGATTGTAGCATTATAAGAAAAAGAAATATGTACAAATTCCAGATTGAAAGGAAGCTCTATTGAAAAAGGTATTTCGTCAAATATTCCTGGATATTGCCCCGGAGAATACTCTAAATGGAATTTCTCAGTTTTGATTATTGTTCTACTGCTATCCAAAAACAGAACATAAACCTTTATGTTTCTGAGCCATATTTGATCTGAATCAGGGAGTTTTTTCCTGTATTGGTTGCCGATGAAATGACCAGAAATTTTTATTGTATTCTCTTTGTAACCAATTTCTCTACTATACTTAAAAACAAAATGATCTAGTGGGATATGACACGCATTGCGACCTAGCGTACATGAGATATGTCTTGGTGGGAGTTCAATTCCAATGAAATTTTGCAACTCTGGGTTGCCTGTGCTACACGAAAAGATAAAAAATAAGAATATTACGCTGGACCTTTTCATTCGAACACCTTGCTAACGGCCATGCTTACCGGTTGGGGCGAAGCGCCAGCGTAGCCACAATCCGAGTAAAGCATGCGGTTATACAAAATTTATTTTTCTGTTATTTTCATTTCTTTAGCAATTATCCATCCACTCATACCATATGATCTTAATCATATGCGGGGTTTACGTGTGATTTTGAAGCAATTTTACTATCAGTTACGCCCTATTTGCAAGCTTTTACAGCTCTTTTCTACACTTTTTCTACAGTCTCAACGGTGAACTGTGGGGCGGCGTGTTCCTCGCCGTCCCACACAAGTGATAGGTTATGCAACCTTAGCTTTTCTATGGATTGAATTTAATATCATTGCCTTATTTTTACCCGAAAACCAAAACAAATTCAGTTTACGATCCTCTCGATTTTTAAAGAATTTAACACCCCAAAATGTTTGTTTAATCTTCCGAATGTCCTTCCATAATATGTTTTTTGTTTCCTTGCTCAATCCAATTTTATAAGAAATAGATTCTTCTGATATCGTTATTATCCTTGGCACTGACCAAAGGACGAGTATTAAGCATACGACAATAGCAGGAGACGCGCCGATGAAAAGGCCGAGCAATACTTTAAGGTTCGTAAACTCTATTTGTTGATTAATTGATGCGCCATAGCCTAATACGTAGCTGATAAAATAATAAAAGCTTAAAATTGACACTAGGACAAACAAAGCTGCAAGCTTCAATTTAGATACTTTAACTTCCAATGTTCTTCCTTGCATCTCACGGTAGGAACGCCAGTTACCTGGCGCCCCCCGCACAGTCCCGGACGTGCGGTTTTCCCGCATCCGGTTCTTCGGTTGTACTCGCTTTCGCGCAAGGCAAAAGCCTCAGGCAAACACCCGGTGTCGTTTGGTCGATAGCGGTACTTCGGGCTTGGCAAGGCCGAGACGATCTATTGCTTTCAGGAAAACGTTCCAGGTAAAACTCTTTCGTTTCCCGCCACGTCGGTTCAGCCATTTGAACGAACATCTTACTGCCCATCCGAAAAATCTCCGCAACGACCTAAAATTGCCGACCACGCTATAATAATTGTAGTGTCCGCGCAATCGGCGGTTCAACGCCTTAATGAAGTTCATTCCTTTTAAATGGCGGTTCTTCTTGATCCAATCCTTGATACGGCGACAGGCACCTTGCAGCTTTTTGCGAGCGGTGCGCTGCGTTACCCGAACTTCCCCTTGCTGGTCCAAGGCCCAGTACGTCTCGAATCCCAGGAAGATTATCCGGCGCTCATAGCTCGGATGAAACCGGCTAAAACGCATGATACGGGTCTTCTCGGGAGCAACCGTCAGTTCAAACCGTGACAGTCGTTTGGGCAGCACATCGAAAAATCGCTGTGCATCGGAACGATACTGAAATGCGCAGACAAAATCGTCCGCGTATCGAATCAGCATTGCTGCACCACTACATCGTGGCTTGATCGTCTTCTCAAACCACAGGTCCAGTGCATAGTGCAGGTACACATTGGCCAGTACCGGCGATATTACGCCCCCTTGAGGTGTACCGCTGTCCGGATGGATTACCTTGCCATCCGTCTCGAGAACGCCCGCCTTTAACCATTTCCGGATCAGGTTCAGGAATGCCGCATCGTCAATCCGCTCTTTCAACATCCGCAGCAAAACATCATGGTCCATATGGTCGAAAAAGCCCATAATATCGGCCTCTACGACATAACCATACTTTCCAAACTGGAGATTGAAGCGTAGATCATTGACCGCATCCTTGGCACTTCGCTTGGGACGATAACCGTAGCTGTTATCCAGAAAGTCGGCTTCATAGATTGCCGTCAGCACTCTGGCACAGGCTAATTGCACCAGCCTGTCTTCAAGCGCCGGTATGCCCAGCGGTCTTTCTTTGCCATTTTCTTTGGGAATGTAACAGCGCCGCACCAGTTTGGCGCGGTACCGTTTGAGCTTCAGACGCCCCACCAGTGCCTGAATATTTGAATCGAGATTTTCCTCGTATTCCTCCGCCGTCACTTTATCCACGCCACTGGCAGCACTCTTGTTCAGATCCTTCCAGCAGGCATACAGAAACGGCGCATTCAAGCATCGGTAAAGGTTTTGAAACCGGTGTTTCCCTTTCGCTTTCGCCTTAATGGCTATTCCCCGCAGTGAGGTTTGCACGCCTTTCTCCGGCCCTACATTGTCCGGTGCTTGTTTCCTTTGCGGGCTGCGTACTTCCGTCAGGTCCTTCCCCGTGTGGTAGGCTTTCCCCACCTCTGAGTAATATGCCTGATAAGACACCCCATTGGCGTATAGAGGTGTTCTGGTTGCCCAGTCCATCTCCCACCAAGGTCGAAGTTCAATATCTTCCGAGTTATTCATTCCCACTATCCCGTTTCCTTTGAACACCGCCATGGAACCTCTGGGGCTTCCCGAGTTCTACGACGCATCTCTTCCTGCATGCCACGGCCTGATGACTCCGGCGGACCTCCACATCCTTGCCATATCGGATGCTTCTGTGTTGCCTTCGGTGCACGTTAAAACCCTCGGCGTCCGCAATTGGAATTTCGAAGCTGTACCAGCACTTCAGGGAGCGCGATCTCCCCTACGGCCTACAGGATACTCTGCCTACGCTTAGCCCATTTTGTTCGCTGCTCATTCATCAGGCAGCTCCGCCATGGGTCCAAGGCTCGATACGGGTGGGTGGCTAACCCTTAAAAGAGATCATCGCTGATCTCCCCCCGACAGGGACTTTCACCCTGCAAGATGCGCCGAGCTTTGCTCGGCGCGATAACGCTCAGGGTAAGGGGCCGAGCGGTAGCGAGGTCCCAGCGACCGCAGGGAGCAACTTGACCCAATTGTTAGCGGTTTCACTTTAACTTGCCCTCAACATTGAGTGACAATAATAGTAACTCTTGATAATAATGCCTGGCCTCATCAGGTAATCTAGGAATAACCTTGCGCATACCTGTGATGCATGCATTTAAAATATTTCGTTTTTCGAAATCCAGTTTGCCATTGCTTCCGACGAAAGTTGATATGCATCCAGCTGCGAAAGTATCTAAAGAAACGAGATCTTCCCCTTCAATTTCCTCTCCGGCAACCCCTTCAGGGAAGGGAAGTTCTTGAAAGCTTTTCCATTGCGCAGCTATTTTATCCATGACTTTATACCGCTAACGCCATGCTCACCTGACCCCAGGGCCGCCAGGCCCCTGGGGTCAGGTGAAGCTATTGGTTGGCGGAATTATTCCTTATCACTTTGTTGTCTTTCAAAAGAAGTATCGAAAAAATGATCCATATATTTATCCGGTTTAG
>JBNKKB010000152.1:0-5349 GCA_050291605.1 Desulfobacteraceae bacterium | reverse complement strand
CCTTCCATACAAAGGGCAGCAATTATCATAAAAGCCAAAAGATACTTGTATTTTTCAGATTGAGTCAAAGATCCGCAGCGAATATCAGATTCTAACTTCTTTATGTCCCAGATATACATTTTTTCACTCCGTCAGCGAACGGCGGCTCTCACCGACCCGAAGGGCCGCACGGCCCTTCGGGTTAGGTGAAGAGCCTGGTTCGGTGGTTCTCTTTATTATTTATCACCATGTCACTTTCGGCCCACGACCATTTAACCAATCAGGCACTAGACTTATTGCCAAACTCCAAGGACGATCTGAAGCGCCAATCTGAATAGGAACAAATTGGTAAAAATGTTCCCGTCCTGATATCTTTGAAATTTTTAATTGAAATGCCTCGCGGCCATCTTTAACAGCTTGAATAACGCCTGGATCAAAACCAAATAATTCTATGGATCTTCCCACATTACTCCATTTTGTTGGATGAGCCGTTACGATACCATTATTAGCAATTAAAAAACCATAGGCAACATCTAACACACGTACTTGTCTGATTATAGGTTTGAAAAATTTTAATAGAGGCAGATCAATACCTGCAGCCCCAATAATTTTCTTCTGATAATAGATTGGAACCGCATAGATGACTTTTAGTTGCTTTTTATTATTTACTATACATTCAACAGGATCAGATGCCATCTCCTTTCCCGAATTAATCAATTGCTGATAAAATGAATCCTGTGCTTTATCGGAATAATTATCAATGGGAATTAGATTGATTTTTCCGTTCAGTCTGTTCCAGTATGGAATAAATTGGCCGGATTTATCATGGCCTATAACGTTTTGATATTCAGAATCTTGATTGTCGAATGCGTTCGGTTCCCAACGCGTCCATACTGCTAAATAGTCTTCATGATTCTCAAGGGTTTGCTTAATAAGATTGTTTGCATCTTCACGACTGGGAGAAACACTGTGTTTCATCTCTTCCAGTGATGATGCAACCTTCCGGATTTCATCCACCACCGCAACTTGAATATCAGACTCAATTTTTGCTTTCCATATCCGTGCTTCATCAAGTACTTTAGCCTGATAATCTGTTGTCTTACAGGAAATTACAAATATAGATCCGAATATAAATAATGAACCTAAGATACATATCCTTATGGAATCGCGAAAGGTTTTGCTAATCACTTTTATGCCTCCGAACATTATAGATTAAGTGGATATCCACATTTTATTACGTTTTAGATGCGTTACTGGACTAAAAAGATGTATAATTCTTTTGCAATCTACTGTTATTGTAGTCAAATGCTAAAATAATCGATTGATATTAAAAAAAATTGTGGACAATTTTGCAATGGTTTTGGTATATACCCGTGAAATCGGCAGAATCGATCTGTCTTGAAAACCATATTTTTGGAAAATAATCAAATAGTTTTCCGACCTGTCTCTTATTAGCCTGTATTCTGCCTTTGATCGATCTCTATCTATTTAATCCACAATTTGTTTAAATTATCAAGCTTAGGTGGTAATCCACATAAGCTCGAGGGGTTATTATTTTATGTCCATCGAAGATTACAATAACTACCTGCAATTAAAAGGGTTTGTTTCTGAAAAGCATATTCCCTTCTATGCCGGTTGGGTGAATCGTTTTTTACATTTTTGTAATATCGATTTTGGCAGGGAAGCTGATGAAAAATTGGTTGAAAAATTTCTGGCACACATTGGTAAAAATCACCCCCAATGGCAGGTCGACCAAGCAAAAGAGGCCGTCTCACTCTATCTTTTTTATGTGAAAAAAGGCAAAGCAACACCGTTGCCCAAAAGCCCCCACTGGAATACACAGTGGGTTACTGCAGCCGAGATGATGAAACGGATGTTGCGCCTTAAACAGCTTTCTTACCGCACCGAGCAAAGCTACATGTCTTGGCTGCGCAGGTTTTATAAGTATTTGCGTCCACAATCTCCGCAAAATCTGGACGACAGCCATATCAAAGATTTCCTGTCCTTTCTGGCTTCGGAACGCCGGGTTGCCAAATCGACTCAAAATCAAGCTTTTAATGCGCTGCTTTTCTTTTACAGGCATGTTTTGGAAAAAGAGGTGGGTTCTATCGCGCAGGTTGTTCGGGCCAGGAAAGGGCGCCGGCTTCCGGTGGTATTGACTTATGAAAAAGTCCTGCAATTAATTGATGGACTTCAGGGCGTTTACCAACTCATGGCTCAAATAATTTATGGTGGTGGTTTAAGGTTAAACGAGTGCGTCCGGCTACGGGTGAAAGATATTGAATTTGAAAAAAATACTTTGATGATTCGTGGCGCCAAAGGAGATAAAGATCGCCAAACACTTTTGCCGGAATCGATTCAACCCGTGCTGCAAAAGCATTTGCAGCAGGTTCGCAAATTGTACGAAAAAGATCGCGAAACCAATGTTGGCGGGGTCTTTTTGCCCGGGGCGCTTGCCAGGAAATATCCCAATGCCGATAAAGAGTGGATCTGGTATTGGGTGTTTCCTTCTGCCAGACTATCGGTGGATCCACGGGCAAATGTCGTTCGCCGACACCATATGTCCAGTAGCAACCTCCAAAAAGCAATAAAAAAAGCCTCCAAAGGGATCAACAATAAAGTTAGCGTCCATACCTTGCGCCATAGCTTTGCTACCCATTTGCTTGAAGATGGGTATGACATCCGCACCATTCAACAGTTGCTGGGGCATGCCAGTTTGCAAACCACCATGATTTATACTCACGTGGCCCAAAAAAACAGGTTAGGCGTGATCAGTCCGTTGGACCGCAAGTAGTATGAGCGAACACTTCCTGCGGATGCGTGTAGATTGGGCGATGCCTCTACCTGGTATTTTTCTCAGAGTTCGTAGAGAGTCCGAATGGAGCTATGAATTACCCTATACTCCAAGCTCTAAGGCTCTGGAGAGCTTCAGAGTCCCCGGCGGCGGGATCTGCACTGCTACGACAAGGCGTCGTTAAAGTGAACCATATAGGACGCTGAGAATCAACTAAATATCATAGTGATAGCAACTTTGATGCTTGAAGCTCGGGAGGGCCACAGAGTCAAGGCGTCGAAGGGTGAAGCCTTAGTAACACTACCGCGAACTGCCGGCAACGCAGGATCTGGAGCTCTCCAGGGCCTTAGAGGATGCGCTGTATCTCTATTAGCGCTTTCGCACACCCCACCACCACCATGGTATCGCCGGCCTCGATCACCGTATCCGCCTTGGGATTAAAGGTCATGGTATCATCGGGCTTGCGAATCACGATGAGGATAAGGTCGTATTTCTGGCGGATCTCGGATTCCATCAGGGTCTTGCCCACCAGGTCTGAGTTTTGCCCCACGGTGATCTGTTCCATGACGATGTCGGTACTTTCATCGGCAAAGGCGGTTTCTAAAAAGCGGATCACGGTGGGGCGCAAGATGGCGTGGGCCATGCGGCGGGCGCCTAGGTCGTAAGGGGAGATCACCTTGTTGGCGCCGGCGGCTTTGAGGGTCTTTTTGGTGGTGTTTTGGCTGGCGCGGGCCACGATGAACAGGTCGGGGTTGAGCTCTTTGGCGATGAGCACCAAAAAGACGTTGTCGGCATCGGTGGCCACGGCGGTGACCAGGCCGCGGGCGCGGTGCACGCCGGCCTTGACCAACATGGCTTCATCGGCGGCTTCCCCCACCAGATAGAGCACTCCGTCTTCGTCCAGCTTGGCGATGCGCTTTTCGCTGCGCTCGATGACCACCACGTCGACGTATTTTTCCACCAGGAAGCGGGCCAATACGCGGCCGATGCGACCGTAGCCGCAGATGATGAAATGGTTCTTCAGTTTATTGATCTGTGTATCCAATTTGCGCCTCCCCAAAATCAGCCGGATGCGGCCCTCCACCAGGTACTGGATGATGCTGCCGGCCACATAGAGAAAGTAGCCGACGCCCGTAAATATCAATACCAGCGTGAACGCCCGTCCCAATGGGCTGACCGGATGCACTTCGCCATAGCCCACCGTGGCCAGGGTGATAACGGTCATGTAGAGGGAATCAAATGCAGACCATCCCTCGATGAGCATGTAGCCCAAGGCGCCCCCGCCGATGACCGCCAGGGAGAGGGCGATGGAGATGAGAACTTGTTTGAAGCCGTTCACGCGTAAGGATTTCCTTTAAAAAAACGAGCGTTGCCGGTGTACATGATCGCCGATGGCCCGCATGCGCTGCAACTGTTCCTCGCTCATGGGGCCGGTCTGCAGCGCTTCCAGGGCCTGCTGCATCTGTTCCATATTGGACGGTCCGCACATGCAGACATCCACCGCCGGATGGGAGAGCACAAAGCGATAGCAGTCGGTGCTCGAAGGCGGGGCTTGCCCGGGGGGCATCTTGCCGGCTTTGAGCAGTTGGCCCCAGCGGGTGGCCGTGTAGGAGACCACGCCGGTCCCATCCAAATGAGGGAAGGTTTCGGTCTCTGCGCCCCGGTGGGCTGCATTGTAGCGCACATGGAACAGATCGAAAACGCCGCTGGACGCCATTTCAGGAAATAGCTGCCGGTTGTGGCCGGACATGCCCAGGTAGCGAAACATGCCGCGTTGCTTCATGGCCAGGGCTTTGTCGATAAGACGGCGTGCCGGCGCTTTGTTGTGCCACCCCAGCACCAGGACATCGGCGTGGTCGATGCCCAGTGCCCGGAGCGCTTTGGCCAGGGATCGCTCCATTAAAAGGGCCGAACGGGAATAGCTTTGGATGGCCACCGCCAGTTGGTCGCGCTTGCCCCGGGCACACAAGTTTTGGATGGCTTCGCGCATGCCGGCACGGCGCGAGGTCCAGTAAAAATAGTTGCAGCCCTGATCGAAGGCGGTCTCAAAGGCTTGGACCGGCGGGTTGTAGCTGGCGCCCAATCCCAGGCGGCCGACGGTCAGGCCGGTGTTTCCCAATGGGGTGGGTTGTGAAAAATGCATGGCAAGGGTCCCTTCAAACGGTTGCCGAGAGCGGCAGAGTGGCCGGAGGAAAATGCCGATCCTCCGGTTCGGGGCATTTCGCATTCATGATGATAACAAATTGAATTTAAGTGAAAATAATTTATTTATGATGCGCGGAACTTGCACTGCCGGGGGGAGTATAGCATGAAACCTGCAAAATGCCTTGCCCAAAATGTGGGCATTTCAGGGGAGGGGCTAGATGGCAGGCACGCAGGCCTGCCCCACGCCGCCCTTTGTGCTCGGGTGGGAGAGCATTTTCAACTGCGTGAGTTTCGTGTCCTTCCATGAGAAGGCTTGTCAACAGATATCCGTTCACGGATAACCGATTATCTTCCAACGAGTCTCAACCGCCACGCTTCCATCCGCACTCTTTTGTGGGGCTGCCCTTGTCCCCGGTGCATGTTAATATCCG
>JBNKKB010000151.1:0-4200 GCA_050291605.1 Desulfobacteraceae bacterium | reverse complement strand
CTGAGGGTATGCAGCGGTACGCGACCTTCGCGGTACCATTCGGAACGCGCCATTTCAGCGCCGCCCAATCGACCGGCACACATGATTTTGATTCCCAGTGCGCCAAACCGGATGGCGGAGGTAACCCCGCGCTTCATTGCGCGCCGGAAGGCCACCCGGCGTTCAATCTGCATGGCCACATTTTCGGCCACCAGTTGAGCATCCAATTCCGGTTTGCGCACCTCTTGGATATCTATCATCACTTCTTGGGAGACACGCCCTTCGATCTCTTGTTTGAGCCGTTCAATCTCGGAGCCCTTTTTACCAATGACAATTCCGGGACGCGCCGTGTATATCCGCAATCGGATGCGCTTGGTGGATCGTTCAATTTCTATTTTTGAGATACCTGCGTGGTACAGTTTTTTCTTTATAAATTTACGCAGGTTGAAATCTTCACGAATATAGTCCGCGTACTTCTTTTTGTCTGCGTACCACCTGGACTCCCATGTCTTAACGATGCCCAGTCTCATTCCAACGGGGTTGACTTTCTGGCCCAAACCAATACCTCCTAGTTACACCGCTGCTTCGGTCAGCACGACCGTCACATGGCTGGTACGTTTTAAAATTCGAGTGCCGCGGCCGCGCGCCCTGGCCCGAAACCGCTTGAGCGTCGGACCGCCATCGACAACCAGTCGAGAGACGACCAGGTCATCAACATCCACATCGGGTTTTTGATCTGCATTGGCCACTGCTGAGCGCAACACTTTCGCTATGATGCCGGCCGCTTTTTGGGGCATCAGCCCTAGCATATCCAAAGCCGTACCGGCCGGCTTGCCCTTGATTGTATCCGCCAACATACGAACTTTCTGTGGCGAAATACGCACATACCGGGCGACTGCTTTAACCTCCATTGTGGCTACTCCTTAAACCGCGCCTATTAGCGTTTAGATTTTCTATCGGCCGCGTGGCCGTAATAGGTCCGAGTGGGCGAAAATTCGCCCAACTTGTGGCCCACCATATTTTCGGTAACAAAAACCGGAATAAATTTTCGGCCATTGTGTACGGCCAGTGTCAGACCGACCATCTCAGGAAAGATGGTGGACCGTCGCGACCAGGTTTTAATCACACGGTTGCTGCGAGCCTCGGCAGCCATGGATACTTGTCGCATCAATTTTTCATCGATAAACGGGCCTTTTTTCAATGACCTTGGCATAGCTTCTCCTGTGTAACCGGCAGGTGCGTCCCATCGTAGGGGATATACACTCCAAAGGCCGGCGGTATTGCGCGTTATTTCTTCCGTCGTTTTACGATATAGCGATCGGTTTGCTTGTTATTGCGGGTCCGGTACCCTTTGGTGGGCACGCCCCAAGGCGTACAGGGATGACGGCCGCCTGAAGAGCGCCCCTCACCACCCCCCATAGGATGATCCACTGGGTTCATGGCCACACCGCGCACTTTAGGTCGGTTGCCTTTCCAGCGGTTGCGGCCTGCTTTTCCCACAGAAATATTTTCGTGAATGACATTGCCCAACTGGCCGATGGTCGCTTTGCATCGCAACAGCACCATGCGAACTTCACCAGACGGGAGTTTGACCAAAGCGTAACGATCTTCCTTGGCCATCAATTGGGCATAGGTGCCGGCACTGCGGACAATCTGGCCGCCTTTGCCCAGTTTGAGTTCAATGTTATGGATCTGGGTACCCAGCGGGATATTGGCTAACGGCAATGCATTACCTGGCTGAATATCGGCTCCGGTCCCGGACATGACAGCATCACCCACCTTAAGGTTCAGCGGTGCCAGTATGTAGCGCTTTTCACCATCCGCATAATGGAGCAGTGCAATACGAGCGCTGCGGTTGGGATCATATTCGATAGCGGCTACCTTGGCTGGAATGCCGTCCTTATCGCGTTTAAAATCAATGATACGATAGTAGCGCTTGTGCCCGCCGCCGCGACGCCTTGCGGTGATACGGCCATTGTTATTGCGGCCGCCGCTCTTTTTAAGAATCTTAACCAAACGCTTTTCAGGTGCCGATTTGGTCACCTCTTCAAAAGAGGAGTAGGTCTGAAATCGTCGGCCCGCGGATGTTGGTTTTACTCTTTTGACTGCCATTGGAAATAACTCCTAAATTTAAGCCCCTTCAAAAAAATCAATGCGCTCACCCGGCATAAGGGTCACAATCGCTTTTTTCCAGTTGCGGCGCTTGCCTGTGATACGGCCACGCCGTTTCACTTTGCCATTCACATTCATAGTGCGGATGTTGGCCACCTTGACATTAAAAATCTTCTCCACTGCCCGTTGCACCTCAATGCGATTGGCCGCCGGATCGATCTCAAAAGTCACCTGGTTGGAAACTTCCTTCTGGATATTTGTCTTTTCCGTTAGGATCGGCCGCCGGATGATATCATAATTAATCATTAGGACAGTCTCCCTTCTATGCCTTGGATAGCCCCTTCAAGCAATACCAGCTTGTCGTATTTGAGGATATCGTAGACATTAAGGCCTTCGCAGCGCAAAACCTTAACACCCGGCACATTGCGAGAAGATAGCTCCAGGTTTCGATTGGGATCCACGGTAACGATCAAGGCGTTGGATACATCAAGGGTCTGAACGACGGACATGAAATCTTTGGTTTTGACATCCGCCAGTTCAAAACCATCCAGCACCAGCAGCTCCTGGTCCTGTAATTTACTGCTCAGTGCCATTTTCAAGGCCAGCTTGCGAACTTTTTTGGGCGTGTTTTGAGCATACGAACGCGGATGGGGTCCGAAAACCACGCCGCCGCCGCGCAGTACCGGTGATTTGATATTGCCTTTACGGGCTCGACCGGTGCCTTTTTGGCGGTACAGCTTACGCTGGCTGCCGACAACATCGGAGCGGTTTTTTACTTTGGCCGTTCCGGATCGCCGTCCCGCCAGCTGGGCTTTGACGACTTGGTGCAACACCGGTGATTTGACCTCCACACCAAATATCGCATCCGGCAATTCGGCCTGGGACACTTTGTCACCTTTTATATTTAAAACATCTACAGTAGCCATTTTCTTCCTCGCTCAGGGCCTGTCATCCTAATGATGGCGCCGACCGCCGGATAATTCCGGGTCAACCGGTTGTTGCAAACTTGATCTTTTTAATCTCGACCATGGCTTGACGATGCCCCGGAACCGGTCCTTTGATGAGAATCAAATTTTCGTCGGGACGAACATCAACGATCTCCAAATTACGAACAGTTTTCCGTTCCGTGCCATAATGGCCGGGCATCTTTTTGCCCTTGATGACTTTGGCCGGCCAGGCACTACAGCCGATGGAACCGGGTATACGGTGACACCGGCCGCCATGGGTTTTACGACCACCGCCGAATCCATGACGTTTCATTACGCCGGAGAACCCGCGACCCTTGGTTTTTCCAACCACATCCACACGCTCTCCGACTTGAAAGAGATCCAAGCCAATGGTCTGTCCCGGTTTAAACGCCTCGGGGTCGTCCACTTCGACCTCGCCAAGGTGAGCAAAGGAGGTGCCGCCACTTTTTTGGAAGTGGCCCTTCAGTGACTTGGTAGTGCGTTTGTCCTTTTTGGACCCGAATCCGAGCTGCAGGGCATTGTACCCATCAGTGGCCTTGGTTTTGACTTGGGTCACCACACATGGGCCGGCAAGCACCACCGTCACAGGCAGGTGTCTGCCATCCGGGGTAAACATGCTGGTCATCCCTATTTTTTTTCCGATCAATCCTTTACTCATATCTCATCGTTTCCTACGCTACAATTTGATCTCAACATCCACCCCGGGGGATAGATCCAGTTTCATCAAAGCATCCACTGTCTGCTGGGTGGGCTCGAGGATATCGAGCACCCGCTTGTGGGTACGCATCTCGAATTGTTCCCGGGACTTTTTGTCCACATGGGGTGACCGAAGCACACAAAACTTATTAATTTTAGTCGGCAACGGTATGGGGCCCACAACTTTGGCACCGGTTTTACGCGCCGTATCCAAAATATCGGTGGCGGACTGGTCCAAAAGTTTGTGATCGTAGGCCTTGAGGCGGATCCGAATTTTAGCGTTCATTATCATGGGTCAATCTCTCTTACTCGATGATTTCGCTGACCACGCCAGCGCCGACGGTGCGACCGCCTTCACGAATGGCAAAACGCAGCTCTTTTTCCATGGCAATCGGGGTGATCAAATCGCCGCTGATCGCAACATTGTCCCCGGGCATGACCATCT
>JBNKKB010000150.1:0-14156 GCA_050291605.1 Desulfobacteraceae bacterium | reverse complement strand
AGATGGTCATGCCCGGGGACAATGTTGCGATCAGCGGCGATTTGATCACCCCGATTGCCATGGAAAAAGAGCTGCGTTTTGCCATTCGTGAAGGCGGTCGCACCGTCGGCGCTGGCGTGGTCAGCGAAATCATCGAGTAAGCGATAAGGAGTCTATTGGTGAGAGTTATCGTAACGCTGGCATGCAAAGACTGCAAACGCCGAAACTATACAACGACGAAGAACAAGCGGACCACACCAGATAAGTTGGAGTTCAACAAATACTGTCCGTTTTGCCAAAAGCATACGCCTCATAAGGAAACCAAGTAAGTCCAACCTGATGGTGATGCGCGTCTTTGGTTGATAAAAATTGCTGTTGGAGTAGGCCAGTAGCTCTAATTGGTAGAGCATCGGACTCCAAATCCGGGTGTTGGGGGTTCGAATCCCTCCTGGCCTGCCATCGTAATATCCGTCAGGTCATGGCGCAACTGGCAATGATTCCATAAGGCATGAATTCGTACAGCGACTAGGAGTGGCATGGGACGCATACAAAAGAAAAAAGACCCCGGTAAGAAGAAGATCCAGCGGCAAGCCAAAGCGAAGGCCGAACCAATGCCGGCCAAGGGCGGGGGGGGAGCTGTAGCGGCCAAACCCGTCTCGGTGATGAAAAAAAGTGCCGGGACGGATAAGCCGAAGGCAGCTATGCAAGATCAAAGTGTCGTGCAAAAGAGCATCCAGTTTTTGCGTGAGGTTAAGATCGAGCTGAAAAAAGTAACTTGGCCGACACGCAAGCAAACCATGGGCTCAACTGCGGTGGTGATTGTTTTGGTTATCATTATAGGCTTGTTTTTAGGTGTTGTGGACATCAGCTTGTCAAACCTGATACGAATGGTGCTTCCATAAACCATAGAAAGGTGACGCGTGGCACTTAAATGGTATATCGTGCATGTCTATTCGGGATTTGAGAACAAGGTGAAATCCGCCTTGGAGGAGCGCATTGCGGCATCACCTCATCCGGATAAATTCGGCCAAGTCCTGGTGCCCACTGAAGAGGTCGTTGAACTGGTCAAGGGCAAGCGCCGCACCTCGGCCCGCAAATTTTACCCCGGTTATATTCTGGTACAGGTGGCGCTAGATGATGAGACCTGGCACATTGTGAACGACACTGCTAAAGTTACCGGATTTTTAGGCGGCCGTGATAAGCCTGCGCCTTTGACAGATGAAGAGGCCGACCGCATCATCAACCGCATGAAAGCAGGTAAGGACAAGCCCCAGCCCAAATACTTTTTTGACGAGGGCGATGAGGTGCGCGTTGTGGATGGCCCCTTTACCAACTTTAATGGAACGGTTGAAGAGGTCAATCATGAAAAGGGCAAGATCAAAGTGCTGGTCAGCATTTTTGGTCGTTCCACACCCGTGGAATTGGAATTCGTTCAGGTTACCAAGATGTAAGGTGCTTGGTGCAATCGTATTAATTTAGGAGATAAGAACTACCATGGCAAAAAAGGTACTGGCACAAATTAAATTGCAGGTCGAGGCGGGTAAAGCCAACCCTTCTCCCCCCATCGGTCCGGCGCTGGGTCAGCATGGCGTTAATATAATGGACTTTTGCAAGGCCTTTAATTCACGCACTGCCAATGAGGCCGGCATGATTATTCCTGTGGTGCTTACTGTCTATCAGGATCGATCTTTCACATTCATTACCAAGACACCGCCGGCTGCCATTCTGTTGAAAAAGGCCGCCCAAATTGCCAAAGGCGCCGGCGATCCCAAACGGGATCGTGTGGGCAAAGTCACGCGAGCGCAGGTTGAAGAGATCGCCAAGATCAAGATGCCTGATTTAAACACCAGCGATATGGATGCGGCCTGCTTGATCATCAGCGGTACGGCGCGCAGTATGGGTATCGAGGTCGAATAAGGCCCGGTGTCAAATCATAGGTCAAGGAGTGGAAAATAAAAATGCCAAAACGTGGTAAGAAATATTCAGAATCAAGGACAGCTATTGATTCGCAGAAGCGACACGATTTTGTCGAAGCGGTTGAATCCGCCATCAAGTCCTCTTATGCCAAGTTTGATGAAACCATCGATATGGCGGTGCGGTTGGGGGTTGATCCTCGCCATGCGGACCAGATGGTGCGAGGCACCGTCGTGCTGCCCAACGGTTTGGGCAAAGAGGTCAAGGTGTTGGTTTTTGCCAAAGGTGAAAAGGAAGCTGAAGCCCAGGAAGCCGGCGCTGATTTTGTGGGCGGCGATGAGTTCGTGGAAAAAATCCAGGGCGGCTGGTTTGGTTTCGATAAAGCCGTGGCCACACCCGACATGATGGGAACGGTGGGCAAAATCGGAAAATTACTCGGCCCGCGTGGGTTGATGCCAAACGCCAAAACCGGAACCGTGACCATGGACATCACCCGAGCCGTTAACGAACTCAAGGCTGGGAAAATCGATTTTCGTGTTGAAAAAGCCGGGATCGTACATGTTCCTCTGGGCAAGGTCTCTTTCGGTGCTGAAAAGATCGTACAAAATATGGCTGCCTTTATGGAGACGTTGGTTCGTTTGAAACCGTCTTCCGCCAAGGGCGCTTATTTTAAAGGGATTGCCATCTCTACCACCATGGGACCCGGGGTCAAGATCGATACCGCCCTGGTCAAGGATTTTGTCAGTGCCGGCTAAGAGCATATAGCGATAGTTGGACGCTATCAACATTTGGTTTAAAAATGGCGCTCGCATATAAAAACGCCATATGTTAGGGCAATACGCTTACATTAAAATTAAATAACGCTGTCAAAGACCGTAGGTGCACGCCGATGAAATAAGAGCGCGTGTTTAATTGGCACGGCCCAGCCTACCGAGGCAGGAGGGTCTGGTCGACAAGGGTTGCGCAAATTGGGTCAACCGCCGGCCATGATCAACGCAACAAGTTTGATGCGTTACATCCTTGGTTGTTTGCAGTGATGGGAGGAGGTGTTAGTTAGCTTGAATATCGAGATTAAAAAACAGTTCGTTCAGCAACTCAAAGAACGCTTGTCTAAAAGCCGTGTGGTCATTCTAACCGACTACAAAGGTTTGGATGTGGCCAGCGTGACCAGTTTGCGCGATAAGTTGCGCGAAGCGCAGATTGAGTATGAGGTGGTTAAAAACACCATGCTGCGTTTGGCTGCTGATGGAACGGATGCCGAAGCGATCAAAGATAGTTTTAAAGGCCCCAGCGCCATTGCGCTGAGTTATGAAGACCCTGTTGCACCTGCCAAAATCTTAACCGATTTTGCCAAAGAGAACGATAAGCTGGAGA
This sequence comes from Desulfobacteraceae bacterium, assembly GCA_050291605.1. GTDB lineage: Bacteria > Desulfobacterota > Desulfobacteria > Desulfobacterales > Desulfosarcinaceae > JARRKU01. Next base: position 10,889 of record JBNKKB010000150.1, on the reverse strand, counting down.
TCAAGATCGGTGTGATGGGTGGCAAGGTCTTGGACCTGTCGGCCATTAAAGCCCTTTCGGCGCTGCCATCGCGTGATGAATTGCTGGCCACGGTGCTATCTGCAATGAATGCCGTGCCGACAGCGTTGGTCACAGCTTTGGGAGACGTACCCCGGCGAATGGTTAATGTACTGCAGGCCATTAAAGACCAAAAAGAACAAGAGGCCGCTTGATACGGCAGACAGATTAAAATGGAAAAAACATAATCCCAATTGATGCAAAACGGATGTAACGTTTAGTTTGATAATTTTCGGAGGAAACAAACAATGGCAGATATCAGTAAACAAGATGTGGTTGATTTTATCGCAAACATGACCGTTCTGGAACTTTCTGAGATGGTCAAGGAGTTGGAAGAAAAATTCGGTGTGTCAGCTGCCGCCCCGGTGGCCATGATGGCCGCCGGCCCAGCCGCCGATGGTGGTGGCGCTGCTGCAGAAGAACAAACCGAGTTCGACGTGATTCTGGTTGCACCGGGTGACAAAAAGATCGGTGTGATCAAAGAGGTTCGCGCCATTACCGGACTGGGGCTCAAAGAAGCCAAGGGCCTGGTCGATGAGGCACCCAAAGCGGTTAAAGAGGGTGTGGCCAAGGAAGAAGCCGAGCAGATTAAGAACCAACTGGAAGAAGCCGGCGCTCAGGTCGAACTTAAGTAGATATTATTGTCTGGGGGGATACCATCAGTTTCCCTGCTGATAAAAAGACAACGTGTGCGATGCGAAAATGGGGTGGAAAGAGCGGTTTCCTTTTATCTCATTTTCGCCTTTCCAAAAAACAGCAAGGCCGCAACCTTTCCGGGGCATTGTAGGGGAGGGCTGTGGCTTTTTGCGCCGCAGACTTGGCTGCGGTAGCGGCAAGACGAAGAGCGCTTCGTTTTATTTGCATGTTCCCCACTTGGGGCTAATCGAAGACAACCAATATTGGAGATCCCATGGCTGAACGGCTTTTGCTCGAAAAGCGTCTAAGGAAAAATTTCGGTAAGATCAAAAAGATCGTTGAGATCCCCGATCTTATCGGTATGCAAAAAGAATCGTACCGACGTTTTTTGCAGATCGGCGTGCCACCGGAAAAGCGCGAAGATATAGGCTTGCAGGCGGTGTTTAAATCTGTTTTTCCCATCAAGGATTTTACGGGCAGCGCCTCGCTGGAGTTTGTCTCCTACCGGTTCTCCGAGGTAAAGCACAGCGAGGAAGAGTGCATCCAAAGGGGTATGACATACGAGCTGCCGGTGCGTATCACTGTCCGCTTGGTGGTCTATGATGTTGACAAGGAAACGGGTGTTTCCAACATCCGCGACATCAAAGAACAAGAAATTTATTTTGGCACCATCCCCTTGATGACCGATAAGGGCACGTTTATCATCAATGGTACCGAGCGGGTAGTGGTCAGCCAGTTGCATCGCTCGTCCGGTGTTTTTTTCGACCATGACAAGGGCAAGTCCCATTCCAGCGGCAAGATTATATACAGTTCGCGCATTATTCCGGTGCGCGGTTCCTGGATTGATCTGGAAATTGATCCCAAAGATATCGTATACATTCGCATCGACCGCCGGCGCAAATTCCCGGTGACCACACTGTTTAAGGCCTTGGGTTACAGCACGGCCGATCTGCTCTCCTATTTCTACGAGACTGAAAAAATTATCATAAAAGGCCGCACGGTCACGAAGGTGTTCAATGCGAACCATTTAAGAGGACAGCGTGCCAGTCGGGATGTCGTGGATACCAAAACGGGAGATGTGTTGGTCAAAAAAGGCCGCATGTTTACCCAGAGGGCCCTAAAACTGATGGCCGCCGACAAGTGGGAGACCCTTCCCATTGCACCCGAAGAGTTGCTCAGTAAAGTTTTTGCCTACACCATTACCGACCCCAAGAGCGGTGATGTTTTGGCAAAGTCCAACGAAGAGATCGACGAAGAGGCGCTGGCCCGCCTGAAGAGCGCCGGTATCAATGAATTTGAGATTTTGCGCATTGATGGTGTCACCAGTAGTGACTCTATTCGTAAAACCTTGTTGTTGGATAAAGTCCATACCAAAGAAGATGCCATCATTGAAATTTACCGCTTGATGCGTCCGGGCAATCCAGCCACCCCGGAGGTGGCCCAGGATTTTGTGGACCATATGTTTTTTAAATCCTCCTACTATGATTTGTCGGGGGTCGGGCGTTTGAAGATTAATCTGCGCCTGGGCATCAATGCACCGGTCAATCTGCGCACCCTGCGCAAAGAAGATATTTTGTTGACCACCAAAACTTTAATTGAACTGCGCGATACCCAAGGTGTCGTGGATGATATCGACCATCTGGGCAATCGGCGGGTGCGTGCCGTGGGCGAATTGCTGGAAAATCAGTATCGCATTGGCCTGGTCCGCATGGAGCGGGCCATCAAGGAGCGCATGAGCCTACAAGAGGTTGATGCCTTGATGCCCCATGATTTGATCAATCCCAAGCCGGTTTCGGCAGTGGTCAAGGAGTTTTTTGGCACCAGCCAGCTGAGTCAGTTTATGGACCAGACCAACCCACTGTCAGAGACCACCCACAAGCGCCGCCTGAGCGCCCTGGGTCCGGGCGGCCTGACACGCGAACGCGCCGGATTTGAGGTGCGCGATGTGCATCCTTCTCACTACGGTCGTATCTGCCCCATTGAAACACCGGAAGGGCCCAACATCGGTTTGATCGTATCGCTGAGTACCTATGCGCGAGTGAACGATTTCGGGTTCATTGAAACTCCCTATCGGACCGTCGATGGGGGCAAAGTATCCCACGAAGTGAAGTTTCTCAGTGCATTTGAAGAGAAAGAATTTCCGATTGCCCAAGCCAACGCACCTTTAGATGCCAAAAATGAATATGTCAATCCTCTGGTTACCTCACGGGTGGCCGGGGAATTTATGATGGTGGAGCGGGATAAAATCGACTTGATGGATATTTCACCCAACCAGTTGGTGAGTGTGTCGGCCTCATTGATCCCCTTTCTGGAAAACGATGACGCCAACCGCGCCCTGATGGGTTCCAATATGCAGCGCCAAGCCGTGCCGCTGATAAAAAGTGAAGCGCCCTTGGTCGGTACCGGTATAGAGGGGGTTGTGGCCAAAGATTCCGGTGTTACCATGGTGGCCAAACGCGATGGCGTGGTGGTCGATGTGGATGCCTCCCGTATCGTGGTTCAGCATGATCCTGATCCGAAGGGCGACCAAAAACCGGTGACCATCCATAATTTGTCCAAGTTTATTCGTTCCAATCAAAATACCTGCTTTAACCACCGGCCCATTGTTAAAAAGGGACAAGCGGTGTCAGAAGGACAAATCATCGCGGACGGACCAGCCACAGAGCACGGTGAGTTGGCTTTGGGCAAAAACGTGACCGTGGCCTTTATGCCGTGGGGTGGCTATAATTTTGAGGACTCCATTTTAGTGTCTGAGCGTCTGGTGCGTGATGGGGTTTATACTTCTGTGCATGTGGAAGAGTTTGAGGTGGTCGCCCGCGATACCAAACTCGGCAAAGAAGAGATTACGCGCGATATCCCACACGTGGGTGAAGAGGCCCTTAAAAATCTTGATGAAAGCGGCATTATCCGACTGGGTGCTGAGGTGGTCCAAGGCGATGTGCTGGTGGGTAAAATTACCCCTAAGGGTGAAACCCAGTTGTCGCCGGAAGAGAAATTGCTGCGCGCCATTTTTGGTGAAAAAGCCGGCGATGTGAAAGATACCTCCTTGCGTGTGCCCCCGGGAGTAGAGGGCATTGTCATTGATGCCAAAGTCTTTGCACGACGAGGCACGGAAAAGGATGACCGTACAGAGTCCATCGATATGGCTGAGATCGCCATGCTGGAACGCAACCGTGACGATGAACTTAACATCATCGATGATATGGCACGCCGGCAGATTGAGCAAATTATCGTCGGCAAACAATTGGCGGCGCCTCTGAAAAAAGGCAAAAAGGTCTATGTGGCCAAAGATGCCAAAGTGGCCGCCGGCGATCTAGCCGAAGTGCCAATGGCCCAGTTGGAGACCTTGGTGCTGAAAAATGCCGAGACGACTGAAAAGGTGCATGACCTGTTGGAGCTGTATCGTCAACAATGCGACAAAGTACGCGAGCAGTTTGAACACCATCTGGAACGTTTTGAACGGGGCGATGAACTTCCGCCAGGTGTGATCAAGATGGTCAAGGTGTATGTGGCCATGAAACGAAAACTCTCCGTTGGTGACAAGATGGCGGGCCGCCATGGCAACAAAGGCGTAGTATCGCGTATTTTGCCGGTGGAGGATATGCCCTACTTTAAGGACGGCCGACCCGTTGACATGGTGCTCAATCCTTTGGGCGTGCCATCGCGTATGAATGTGGGGCAGATCCTGGAAATCCATTTGGGCCGGGCGGCCAAAGGCTTGGGTGATCAAATCGATGCCATGCTTGAAGCCAACAACGTTAGCGAGTTGCGCAAGAAGCTGAAACGCATATTTGCCGATGCGAAAGAGATTAAAGAACTGGCCAAAGCGAGCGATGACACCGTGTCCGCCATGGCCGAAAAATATCGCAATGGTCTGCACATGGCCACTCCGGTTTTTGACGGCGCCAAAGAGGAAGAGATTAAAGAGTTGCTCATTGAAGCCGGTCTTGAACCCAGCGGTCAGACCACCTTGTACGATGGCCATACCGGTGAAGCTTTCAAAGAAAAGGTTACCGTGGGGACCATGTACATGTTGAAACTGCACCATCTGGTGGACGATAAGATCCACGCACGATCCATTGGGCCATATTCTTTGGTCACCCAACAACCCCTGGGTGGTAAAGCGCAGTTTGGGGGTCAACGTTTGGGCGAAATGGAAGTCTGGGCCATGGAGGCCTACGGAGCTGCGTATGCGCTGCAGGAGTTCTTAACCGTAAAGTCTGACGACATGGCCGGCCGTACACGCATGTATGAAAAGATCGTGAAAGGTCAGAATATTCTGGAGCCGGGTTTGCCCGAGTCATTTAAAGTGTTGACCAAAGAACTCCAGGCCTTGGGGCTGGATGTTCAATTGTTAGAGGATAAAGATAAGCCCAAACAGTTAACATAATGAACAGGCGCCGTTCGTGCAAGGGCAGCGTTCGGCTGTTATCATTATTTTCCTAACCATAAGGAAATATACATGGAAACTTTATACGATTTTTTTGCAAAACCCACCGATCCAAGACGCTACAAAGGGGTTCGGATTTCCCTGGCATCATCTGAGCAGATCCGGCAATGGTCCCACGGTGAGATCAAAAAGCCTGAGACGATCAATTATCGGACATTCAAACCTGAGCGAGACGGGCTGTTTTGTGCAAAAATTTTCGGACCGACCAAAGACTATGAGTGCAATTGCGGCAAATACAAACGCATGAAACACCGCGGAGTTATTTGTGAAAAATGTGGTGTCGAGGTGATTCAGTCCAAAGTGCGCCGTGAGCGTATGGGGCATATTGAGCTGGCCACGCCGGTTTCTCATATCTGGTTTCTGAAGAGCCTTCCCTCCAAACTGGGCAACTTGATGGACATGACCCTCAAAAGCATCGAGAAGGTGCTTTATTTTGACTCCTATATTGTTACCGATCCCAAAGATACGGATCTGGTAAAATGTCAGATGCTCAGTGAAGAGAAATATCGAGAAGCGATGGAGACTTATGAGGGCAAGTTTGATGCAGGCATTGGCGCTGAGGCGATCAAAGTGCTTTTGGAAGATCTTGATTTAGACCAACTCTACAATCAGTTGCGTGAGGATATTCGCGCCACCAAGTCGGTGGCCAAGCGCCAGAAGCTCTCCAAGCGCTTGCGTATCGTGGATGCTTTTCGACGATCCGGTCTGAATCCGGTCTGGATGATCATGGATGTGATTCCGGTACTGCCCCCTGATTTGCGCCCGCTGGTACCGCTGGAAGGCGGCCGCTTTGCCACTTCGGATTTGAACGATCTTTATCGTCGGGTGATCAACCGCAACAACCGTTTGAAACGGTTGATGGAACTTAAAGCCCCGGATATTATTGTGCGCAATGAAAAACGCATGTTGCAGGAATCGGTCGATGTGCTGTTTGACAATGGTCGCCATGGCCGCGTGATTACCGGTACCAACAAGCGTCCGCTCAAATCCCTCAGCGATACCCTAAAAGGCAAACAAGGCCGTTTCCGCCAAAATCTGTTGGGTAAACGCGTGGACTACTCGGGCCGTACTGTAATTACGGTGGGGCCCAATCTGCGCTTGCACCAATGTGGACTGCCCAAGAAGATGGCCCTTGAGCTGTTTAAACCTTTTGTCTACTACCGTTTGGAACAAAAGGGGCTGGTGTCAACGGTAAAAAGCGCCAAAAAAATGGTCGAACGCGAAGTGCCCGAGGTTTGGGATACGCTTGATGAAGTCGTTAAAGAGTACCCGGTCATGCTCAACCGTGCGCCCACTTTGCATCGGCTGGGTATTCAGGCCTTTGAACCGATCTTGATTGAGGGCAAAGCCATTCAGTTGCACCCTTTAGTCTGCACCGCTTTTAATGCGGACTTTGACGGCGATCAGATGGCGGTTCACGTGCCTTTGTCCGTCGAGTCGCAAATCGAGGCGCGCGCCTTGATGCTCTCTTCGAACAACATTTTGTCTCCGGCCAACGGCAGCCCCATCATTGTACCCAGTCAGGATATCGTATTGGGCACCTACTATATGACCCGTGAAATTGAGGGTGTTAAAGGCGAAGGTAAGCTGTTTGCCGCGCCTGAAGAGGTGCGCATGGCTTATGATGCACGCGAAGTGGATCTGCATGCCAAGATCGGCGTACGCATTGCCGGCAAACGCTATGAAACCACTGTGGGTCGAATATTGCTGTGGGAGATTATGCCCAAGGATTATCTAATGGCTTTGCGCCATCTTAAAGTGAATGATGTCGACATGGCCCAAAAGATTTTGACTAAAGCCCAAAAGGGCACGGATTTCACCGAACTGGTTCAGAAGCATTCTATTAGCGTCGACAAAGAAAACCAAGGTTATATCGGTTTGCTGCGCGAAGACGAATTCCAGCGCATCTTTGATATCGCCGGTGAGGACGCCGAGCAGGTCTTTGCCCTATCCGAAGGTGATATCAGCGTTCCCATTGGCATTGATAATTACTACCACCTGTTCCAGGTCATTGAAAAAAGACAGACGATGCCCTTTGAAGCCGTCAATAAAGTGTTAGACAAAGGATCGCTGCGCAAGTTGGTCGATTTTGCCTATCGCAACCTGGGCTCCAAGGCCACGGTTATCCTGTCGGACCGACTCAAAAATATCGGCTACAAATATTCAACCAAGGGCGGCATCTCGATTTCCATCGATGATATGATCATACCGTCGGCCAAATGGGATTTGCTCAGTCAAGCGGAGCAACAGGTCAGCCAAATCGGCCACCAATACACCGAGGGCTTAATTACCCAAGGGGAAAAGTATAACAAAGTGGTAGACATCTGGGCCAAGGCCACCGACGATGTGGCCAATGAGATGATGGAGGCCATGAAAAACGCACCCGTATTGGATGAAAAGGGCAAGCCGGTCTTGGACAAGAAGGGAAAACCCGTTCTCGCCGAGAGTCTGAATCCAATTTACATGATGGCGGATTCCGGCGCCCGCGGCAGCAAAGACCAGATGCGTCAGCTCGCCGGTATGCGCGGCTTGATGGCCAAACCTTCCGGCGAGATTATCGAAACACCCATACAGGCCAACTTCCGCGAAGGTTTATCAGTGTTGCAGTACTTCATCTCTACTCATGGTGCCCGTAAAGGCTTGGCGGATACTGCGCTAAAAACCGCCAACTCGGGTTATTTAACACGGCGGTTGGCTGATGTGGCCCAAGATTGCACCATCACCGAGCACGATTGCGGCACCCTGATGGGTGTTGAGGTCGAGCCCTTGATGGAGGGTGGTGAAGTCATCCAGAGACTGGGCGAGCGTGTTTTGGGTCGTGTCACCGTAGAAGATGTGCTCGATCCGTTTACGGATGAAGTGCTGATTCCGGTGGGTGTTGAGATTGATGAGGCCCGCGTCAAGATCATCGAAGATGCCGGTATTACCCGGGCCAAAATTCGCAGTGTGCTGACCTGTCAGACCCAATACGGTGTATGCGCCGCCTGCTATGGCCGCGATTTATCCCACGGAAAGCGTGTAGAGATCGGCCAGGCCATCGGTATTTTAGCTGCGCAATCCATCGGTGAACCCGGCACCCAGCTGACCATGCGGACCTTCCACATTGGGGGTACAGCCAGCCGGCGCGTGGAACAAGCCGATATCCGAGCCCGCACGGCCGGAAATATCAAATTTATAGATGTCAACATGGTTAATAATGCCGAAGGCAACAATGTGGTCATGAACCGCCGCGGAGGTGAATTCGCCATAGTGGGTAAGGCGGGCCGTGAGCGTGAGCGATTCCCGGTCATTTACGGAGCCCATATCCTGGTCAAAGACGGCCAGGCGGTTGAACCGGGAGATTTGCTGGCATCCTGGGACCCGTTTACCACTCCCATCATCACTGAAGTCGGCGGCTCGGTCAAATTTGGCGACCTGGTCCCCGGCAAAACCATGCAGGAAAAAGTAGACTCGGTTACCGGAAAATCAAGCCGCACGGTTATTGAGTCTAAAACCGGTGAAGAACGGCCGCGCATCTCGATCAAGGGATCCGACGGCAAAACCGCCAAGCTGACTTCGGGTAACGGTATGGCGCGCTATGTGTTGCCCGTGGATGCCATTCTGATGGTGGAAGAGGGCGATGACGTGCGGGCCGGTGATGTGATTGCCAAGTTGCCAAGGGCCACCACCAAAACCAAGGATATCACCGGTGGTTTGCCCCGAGTGGCGGAGTTGTTTGAAGTGCGAAAACCCAAAGAGACTGCTGTGCTCAGTGAAATTGAGGGATATGTGAGTATTGCCAAGTCCACCAAAAAAGGAAAGCAGCGCGTATCGGTCACTCCCGTAGAAGTGGGCGATAAAAAGGATTATCTCATCCCCCGCGGTAAACACATAAACGTGTATGAGGGGGATTACATCAAAGCGGGTGAGCCGCTGGTGGGTGGTGCTGCCGTACCCCAGGATATTTTACGCATTAAAGGCGAGGTCTCCCTGGCCCGCTACCTGGTGGACGAGGTCCAGGAGGTTTACCGTTTACAGGGGGTGCGTATTAACGATAAGCACATTGAAGTGATCGTACGCCAGATGATGCGGCGTGTGAAGATTATGGATGTGGGCGACACCGATTTTATTGTTGAGGAGCAGGTTGACCGCACCAATTTTGAAATCACCAACCGCAAGATCGTTGAATCCGGTGGTGTCCCGGCCACAGCTGAGCCTCTGATTTTAGGTATCACCAAGGCTTCGCTGAGTACGGACAGTTTTATATCAGCTGCCTCCTTCCAAGAGACCACAAAGGTGCTGACGGACGCTTCCATATCCGGTGCCACAGACTATTTGCGTGGTTTGAAGGAAAATGTGATTATGGGCCGGTTGATCCCTGCCGGTACAGGTCTTGCTTCGTATATGGATATGGAAGTAGCGCCTATCGAGCCGGCCTCCTGATGATGTTGTGGCGCTATAAACGAAGGTGTGGCGATAAAGAAATAGCCGGTGGCGGGTTTCGGCTCCGGCGGAGCAGAAAAAACAGGGTGCTTGCTTAAAATTACTTGACAATAATCGGCTACCTATATACAAAACCGGTTTTTGTATAGGTGCATTTTGCGCCGACCAAAATCAAGTGACATGAGGAAAAAATGCCGACGATCAACCAATTAGTTAAACAAGGGCGCAAACGGATCAATAAAAAGACCAACACCCCTGCATTAAAGGGCGCGCCTCAAAAAAGAGGGGTGTGTACGCGTGTTTATACGTCGACACCCAAAAAGCCCAACTCAGCATTGCGCAAAGTTGCCCGTGTTCGGCTGACCACCGGCATAGAGGTTACCGCCTATATCCCGGGCATCGGCCACAATCTTCAAGAACACTCGGTGGTTTTGGTGCGTGGCGGTCGTGTAAAAGATTTGCCGGGTGTGCGATACCATATCGTGCGCGGCACTTTGGATACATTGGGCGTTGAGGATCGCAGACAGGGACGTTCCAAGTACGGCGCCAAACGACCCAAATAGCGTTTGGCAGTTTTTGATAACCGACAATAGTAAAATGATGGTGTAACTGATGCCCAGAAGACGAGAGGTTCCTGAACGGACCATAATCCCGGATGCCAAGTATAACAGCAAGTTGGTAGCCAAGTTCATAGCGAACACGATGCGGGATGGCAAAAAAAGTATTGCTGAATCCCTCTTTTATAATGCGCTGGACATTATTGAGGACAAGGCCAAGAGCGACCCGCTTAAGGTATTCGAGCAGGCCCTGGACAACGTGCGCCCCATGATCGAAGTTAAATCCCGACGTGTAGGGGGGTCCACCTATCAAGTGCCCACGGAAATTCGGCCCTCTCGCAGAGTCGCCCTGGCCATGCGATGGGTGATCGGATTCGCCCGCTCCAGATCGGAACGCGGTTTTGCAAACAAGCTGGCCGGCGAATTGATGGATGCAGCCAATCATCGTGGTGGCGCCGTAAAGAAAAAAGAAGATACCCACAAGATGGCCGAAGCCAACAAGGCTTTTGCCCATTATCGTTGGTAAATGTGAAACGAACGAATCGCGATAGGTTTTAAATGACCCACACACCAGTCGGTGAAGCGAATTTAAAACCTATTCTTTTGTCATAGATAGCCCGGATTGAGGGAGGACGAAATGGCGAAGGCAAAATTTGAGAGGACGAAGCCGCACGTAAACGTAGGCACCATCGGTCACATTGACCATGGCAAGACCACACTAACGGCAGCGATCACCAAGCACAACGGATTGCGGGGCAAGGCGGAGT
>JBNKKB010000149.1:0-23358 GCA_050291605.1 Desulfobacteraceae bacterium | reverse complement strand
TGGCCGTAGTGTCTGAATATAGACATCGCCTGAGCGGTGCCCACCCCATGGCTGTGCAAGAAAAGCATGGTTTGACGAATTTCCTGGTGTTCCGTCCAGGCCCTCTGGATCATGGCGGCTCGTTTGGGACCGATACCCGTGATACCCGTTAGCTGTTTGGGATCCTGGTCAAGGATCGCCAAGGTCCGGCTGCCGAAACGGCCGACAATGCGTCGGGCCATCTCCGGGCCGATACCCTTGATAAGGCCTGATCCCAGGTATTTTTCAATGCCCTGTTTGGTGACCGGTGTTTGGGCATGGCATTGGCTGACGCGAAATTGGCGGCCGAAGTCAGGGTGTTCCACCCATCGGCCCTTCATCTCTAAAAGCGTTCCGGGCGCAGGTGCCATTAAGGTGCCCACAACGGTTATCCAGTCGGCGCGCTCACCCGCCTGAACCTGGGCAACGGTAAAACCGCTTTTTTGGTCGCTATAGGTGATGCGCTCGACTTGACCCTTGAGCTCAATAAGCGGTTTTGAATTCACATCGGCCATGGGATTTTCTGTGTATTGTTTGATTTTGATACAGCACATCAGTGGGGGTGCTGACTGTTCATAGTCGTTAATTCTCTGTTTGACAAGTATGGGGCGGGTGATCAATATAAGTTAGTTTTCCAGGTTAGCGGAATCACCATTATCTATTCTCTTCGATTACCAGCGCAGGGTGCAGAGCCATGGGGCACGTATTTGACTTTCAAGACGCCCGAAACTACGCGCAGTGGATGATGCAAACGCACAACCGGTGTGTACTGGACCTGGAAAGTCAAATGATGCTCAAACTGCTTCGCCCGGCCCGCCGTGAAACCGTCCTGGACATTGGTTGCGGCACCGGTACCCAAACCGAAGCCTTGCTTCAAGCGGGTCTTGATGTCACCGGGATCGATCCATCCCCTTACATGCTGGATGTCGCCGACCAGAATCTGGGCCATCGGGTGGAGCTGTATCGCGGTTTTGCCGAAGAGTTGCCCTTTGATGACAACTCCTTCAATCACGCCTGTTTTTTTACCACCTTGGAATTTGTAGAAGAACCCGTCAAAGCCGTTGAAGAGGCCTGCCGAGTGGCCAAAGACAGAATTTTCATTGGCTTTCTCAATCGCTTTGCCATCAAGGGGGTCCAGCGCAGGCTGCAAAGCTTTTATTCAAATTCCATCTTCAGACACGCGCGTTTTTTTTCCGTGTGGGAACTCAAATCCATGGTGCGGGCGATGGCAGGCCCCATTCCCGTTGAGTGGCGCACCGTGTTTCAACTGACCCAATCACCCGGCAAAATGATGCAGGCCTTTGAACAATCTCAATTGGTGCAGCGATGCCCTTTTGGTGCATTTGCCGGCCTGGTGGCCACTTTGGTGCCGCAAGTGCGAACGCGACCCTTGGCCATGCGGTATCAAACTAAAAGCACAACGTCGGCGCTTACGGGATAAGCCGCAGGCTCATTGCAGCGCGACATCTCCCGCCGGCTCTTACACCAAAATACAACCTATGGATGCCTTGCTCTACGACAAATTGGATGACCACAAGGTCCAGTGCCGGTTGTGCCGCCACCTGTGCGTCATAAAAGCGGGACGACGGGGGATCTGCGGCGTGCGCCAAAATGAGGACGGCCGGCTAAAAACCATGGTCTATGGTCGGCTTATCGCTCAAAATGTGGATCCCATCGAGAAGAAGCCCCTGTTCCATCTATTGCCGGGCAGTCTCTCCTACTCGATTGCGACGGTGGGGTGTAATTTCCATTGTCGGTTCTGTCAAAATGCAGAGATTGCGCAGATGCCCCGTGATCGTGGAGGTGCCCTTATGGGCAGGAGCCGCACCCCCGAGCAAGTGGTGACCGATGCCCTGGACCAGGGTTGCCGGAGCATTGCTTACACCTATACCGAGCCCACCATCTATTTTGAATTCGCCTATGACACAGCCAAATTGGCCCATGCCCGAGGACTAAAAAACATTTTCGTCACCAATGGATACATCAGCCGAACGGCATTGGAGATGGCGGCCCCCTATCTGGATGGCGCCAATGTGGATTTGAAGGCATTTAGCGATGACTTTTACACCAGTTATTGCGGCGCCAAATTGGAGCCGGTGTGCCACACCTTAAAGCACATGAAGCGCTTGGGCCTGTTGCTGGAAGTGACCACATTGGTGATACCGGAGTTGAACGACGACCCCGCAGAACTGACCCAATTGGCGGATTTCATCGCCAAAGATCTGGGGCCGGAAACCCCCTGGCACATCAGCCGGTTTCATCCCACCTACAAGCTGACCGATCGGGCGCCCACTCCTCTCCAGACCCTGCAAACCGCATACGAGATCGGACGGCAGGCCGGATTGCATTATGTCTACATGGGCAATGTACCCGGAGGACGGGGTGAGAATACGCTGTGCCATCAATGCGGCGCACTGTTGATCGAGCGCACGGGTTTTAATGTGCGCCACAATCGTATCCACAAAGACGCCTGCCCCCAATGCCGAACCCCGGTATATGGAATGGGGATGTCATCTTATTGAAATCTAAAGCTTATAACTTTCAGGCAACCGTTCATAGTGTGCGGCTTGGTCGAATCGTCCCCGTTTGCGGCACCCATTGGCAAAAATGGCACATTTTTGAGCCAGCATGGCGTGGGCGGCTTTGTGCTGGGCTTCAGACAAACACCCCTTTCCCAGAATCTTGACCAGCGCCTGAATGCGGTATTTATCCAGCTCCGCCATGCGGGAGAGTTGATCCGCATGGCCGCCGCGTTTGACGATAAGGGGGGTGTCGATGAGATGGACCGGATATTTCCACGTCATCCGCAGCCACAAGTCGTAATCTTCACATGCCGGCAAGTTTTCATCAAAAAGGCCGACCTCATCAAACAGCGTTTTATGGAGCATCACGGCAGACGGGCTCACCAGGCACAACGGCAGGCATTTTTCAAAGATCATACCTGAAAATTTTTGGTGGCGCCGCTTGGGATTGACCCTCGTCCCATTTCGAATCCAGATCTCTTCGGTTTGGCAGATCAGAGCATCGGGATGTGCTTTGAAATGCGCAATCTGGCTTTCTAATTTTTGGGGCAACCAGTAATCGTCCGAGTCCAGCAGGGCGATCCATTCGCTTTGGGCTGCCTGGATGCCGGTGTTGCGCGCGCTGCTGACGCCTTGATGGGATTGCCGGATCACCTGGATATCCCGGCCATAAGCAGCCAACAGGTCAGGTGTCGGATCATCGGATCCATCATCCACTACGATCAATTCAAAATGGGAATAAGTTTGGGCCAGGACCGAATCCAGCGTTTGGCCCAGAAATTGATGTCGATTATACGTGGGTACAATTACCGACACCCTGGGCAGGGCCTCAACGGATGCTTGGCGTTTGGATCCAGGTGTGGTTGACATTTTAACCTCGTTGTTCGATAATATTTTTCCTCCATGTAAAGGAGGAACCTGCCATCCGAAGATGTGAACATTGAACGATATTTGGTGCCATTGCGCAAGCAATCGAACCATTTCAGCACTGAGTGTGGATTCCCCGGCAGTTTCTTTGAACCCATAAACTTTTTATTGAACCAGGTACCTTACTTAGCCAAATTGCTATGTATACGGCTCGTTGCAATAAGAAGTCAATCAGGTGCCGCCTCAGTCCATCGTTTATCAAGCATTTGATTGCGCCTAGAGCAGGTGCATATCTATACTGTATTCGCTTATTTGGACTGCCAACCCGCACCTTAATGAACCACAAGAGGAGGATATTATGAAAAAAGTGTTGACTGTGATGTGTATCTTGGCGATGGGTCTTGTTATGGCCGGCTGCGGTGGCGGCGAAGACAAAGCGCAGACCGGATCTTCCGGTCAAACCGCCCAGGCGCCGGCCAAAACTCAATATGTCACCATCGGCACCGGCGGCATCACGGGGGTTTACTATCCCACCGGTGGTGCCATCGCCAAAATCGTCAACAAGAAGCGCGACATATACAATATTCGTTGCACGGTGGAATCCACCGGCGGTTCGGTCTTTAATGTGAATGCCGTGATGGCCGGCGATTTGGAATTCGGTGTGGTTCAGTCGGACCGGCAGTACCAGGCGATTAAAGGCATGGCTGAATGGGAGGGCAAACCCCAGGCTGATCTGCGAGCGGTATTCAGCATCCATCCTGAATCGGTGACCTTGGTCGCGGCTGATGATGCCGGCATTCAAACCATTACCGATTTAAAAGGCAAACGGGTCAACATCGGCAATCCGGGCTCGGGGCAACGCCAGAACTCCATCGATGCCCTGGAAGCTGTGGGGATTAATTATGAAACCGATCTGAATGCCGAAGGGGTTAAAGCCGCTGAGGCACCCGGCCTGCTTCAGGATGGCCGCATCGATGCCTTCTTTTACACCGTGGGTCATCCCAGCGGCGCCATTAAAGAAGCCACCGCCGGCGCACGCAAAGTACATTTTGTCCCGATCACCGGCATCGATGCGATGCTGGCAAAATTTCCGTATTATGCCAAATCTTTTATCCCGGTCTCTGTATATCCCGGTGCAACCAACGATTCCGATCCCGCCAGCTTTGGCGTGAAAGCCACCTTTGTGACCTCGGCCAAGGTGCCGGACGACGTGGTTTATGCAGTGACCAAAGAGGTCTTTGAAAATTTTGACGACTTCAAGAAACTGCATCCGGCGTATCAGGTGTTGACCAAAGAAGGTATGCTGGAAGGGCTATCCGCCCCCATTCACCCGGGCGCCATGAAATACTACAAGGAATCGGGTATGATGTAGTCCGATGCCGCTGTCCGGTGGAGGCTTTACCGGACAGCGGTTTTTTCACCCCATCGTTGCCTAAAAAAGATAGCAAAATCTGAACCCTTATGGGGCCTTTGCAACGATAGAGGTTATTGTCATGCGACCAATTTGTCGGCTCCCGAGACACCCCTTACCGGCAGCCGGCGATTTTATTCCATGCAAATCACATCCAACGTTTTCGATACAGGATCGGCATGAACGAAACCCATCCCCAAGAGGTTGATGACGGCTTGGCCAAGGCCAAGCGGATGGCCGAAGAAGAGGAAGGCGTCGGGCGCCGGCCCAAAGGCATGGCCCGGTATGCCATACCCACCGTGGCCGTTGTTTGGAGCCTGTTCCAACTCTCCATCGCAAGCTGGTGGGTGCTTGACTCCACGTTTACCCGGGCCATTCACCTGGGTTTTGCCCTGCTGCTGGTTTATCTCAACTACCCTTTGCTTAAAAAACCGTTGCCGGGCTTGAAATTTTTGTCGGCGACCGACCGTATCCCCTGGTTCGATTGGGCCATTAGTATTGTCGCCGCCCTGTCGGCAGTATATATCGCCATTGATTACGATGGCCTGACCACTCGCTACGGCGCTCCCATTCTTCGCGATTTGATTGTGGGCGGCATATTGGTGGTATTGTTGCTGGAAGCGTCCCGGCGGGTCATCGGGCCGGCATTGCCTTTGATCGCCACATTGTTTATTCTTTATGCTTTTTTAGGCCCCCACATGCCCGATTTCATAGCCTTCAAGGGGGTGTCGCTCAATCGCTTCATGGGCCAAATGACCATGTCCACCGAGGGCATTTACGGCATTCCTTTGGATGTGTCGGCAACCATTGTTTTCCTGTTCGTCCTTTTTGGCTCCATGCTGGACAAAGCCGGCGGCGGCCAATACTTCATTCGCCTGGCCCTTTCGCTGTTGGGCGGCTTCAAGGGCGGCCCGGCCAAAGCAGCCGTGATGGGCAGCGGGCTCTCCGGCCTGGTGTCCGGCTCCAGTATCGCCAATATTGTGACCACCGGCACCTTTACCATCCCCTTGATGAAAAAGGTGGGCTACCCGCCCACAAAAGCCGCCGCCATCGAGGTGGCCGCCAGCACCGACGGTCAGCTGGCCCCTCCCATTATGGGGGCTGCCGCCTTTATTATCGCTGAATATGTCAATGTACCTTACGTTGAAGTTATTAAAGCCGCCGCCATACCGGCTTTTGCCTCCTATGCCGCGCTCTTTTATATCACGCATATCGAAGCGTCAAAATTGGGATTGCAGGGTATGCCGCGTAAAGAACTGCCACCATTTTGGAAAACCTTGTTCTCGGGGTCTCACTTTTTACTGCCATTGGCTATTTTGCTCTATGAGCTCATCGTGGTGCGCCACTCGCCCGAGCTGGCCGCCTTTCATGCCATTTGGGTCATGGCCCTGGTGATGTTGTTTCAACGCCCGATCCAGGCCTATCTGAACAAAACTCCATTGGGGCCCGCTTTTAAGCTGAGCGTCTCGGAAATTATAGCTTCACTGGCCGGCGGGGGGCGCAACATGGTCTCTGTGGCTCTGGCCACCGCTGCTGCCGGAATCATCGTGGGGGTCGTGGCCATGGGGCTGGGCAGCCGTGTGACCGAAATCATAGAGATCATCTCTTTTGGCAACATCTTTTTGATGTTGGTGATCACTGCCTTTGCCAGCCTGGTGATCGGCATGGGATTGCCCACCACCGCGACTTACATCGTCATGGCTTCACTGACAGCGCCGGCCATAGTGACCATCGGATTGACCAAAGGCTTTATCGTGCCGTTGATGTCAGCCCACTTGTTTTGTTTCTATTTCGGCATATTGGCCGACGACACCCCTCCGGTGGGGCTGGCGGCATACGCCGCGTCGGCCATTGCCAAATCGCCGCCCATACCCACGGGTCTGCAGGGATTCATGTACGATATCCGCACGGCCATATTGCCGTTCATGTTTATATTTAACTCCGATCTGATTTTGCACAATGTCAACAGTTGGGCCCAGGGCTTGCTGATCTTCGCCATGGCCTGCCTGGGCAACTTTGCTTTCGCCTCGGCCACCCAGAACTGGTTTGTGGTTCGCAACCGAGCGTATGAGATACCGCTTCTATTAGGCGTCACCCTGATACTGATGCGCCCGGATTTGATAGCCGGTTGGATCGGCATACCCCACGACCAGCGCTACTGGTGTTATCTGCTCGGTTTGATCGTGTATGGCATGCTTTACATGCTGCAGCGCATGCGCAAACCCAAAGCACAGGTGCGGGCCACGGCCTGACGATCAGAACAGTGCACCCTGAACGTCAATGGCAACCTTGCAAGATGCTGCGGTCGGGCATTGGAGAATGATCATGGCTGATATCAAAACAATTTTAGTGGCTGTCGCTTTTTCACCTTATTCCGAAGGTATCTATGCTTACGCTGCCGGGCTGGCCGCTCAACTCGATGCAAACCTCATGGTGGCCAGTATCGTTAATGAGCGGGATGTCTCCGCCGTGCAGCGCATCACCGATATGGGATACGAGGTGGATGGCCGGGCATACGTTCGCGATATGAAAGAGGAACGCCGCAAGAAATTGGAGCAATATATCACCAGCAGCGGATTCCCCCCGGAGCGAATTCAAATGGTTTTTAAAGTCGGTAATCCCGTAGAAGAACTTCTCAAGATCATTTTAGCGGAAAATGTGGATATGGTGGTTATGGGAATCAAAGGCCGAACGGATTTGGAACATGCCTTATTTGGTTCCGTAGCGGAGAAGATGTTTCGGCGCAGCCCGGTCACTGTGGTTTCATACCGTGATGCGGCCACGGCCCAGCGTCTCAAAAAAAGGATACAATCTTGATTTTTCTTTGTTCAAATCCCCCCTGTGGGTTGAAACCAAAGGAGAACCACATGACGCTTCGATGGGTTATCGCCCTAGCCCTTTTGACATTTGGCATGACCTGGCTGCCGGGTAGCGGATTGGCCCAGGAACGATTTGTGGATAACGGCGACGGTACTGTCACAGATAATCAACTCAAGCTGATGTGGGCCAAGGCAGACAACCAGGGGGACATCGACTGGCACCAGGCCCGAAAATGGGTGCGCTATACCTTCCCCTATACGTTGCCCACACCTTATGAGAACTGGCGGCTGCCCACCCTTGACGAGCTCAAATCATTGGTGATCAAAGATGCCGGCTATGAAACCGACTGCGGCCTGAAAGCCCATATCGTACCTTTGATTCAGCTGACCTGCGCCTGGGTCTGGACAGCTGAGACCGATCCTGTAGCCCCTACGGCGCGGGTGTTTAACTTCGACAATGTCTATCACTATACCGTTCGCAAAGCGCATCGTCGGGGGTATCGGGTGATAGCCGTCCGCACCATCCCCTGACACCTCAGAGGGCCGGAGGACTCCAGATCCTGCGTTGCCAGGAGTTCGCGGTAGCGGTTGCTACAGCTTCACTCCTGGACGCCTTGACTCTGGAGCCCTCCGGCCCTCTGAGGTATTATGGAATTAGAGTTTCAAAGGACTCCAGATCCTGCGTTGCCAGGAGTTCGCGGTAGCGGTTGCTACAGCTTCTACTCCTGGACGCCGTAGTCTGGAGCCCTCCGGCCCTCTGAGGTATTATGGAATTAGAGTTTCAAAAGACTCCAGATCCGGCGTTGCCAGGAGTTCGCGGTAGCGGTTGCTACAGCTTCACTCTTGGACGCCGTAGTCTGGAGCCCTCCGGCCCTCTGAGGTATCAGGGAATTAAAGAACAAAGCGGGGTCAGACCTTCATTCTTGACATTAATTTTTTCTCAACCCCTGCGATTTTTCTTCCAAGCTTTTTATCGTTTGTTTCCAATCGGCTGGGTGTTTATAATTGAAGTTGAATTAAGACCATTATTCCAAATTTCCTCTTAATAAACTAATACCAAGCCGCAAACATATGTCATTTTGATTGTCGTTGCATCAATGCCATGGGTGACAGTGTTCATTTTCAAACCGGTTGCTTCAAAAAGTTTTGACACATTTATCCCATATCCTGACATAGAAGGCCTGGCATATTGAGGATTTCTACATTCCCCTTTTTTAGAAATTACTTGACATTCAGAATGGTTATGGCAAAAAATATTTTTACATGAACCTCCGGCATAGCCTTGAGCATTTGGATATCCCATTTTTATAGCTTCCTTCTCGATACCAGCTGCTATCTGGTGAAGCAACTGGAATATCTCGCGGCGCTCTGCAGAATAAAGAATCTCAGAAGGTACATCTATTTTAAAAAAAAATTGCCTTTTGAAGTTTTTCAAGAAGATTTTTAAATACAGAAGGTCCTGAAACGTACGGTGGGCAACTTTTTGACAAACCAAAATTTTCACATCGTGGTTCTTTACATCTTTCGGCGAGATTATAATCAACGATAATTTTTTTCGTTGGGATAATCGCAACCTCAGTAGCTCCCAATTCGTATGCCTTTCGTACTATATCTCTTAGCTTTGTACTCTTTTTCTTCAGAGTATTTGATAGTGTACCAGATATATCTTGTACCTGTACCTTTTCAAAATAGGTATTGCAATATGGACATTTTCCTCCGCTTTCATCGGTCCATATTTCGATATCAGTCTCGCATTCGGGGCATGGATACAATTCAGAAAGTGCCTTTGAAACTGGATCACTGCCTGGACATATTAAGTAATCAGGGGTTGTCATAAAGTTTTACCTCGTATAACCTATATTTGATTTTTTACTGGTCTATGATTCTATTTCATGGATGCCGAACCGTATTATGTGTCTAATTAGTCGTATAATACCCTTATATCCGTATTTATGGGCCTGATTAGTCCCATAAAAATTTGACATTTAGTAAAAACTATCCGTTACGTGAACAAAAGTTCGTATGTCTTGCAGTTCGGGTACTCTTGCGTTGGATCTTGAGCGTATTCGATTTGAATCCCATATCGCTATTATGCTATTATATCAATGAAATAATTAGATATTTATAAATCTGTCGGCAGATTTGCGTGATCGGATGAGCGGCATATTTGTGCATTTTTAGCCCATCTACTGTTGTGTCCCGGAAGTAACGTGTAAAATGGATATGGCGGTATGCTAGCCGAAGCGGCAGCACAGTGCTCAAATCCCAATGTCAAAGCCCGAATGTCAAATGGATATATTCCATGAATTCATAAATAAAGGCTTAAACCATGGCGTCGATTTTTTCGAGTTGTTTTTCCAGACGTTTGGCGGATATGGGGTGGGCGGTTTTAATCTCCTGGGCAAATACTGAGATTTTAAACTCTTCCAGCATCCATAAAAAGGTTTCAACGGCCTGGCGTTTCTGCGTACTGGTTTGGGGGTTCAGGCTGCCGACCAGTTCGTTCAGGCGGGTTTGGAACGGAACAAGGGTAGAGGCTTTGGCTTGATCCTTTTCAAGGTCGACCAGGCCCCGTTGGGCTCTAAGGGATATGGCCTGCATGTAGCGCAGCAGGCGCTGCATGCGCGCCGGATCGTAGAGTTGGACAAAATTTTTAGGCACCAGTTGATTGAGATGCGCACGCAGTTCTTCCAGATATGTTTTTGCCTTGGACTGGTTGGCATGGGCTTTTTCCCTTTTAAGGAATTGGGCGCGCAAATTAGCATAGGCGGTTATGACGTCCATCACGCGCTGGCGCAGGGATTGGCCCTGCCGGGCGATACCGTCGCGCTCCAATTGGGCTGCCGTGGCATGGAAGATCTCGGCATGGCGAATATCTTTAGCCATCAAATCATCGACCACACGGGCTACCAACCGGTTGTTTAAAACTTCAAGCCCATCGAAATAGCGGCTGACGGTGTTGAAGGCCGCCGACAGTTTGAGGTTTTTTTGCAGGAATTTGAGATCTGCCGCAAAGCGGCGCATCAGCAGTGCTTTGACACCCTGGCGGTGGATGACTCCGGCCTGGCGGGAATCTGCAAAGGCCGTCAGCACCACCGTGCCGTTGCGCTCTTCCAATGCCGGATAGACGGTCCAGCGCTGTTCGCCGGCGCCGGCCAGTTCTATGGAGTCGTCAAGATCGCCGAAGTTCCAGTCGGTCACATTCGATTGCTCCCAATTTTTTAAGGCCAGTTTGAATTCTTGGGAAATGCCATTGGAAGTCTCTTGCCCGCCCAGGATGGCGGGATCACGGCCGCTGGTCAGAATGTTGCCCTTTGGGTCGGTGATGGCGATGCGCATGCGCAGATGGTCGGGAAGGGCGGTTTCATTCCAGGCGTCCGCTGGAATTTTAACGCCGAAGCGTTTGGCGATGAAACGACTGAGCGCGCCGGCCAGGGGGGTCTCTTTTTCGACGGGCATCTCAGCGGCGATGGTCGCTGCGGTGCCGGCAATGGGAACCAGTTGTTTGCGCCATTGTTTGGGCAGCGCCTTGATCAGCGCGTTAATTTTTTCTGCCAGCAATCCGGGAACCAGCCACCCCAGCCCATGACCGCAGAGTGTGCCGGCCACTTGAGCCGGAACATCCGCAGTGATGCCGTCATGGGCTTCGCCGGGCGCAAAATGGTAGCGGCAACGAATGGATTGCCGACCCAAAGTGACGCGGTCCGGATATTGGGCCAGCGCTTGCCCTTCGGGTTCATAGCGCATGAGATCTTTTTGGCTTAAACGCAAGAAGCGGTCTCCGCCCCGTTGCTTGATGCGCTTATTGAGCGAAGGCCAGTCATAGACGTTGCCCAGTTTTTCTTCATAGAAGCTGAGCAGCTCCTGGGGTGCGATGAGCAGATCTTTGCGCCGCAGGCGGTCTTCCATATCCTGCACCTCTTCCACCAATCGGCGGTTGTGTTGCATAAAGCCTTTGGGCCGGCTCACATCGCCCTCGATCAGGGCATGTTGAATGAAGATCCGGCCGGCTTCGGCAGGATCGACCGGACCATATGCGCACTTGCGTTTATCGATGATCAGTCCGAACAGGCTGACCTGCTTGATGGCCACCACTTGTTGACGCTTGCGTTCCCAGTGGGGGTCCAGATAGGTATACTTGCATTGATCTTTGCCCATGGCTTCGATCCATGCGGGGTCGATCATCGCCGCACAGCGGGCAAAGAGGCGGGAGGTTTCAACGATTTCCGCCGCCACGATCCATTGGCCTGGGTTTTTGAAAAGTCCGGAACCCGGAAAGATCATGACCTGGCGATTATAGGTGGCTTGAAATATTTGGCCCTCTTTTTTGTGGGCGAGGTTGGACAAAAAACCGCTGATGATGGACTGATGGATCGCAGCGTACCCACTGCTTTCGACCTCACAGGTCTGATCGTCGGGAAACCGGGAGGGTTTTTGGGGCCGGATGCGGTGTTCGGCCAACACCCGCAGGATCTGGCGGTAGATGTCCTGCCATTCCCGCATGCGCCGAAAAGAGAGAAAATGATCGAAACACCGCCTTTTGACCTGGCCCCAGCTGGACCGCTTTTTGACCCACTTTTGGTACGTGTGCCATACCCGCAGCAGGGTGAGAAAGTCCGAGGTGGGGGTGATAAAAACAGCCTGGGCTTGATCGGCTTCGGCTTGTCTTATGGCCGGCCGCTCGCGCGGATCCTGGATGCTCAAGGCCGCGGCGATGATGGCCATGTCGTCCAGGCAGCCGCGATCGTGTGCCTCCAAAAGCATGCACGACAAGCGTGGATCCAAGGGCAGCCGGGACATCAGCCGGCCTTTGGGCGTCAACTGGTATTTGCCGAATTTGGATCGGGATGGCGGGGCCATGCCGATGGCCCCTAACTCCAACAGCAGTTGATAACCGTCTTGAACACTTTTAGGCGCGGGCGGGTCGATGAAGGGAAAGGCTTCCACATCGCCCAATTCCAATGCAATCATGCGCAGAATAACGTCGGCCAGGTTGGCCCGCAGAATCTCGGGCGCGGTGTACAGCGGTCGATCCTCATAGTCCTCTTGCGTATAGAGGCGATAACAGATGCCGTTGGCGACCCGGCCGCATCGGCCCTGGCGCTGGTCGGCGCTGCTCTTGGATATCGGGCTTATCGGCAAAGTGGTGGTCCGCGACCGGGGCGTATATCGGGAGATGCGTGCCAAACCCGTGTCGATGACGATACGGATGCCGGGGATGGTAATGGAGGTTTCGGCCACATTGGTGGCCACGATGATTTTGCGGTGGCCTCCCGAATGGAACACCTTTTGCTGCTCGGCGGCAGAGAGCCGGGCAAACAGCGGGATGACTTGGGTGGCTTTCAAATGGCGGCCCCGGAGCGAATCACACATATCGCGAATATCCTGTTCCGTGGGCATGAAGATGAGAATATCGCCCTGCAGGCCTTTGTGTATCAGATGGTCCACCGCCTGAAGTGCTTTTTCGACGTGCGTGAGTTCATCGTTGGCCTCATCTGCATAGTGGGTTCGGACCGGATACATGCGTCCGGAGACTTCAACAACGGGGGCCTGGTTAAAAGCCTGGGAAAATTTTTGGGTGTCGATGGTGGCTGAAGTAATGATGACTTTTACATCCGGTCGCTTCTGAAGCAGTTTTTTCAGGAGGCCCAATATAAAATCGATGTTGAGGCTGCGCTCATGGGCCTCATCCACGATTAGGGTATCGTATTGAAGCAGGCCGGGATCTTTGTGGGCCTCGGCCAGCAAAATGCCATCGGTCATCAGTTTGATCCGGGTCTGTGGACTGACGGTATCCTGGAAGCGAATTTTATACCCCACGGTCAGGCCGGGCGCTTCATTCAGTTCCTGGGCGATTCGCCGGCTGACCGACGTGGCGGCGATGCGGCGGGGCTGGGTCATGCCGATATAGCCCTCAACGCCGCGACCGGCAGCCAGGCAAAATTTCGGTAGTTGGGTGGTTTTACCCGAGCCGGTCTGACCGGCCACAATGAGAACCTGGTGTTGGGTGATGGCTTCGATCAGTTCCGCTTTATGGGCACAGATGGGCAGTTGCGGGTCAAAAGCCAGTTGAATTGAATGCTGACGGCGTCGTTGAAGCACGGCCACTGACCCGCTGACAAGTTGGTGCAGGCGTTGGCAGCGGGCGTTGATCTTGGCGGTGGCGGTTCCCTTGTTGATCTGACGATGGATACGGGCGATCTCTTTAACCGCCGCCATGCGGTCGGCCGGTAACGCTTCGGGAAGTGCCTTGGCAATGGCTTCCAATTGTTCCTGTATTGACGCCACGTTTGTACCTGCGTTAATCTTTATAAATTATATCCAGCAAACAAGGTGCCCGCATGGTCGAAAACCTTCACCGGATCGTTCTTGTCATGGTCCCTTACGGATGTTCTTGACCTTACGGTTTTACCACACCTTGATTTTTTTTTGAACTTGTCCCGACCGCGCAACGATTAAATCCAAGACACTGCGGGTGACACTGTTGCTGGGGGCGCCATACACCAAGGGGGAAAAGAATGCAATTTGTGATCATCGGCGCAGATGCCGCTGGCATGAGCGCGGCCAGCCGCGCCAAACGTCTCAATCCGGATTTGCACATTACGGTTTTCGAACAAAGCCAGGATGTCTCTTACAGTGCCTGCAATATGCCCTACAATATTGCCGACCCCCAGCGCAGCATGGAGGACCTGGTGGTGCGCAGCGCAGATGTGTTTCGCAGCAAAATGGGGATTGATTTGAGAACCGGATGCCGGGTGGCGGCCATCGATCCACTCAACCGGACGGTATCCGGTCTGGCCAATGGCACCGAGGCGTTTCAATTGTCATATGACCGGCTGCTGATCGCCACGGGAGCGGTTCCCATAATGCCGGATCTGCCGGGATTTGATTTGGCCGGGGTGATGGCCTTGAAAAGCTTGGCCCAGGGACGGGCCATAAAAACTTATTTGCAATCCCATGCCGTGGATCGGGTTGCGATTCTGGGGATGGGCTATATTGCATTAGAGATGTGCGAAGCATTGCGCGCCAGGGGCATTGCGGTGGAGATGATCAAACCGCGTCCCGATCTGCTGCCCTGGATGGATCGCGACCTGGCTTCGACGGTGCAACAGGAGCTGGCCCGGCACGACGTCGGCTTGCATTTGAACCAATCGGTGGCATGCATCGAGCGCAGCGGCGACCGGCTCAAATTAATGGGTGAGGGCTTTGCGTTGACGGCTGACATGGTGCTGGTGGCCATTGGGGTCCGCCCAGCCAGTGATATCGGGGCTGCTGCGGGACTGGAACTGGGTCCGGCGCAAGCGCTGGCAGTGGATCGGCAGATGCAAACATCCGATGGCCGGATCTATGCCGCAGGAGATTGTGCCGATGCGTACCATGTCGTCACCGGGCAAAAAGTGTGGGTCCCATTGGCCCTGAGGGCCAATCGTGCGGGGTGGGCCGTAGCCGATCACCTGTCGGGTCGGCCTGTGGAGCTGGAAGGTGTCGCCGGTACCGCCGTGTTTAAAGTGTTTGATCAACAGGTCGCCCGCACCGGCTTGTCCATGGCGGAAGCGCAGGCGGCCGGATTTCAGCCGGCCGGCGTTACCATCAGCGCCCCGTCGCGCGCCCATATCTATCCGGGCGGTTCAAAGGTTCAAGTGCATCTAGTGGCGGACAAGTCCAGCGCTCGACTGCTAGGGGCGCAAATGGTGGGCCGCGAAAGTGCCGCCCATCGTATCAACGCCGCTGCGGTGGCTTTGCACGCGCATATGACAGTTAGCCAATTTATACAGTGCGATCTGGCGTATGCACCGCCATTCGGCCCGGTATGGGATCCGTTGCTGGTGGCGGCCAATCAATTGCTGAAAAAAATATAGAAATATAAGGAGACCGGAATGAAAAGTTTTCGCAAAGAGCTTTGGTTTGAAGTGCCCACGCGCCGGGCCTTTATTAATATCACGCCTCAGGTGAAGCAGTGCCTGCACGAGAGCGGCATTCAGGAAGGCCTGGTTCTGGTCAACGCGATGCACATAACAGCCAGTGTCTTTATTAATGATGATGAATCCGGTCTGCACCGCGATTACGAACAATGGCTGGAACGGTTGGCGCCGCATGCTCCGGTATCGCAGTATCAACACAACGTGGGTGAAGATAATGCCGATGCCCATATGAAACGCCAAATCATGGGACGTGAAGTGGTGGTCGCCATCACCCAGGGGCGCCTGGATTTCGGCACCTGGGAACGGATATTTTACGGTGAGTTTGATGGTCGGCGTCGCAAGCGCGCTTTGATAAAGATTATCGGGGAATGATCCCCTTGCCCATCGGAATGCTGTATGGGTTTTAATGGAAAAGGCATCAACGCCCCCCCGCGAGGGTGCATGATGCCTTTTCTATGACGCGTGTTGTTACGGTTTTCGTACGTTTTTGGCTTCCGGGCCGCGGGTGCTTTCTTCAACCTCGAAGATCACTGCCTCGCCTTCGGATAGACTTTTGTAGCCCTCCATTTCAATGGCAGAAAAATGAACGAAGATGTCGCGACCGCCCTCTTCATTAATGAAGCCATAGCCTTTCTTGTTATTGAACCATTTAACCGTGCCTGTAGCCAAAACTTAGCCCTCCTGTACGTGTAGCGTTCTTTCTGGAATCGTGCACCTGCCGAGGAGTGAAGGCTGGCAAATAGATCGGCCGCGGCCAGCCTGTTTTCCACTTTCACATAATCAAATGGCTGGTGAAAGGTCAAGAAAAAATCTATAGTTACCTATTTTATATGGATAAAATGAACGGGCAAGGATTGATCTGAAGGATTTAACGCGTAATATGGCTTTGCTTTTTGAGCCGGGCCAGATAGGCGTCCACGGCTCTCTTTTCTTTATTTCGGCGAAGGGTGCGCTCAATTTTGGTGCGTGCATTCCGGTAAGCCATTTGAGAAGACGGGATACGATCCACCAGTTGAATCAGGTGATATCCGAATTCGGTTTCGACGATGTCACTGATCTCTCCGGGCTTCAGTTTAAAGGCGGCTTTTGCAAAAGAGCGCACCATCTGACCCCGTTCCAGATATCCCAAATCGCCGCCGCTATTTTTACTAGGATCGTCAGAGAATTCAAGCGCTAAAGAAGCAAAGTCAGTGCCCTCTGCGAGCATCATCTGTATGGATTGGATGCGCAACAGGGCATCTCCACGCTCTATGGGTTTTCCATCTTTTTCAAACGCCACGAGGATATGCCTCACGCGGACCTGATCTTTGCGTTGGAAAAATTCAGGGTGCTGACGAAAAAAGGCCTGCATTTCCGCTTCACTGACTTTGGTTTGACGCACCACTTCACGTCGCAACAAGCGTCGCACAATCAATCCTTTAATGATTCGCTCTCTGAGCTGCGCCTCGGATAGCTCCGTGCGCTCCAGATAGGCGTTGTATGCCTTGGTACTGCCGAATTGGGCCTTCATTTCAACCAGGGCGCGATCAATCCAGTTGTTGCTGATCTTAAGCTTCATTTTTTGGGCACGCTGAAATAGCAACTCCCTTTCGATCAGGTTGTCGATCAGTTGGCGGCGCAAACGACCCAGTTGCCGGGCCGAAAGGCTTTGGTGGCGACGTTTCATTTCGGTTCGGAGTTGGATCATCTCAACGGTCAAGTCCTGACGAGATATGGGCACATCATTGACCATGGCCACGGGGCTGCCCGATGCCTGGGTGGGTTGCGCCCGGCCCAAAGAGATCGGGTACAAGCAAACGGCAGTTAAGGTCATCAGAAGGTAGCAGGATTGAAGCTTAAGAATTTGCATGCCGTGTTTTAAGATCCTCAATTAGGAGTTGTTGCCAGTTGGTCCGCCGAACGCCTGTTTTGGCCTTATGGCGTGTGTACCGCACCCGGTTTCAATTGCCTGCAGGTCACCATCGGTTGCCGTGGATGGTAAGGACCCTATTAAATATTGTGTCTGCCTGTTTTGTCAACACTTCCGGTGGATATGAGGAAATTACACGATCGGGGCGAGCCGTGGGCCGGGAAAGCCGTTACGCTTTTCACCCCATACCAAAACGGCAGGGCAGGATGTCGCTGACCATCGCCTTGAGTTTGTGGCGCAAGACACGATAGGAAAAATTGCGCAAGGCAATTTCATAGTTATGATCCACCATTTTTTGCCTGAACTCCTCATCTCTAAGCACTTTTTTGGCCAGGCGCACAGAAGAACGGGTAACATAGCCGTCGATTTCGATCGTTGAAAATCCTTTTGGCCGGATGTCGGTTGAATAGATGGAGTAGTTGTTGACCATAATGGGTTTACGGAAATAGATCGCCTCCAGAAAGGCGTTGCCAAATCCTTCAAAATTAGAGGGATAGGTCACCAAATCCGCATGGGGATAGATATCATCCAGGGTGTAAATTTTACGGCCATCCGGTGTTCTGCCGCGTTTGTCCCCAATAATATCGGATACAAATACCGTGTGGACCCCCATCAAGTGCGAATATTCCCATATGCGTTTCTCATAGTCATAGCCCTCATCACCCGAGGCGTGTGAGATGACCAATTTGGCTTTGGCCCCCAGGCGATTCAAAAACTCAATGGCATGTTCGATGCCTTTGCGTTTAACCACCCGGGTGGGTTGCAGAATGAGGAGTTCGTAATTTTTAAGTCCCAGTGCCTGCCTGACATCTTTGGCATAGTCATCCAACGGGGGTGGCGGATTTTCAAAATCCATTACGTTTGGGATAATTGTGGACGATATGCCGGTCCGCAGGCTGAGTTGGTTGTCTCCGGATGAGTTGATGACCACATGATTGATGGAAGGGATATGGGGAGGGAATGCCATGTTGAGATATTCCCAAATGGCGTTGACCATAAATTGCTGACGCTCCCAGAAAAAGTCGTGGTGATGGGCAATGGTATGGATGCCGGTTTCGGAAATCACCTCAGTCAAAGCGATGCCCAAAGGGATATTCATGGGGATGGTCAAGCAATTTTCAGCGACCAGAAGATCGATGTCGTATCGTTCGATAAAGGTATAGAGCTGGTTTTTAAGTTCGCGTTTGGTTTTTTGAATTTGACGGGTGACCGAACGATCTCGCCGGCTGGTGCCAAAACAATCCTGACTGATCGCTTTAATGGTTGGATGTTGGAAATGGGCCTCCGCCACAAAAAAACTGTGATGGGGATCGCGATCTAGCTCACCGGCAAAATAAAAACAGGTCAAACCCTCTTTTTCAAAAATGTTGGCCCATTTTTCGGTTTCCAAGGAAACGCCATCGGTGCCGGCCAAGCGGGTGGAGATAAATCCTGCATTGTGATGTCGTGTACAATATTCACAATATGCCATAAAAGGGTTCCATCGTCATCTGTTCAATGCCAAATCATTTGATCTTGGTTCACCTTATTTGGGTATCGGCTATATATACAATAACATGAGATTAATTTATAATAGATAATCAGGGTAGAAGCAGGGCCATCATGACATTAGATAAAATCCCAATGCAGGATCGTCTCCCTGGTTGGGTGCAAAAGCAGTGCCCACAAGGTTATTTTTAACATTTCGGACAATGACCTCTTTTTTGATAAAGGTGCGACGCTTGTCATCCAGATAAAATTCAACCCGCAATTTTTCGTCGGTGCTGAATTTGGCGGCGACACTGAGCTGAAGTTTGAGCCCGTTGCTGGAGATGTCCACCACGCGCATGCTGCCCTTGTCGGTATCGCCGTTGGCCCGATGGTGGTAA
This sequence comes from Desulfobacteraceae bacterium, assembly GCA_050291605.1. Taxonomy (GTDB): domain Bacteria; phylum Desulfobacterota; class Desulfobacteria; order Desulfobacterales; family Desulfosarcinaceae; genus JARRKU01. Next base: position 4,022 of record JBNKKB010000149.1, on the reverse strand, counting down.
TAAAATCCAGGCAGATCGGTTCCTTTACGGTATTGACGGCGTTTTTCGATGGTGGCACTGAACCGATGGCCGCAAGTACAATTGCAATTGACGGTTATTTTTTTGTCAATGGCGGCATATTTGGCCACGTTGGCAACGGTTGAGTTGCCGCACTTTGGGCAGACAAAGGTGGCGGTATTCTTGCTGGTGATGAAAACCTTTTGCGGCATGGCAACATTCTCCTAAATGTTGCTGGCGATATTGGAAGTGCAATCGCCGGGCGATTGGATATCTTCAGACATATTATTTAAATGACCAAGGATTCGGGTGATTTTGGGTCGATATTCGATTCCCAGGGCCATGCGGCCTGCGCGGATTCGAACCCATACCATTGCTAAAATGAAGCTGCCCACCGCCATGCAAACCGGCACAAGAGAAGAACCCGTGCCCAACCGGCCGGATAGCGCCTGACCGGCAACACCACCGGCCAGCATGCACACAATAGGAAATATATACAGAAGAAAGGTGGCTTTGAGCAAGGCGGTCGTATCCATATAGATTTGGATAATGTCTCCCACCTGTGCACCGGCCCGGTTAATGGCTTCGACTTCATGCTCTTTAGCGCCGGCGCCGGATGCGCAACTGTCCCGTGAGGCACACGCTTTGCACGCACTGGGTGCGATGGTTTTGACCCAAGCGGTTTCAGATCCGGCAGCGCCTATTTTGATGACGACGCCTTTTTCAATAGCCATACATGACTCCCTCTACCTCTGTATGGCTTATCATACAACTTATAACAATGCGATTAAAATCATAAGAAGTGGTTTCAAAACCCTCCTTCGAACCCAAACTCGGTGCTCGACTGTAGATTTAGAATCTCGAAACAGCAACTGTTCCTCCGGTTCAAATCTACAGCCCGCCTTGATTTTGGGCCTGAATAAATGCTTTGAAAACACTTCTATTCAGAATTACATTTAGGCCTAGGCCAAAAGTCCATCGACCCACAGCAGCCGATACTTTTATCATGATGCTTTGGCTGCGGTGGCGGTTGGGCTGTCGTCCGATTCGGTCTCATCATGCAGGTAGCATATCAGCCCGCATTGCAGGCAGCGATCCGATTCCGCTTGTGCTGTTTGGGGTGTAAGTCCTTTTTCCAACTCCCGGCCCTGGGTTAATTGCGCCGGTGTGGACAACGGCATAATTTGGCGGCGTCGGACAGAAACCTGAAAAACCCGGTCCACGTTTTGAACCGGTGTTTGTGGGGCAACCACGCTACCGGGCAGATCCAGGGCGATGCCGTAAATGGATTTATGAATGGAGGCGGCCGCGCGTCGCCCTGCGGCAATGGCTTTAATCGCCGCACTGAAGTCCGTCAATTCATCCCCTTTGGCCATGAGTCCGGTCTCTTGTTGGTAAGCCGGTTGCTTATACGGTGGGAAAGCTTCCCATTGTCCGGTTGCGTTGACCGGGGCCTCTTGTGACGGTTCATCTTCCTGTGCCGATGCCGGCATAAAGATCAGTTCCGGTATGCGGCCTGCCGCCAGGATAACGTGATCGGCGGCTACTTTTTGCTTCACACCCTTGTCCAGACTGACCAGATCAATAGCCGTAAGTGTATCGTCCCGGCCATAGAGACGGGCGATGCCTGTGTCCATTAAAACTTCAGCATCGCCCAGGTCACCCGGCGTGGCATGGCGCAACAACACGGATACCTTCTGGGCGCCGAGTTTTTTACAGCGATCGATCATGGCTGCGGACAAATTGGGGTTGCCCACAATGACCACATGACCCTTGAGTTGTTGATCGGGATAGCCGTCGGTGCCGGATTTCATCACGTCAATCAGCAGAAGACATCCGGGTGCCGGATTGACGTCCGGTTGTCCTTTCGTGCGCGCCAGGCGGCTGTCCCAGCCGCCCACAGCCAGAAAAACAGCATCGCATCCGTCGGTCAGCAGTTGGCTCACTGAAATATCACGTCCCAATGCTTTGCCGGTCTCGGTGATGACGCCCATGGCCTGGATGCCATCGATGTCCCAATCCAAAATATCCATGGGAAGGCGATAGCGCGCAATGGCTGAGCGCAGTAATCCGCCCATTTGGTCGCCGGCTTCATAAACGGTGGCCCCATGGCCCAGACGCGCAGTGAAGAAGGCGGCGGACAATCCTTCGATGCCGCCTCCGATTATCGCCACCTTACGGCCGGTATCGGGTGCTTTATAAGGCAGGATATGTTGGCCATGATCTTTTTCATAATCTGCCGCATAACGTTTCAGGTAGTTAATGGCGACCGGTTCATCCACAAATTGTCGCCGGCATTCATTTTCACAGGGCCGGGGGCAAATGCGCCCGATAACGGTGGGAAACGGGTTGCGCTCTTTGATGATTTCGACCGCTTTAAGCGGCTCTCCGTCGGCAATTGCGCCAATATAGGCGCTGATGTTGATGCCGGCCGGGCAGGCCCGCTGGCAGGGTGTGGTGCAATCTTCAGTGGTGTACTCCTTGAGAATGCGTCTTGTGACCGAAGAGAGCGTAATGATGTGTTTCGGGCAGGCGCGCTCGCAAGTGCCGCAGCCGGTACAGCGGCCTTCGTGGACCACGGGCAGTCCGTTGGCGCCCATTTCAATGGCATCAAAAGGGCAAACTTTGGCACATGTTCCCAGGCCCAAACACCCGATGGTGCACACTTTCATGCCGCCGCTGAGCAAGGCGGCCGCCCGGCAGTCGTTCATGCCGTTGTAATCAAATTTGGTGTCCGCATCAGCTACGCCGTAAGTGCAGCCGGGCAAGGCAATATCCGGCTCTTTGGCCTCGACGCTGACACCCAAAATAGCGGCGATGGCTTCGGCTGTTTCCGGACCGGCGGCCACACAGGAATTGGGCGCCGCTTTGCCGGCGACAATGGCCTCAGCGTTTGAGGAGCACCCCGGCAAACCGCACCCGCCACAATTGGCGCCCGGCAGTGCTTCATCAACGGCCAGAACCAACGGGTCGACATAGACGTAGAAGATTTTGGAAGCAATGGCCAGACCTATGCCGACAACCAGCCCTAGCCCCCCCATCAATGCAATTGCGATGAACATACGGTTTCTCCTGTACGAGAACTCTTCCTAATTAAGCGCTGTCCGAATGGTCCGGCAGTCCATTGGTCCAGCGAAAAACTTATACGATCGCGTCAAATTTACATCGGTCATAACAGGTCAGACATTGGATGCATTTTTGCTGATCGATACGGGCGGTTTCTTTTTTCTGCCATGTAATGGCCTCCACCGGACAAGCTTTAAAACACATGCCGCATTTGGCACACAACTCTTCCACTACCCGGTATTCCAATAGATTGGCGCATCGTTTGGCCGGGCATCGCCGTTCATAAATATGGGCTTCGAATTCATGTCGGAAATATCGCAAAGTGGAGAGCACCGGGTTGGGGCCGGTCTGGCCCAATCCACATAAAGCGGTCTCTTTGATCACGTCCGAAAGACTCTCCAACGTATCTATGTCCCCGGGTTCGCCGCGGCCTTCGCAGATTTTTTCCAGCAATTGCAGCAAACGCCGGGTGCCTTCACGGCAGGGGGTACACTTGCCGCAGGACTCTTCCTGAATAAATTCCATGAAAAAGCGCGCCATGTCCACCATACAGGTTTTTTCGTCCATGACGATAACACCGCCCGATCCCATAATGGCGCCGACTTTTTGTATCTCTTCGTAATCCACCGGCGTGTCCAGGAACGCATCAGGTACACAACCACCGGAGGGGCCGCCCAGTTGCACGGCTTTAAATTTGCGTTTTTTGGGAATGCCGCCGCCGATATCAAAAATCAATTCTCTCAGGCTAAACCCCATAGGGACTTCAACAAGACCGATGTTGTTGACATCGCCGGAGACGGCGAAGACTTTGGTGCCCTTGCTGGTTTCGGTACCGATACCGGCATACCAGGCCCCTCCATTGGTGATGATCTGGGCCACATTGGAGAAGGTCTCCACATTGTTCAGGATGGTGGGTTTTTCCCATAACCCTTTATGGGCCGGGAAGGGCGGCCGTGGTT
>JBNKKB010000148.1:0-6463 GCA_050291605.1 Desulfobacteraceae bacterium | reverse complement strand
CGCATTGAAGCACTTTGCCAGGAATAAACCCATGGTAAACTTGAGGATCGGGTCTATTTCAGGCCATCTTTTTCCCCCTTATCTTATATTTTTGGGGCAAAGCCGGAGGACGCAAGATCCGGCGTTGCCAAGGGCTTGAAGTAGATCTACTACGGCGGCGCCCTTGTCGCCTTGGCTCTGAAGCCCTCCGGCTTTTACAACATTGGGGTTATCTCTTCCTAAACCCGCTCCAGGCCACCAACCCCAAAGAGACCGGTGCTGAGAGCAGGAAGGCGGAAGGAAGCAAGCGATTGGCTACTACATTGGAGGTGATGGAGTAGTTTTTGGAGCAAAGTATCATTCAATAAAGGAGTACACCATGTCGTCCAATTTGTAGATTTGTTGATTGCTGCCAGTTCCTCCCACCAATAATACTGATGTGATCGGTGTATCCGAGATAAAACCCCAAAAATCTCCATCATAATTACTGGAAATGCCCCCTACGAAATTGTCGAGACCGTTTATGTAAACCATAAGGTAGTTACCCGAACCACCAGGTCCCCCTAAAGTCCAGGTCCCTCCAAATGCGGTAATTGGGGGGGCGAAACTCCAGACAGTCATTGGAGTATTCTGGCTCTCAGACATCAAGACATCGTGGTAGTACCCGAATTTGGTATTTATACGCCCTGACTCAGAAGAAACATAACTTATTCCGGGATTTAATAGTGCGTCAGTAAAATCCTCTGTTAGGAATTGCCCTGCCAAGGCATACTCCCAAGAGGTCTTGTCCTCGTAAATTGTCTCTTCCCCAATAGCCGCCCCGGCCAGGGATAGGGACATCATGAATATCAAGCCCACTATCACTAATCTGCGCATAACCCCTCCTTTCCATACCGTCGTTAAAAAATTGTTTAGGAGAACACCTTTCTTTGAAGCGCTCTCTTTGGAAGTGGTCGCAATGGCATCCATTTCTTCCATTTACGGGGCCGTTAACACTGCGCTGTGCCTGGATTGTTTTTAGTTCTATTTGCTTTGCCATTGCTGTGCCTCTGATAAACCCCATAGTTGCATAAAAAGATGGCAAAAGGTAGGCAAACCCCATGAGCATGGAATCAACGCAGCATGGAAGCGCTTTGCGAGGAATATACCCATGGTGAACTTGAGGATCAGGTCTATTTCAGGCCATCTTTTTTCCCCTTATCTTATGTTTTTGGGGGAAAGCCGGAGGACGCAAGATCCGGCGTTGCCAAGGGCTTGCAGTAGATTTACTACGGCTGCACCCTTGGCGTCTTGGCTCTGAAGCCCTCCGACTTTTGCAACGATAGGGTAAACATGACCAGGGCCAAAACCGCCAGGAGACTCACAAATTTCGTAGCTTTGACATGCCGAATCTCTTATATCGCCTGTGTTGGGTTTATTTTAAGATTAATTTTTCCCACCGCTGCCGCCACTACCGCTGCCGCCGCCACTACCGCTGCCGCCGCCATTGCCGCTGCCGCCACTACCGCTGCCGCCGCCATTGCCGCTGCCGCCGCTGCCACTACCGCTGCCGCCGCCACTGCTGGAACCGCCATTTCCGCCGCTCGACCCGTTGCCGCCAGATCCGGCAGCACCGCCACTTGCCGTGCCTTGTTGACCGCCATTTCCGCCGGAGCGGACCTGTTCCTGGAGCCTGTCGGCCACAACTTCAGCTTTGGCATTTTTGGCCTGTTGCATGAACTGGCTGCGCATCTGGTTCATTTGTTTGGCTGAGTATTGATTCTGCAAAGCAAGGGACAAAGTGTCCTTTACCGCCTTAGACGAAAGTCCCATGCGGGCCATATCTCTTGCGGCCACACACGTCTTTTCCGCCAGTTCCTCATAATCAGCATGGGCCATGGTCTGCCGGCGGCTTCGAACCTGCGCAGCGATGGCGGACACATCTTCGGCTGGCATACCGGCCGCCATGGCCTGGGCCATCACCTGGGTCATGGCCCGCTGGCGCGAGCGTGTCCGGGTCATTTGTCGGGCTTCCGCCATGGCTGTGTCATAACGACTGCGGACCTGCTCCATGGCGGACACGATATTTTGGACCGTCGCCTTCTTGGCCATCCCCTCCAATGCTTTATCCACCACCGGGCCCACCGGCACCCCTTGTGCTATTGCCGCTTGGACGATATTGCGCGCCTGGACCATCTGCTGTTGCTGGAAACAATTCTGCATTTTGGCAGCCGCTTCGGCCGGCACGCCCAATTCCACCATTTGCCGGGCCTGGGCATTGAGTTGGGTGGATATTTGGGCAGCTACCGGCTCTGCCGCCCATGCCAATGAAACGCTACAAACCAATACCAGAATTGTGCTGAGCAATTTGTTCACGTTAGCCTCCTAATTGTACGGTTTGATCGGTTCGCATTTGAACTTTAAACGTGTGGAAAAGGCAAAGGTTACAGACCGGGCAAATAAATGCAGTTTTCAAGCCCGAAATCATCCTTTTCCTTAAGCGGGCAGGCGGGGATAAAAATTTGTCCGTCAACTGTGTAAAAATAGCGGAACTCCCGATCAGCAGGCAGGGCATTTTCCCATTTGCCGTTGTTCCGTTTGGCCGGATAGGGAGAAAAACCGTCAAGGGAGGAAAAAAGAATGACTTTTTCAGCCTTGGGCAGTCGCAGATACAGGGTCATGCCGTTTTCATCGGTGCGGTGGTAATGCGCGGCACATCCGCAACATAGGCAAAGAAACAATATCCAGATGATCAGCCCGATTGGCAGATATGCCAATACCGGCTTGCCAAGTCCAACGGGCTGTTCCGGGTTTGTGCAATTACCGGCATCTGCTGGCCGTCGCCATGCAGAGGGGAAAAGTGGACTCATAGGGAAACACTCAAAATCGAATTTTCGCCCCCGAAATCGTCTTTTTCGCGGATCGGAACAGTGGGATCGGCAATGTGTCGGTGACCTTCAAGAATGTAACTAAATCGGTGTTCACCACCCGGAAGCGCAAGCTCCACTTCCCAGTAACCGGAATCACCAATACGGTTCATTTTTCGGGGCTGCCATCCAGTAAAGCTTCCGCTGATTTCGACCTTGCTGATATCCGGACGATAGATGATGAAACGGTGGGATTTGGACAACTGTTGCACAGCCCTGTCAGAATGCGGGGCCACAGCCACCCATAAAATGACAAGTGCCGCAGCCGAACTCAGGCCCAGCATCAGCGGGCGCAGCCATGCGGTGCGCCTGCGTCCGGGTGCCGGCTTGAATGAAATGGTCGGGATTGAGCGCACCGGTCCAGCCCTGAGCCGTTTTTCCTGGACCAGCAAATCCACTGTCTCCGTCTTGTAGGCCAAATCGCCGTGGACCGTCTCCACAAATTCGATCTTTTCATCCAAATTCAGCTCGTCGTCGATAAACATGCTGATCAAATGCTCCGTCATATCCCACCTCGCTTGGCAAGTTCACTGCGCAAACGCTTGCGGGCCCTGTGAACCCGCACTTTTATGTTGTTTTCGGTGGTGTCCATAACAGCGGCAATTTCCTGATAGGAAAGGGATTGCCCGGACACCAGGCTGAGAAGTTCCCGGTCTTCAAAATCAAGGGCCTGAAGCGCCGCAAGAACCTCGCGATACTCTTCCCGCACCAGCAATTGATGGTCCATGGAGACCGGATCTTGCGCCTGCAGATCACCCAGAGGCTCGCTGCGGGCATTTCTATGCACATTATCCACCACCAGATTTCGGGCGATGCGGTACAGCAGGGCGGCTTTCTCAATCCGGCCGCCGTAGTGCTCCAGGCAGCGGGTAAAGCTCTCCTGCATGATGTCGCGGGACAGGTCATAATCTCCGGTCATGCGCAGCAGGTAGTTGAACAGGCGATCCTTGTGAGCCTGGTATACGGCACTAAAATTGTCCACGACACCTTATTAACGTGCAGCGGGTTGTTTGGTTACATATATAAACGTGAAGCGCTTGGTTTGCAAGCGTGTGATGTCGAAATACGAAGAGACCGAGGCAAGCCTCCCGGAAACGGATATCGACCTGGATACCGCCTTTGTTTTAAGAATTATTGACGAAAGCATCCTTAAGCGGTTTTTTCAAAAGCATCCCATTGAATGCATTTAATCGGGTAATCGGGTCAAAAATGTTTTCCGTCGAATACGATACATAGAAAAGACTTGTGCCGCAGGGGGAGTTTCAGGCGTCGCATATCGGATGGCACCTACTGGTTTTGCTCCGCAATTAATCCGAAAAACTGCCTTCAGGCGCAGCATCCCGGCTTCGGCATCCCGGGTGAATGCATCGATAATATCTTTAAGCGGCATGACCTTCTTCACCAGGCCGACGGATTGCCCGGCCATCAGAGACCCTTTGGTCACATCGCGGTCGATCACGGCCTTTTTCAAGGCACCGACCTATAACTTTTCGACCTCATACTGGGCCTGCTGTTTACCGATTTGCTGACTGTCCAGTTTGTAAAGCACTTGTAGCTGCAGCTTGTTGAATTCCACCGTGCCTTCATTTTTCACCGCCCGCACCGGGGTGACCGGCAGTCGGTTGTCAAATTGGGGTGTGGCCATGGCATCCCGGCTTTAGCCAGGCGAAAGGCCTTTTTGAATTTGGGATGGGCGATACACTCTTCAGCCATGATAAAGTGCGTTCCCAATTGATGTCATCAGGGGCAAGGCGCATACCAGGCCTGCTACTGCCGTACTTATCTCGTAAAGCTCTGCCGGAGCAGGGCTGGGTGCAGGGCGGCGGTGTCTGATCCGATATCTATTCCCGCCCACCACCTCAACAGGAGATGGCCGGTCTGATCGGTGTGGGTATTGCCCAGATGCGCTGTTATGAAAAAGGCAATTCGTCACCGACTTTGGAAGTGATCAAAAATATTGCCCGCACCCTGGGCGTTTCGGCAGACGAACTGGTTTTTAATGATAACGAACGGGGAGCCGCCGCCAAAATCCTGGACCGCAAGCTGCTCGAGCATTTTGAACATATCCAAGTTCAGCGCCCATGATAAACCCCATTGTTGCATAAAAAAGATGGCAAAAGGTTGGCAAACCCATATGGGTGTTGAAGCTAAACCGCATTGAAGCACTTTGCGAGGAATAAACCCATGGTGAACTTGAGGATCGGGTCTATTTCAGGCCATCTTTTTTCCCCCGTATCTTATGTTTTGGGGGCAAAGCCGGAGGACGCAAGATCCGACGTTGCCAAGGGCTTGCAGTAGATCTACTACGGCGGCGCCCTTGGCGCCTTGGCTCTGAAGCCCTCCGGCTTTTGCAACATTGGGGTTTACGAATACATCGCTTTAAACCCGCCCACCTATGCAAAGCGCATGATGGACAGGATCACCCGGCGCTCGTCCCAGATCGCCGGCAACCCCTTATCGGGCTGAATGGTGCCCGAGTACCAGGCCGAAGATATCCGCGAGCTGATCGAAAAGCCCTACCGGATCATCTACCGCGTAAATAAAAAAGGATCAGATCGACGTGATGGCCGTTATCCACGGCTCACGATTGCTGCCCGACGAGATTTGATAAAAAAGGCATCCGCAGCTTGAGGTCTTCCGGGGAAGGATCGAATCTGGTTTCTAAAAACAAAACGGCAGCAAACAAAAAAATCGATCCTCGTAAACCGCCGCCTGTCAAAGGTTTTAGAGCTATAATCAAAAATCAAGGTTTGCCCCCAATCCCTACAATCCCTATCACCTCGAAGATCCGTGGCAGTGCGTTCAATCCGTTCTGGATATGCGCAAGTACCTGACTGCCGAGCTGGGCGGCCTTGCCGCCGACGAAGAACCGGCCCCACACTTAAGGGCCATGCGGGCTGCGTGTCGCAAGTTTTTAGACAGCGTGCAGGAAGACGACGGCGGCCGCAGGTCCTACCGCAGACATTGGGGCTCCGGCCTCGGCAACTGGATCTTTAACAGCGCCCTGGGAGAGCTCAGGGAGATTATCGGCATCCATGTTGCAGCCCTAGCCGCACAGCACGGGCTCGATGTTGAAGGCGATCTGACGGCAATCCTGCCGGCTGAAGACAAGCAGGAAGAACAAAAGGACGGTTAAAAGAAATCAGTCTTCGCAAACCGCCGTCTGTCATACTTTTACTGTTTGTGCAAGACCTCTTGTTGCTTCGCAACACCGGCAATTCTTGCCGGTGCCACCCGCGGGCATCTCAAATAGCTGCCCGTTCCGATCAAAATCAGCCCAAATCCGCTTAACAACTAGCACAATTTCAGTATTTCAGCTTCACGCACCCATTTAGATACGGGAACGGTTGGCAGGTTTTCGACGATATTACAGGCTTTAAGATAATTGATTTGCCCCCAAGTTGCATAAAAAAGATGGCTTATAATTGGGAAACCCGTATGAATATTGAATCTAAGCCGCATTGAAGCAATTTATAAGGAATCAACCAATGGTGAACTTGAGGATCGGGCCGATTATAGGCCATCTTTTTTACCCTGCGGGAAAGTCTGAGGCGCCCAGCCTTCGCGCTATCAAGGGA
>JBNKKB010000147.1:0-17233 GCA_050291605.1 Desulfobacteraceae bacterium | reverse complement strand
CTGACAGTAGTCAACATTACGAACAATAGCAATAACTGCTTGGTTTACACCTTAAAAAACATAGGTGGGCCGATTCCCAGCTCGGTGAATCGAAACTTGATTGGAATTCGTTTCACAAAAAACGGTATCATCGGGTACTCGATCTCCAATTTGCAAATTGCCGATCCAAATTGTAATCTGTGCCAACCCAATGGCACGGTGACTGCCACATTATGCAATCCGGGTTCAACCACAGGACAATGGTATGACAGCACACACGTTTTGGTCAAAGTAGATTACAACAACAAGCTAACTGAGTCCAATGAATCCAATAACGAAATGGAAGAACTTTCATTGACATCTACCAGCCCGTATGGAGGTTAATAAGACAGAACAAGGCAACGTTCAATTGCCTCAAAAGTAGCTTTGAACTATTGGTGAATACCTCTTCCTATGGGGTGTGTAGAGGGTTCGAATCTCCAAATGAGTACACTGCGATGGTTTAACCCTATAAAGAGATGGGAGCAGGGTCACATCCTCTTTGTTGCATGCGCTGGAGAGTAATTAAATGCAGTCGCAATAATGATTAATGAGGATGTGGCACTCTTGTTCCCCTATAAAAAGTAAGAATGACAGCGGTAAAAGAAGTAATAAATCTTCGAAAACCGCTGCCAGTCATATGCTTATACTGCCAAGCGAATAAGTTAAGGGTGCCTCCAGAAGCCTCTCTTTTTTAATTATTATTTGAACTCAAGCTTTAGTGGCTCTGAATTATGGCTATTGTGCTCATGGGCGTTGTCAAAAATCGCCACGGCAAATGGATATCTCTTGCGGGTGTTGAATTGGATATCATCGCCGTTTCCGGTTTTAAGTTTTCGGGACATCATCAGAGTCCATCTCCCGTTTTTCCAGACACCTTTTGTTTTTACATCTGCAAAACTGCCTTTCCAATCTGCATTGAGCATATAGCCGGGGATCTCCTGTCCATCCGGTATCATGGTATCCGCATTTATCTCAACGGCCTCAGTAACCAGCAAAGCATCTTGAACTGATGCAGGTATGGAGGGGTTCTGCATAAAGGCGGGTCCTGATTTGTCCTTATTCCGGTTGCTCTTTGCCTTCCCCGAGCCGGCATCCCGCTTTCGGCCCTCTTCAGGTTTTTTGCTCGGATTTGTCGTTACAAAGCCGTCTTCAGTATAGCCTACCGGATTTGATCTGACAGATTTCCAATGCCACATATCGGCCTTTTCTTTTGAAGCGCTTGTGGCATAGTACCACTCTTTTTCATTTTTAGATTCATTGTGGCAGAGAACCGCGCAACCTTTGGTCGCAAACTTATCAATTCGATTAATTTCCCATGTCACGCCCAATCGATCTTCATCTCCCTTAAACTTGGACCATTTCCCACCGTTTTTCTTCCATCTGTTTTTATTCAGCGTTTTATCTTTGTCGGCCCACTCAAACCGAAAGAATATCCGGTCTTTGGTATAAACTGATTTTGCCTTGAGTTCGAGGAATTTACCTTCTACGGTGCCGGCTCCAGCTAGGGCAATCTCTGATTCTTTGGCCTTGCGCCACTGAGAACTACCTGCATCTGATGGGGCTGAACCAACCTTCTTTGAAGTTAACACCAGATCCCCGGTCTTTGCTTTGGCTAGCGAAACCTGATAGATTACAAAGGTTCCCATTGCTGTGGATAGTAATATCATTAGCAATACTTTTTTCATTTTTACCTCCTGGTATGAGTTGTTGAAATTGTTAAATCGCATGTCGATCTACACCACGAACTTGTGGATGCCGGCAAAGAATTGATTCGGTGAAATATTCTCCATGATGTTATTTTTTTCTTTCGGTCAAGATAGGATACCGATCAACGTAAGCGCGATAATGGCCGTCACCGCCAAAAACAGCAGAATCATCGCCAACGGTCTTTTCGACGGTCTTTTTTCGGGGCTCTTGTCAAGAAACGGTAATAGGAAAAGTACCAGGATACCGCCAGCCGGGATGACGGCCGTTGCAATGACTTCAAATTTTCCAGGAAAAAATTTCAGCAATTCATACAGGGACATAAAATACCATTCGGGCTTGGGAACAAAGAGATTGTCGGTGGGATCAGCCGGATCTCCCAGTCCGACGGGGAAAACCAACGACAGGACAATGGCGACCAGAATAAAAATCAGCATCATCACGAAAATTTCTTTGAATAGAAACGACGGATAAAATATTTCATCCGAGTGCTGGATCTTTTCGGTTTTGACCGGGTTGTCCATGGCGATTTATCTGTTTCCTGTTTGCGGTTAGAATTAAAGTGGTTTTGATATTCCTTGCTTGCGGATCATCACGAAGTGCCCGATCAGAAAAACCAGCGTCGCCGCCGGCAGAAACAACACGTGCAGGGAGTAAAACCGCGTCATCGTCAACGCACCGAGATATTCCCCCCCGCGCATCAACCTCATCGTGTAGTCGCCGATAACCGGAACCGTGTCCACAATACTGGTGCCGACTTTGGTGGCCCAGTAGGCTTTCTGGTCCCAAGGCAAAAGGTACCCTGTGAATCCGAATGCCATCACCAGACAAAAAAGACACACACCGGTCATCCAGTTGATTTCCCGTGGGTTCTTGTAGGCACCGTAAACATATACCCGAATCATATGGATAAAGATGGCCACGATCATGAGATTGGCAGACCAGTGATGAACACCTCGAACCACATAGCCCAGCGGGACCTCAAAGGTCAGGTAATCCACTGAGTCATACGCTTGCTCGGGTGAAGGGACATAATACAGGGTCATGAAATACCCGGTGACGCCCAGCATCACGAACAGAAAAAAAGTGATACCACCAAAACAGTAGGAAATATTGAGCCCTTTGGGGATCGGTTTGTCGAGGATATCCCTTTTTAAAATTTCATGCATTTCCAGGCGCTCATCGACCCAGAAATAGATGCGTTTAGGCAGGTTCATGAGAATCCCCTCCGTATGGGACGGTTTCGGAGGCCAAAAAGATTTTACCATCTTCTACTCTGGTTTTATGCCTTTTTAACGGCTGGGGTGGTGGTCCGCTGATGACCCGTCCCTCCATATCGTACCTGCCGTCGTGGCATGGACATTTAAATATTTTTTGATCTTCATCCCAAGTCACAATACATCCCAGATGGGTACAGGAGGCGGAGACCGCTATTACTTCATCGTCTTTTACCCGCTTGACATAGGCCAGAGATCTGGATGTAGTTGTCAACCAGCCGTCTTTTTGTTCATATTCCAGAACGACCCTTGCAAATCCTCCGTCTGCCCCCTGGACATCTTCGGCGTTCAGCTCGATCCATTCTGATTTCGCTTTTTCAAAAGATGATCCGACGGCAAAACGTGCAAGGGCTACGCTGCTTACGGCTGCAATGGTACCGGTAATGGTGTAAATCCCGATCTCCATAAATTTTCTCCGATTCATATCGGTTATTTTCGACACTTAAATCTCCTATGACCAAGTTCTCATCCGCCCCCGTCGCGACGAAATGCTTTTTCTCAAGAGGTTTTCCTGATACTGCTTGGGTCAAACATATCTAATATTAGTGGGCGGCTTGTGAAAAAATCGTGAAATGATTGTAAAAAAGAAGTGAAATCTCAATGCGAAAAGATGGCATACAATAGATCCGATCCTACAGTGCACCGTCGGTTTAGTGCTCGGATATATCTCTGATATGCCGTTAATTCTATGCTGATAATGGTTAATAGCCTTTTTGCCATCTTTTTTATGCCACTGTGGGGATAATTGGAAAAGTTATTTTGCGGGGGTACGAAAAATCAATTGCACGGTGGTTCCGCTGCCAACCACGCTATTAATTTCAAGCTGCCAACCAAATCGATCACATAATCGACTTACGATGGATAATCCCAGGCCGAACCCTTCACTGCTGCTGCCATGGACATAGGGTTGCGTCACCGTCTCCAGATCTCTTGCTGCAATGCCAACCCCGGAATCTAAAACCACCACTCGATCCTTGTGCACGGTAACCATAATATTTCCGGTCGGAGTAGATTGAAGGGCATTGCGGATTAAATTGGCAACGGCAATCTGAAACAGGGGCGACGGGACCGTCAACTGGGGATCGGCTTTGGCAATGAGGTCTATTTCAATGGGTTTGTCGGCGATGAGGTAGCGATTTTGTTCGATGATCTCGCGCACGGCCGGCAGCACGGCAAATACCGGAGCCTGATGATCGACAGCATCTTCCCTGGACAGCCACAGCAGGGTTTCGATGATGCGCTCCATTTTGTTCACCGACCGGTCGATTCGGTCTAAGGAACGCGGCGGTGATTTTTTTTCATCGCTAAAATGCCTTTTCAACAATTCCACGGCGCCCTTGATTACGGTAGCCGGCGTCCGAAGTTCATGGCTGACATCGCGGGTAAACAAGTGTTCACGATTTACAAAGGCTTCTACGCGCTGCATCGTCTGCTCCAATGCCCGGGCAAGCACACCCACTTCATCCTGATAAAAATGCTTGGAAAGATCGGTCGGCAGCTTATCCGGACCGCTCTTATTGACCTGTTCTGCAAGATGAGACACCGGAGCCATAACTTTGCGCGAGGTCAACCAGCCTATCCACAACCCCATTCCAATGATCAAGATCACCCCGGCAACTAAAACAGAACCTATATCTAGCTTTCGTTTTTCGGTAAATTCCAGAGCGCTGACATCGTAAAGCAGGTAAAGGAAGCTGTCCAAATTGGATAGGCGTTGAACGGCAATGTGGTATTCATCCTTCCCGTAATAGGCCTCGTGGAACCCTTCCGTCAGCCCGCCGGTCATTTGCCGGACATGCGGCTCCATGGATGCCGTACCGATATAAACGCTGATATAGGGGGACGTGGGTGGTGGGATGTCGCTGTACTGCCGATGATAAACTACTATATGCTCAAGTTCCTGGCTCAAGCGACTATCAACAAGATGATCATCAATCAGATCCAGAGATATATAAACCGCTGTGCCATATACGATACCCAGCACCGCCCCGAATAAACAAAACGCTATAATAATTCGCGTTCGAAGACTATGGCGAAAGGTCATCGGTCTCTACCAATCGGTAACCCACTCCGTGAACCGTCTGTATCAGGGGGCGGTTGAAAGGCTTGTCAATGGCTTGGCGCAGGGAGTAAATGTGGCTGCGCAATGCATCGCTGCCGGGAGGCATATCGCCCCATAACACGTGCTCTATCTCCTTGCGGGACACAACATTGGGATAGGCCTGAACCAGCAGGATAAGGATTTTCAGACTGGTGCGATTCAGCTCAACCGGATACCCTGCCCGTTGAACGGCCATTTTCCCCATGTCCACTTGGAGATCACCCACCTGGAGATGCCTCTGGCGCAATTGACCTGCCCTTCTGACCAGAGCACCCAACCGGGCTTCAAGCTCTTGAAGTTCAAATGGTTTGACAAGATAATCATCAGCACCCGCCTCAAAACCCTCCAGCTTGTCGGAAAGGGTGTCGCGGGCGGTCAACATCAAAATTGGTATTTGTTTAGTGCCTTGCTCCCGCAGTTTTCTGCAAAACGTTAATCCGTCCATTCCCGGCAACATGATGTCCAATACGATGGCGTCATAATCCTGGGTCAGCGCCAAATGCAATCCACCGATACCGTCAAAGGCAAAATCCAATACGTGACCTTTCACTTCCAGGTAATCGGCAATGTTTTCAGCGATGTCGGTATCGTCCTCGACGATCAGAATGCGAAACGAAGGCAGCTCTTGTTTTGCACTCATATATTCACCTCACTGTTCAGCGTCCATGCGATTGGAAGTCACCGACATGGAATTTTGAACAAATATCAAGCACCGTATTTTAAATTTAGGGCTTTCTTGGAGACTATACAATTAAAATCATATCCTTTGGCCAATAATGCATGATTTAATCATTTTTTTTGGCTGCCTTTATCCTGGTTTGTCTGGGTTTATGGGCGGGAAAACAACAAGGAAACAGGATAGTGTCAATAATGATGAATGAGGATGTGACCCTTTTGTTTGCCCCTTTTGTTTGCCTTATTTATATGGGCATGGCGGAGTCATGACGCCGAGTGTGTTTTACCGATCCAGTGCATTATCTTTTCACGCATCAGGGCGGGATCGATGGGTTTGGCGATATAATCATCCATACCGGCTTTAAAACATATTTCATCGTCGCCTTTCATGGCATTGGCTGTCATGGCGATAATAGGAATCTGACAGTATTCGGCCCGGGAATTCCGAATGGCGCGGGTGGCCTCGTAACCATCCATTTCCGGCATCTGGATATCCATCAAAATCAAGTCGTAACGCCTTTTCGATAGGCTCGCAAGCACCTGTTGACCATCATTGACCGCTTGAGCGCTGTATCCGAACTTATCGAGTATGTGCATGGCTACTTTTTGGTTGGTCCTATTATCTTCAGCCAACAGTATATGTATTTGCTGCTTTCGATTTTCAGCCAACACATGCCGTGTCAGCAGCTCTTTTTCCAACCGGCCCTGGGCAGCATCTCCAGCAAATAGGGCGTTCA
This sequence comes from Desulfobacteraceae bacterium, assembly GCA_050291605.1. Classification (GTDB taxonomy): domain Bacteria; phylum Desulfobacterota; class Desulfobacteria; order Desulfobacterales; family Desulfosarcinaceae; genus JARRKU01. The sequence goes on along the minus strand of JBNKKB010000147.1, from coordinate 10,718 downwards.
AAATGTTAAGCATCTGAGATTGCTTTATCGGTTTGGTTAAATAGGCATCAAATCCAATTTCCCGCGCTCTTGCAGCATCACCGCGCATCGCTTGGGATGTCAGCAAGACACAATAGGTGTCTTTGAGCAACGGGTCATTTTTGATGGTTCTTCCGAGGACATGCCCATCCATTTCCGGAATCATGAAATCGATGATGGCCATATCGATGGGCGATGCTTCCTCCACTGCTTTTTGCAACAAAGATAGTGCCTCCCGGCCGTTTGGCGCTAAAATGGATTCGCAACCCCACGACTGCAGATAAGCAAGCATTATCTCCCGGTTGACGGCACTATCATCAACAATTAAGATCCGTTTGCTCCTGAGACCCGGGAGCGGTTTCATCACCGGTTCTTTCTTATCGGGATTCAACTGCTTGCGCCACCAGGCTGTGAACCAGAAAGTCGAACCGCTGCCTTCATTGCTTCGGACCCCGATTTGGCCGTTCATCATTTCCACTAAACGTTTGGAAATGGCCAATCCCAAACCGCTGCCGCCGTATTTGCGCGTCGTGGAGTTATCAACCTGGGAAAAGGATTTAAAGAGGCAATCGATGCGATCCTCCGGGATGCCGATACCCGTATCTTGGACTTCGAATAAAATTTCAACTTTGCCTTCGGTCTCGCTATTCAATTTGGCTCGAATGTCCACCCTGCCTTCGGAGGTGAATTTAACGGCATTGTTTGCCAGGTTCAACAATACCTGGCGCAACCTTCCCGGATCCCCTTCAATCCGGCAAGGGACCTCGGGATCAATAAAACAGCTCAACTGCAATCCTTTTTTGTCTGCGCTCAGGGCAAGGATATCCGTAATATCTTCAAATGTTATCTGCAAATCGAATTCGATAGACTCAAAGTCGAGCTTGTCGGCTTCAATTTTTGAAAAATCGAGGATATCATTGATGACGTTCAGCAGCGATTGCCCGCTGGCCTCTGCCGTCTTGGCAAAATCCCGCTGCTCGTCGCTCAAAGGCGTATCCAATAAAAACGACGTCATGCCAAGCACACCGTTTAAGGGTGTACGGATCTCGTGGCTCATATTGGCCAAAAAAGCGCTTTTGGCCTTATTGGCATCCTCGGCTTTCATGGCCATGGATTGCGCTGTCTGTTTGGCCTTTTCAAGGGCCTGGTTGGCTTGCTGTAAATCCATGGTCCGTTGCTGAACGCGGTGCTCCAAATCGTTTTGAGCTTCCAGGAGTTCCTCTTCACGTTTCAAAACCTTCAGCCGCATGATGTTAAATGCCGCGGCCAGATCGGCGATTTCATCTTTGCCCATGGCCGGTAGAGGATCTGTCAGATGTCCATCGGCAATGGACAACGCTCCGGTTCTCAAAACCTGGATTCGGCGGGACATGGACTTTGATAAAAACCAGGCGAACAAAAGGCTCATCAGGGTCGCAAGCCCCGACATGATTTGGAACTTAATGCGCATGGTTTGCATTTGTTCGTTTAATTCAACCAACTCGTCCGAAGTTGTTTTTTCTATAAAAACAGAACTTTGCTGAAGGCGATTTGATAAATCCTGAAACCTCGGCCATGAAGAGAACATGGAGTGTTCTTCGGCTTTGGCCAGGTCCGAATCATTGGCCAGTCGGATGGTTTCTTTTAATTTTTTATGGTACAGACGCCAGCTTATATCGATATGTCCAATTCTTTTTTCTCCGGGATGCAATATATGTTCGCAAAAATCCTTTATGGCCGCGTCAAATCGAACGACAAGTACGGACAGTTCATCAACGGCATTCGAGACCGCCCAGACATCTGTGAATTTTGGCAACTGGACTTCAAACAATCTTATGGCGACGGAGTCGGCCTGTAGCTTTCGGATAACAGAAAGATCTTCAAGCTGATGATCCACAGTCGAGTGGACCGAAGCGGACAGCCTCACCATTGTATCGTCGGCCATAACCATGATCGCCAATAACATGGCGATGGAGACGCCGAAGCCGGCCAGCAGTTTGGATGTGTAGGTCATTCTAAATCGGTGGAACACATTAACCATTAATTTTACTCAATAAGCTTTGTCAGGGATCATCCGGACAGCCGGTTCAGTTGGGAAATTTCTCTTTGAAAGCTTTCCAGTACCGTATTTGTTGACGGCGCCCAAATTGGTCCGTGATCTTTTCCCACTGCGAAGCTGTCTGAGCCATGGCTACCTCAGCCGTGATCCTGCCCTGGGCCGCCAACCACAAGTTGTTGTTCAGGGCCCGCATGTATTCAGCATCACCGGGTAGCCCCGTACCGGCGGGAACGGCAATCTCAAATTGACTGGGGAGTGTCTCAAGCCCCTGACGGGTATATAAAGGCCAGAGCTTTTTATTATGAACGTGGTTGTATCGAAATGGATCGGCAATGCCGCCAAATACTTCAAGTGCTTGATCAGATATATCCGGATCGGAGAACCACATGGCGAACAGGAAAGCAAGTTCCGGATGACGCGCGGAGGCGGCTACCACGATATTGTTGCCGTAAATAAAGGAGGTCCGGCGCACCAAACGGTTGTTGACCCTTGTACCGGGCATGGGGCAGATCATAAATTTGTCCTTTATGGCTGACCTGGCACCATTAAATGCCTTTGCACCGGCGGTGGTGATCATGTAGGCGAAAGACTTGCCCTTTTTAAAAATCGGCATGGCATAGGTATAGTGATTTTTCTCACCGGTGATACCGTCTGGAGAAAACGCAACCGTCTGCACATAGTTTCTCGTCGCGGCTATACCTTCAGGGGAATTGATCAGGGGGTGCATATCGTTATCGAACAAATATTGGTTGGGCCACGCTTGGGAGGCATAGCGCGGCATCCAGAACATCCAACCGGTTTGTGGATCGCGATGCTCGCAAGTGCCGAAAACGCCTTTTTCGGGACGATGGAAAAATTGTACCAAACGTAGATAGTCTTCCCAGGTTGCGGGAATTTCCAAAGGGCGCCCATATTTTCCGGAGAATTCCGATTTGGAATCAGGATCTTCCATCATGTCCCTTCGAAGATACATCACCGCTACATCGCCATCGGCCGGAATGGCCACTATTTGATTATCAAACCGCATCTGGGCTGTCGGCCGGAAAAAGCCGTCATTGGGGTTGGCGTTGATGTTGAACTTGAACCGCTGGACAAAAGGGGTCAGATCCATGATTAGATGTTCTAAATAGAGATCGGGATACTCCCTCTGGCGAGCCAAAGTGATATCAAGATCCTTTTGCTGACGCATGAAATCCAGAACCGGCAGATTGGGTCGAATGCCGGTGTCCAGCATGGTACCCGTTGCATCTTCCCATTGGGATTTTAGAGCCATTCTTTTTCCCCAGAAATTGTTGATATTGCCCTCCTTGGCGACAATACGCAGGGTTGCGTCTTTGGGGATTTTTCCTTCGGCGATCAACTTTTTGACCTCTGATACGGCGCGATCCGCCTGGTTACCGGCAAATGCATTTGGAACAGCTAATTGCGTACCAATTAAGAGGCAAGCGCAAAGCAGCCGGAACTTTGTCATCACGAATTCGGTGAAATTAGGCGAATAGCCGGTTATCATATCACATTCCTTTCAAAGCTTGATTAAGATCGGGATGTGGCGAAGCAGAACGAAATGTGCAGCAGGAGAGTGCGTAACAATAAGAATTGAATTTTAATTACATACCGTAATCACCAGTACAATATCCGTCCCAATGCTATTACACCTATCGGATATTTATTAAGAATCTTTAGTATAATGACATTGTCAAAGGATGTGACCCTCTAGTGATCCTTAGGTGGATAGAGTTGGCGTACCTGAAGGGTTGGGGATTTTCGGATTCTCAATAACACATGGATAATTTAATTGAAGGTTTTGGCATGGGATCTCCCTGAAACCGTCCGGGGCCGGCCCATCGGCCCCGGACGGTTTGAGATCAAGCAAGTCAGTTAGAATGCGAGGTGGGAGATAAAGCAGCCGCCTCCGCCGCCGCCACCTCCGCCGCCTCCGCCGCCGCCGGAGCCGGAGCCAAAATTGTTGGCCCAGTTGATCAGGTTCTCAGTCAGCTGTATCAGGTCGCCGGACCACCAACCATCTAATGGATTGACATTGATGGCGGCAACGGGCACACTATCGGCATAGGCGCCGAGCAGGTAGCCGCCGGTATCATAGGTGCCCAGTGAGGTTCCACCCCCTTGGGTGGTTGTAAAACTTGTGACGAGATTTGTTGTCAAGGCAGTTACGCCGACGGTGATGTCATGACTTTCAATGGTGTCAGCCGTTCCGGTAGTGATACTATAGCTGGTCGGCGCCAATGGTGAGTAATTCGGATCGGTAATCCTGCCGCCAAGCGTCCACAGCCCCCCTGTGCTCAGTGTGGCGCAAAAAAGACCTATTCCGCCTCCGGCGTCCACATAGTCGGCTAAATTGTCCCCCAATAGGACCGGATCTAAAAACTCATTATCTGAGGCGACCAGTACCACATCAAAATTTTCCATATAGGCAGTTATTGGCGTTATATTCGTGGCATCGACCAGGCTCAAGCCGTCGATATCCATGGCTTCAAGGCCGGATACAAAATTCGAGTCTCCGCCGTACATTGTATTGACATACAAAACGGACAAATCCCCCTGGGCCGGCACGCTGGCCAAACCACTGACTTGGATACCGGTGGCGCCCACAGAAGTTGCTCCGCCGGATGTCATATTCACAACATACAGATCCGTGGCGCCGTTGCCGGAAAAATAAAGCCGGCCGCTGTTTTCGTCGTAATCCAGACCCATATAACCGCCAGGGGTCAGGCCATGGGCGCCCAGTACGGTGGCTTCTCCGGTGGAGCGGTTAATGGTATAGATATTGGTATCATCAACCCCATAAAGGGTATCATTGACCGGGCTGTAGCTCAGTCCTCTAATGTTGGTACTATTTACAAAGGCGCCAACCACTGTGGACTCGCCGGTGGTGCGGTTGATGGTGGCCAAGGCATCTGCATCTCCATCCGATGCGTAAAGCACATCATTAGCAGCGTCATAGGCCAGTCCCCAAATATTGTACGAGTTGACATGGTCACCGATAACAGTAACTGCCCCGGTGGCCAGATCGATGGTACCCAACCCATAGCCGGCGGCAGTGGTAACATCTGACACATACATGGTGCCGGTGGAGGTGTCATAGGCTAAACCGGAAATGCTAAGATCTTCTCCAAGAGCGCCCACCAGCGTTGCGGCGCCGGTGTCGGTATCGATCCGGTAAAGGTTATCCGCAGTGTCATCCACGGCGTAAACCCCCCTGGAGGAATCCAAAAAGCCAAATGCAACCGATGGCAGGCACAGACCGCACATCACCAATGCCGATAGCACCACTCTTGCCCAGTTCAACTTCATCTTCATTTCTCCCTTCTCCATTCAGTTTAGAAGTGATTTCGAAACTCGCTTCAGACCCAATCTCTGTTATAGTGCCGTGCCGTTGTAATTATCGCCGGGAAGCAAAGCACCCTGAAAGGGCACAACCCTTAATGGAACGCTGATTGTCACTAATGCCGAAAAAGCTTTGGAAATTACGCTACAATCAACTGCCGTCGTTTTACAAGCAAGAAAAATACGGAGCAGCAAAACCGACTGAACCGCTAAACAGGGTGCGAAGCCGCAGGTTTTACACTCGCGAAAAGTAACTCCTCAGTGAAAACACAGCCAGGCTTACCGCACGATATGAGGTCATCCGTGCGTGTGCGCCAGGCGCCCTGTACTGATGACCTGCGTTTTATACGCTTATACCATTAGCTGAATAGTTACCACAAAAAGATATTTGAAAAAGTCCTTGAGCGTAGGTCATAACGGGGTCACCATCATAACGCATCATAATGAGGATGTGACCCTAGTGCCCCCCTCATCCATTCTCTCATTCATTCTCTGTTTCTTGTATTATTCCCATCCGCCGGTTCTCCAGCTGATCGAGGCCATAGAATCGATATAGCTGACCACGGCCCCTTACAGACGCATGCATACCCTCACGCAGGAATCCATAGGCAGAGGGGCTTGGCCTGGATACAGATAATGGGGCTCTGAAGAGCCCCATTATCTGTTCAAAAAGGTGAATATTCGAATGCTAATTAATCAGGCTGAGGATGAAGCAGCCACCGCCGCCGCCTCCGCCACCGCCACCGCCAGGTGGTGAGGAAGAAGAAACCAACTCGGTTTCTATTGCGCCGGCTATGGCGCTAAAAGGAGCGTTAATAGGTGGACCGTCGATGGCGGTCCAAGTGGCGGGCACACCTAAACTCCCATTCGGCGAAATCACCACTCCACTATTTGAAAAAGAAGTGTCTGATGCGTGAATGTAAAATCCCTGACCCGGATTGAGCGACGGATAGAAAACCAGCCAATAAGTGCCGGCGTCCAAAGTAAACGGCGTGTCCAATGTCAATGTCACATCACCAATATGACCTGTTGTGGCGGAACTGGTCAGATTGATTTGGGAATCCGATGGTGCTATTGACAATGACCATACAGGCGCATTCCCACCTCCGGATGGATCACCATCCGGTACGCCGCCGGCATCGGCGTAGATGGCAAAGTTCAGCGCAGTGGCGTCGGCCAACGAGTTGGACGGTGTGTCAACGGTGCCGCCTCCAATCCAAAGCGCTGTGATTCTGCGGCGCTCGTCAAATCCAAAATCCTCTGCAGTATAGCAAATGGTGGTGCCATTATCGAAAGACGCTCCATTCATTAGGGTGAGAGAAGATGGTTGCTCCAAAGTGGCATCCACAGTAACAAAATCGACCATTACATTCCCAGTATTCGCACCGGCAACTTGCCCCTCGAAACGCAGGGTCACCGTTTGGCCGGCATAACCTGACACGTCAATCACTTCCTTTTTCCAGTCGGGATAGGTATCGGCTGCTTGCACCATCTCATTGCTAAGAACCGGTGTGCCATTGATGGAAACAGTAAAAAAATCAGGATCGGCTGGATCATCAGGATCCAGCCGCCAGTAATTGGCCATGAATTTTAACGATAGGGCCGAATCGGGAATGGCGATGTCTTGCTCAACATATCCCGAGTCTGGACTGCCACCTACATATGCACCGGCCAAAAATCCATAAGTGCCATCATAGGCAGGGACTGCAAAAATCGAATTAACATCTATTATTTTAGATATACCGCCGGCAGACCATTCGGTCCAATCCGTGGGGCTATTTTCAAAACTGCCATCATTCACCAAAGGGCCTTCTGGGAGATTGAAAATTAAAGGACTTTCGCCGACGGTATCCGGTGTCACAGCCAGACCCTCTCCTCCCTCTGAAGAAAGGCTTACCTCAGTTGCCGATCCCACGGATGGCGATACCAATGATAAGACCAGACTGATGAGAACCAACACTGATTTGATCATTTTACAACTCATCTCCTCCTCCTCCTGCAATAGGTATTGTTAAATGGTAAACCCGTAAGAACAGACAAATGTGAATAGGTACCTTGCATACTGATAGCATATCCATAATCCCGGACTGGCAACGATATTGACAAATAAAAGCATTTCTATGGGAAGGATTCCCTAAAAAAAGATAACCATACGAAGTTCACTTGTGCAATGTTTGCGCCAAGAATGCCTTTGATTAGAATGAGTATCTTTAAGCAAGGCAATTCATTATATTTAAAAGTAAAAAATAGTATTACCTTTAAATGGCATCCTGAACAGCGCTAATTTTTGCAGTGCACTAGGAAATAATTGTGCGATAAATTGGGTAACCCAATACATCATCTATATTATTGCCCGAGGAATTGCTCGCTAGAAAGTATTTGATGATGATGCGGATAGGGATTTTTTCTTGGAACGGCTCGGTATAATCGTTCAAGAAAGTCAAACCCAATGCTTTGCATGGCGCTGATCCCCAATCATTTTCCCCAAGGGTAGAGAGGGGGTCACATCCTCATTATGAGGCATGATCCCATTATGAGTATCCATTATGAGGCCTTTCTTCTTTTACCCCTTGACCAACAATTCTCTTTGAAAGGGAAGTTCTCTCAGCCTCACGCCCGTGGCCTTGAAGATCGCATTGGCCACGGCCGGGGCGACCGACGGCACGACCGGTTCACCGATTCCCCCGGGCTTTAGATTGCGCCTGGCGATATGCACCTCTATTTCCGGAACTTCAGACAGGGTCAAAACAGGGTAATCGTCATAATTGGCTGTCTTCACACCGCCGTTTTCAAATCGGACCTTCTCATGCAGGGCCACACTCAATCCCATAATGACACCGCCTTCGGCCTGGGCCCGGATGGCATCCGGGTACACGGCAGTGCCGCAGTCCAGGGCGCAAACCATTTTATGCACCTTGATCCGGCCCTTTTTTCCCACCGACACTTCCGCCATGTGGGCGGCAAATGATTCAAAACAATTATTTACGGCAACCCCCCTTGCCCTGCCATTGGGCACCGGTCGGTTCCAGCCGCCTTTTTCAGCCAGAAGCGACAGGATTTTGTAAGGCCTGGATCCTTTTACCATGTGCGCCAGACGGAATTGAACCGGATCCTTGCCGGCGGCATGGGCCAGTTCATCCATAAAGGATTCAACGGTGAACACATTGACGGAGTACCCGACCGACCGCCAAAATCCCACGGGTATGGGAAGGTTCGCCATGACATAGTTCACGAGCTGGTTGGGGATAGCATAAGGCATATCCCGGATGCCGGAAACGGCGTCCGGATCAATGCCGTCTTTCACAAATTGAGGCATGAGCCTGGTCATAACGGATGGCGTGGCCACCTTATGCGACCAGGCCACTATTCGACCGTCCTTATCCAATCCGGCCTTGATCCGGCACCGGCTTGCCGGACGGAAATAGTCGTTGGCAAAATCATCTTCACGGCTTCGGATCACTTTGACCGGACGGCTCAGTGCTTTGGAAAGCAATACCGCGTCCACCACCGGGTCCTGTTCCCCGCGCAGGCCGAAACCGCCGCCGGCCGGCGTGGTCATGACCTCCACTTTTTCAACGGGCAGGCCGGTCAGCTTGGATGCCGTATGCTGGGTGGCGGTCTGCCCCTGGGTCGGAATCCAGATTCTGCAACGCTCTTTTTCAACATGGGCGGTGCAGTTGATCGGCTCCACCGGGGCGTGAGAGAGATAGGGCAGCTTATACGATTGTTCGATGATCTGAGCGGCTTCGGCCAAGGCCTTTTTCACATCGCCGCCGGTTTTGGCCACCCCGCCCGGCTTTTCAAGATGCTCTTTATACAGTGCATCGACGGCGTCATCATTCAGGTCCGGGTGGGATCCTTTGGACCACTTGATGTTGAGGGCCTCCCGGCCGAGCATGGCGGCGTAGGTCGTCTGAGCGCATACCGCGATGCGGTCTTCGAGCGGCACCACTTTGATCACCCCTTTGACGGCCATGGCCGCTTTTTCATCAAAGGATTGGTAAGATGCGCCGTATTGGGGCGGACGGGCCACGACGGCGGTGCACATGCCGGGCAGGGTGAAGTCGATGCCATAGACGGTTTTGCCCATCACTTTGTCCGGAATATCCATTCGCGCCCTCGGGGTGCCGATAATTCGGTAATCCCTGGGATTTTTCAGGGCAGGATTTTCAGGAACCGGCCGTTTTGCGGCCGCTTCGGTCAGCCGGCCGTAGGTGATGGTGCGTCCGTCCGGGTGCGTCACCCTGCCCTTTTTGGTGACACAATCTTTTGCAGAAATTTTCCACTGCTCGGCTGCGGCTTCAACCAGCATCTGCCGGGCGGCGGCCCCGGCTTTGCGCAGCATATCCCATCGATGGCGAATACTGCTGCTGCCGCCGGTTGCCTGCGCATGCCATACCGGGCTTTTAAACGGATCGGCCGCCAGGGCCATTTTTACCTGAACCTTTTCCCAGGCCGCATCCAGTTCATCGGCAATGACCATGGGGATACCGGTGTGGGTGCCCTGGCCGAGATTGGTCTGGCCCACCCAGACCGTGATCGTATCATCCGCTGCAATCTCCAGAAACGCATGGGGTTTAAAAGGGAGCTTCGAAGCGGCCTTTGCCGGAGAAGCATTAAACAGTCGCAAGGGGTTTGACAATGCGGTTGCGGCAATAACCAGGCTGCTTTGTTTCAAGAAGGATCTTCTCGTCATATCTGTTTTCATGGTTTATCCTCCGTGTCCGGCGGTCATTTGGGCAGCGAACCGGATTGCCTTTTTGATCCTTGGATGCGAACCGCAGCGGCAAATCACATTGTCCATCTCATCGTCGATCTGCTCATCCGTTGGATTGGGCATCCGCGATAACAAATCCACGGTCTGAAGCATGATACCCGGCTGGCAGTATCCGCATTGGGGTACCTGTTCTTCGATCCAGGCAACTTTTACCGGATGTTTGTCGGGCAAACCTTCAATGGTCGTGATGTCGCTTCCCCGGGCCTCTTCCAAACTGACAACACAAGAACGCTGGGCTTCGCCGTCAATGAGAACCGTGCACATACCGCATTCAGCAATGCCGCAGGTGTATTTCACGCTCGTAATCCCCAGGTTGTCCCTCAGCACCCACAACAAGGGGGTATCCGGGTCTGCATCGACTTGTCTTTTTGTTCCATTCACATTGATGGTGACCATGTTTCCTCCTATAAAAAGTCTACATAAAACGCTTGTAAAACAAGCGCTTGGTTAAAATAGTTATCTTGCTAAGGCCACTGGTCTTTGAATTGGAACCGGACGGGCCTTTTTCTTTTTAACAGCCAACATCTTTTTTGGATCAAA
>JBNKKB010000146.1:0-2930 GCA_050291605.1 Desulfobacteraceae bacterium | reverse complement strand
GATACCCATAAGCTCACCGGACACTTTCATTGTCTACTCCTTATAAAAAGGGTTGTCTGAAATCATTCTTATATTCTTTCATTTAATAAAGTTCATGAAGCTTGATTTATTACATATCTGATGGCTATGAAAAGGCATGGGAAAAAAGAAAGTTTTTTCGACACGGATAGATGAGGATAGAATTAAAGCGCTTAAGCACTTAGCCGTAGATCTGGAAAAATCTCTGGGTGACTTGCTTGAAGAGGCGATCCTTGATGCCCCGGTAATAAGTCGGAACAAAATTTAAGCAGTTTCGCGAGAAGTCATCAAAAAATATTGCCGTACTGAGTCCGACCCGAACAGCGACCGAGATATTGACGATACCAGCTCTTTGAAAAGCGCAAAATGGCCATGTTCACCCCTGGTGGGGTCAGTATTTGGGCCTTGGGCCCTTTTTCTGGCCCTATGGGCGGCCACTGCACGGGCAAGATTGACGCCGGCGGCTTTTAATACCGCAGCAAAGCGCACGGCTTCAAATCCGCGCACCCGCAATCGTTTCACCCCGGTGAGTCGGTCGTATTGGCTCATGGTGGCCTCGACACCAGCGCGCCATCGATAGCGGTCTTTGAACTCGGTGGTGCTCTCGTGCTGCCGGCGCCTGGCCAACCGCATCGCTTTTTGGGTGTAGCGCAGGTGGTAGTAGCTCTTGCCCTCTTTCACCGGGCATTGTTCAAATAGCGGACAGCGGCTGCAGACGCTCTTGTCAAAGCCCTGGCTGTAGCCGTTTTTATTCTTTCTACGCACAAGGGGTTGATGGCCGGCAGGGCAGCTATCGACATGCCCGTCTTCGCGAAGCTTAAAGTCACTGAGCGCTGTGCCGCTTTGCTTTTCGGTGCCCATGGCCGGACTGATAACCTCGACACCGTATTGTTCGGCCTCCTGGCAATTTTCATCGCTGCCGTAAAGCGCGTCGGCTTGAAGCTCACGGGGGGCAAGGTCTTTTTCCAAAGCCGCCTCAATGGCCGGAACCAGGGCATGTGCATCGCTGTCGCAGGCTTTCTCCACATCGACATGGGTAATCAGGTTCAGCTGGGCAGGATCCTTTTCTGTCCCCTCGTGCTCGCTGAAGGTCTCCATGACCTGCACCTGATAGCCTTGACCCTTGTGCCCGCTGTAGGTGGCATCCGGGTCCGATGGGTTCTGCAATGAGTCCGAATGGATCTGCTTGGGCGCCTTTAGTTCAATGGTGCCGTCGGATTGCACGTTGCACTGCTCTTTTACGATCCGGCAAAGAAGTTTGTAGCTTGTCATCTCAGACACCAGGCGGTGTCCGTCGAACTGGACGACTAACCGGTAAAGGTCGGATGCCACCTCTATCAGGGTTTTCTTTGCCTGCGAGGGCTTAACATTGGCAAAGCATCCACTGGCCTGTTGCCCCTGGTAGCGCTGGACCAACTCGCCGTCGAGTTTGTTCCATAAGCCTCGGTGATGGCGTTTCAAATTGACCAAAAAGCGATCAATCGCCCTGACAAAGATACCCACTCTGCCCAGACGGGCCATGTTGGATTTGATATGAACCGAATCGATACGCTGCACACTGGTATCTACCTTGAAGAACTCAGCGAGTTCGTCCGCGATCGCATCGAACAGATCCCCATCGAGTTCTAAGGTCGTGGCATAAAGACGCATGTTCCAAAGGGTTTTCTTACAGACGTACTTGGCCTGGTCGCTTTCCTCAAATATGTTCAGGGCATAGTGCCACTGAATGTTAAACGCCAGTTGATCGACCACTTGCTGGTCGGTCAGATCATGAAATTGCTGCAAAGCCAACGCACCAAGGACCGTGTGAAGCTCCTTGGTTGGACGGCCCTGATCGCTGGGAAAGGCCAGGGCGAGTTTTTCCACCGGTAGCAGGTCGAGAATGTGCTCCCGGAAAAACCCGGGCCACTGGCTGTCGAGCATCTCGCGGCGCTTTGGGCTCAAAAAGTACCATGGATCGAATAAATGTTGCTGTTTTCGGTCTTTAATCGTAAGCATCGCTTCCCCAGCTCAATATATTGATATCATGAAATATATTTGCATTTTTGGAAGCATTTGTCAATAGGCTGGAGTAAATATTTTGCTGAAATTTCTGCATGTTAGACGGAGCCTACTTATTACGACTTAGTCAAGTTTGAAAGTTTTTCAACGATTATTCTAATTCGATCATTTCCATGATAAAAAAAAGAATCCGGGGATGGTGCATCGTCGATAGTAATAGCAATTTGCCCGGGAAAAGCATAGCTACCAGTAGCGATAAGTAAGAACACAATATAGTAAATTGTCTTGAAGTGAGATTTCATATAGAGTCTATCAAGTCTGTACAACGACCAAGCTCACCGGCGGCAATGGAGCGCAGCGGAATTGCCGTCCGGTGCAGCGCCTTGTTGGACGAAGCCGCTACGCGGCGGAAAAAATCACAAAATAATGTATACTCCCATCATCGCCCAATTCCGGGCACAAAAAAGATGAAGGGAGTTACAGATGAAAAAGGCCGAAAGAGATCGATTTAATCAACTTTATCAGCAGCATCTACGCCTGCTCAAACTTCAGGGTAAAAGCCAAAGCACCATTGATGCCTATTCACGTGCTGTGCGTCGAATCAGTGACGTCTTTGATTGTTGCCCCGATCGTTTGACTATTGAACAACTCGAAAGATATTTTGCTGCTTTAGTAGAGTGCCATTCCTGGAGTACAGTAAAAGTCGACCGAAATGGGCTACAATTTTTCTGGAAACACGTGCTTAAACGCGACTGGCGGTGGTTAAACATCCTGAACGAAAAGTGATAAGCTGAAATATATCAATAGGTTTGGTGTAAAAAGAAAAACGAAGATTTTTCAAACGGATGCATTTTTTACTTGCATCCGGAGGTCATCGTCGATAGTTATCATATTGATAATACAAAACATAG
>JBNKKB010000145.1:0-38964 GCA_050291605.1 Desulfobacteraceae bacterium | reverse complement strand
AGGGACCGTATGCCCACATTGCGGGGAGACGCACTTTGAAAAAGAGACTGATATTCTGGATGTATGGTTCGATTCAGGGGTCAGTCATGCTGCGGTAATGGAATTGCGTGAAGAGCTTAAATGGCCTGCAGATCTCTATTTGGAAGGATCTGATCAGCATCGCGGCTGGTTTCACAGCTCATTGCTCACGGCGGTGGGGACACGCAAGGCAGCACCCTATCGATCCGTACTCACCCATGGCTTTGTAGTGGACGCTGACGGCAAAAAGATGTCAAAATCCTTAGGCAATGTGATTGCACCGGGGAAGGTGATCGATCAATATGGCGCAGAGATCCTGAGGTTGTGGGTGTCGGCATCCGACTACCGGGATGATGTGCGCATCTCCGATAAAATTTTAAAACAGCTGACCGACGCCTACCGCCGCATTCGCAATACCAGCAGATTTTTACTGGGCAACCTGAGCGATTTCGATCCGCAAAAGCACTGGGTGGCGTATGACCAAATGCTGCCCATTGATCGCTACGCCTTACATACTTTGCAGGGACTCATCGAGCGGGCGCGTCAGGCCTATGACACCTATGAGTTTCATACCGTTTATCACGCCTTGTTCAACTATTGTACATTGGATTTATCGGCTTTTTACCTCGATATTTTAAAGGACCGCTTGTACACCTCACCGGCCGACGATTTAGTGCGACGCAGCGCACAGAGTGCGCTATACCGTATCGCCGACAACCTGGCGCGCTTGATGGCACCCATCATGGTCTTTACCGCCGAAGAGATTTGGCGCCACCTGCCCGGAGCAGGCGAACGGGACCAAAGCATCCATTTGACCGCCTTGCCTGAGGTGGACGAAAAACTGCGCGATCAGAAGCTGGCCGCCCAATGGCGCACCATCAAAACGGTGCGTGCCGAAGTGACCAAAGCTTTAGAAGCGGCGCGTGCCCAAAAAATCATCGGCCATTCATTGGATGCAGCCGTTACTGTGGGGCTGGAGGAGGTCCTTTACGAACAACTCGTGCCATATGCGGATGATTTGCGCTCCATCTTGATTGTCTCCAAAGCCGATTTGCATCAAGGGGTGCTGGCAAATGGCTATCAAAGTGAGGAGATGCCGGGGGTCAGCGTTCAGGTCATTGCGGCCCCCGGGGAAAAGTGTGACCGCTGCTGGGTGCACGATACCACGGTGGGTCAGTGTACGGATTATCCCACCATTTGTGCGCGCTGCAATGACAGCCTGGAAAAGAGCGGACATATCAATCCAGGCGGCGATTAAACCCATCAAAATAGTAAATCTTGATGCGGCTTAGAAAATGGCGGATTAGAGCATTGGAGGATAGCGGCGTGCCAATATTTGATATTTTTGTACATCCCAAAACAAAAGCGCACGAAGCTGTCAAAAAAGGATTCTCCTGGCCGGGCTTTTTATTTGGTGTCTTATGGGCTTTTGAAAAAAAAATGCCGTTGCACGGTTTCATGCTCTATGTTTTGCTTGTGGTGCTTGGCAGCTTTGAAGTGTCCGATCTGTTCGGTTCGCACCCATTCGAGCTGCAATATTCAAATTACTTTTTTTCAAGGATACTTATCGCCGGTGTGGCGGTTTTCGTCGGTTTTAAAGGAAACAGTTGGCGCAGATACAGTTTGGAAAAAGCCGGGTTTGAGTGGGTTGCCGCTCCAGAGGCCCAGTCGTCCGGAGATGCCCTTGCCGGGCTGTCGCAAGATGATAATTCAGGGGATGTCAGGGTCAAGTACATCCGATTCGCGACCGTGGTGGCTGCTGTGGTGCTGCTGGACCAGCTATCCAAGGGCGTCGTGTTGAAATTGATGCCCCTTTACAAAAGCATCCAAGTGATTCCGGGATTTTTTAATATCAGCCATGTGCACAACCCCGGAGGGGCCTTCAGCTTCCTGGCTCAAAATGGATCGCCGTGGCGCCATTGGATTTTTTTGGGCGCAGGCCTTTTCGCGTTGGTCTTGATCCTGTACTTTCATAGTCAAACCCCCAAAACGCACCCCTATCTGGCTCTATCCCTGTCGCTGATTTTCGGTGGTGCGATCGGCAATCTCGTGGATCGGGTTCGCTTAGGCGAAGTTGTTGATTTTATTGATATTTATGTTGGACCGTGGCATTGGCCCACCTTTAATGTGGCCGACAGTGCGGTCACTGTGGGTATCGGTATTTTTGTGGCCCATCTTATTTTTAAGAAAATGCCATTCTGACGTATTCGGCCATGACCGCTATAGATCACAGCCAGCTCACCCAACACCTATCCGGCAGCGCTGCTGCGGCAGTGCCTTGCGCATTTCTGATCCATGGACAGGAGATGCTGGTCGAACGATCGGCTGAACAGGTGGTGTGCCATATTCTCGGCGATGCAGATCGTGACATCAGCGTCGAGGCGGTCGAAGGGTTGGCGGAAAACATCCCGGATGCTATCGAGCAACTGAATACATTCTCCCTGCTGTCCGGTCCGAAAATCATTTTATTCAAGGACGCCAAACTCTTTGATATCGCCGGTGGGCAAAAACGTCTGCTGGATCAGATCATTGCGGACCAGGAAGCCGGCAATTTGCCCAAATCCGCGCAGCGGCTGCTTCAGCTTTGTGGCCGACTGGCCCTCGATCTGGATGCCGCCCGACAAGGCCGTGCGGGTTTTAAGGCGTTGCATGATGCAGTGGGAGCTAGGGCGGTCACCCAAATAGTTGATTACTGCCTGAGTCAACAATGGCAGCCGGCGTCGGTTCAAGATTCTGCTGAACACTTGCGCCACGCTCTAGAAAGGGGTTTCCCACCCAACCATTACCTGATTGTGACCGTCAACGCTAAGGTACCCAAAAATCAAAAGCTTTATAAAACTATGGCCAAAACTGGTTGGGTCATTGATTGTCATGTGCCTACAGGCGAGCGTCGCGCCGACAAAATGGCCCAGGACACGGTTTTGCGCCAGGCTCTGACGCAGCAATTGGCTCGTGCAGGGAAAAAGCCGGCCCCCGGGTTGTTTGAAAAGCTGTATGACTTAACCGGGTTTGATTTACGCACCTTCACTCATAATGTAGAAAAATTGATCGACTACAGCGGTGAAAGCGCAGAGCTTTCGGTGGATGATATTGATCATGTGCTGCGCCGTACCAAAAGCGACCCGGTATTTCAATTGACCAATGCCGTGGCCGACCGCAACTTGTCTCAAGCCCTTTTTTATCTCCATGCTTTGCTTAAAACCCAATGGCATCCCCTGCAGATATTGGCTGCCATTGCCAACCAGGTACGCAAACTGTTATTGGCCAAAGATTTTGCTGTGGGCAGGGGGCAATCTTGCTGGTCGAGAGGAATGAGTTACGCCCAATTCCAGCAGTCGGTCATGCCGGTCATCCAGGCATACGATACCCACACCCGTGAGACACTGGATCAATGGAATTCGGGAAACCAGGAGATCCCTAAGGGTAAAAAGGGCCCTCTGAAAAACACGGAGTTTGCTTTGGCGTCTAATCCGAACAGTGCTTATCCCGTGTATCAGACCCTGCTGAAATCCGAAAAGTATACCCTGCATGAACTGGTTGCTGCATTAGAGATCCTAAGCCAAAGCGATGTGCGCCTTAAATCCACCGGCCAGGATCCAGCGCTCGTGATTAAAAAAACCATTGCGGATATTTGTAAGGGTCGATGAATGTGGTGGTCCCCAAAAAAGGATCCGCTTATAATTGTAGTGTCATATACCTACTAAATTGAAAGCATTCTTAAAATGAATCTACCTAAAACCAAGATTGTTTGTACCCTCGGCCCGGCAAGTCATACCATGGAGATCATCAAGACCCTGATAGAAAACGGTATGAGCGTGGCCCGTTTGAATTTTTCCCACGGTACGCATGCGGACCACGGGGCTATGATGGATATGATTCGAGAGGCCTCAACACAATTGGGCAGACCGGTAGCCATCCTGCAGGACCTGTGCGGTCCCAAAATCAGGGTCGGCGACCTACCCGACAGCGGCATGCTGTTATCGGTTGATCAGCGCGTGATTCTAACCAGCGATTCGCGACCCGCCCAGGGAAACCGCATTCCGGTCTCCTACGGCGATTTGCCTTCCCAAGTTAAGCCTGGCGATCATATTATGCTGGCGGACGGCATGATGGAGCTGACTGTAGAGCAGACCCGCTCCCATGAGATTACCTGCCGTGTGGTGACTGGTGGGTGGCTCACTTCGCATAAAGGGATCAATCTGCCCACAAGCACCCTAGATATTCCGGCCCTCACCGAAAAAGACAGAAGAGATCTGCTTTACGGATTGGACCGGGGGGTGGACTATGTGGCCCTCTCTTTTGTGAGGGTAGCGGCCGACATCCATGATGTAAAACGAATCATCCATCGGCACAACAAGAACACCCCGGTGATTGCAAAGTTTGAGAAACACGAAGCACTCAACCATGTGGATGCTATTTTAGAGGCAGCGGACGGCATAATGATCGCTCGGGGGGATCTGGGGGTGGAGATTGCATTGGAAAAGGTGCCCAATATCCAAAAAGAGTTGGTTCACAAAGCAAACGCTGCGGGCAAACCCGTGATTATTGCGACCCAGATGTTGCGCTCCATGGTAGAGTCACCACGTCCAACCCGCGCCGAAGCTGCAGATGTCGCCAATGGGGTTCAGGACGGGGCCGACGCGATCATGTTGTCCGAAGAGACCGCCAGCGGAAAGTACCCGGTGGAAGCGGTTCGATATATGGCGCGCATTGCCGCCAGCGCTGAGGAGAAGTTTCCCCATGAAAGATATCTGAAAGTGCCGCCTACAAAGGGACTGGCCGAATCGGTGACTTACGCAGCTGCCGTATTGGCCAAGAATTTAAACGCCAGTGCCATTGTGGCCACGACCCGCTCCGGAGTGACCGCCGGGCACATTTCGCGCTTTCGTCCTGAACAGCCCATCATCGCCCTTTCACCGGATGAAGCTGCTGTTAGACACCTGGCATTATTCTGGGGTTGCCAGCCTTTTCATCTGTCCGAGATTGAAGATACAGATGCAATGGTAGAGGAAGCCGCTTCCATAGCCATGGACAGGGGACATGTACGCAAAGGTGATCGCGTGGTGATCACGGCCGGCCGGCCCATTTGGGAAAAAGGGACCACCAATATGTTGTGGGTTAAGGAATTGTAGTTTCACAGCAATTTCTCCGGGAATTGCTGGTAGATTGACATTGAAAATCCGGGTGTTGCGTGCTAATCGATATACTCTGGTTTTCTGTCCTGTAAATTAGGTAGTACACCTGATTGAACGGTGCAGATCGGGTAAATATACACAATTGATTGGGAGTTGGAGATGATACGCGTTGGAGTTGTCGGTGCCACGGGATATGCCGGCGCTGAACTGGTTAGAATCCTCAGTGGTCATTCGGAGGTGATCTTAAGCAGCCTCACTTCGCGGCAGTATGCAGGTCAACGATTTGATGCGATTTATCCGTCGGTGAAAGGATGGGTGGACTTAACCCTGGAAACATTTAGCGCGCAGGAGTTGGCCACCCGTGCCGATGTGGTTTTCCTGGCGCTGCCCCATAAGCTGCCCATGGCGATTGTACCCGAGCTGTTGGAAAAAGGGGTCAAAGTGATCGATCTGTCCGCCGACTTCCGTTTTAAAGACCAGGTCGTTTACGAACAACACTACCAACCTCATAGTTCACCACAACTGCTTAGCACCGCCATATATGGACTTAGCGAAGTCTATACCGAAGAGATCAAGAAAGCCGTGTTGGTGGGCAATCCGGGATGCTATCCCACGAGTGTGCTTTTGCCATTGGTGCCCCTGCTCAAAGCCGGCCTGATTGATACCCGAACTCTTATAGCCGATGCCAAGTCAGGGGTTAGCGGCGCAGGCCGGGGGGCAACCTTGGCCACCCATTTTTGCCAAGTGAATGAATCATTTAAAGCATACAAAGTCGGTGTCCATCGGCATACACCCGAGATGGAGGCCATTTTGGGCGAAGTAGCGGGCCGATCGGTACAGTTAACCTTTGTGCCCCACCTGGTGCCCCTATCCCGGGGAATGCAGACCACCATCTATGCTCAGGCGAAACAGGGCGTAACGCACCATGAAATAGAGAATTGTTTGCAGCAATTTTATCAAGGACGCTCTTTTGTAAGACTATGCGGCACTCAACCGCCGGATACGTTAAGTGTAAGAGGTTCCAACTGCTGCGATATCGGTTATGTGCTGGATATGCAAAACCGACAATTGATTTTAATGGCCGCCATTGACAATCTGGTCAAAGGCGCCGCCGGGCAAGCGGTTCAGAACATGAACATTATGATGGGTCTGAACGAGGGTATGGGATTGATGGCCCCACCTTTTCCGTTATAAAAGCGAGAGAGCGATTTTCTTGATATTAATTTTTGAAAGGAGAACAGAGAAGATGACAGCAAAACTTATCAAAGGAACAGAGATCAGGGAGCAGATTTTGGAGGAGATTACCAGCGAGGTCGCCCAAATCAAGGAAAAGCACGGTGTGGCACCCGGGTTGGTGACCATTTTGGTGGGAGAAAATCCTGCTTCTATCTCCTATGTGACCCTTAAAATAAAAACAGCCCATCGGGTGGGCTTTACAGAGATTCAGGATACCCAACCGGTTGATATATCTGAAGCCGATCTGTTGGCGCTCATTGACAAGTACAACAAAGATGACAAAATCAACGGCATATTGGTACAGCTGCCGCTGCCAAAACACATCGATGAGAAGAAAGTGCTAAACGCCATCGATCCTGACAAAGACGTGGATGGTTTTCACCCCGTCAATGTCGGTCGGTTGATGATTGGCGGCGATGAAGTTAAATTCCCGCCTTGTACACCGGCCGGCATTCAAGAGATGATCGTACGCGCTGGTGTTGAGACCAAAGGGGCTGAAGTCGTCGTCGTGGGTCGCTCCAATATTGTGGGCAAACCCATAGCCAACATGATGTTGCAAAAAGGCACCGGTGCCAATGCAACCGTGACGATTGTGCATACCGGCACCAAAGACCTGGCCGCTCACTGCCAGCGGGCCGATATACTGATCGTCGCCGCAGGTGTTCCGGATCTGGTTAAGCCTGAGTGGATTAAACCCGGTGCTTGCGTCATCGATGTGGGCGTGAATCGTGTGGGGGAAAAGATCAGTGAAAAAACCGGCAAGAAGATTGCCATACTCAAAGGGGATGTCGATTTCGAGGCCGCTAAAGAGATCGCCGGTTATATTACCCCTGTGCCGGGTGGTGTCGGCCCCATGACCATTACGATGTTGATGCTCAACACGCTTAAATCCCTTAAATTCAAATTGGGTATCGTTTAAAACAAGGGCAACCGTCTTGCATGGCGGCTGATAAAAGCCGCCATGTGATGGTGCGGGTTTTCAAAAAGCCAAACAAAATCAGATGCAAAGCGGGTCAACTTGTTGACAGATCCCCAGCAGTGTGCTACAGTGCTGAAGATTTTGCTGGGGAAGTGCAATAAATTGGATTAGAACTGGTTTTTAGGATTACACATTAATCACAGCTCAGTTTAAACGCAGGGTTCATCATGGCACACAAATTCTCCTTCATTATTCTCGGTGGTTCGGGCAAAACAATCAAACAGGTCCACTGCTGCCGCAAAACCCTTTATAGTTGCGCCTCAATACTCTTTATCGCTGCCTTGATCGTTGGATATGGAGTTGTAGATTATATCGGCGCGCAACTCAATTTGACCCACAAGCGCAATTTGGAGATCAATCTGGCCCAACAGACCGAAGAGGTTCTCCATCAGCGCGAACAAATTCAAAAATTTGCTGCAGAGATCAACGCCCTTAAAGAAAAATTGGTCCAGCTCAATCAATTTGAGCAAAAAATAAGAATCATTGCCAATATTGGTCAAAGGAATGAGACTGATGGGCTGTTCGGTGTGGGTGGGTCCGCACCGGAAGACTTAAACCCCAACATGGACTTGAGCCAGCGTCATCAAAGTTTGATCAGGGACATGCACCAGCAGATTGATCAGTTGGACGGTGCGTCGTTGATTCAACGTGATGATTTTAAATTGGTGCTGGGAAAGTTGGAGCAGCAGAAAAATTTACTGGCCCACACCCCGGCCATTCGCCCGGTGCGCGGGTGGATCACCTCCACTTTCGGCTATCGCCAATCACCGTTTACCGGTAAACGTGAATTTCATCGCGGGATGGACATTGCCAATCGAAAAGGGACTCCCATCATGGCCACCGCAGATGGCGTCGTCTCATTTGCCGCCCAAAAAGGTTTGTTCGGGAACCTGGTTGTCGTTGATCACGGGCACGGCATAGTAAGCCGGTACGGTCATGTAGACGAGTTTGTGGTTTCCGCTGGCGAAGTGGTCAAACGGGGGCAACAGATCGCCACCATGGGTAACACGGGACGCAGCACAGGCCCCCATGTGCACTATGAAGTGCGGCTGAACGGGGTGCCGATCAATCCGTCCAAATACATTCTCAATTAATTTCCTTTGCAGCCCTTTCATGCCTCGAAAGCCGATGCCGCCGGCATCGGCTTTTCTGTTGTTGCACAACAGATCGGGTAAACTTGTAAAGAGATCAATCGTCTTGCAACGTCAATTTACCTTGAGAATAGCCTTAAAATAATTTACAAGCCTGATATCTAAAATGGTAAGGATAGGGCAGGGCGGGCAGTTCAATGGCCGATGACGTGACAATGGTGCGAGTGGCAGGTCGTAATGTGCAGGGAGGAATAAACAACAAATGGTTATGAACATGCTGACGCGCGTTTTTGGCAGCAAGAACGAGCGTGAACTGAAACATTTGGAGCCGGTTGTGGCTCGAATAAATGATCTGGAGGCCGGTATCCAATCTTTGAGCGATGACGCGCTCAAAGACCAAACCGCCAAATTTAAAGAACAACTGGATCAAGGCGCCAGCTTGAATGACCTGCTGCCGGAAGCGTTTGCCACTGTTCGTGAAGCTTCGGTTCGGGTGTTGCAGATGCGCCATTTTGATGTGCAACTGATCGGTGGTGTGTTTTTGCATCGGGGTCGTATCGCTGAGATGAAAACAGGTGAGGGCAAGACCTTGATGGCCACCTTGCCGGCATATCTCAATGGTTTGACCGGTAAAGGTGTGCATATCATTACAGTCAATGACTACTTGGCGCAACGCGACACCGAATGGATGGGCCAGATATACACTTTTTTAGGTTTGTCCGTGGGCACTGTCATCCATGGATTGGATGACAAAGAGCGGATCGCATCCTATGGCGCAGATATTACTTACGGCACCAACAATGAATTTGGTTTTGATTATCTGCGCGACAATATGAAATTCGAGGCCGATGCATTGGTCCAGCGGCCGCTGCACTATGCGATTGTGGATGAGGTGGACAGTATTCTCATCGATGAGGCACGTACGCCATTGATTATTTCCGGCCCTGCTGAAAAATCGACCCAGTTGTACTACCAGGTCAATGGAATTGTTCCCCAGCTCAAAGACGAGATCCACTACACCATCGATGAGAAAGCTCGCAGCGCCACACTCACCGATAGTGGTGTGGCCAAGGCCGAAAAATTGCTGCAGACCGATAATTTATACGATCCACGCAATATTGAATTGTTGCATCACATCAACCAGGCGCTAAAGGCTCACACCTTGTTTAAACGGGATGTGGATTATATCGTTAAAGAGGGCCAGGTGACCATTGTGGATGAGTTTACCGGCCGCTTGATGCCCGGAAGGCGCTACAGTGACGGATTACACCAGGCGTTAGAGGCCAAAGAGAATGTAAAGATCGAAAACGAGAACCAAACGCTGGCCACGGTTACCTTTCAAAATTACTTCCGCATGTATGACAAGCTGGCCGGCATGACCGGTACGGCTGATACGGAGGCGGCAGAATTTAAAAAAATCTACGACTTGGAAGTCAATGTCGTGCCCACCCACAAACCGATGATTCGTGAAGATTATCCCGATGTGATTTATAAAACCAGACGGGAGAAATACGAAGCGGCTGTTAATGAAATTATAGCGCTGCATAAAAAGGGGCAACCTGTATTGGTCGGCACCATATCCATCGATGTGTCCGAGCAGATCTCGAAAACATTAAAAAAACGCGGCATCAAACACTCTGTTTTAAATGCCAAAAACCATGAAGGCGAGGCCGAGATTATTTCGATGGCAGGTCAAAAAGGGGCGGTTACGATTTCCACTAATATGGCTGGGCGCGGGACCGATATCAAACTGGGTGAAGGGGTGGTCGATTTGGGCGGCCTGCACATTCTGGGTACCGAGCGACATGAGAGCCGTCGCATCGACAACCAGCTGCGCGGACGTTCCGGTCGCCAGGGTGATCCAGGTTCCTCCCGGTTTTATCTCGCACTGGAAGATGACCTGCTGCGCATCTTCGGTGGAGAGCGGATACGCGGTATCATGGAGCGGCTGGGTATGGAAGATGGCGAACCTATCGAAGCCGGTTTGATCAGCCGGACCATAGAGAATGCCCAACGCAAAGTGGAGGGGCACAATTTTGATATTCGCAAGCACCTGCTGGAATATGACGATGTGATGAATCAGCAGCGTGAGGTGATCTATCGACAGCGTAGGGAATTGCTCAGCGGCGATGATATTCATGAGACCATTTTGGATACCGTTGGCGAAAGAGCCGAAACCATCGCCACCGGGTTTGCGGATGAACGGACACCGCCTGTTGAATGGGATATGAAAGGTTTATCCGATGCGGTGTTCAAACAATTCAATTTTAAGTTATCTGCACTGGATGCCGACACCCTTGACGGCTTAAATCAAGATGGGTTGGCCCAGGAAATATACAACCAGGCAGTGGCTGCTTATAAGCTGCGGGAAGAGGCCATCGGCGATGAACCGATGCGTCATTTGGAGCGCGTGGTGATGCTGCAAACGGTGGATAATCTATGGAAAGATCACCTGCTGAGCATGGACCACCTCAAAGAGGGCATCGGACTGCGCGGCTATGCCCAACAAAATCCATTGCTGGTCTATAAGAAAGAGGGATTTGAGCTCTTTCAGGATTTGATCGATCGTATCAAGGAGGAGACCCTCTCCATTTTGTTCCGCATCCAATTGGCCGAGCCCGATGCCGTGCAGGAGCTGCAACATCCCCAAGAGCAGGATTTGGTTTTTTCAGGAGGCGAATCCGCCCCGGCGAGGAAGAAGCCTGTCCAGCGGCAAGCCAAAAAGGTGGGGCGCAATGACCCATGCCCATGCGGCAGCGGGAAAAAATACAAAAAATGCTGCGGGCGTTAAGTCGGCAAGGCTGATTTGCTATGATCATCGGTGTGATTTCAGATACTCACGGGGTGTTGACCCCCAGTGCACAAACAGCGCTTGAAGATGCGGATCATATTGTTCATGTGGGTGATATTGATGGACCTGCCGTGCTCAACGCCTTGGCGCGTGTTGCACCGGTATCCGCTGTTCGCGGTAACATGGATCAAGGAGATTGGGCCCAACAATTACCCGTGACCGACCTGGTCGTCCTGAACGGGGTTCATTTTTACCTGCTGCATAATCTCGACATGCTTGACCTTGATCCTTTAGCTGCCGGTATTCGAGTGGTTGTCAGCGGTCATACCCATCAAGCCGAAATTAAAAACATTCAAGGTGTCCTCTATTTCAACCCGGGATCTGCCGCTTATGGTCGTCACGGTGGTCCGTTGAGCGTTGGCCGTATCGAGGTAAACCGTGGAGAGGTGCTGCCTGAAATCGTGTGGCTCGATAGCGATAGATGAATTTCAGGGCATCGTCCACAATAAGCTTGCGCAACGGGTCTGATCTGCCGTTTATGCCCGCCCAGCGGATTTACAGATGCATCTGGGCAGAACAAGGGCTGGGACAAAGGCATTGACATCTGTGGTTGGATTATCATCTTGATCTATACACGAGATCGATGGCGCCTTCATTGGAAGGGTGCTAAAGAAACGTGCAAAAAATGGCGATATGGTTATCGGACGCTTTTGCCACGGCATGGGTTAGGCTTGGGATGCTGACATCCATGCCCGGATCAAACCGAAGCCGGGTCTGGCGCGCATATGGCGCTTGAGTTGTGACGTCAATACCGAAAAAGGCAACCGGGGCGGGAAATACGTAACTTGATCTTGAATTTGTTGAGCATCGCGGGTCTCAATCCACTTTACAATGTTTGGTTTGGATGCTTATAATCATCAGTAAGTGGTCAAGAGGATAACAACAACCTTGGCTGTCGGAACGCATGGGTCAATTTTTGCCTGAAACCAAACAGGAGAGTGAAGTCAGGACCGAGGACGACGTTAAAGAGCCGTCTATGTATAAGGTCTTGCTTCATAACGACGATTACACCACCATGGAGTTTGTGGTCCACGTGCTCATGCAGGTTTTTCGAAAATCAATGGACGAGGCCACGACCATCATGCTCAATGTGCATAAACTTGGTATCGGCTTATGCGGGATCTACACCTTTGAAGTGGCCGAGACCAAGGTTGAAACTGTCATTCGGATGGCCCGTGAAGAGGGGCATCCACTCAAATGTACCATGGAGAAAGCATAGGTCATGATCAGTAAAGAGCTCAGTGTAACGTTAGGATTTGCTGTACGTGAAGCCAAACGCAGGCGACACGAGTATGTGGGAATCGAACACATCCTATATGCGATTTTACATGACAACAATGGTGTGGAAATTATCAGCGGCTGTGGTGGCGATGTGGAACACTTGAAATCGGTTCTGGAATCCTTTTTTGCCGAAAAGATGGGGGTTATTCCTGAAAGCGATGAGTATGTTCTCCAGCAAACCGTTGGCTTTCAACGCGTTATTCAGCGTGCTGTTAATCATGTACGCTCAGCCGAAAAAAGCGAAGTAGCGGTGAGTGATATATTGGCATCCATTTTCATGGAGAAGGATTCACATGCTGCATTCTTTTTAAGTGAAGAGGGCATCACCCGTCTGGATGTGCTTAACTTTATTTCTCATGAATTTCCTTCCGGACCGGCTGACGAAGATGCCGAAGGTTTTGCCAAGGCCTATCCTGATTCCGATAAAAAGAGAAAGAAAGCTTCCCCCCTGGAATCGTATACAGTGGATATGATGGCAATGGCGGCCCAGGGAAAGATGGATCCTCTCATCGGGCGTGAGACCGAACTGCAACGCACCATGCAGGTATTGTGTCGACGGCGCAAAAACAACCCGGTATTCGTCGGCGATCCAGGGGTTGGCAAGACCGCCATGGCCGAAGGACTCGTACAAAAAGTATTTAACGGAGAAGTTCCTGATATACTTAAAGATATGCGCGTATATTCCCTTGACCTGGGCGGTATGCTGGCGGGTTCGAAATTTCGCGGAGATTTTGAGCAACGCCTCAAAGGCGTGATCAATGAACTGCAAAAGCGGGATAACGTCATCTTGTTTATCGATGAGATCCACACCATCGTGGGGGCGGGTGCCACCAGCAGCGGCTCCATGGACGCTTCTAATATTCTGAAACCGGTCTTGGCTAATGGGGATATTCGTTGCATTGGTTCCACCACTTATGAAGAGTATAAAAACCACTTCGAAAAAGATCGCGCACTCTCCCGGCGTTTTGAAAAAATTGAGATTGCCGAACCTTCGGTTCCCGAAAGTGTTAGAATTCTAAAGGGATTACGCTCTCGATACGAAGAGCACCATGGTATTGTTTATACAGAAGCGGCTTTGAAATCGGCTTGTGAGCTTTCAGCCAAATACCTGAATGACCGGTTTTTACCGGATAAAGCCATTGATGTCATTGACGAAGCCGGTGCCTACATCCGTCTGACCGGATCAGCCCGGCGGAAAAAAATTAATCCCTCGGACATCGAGCAGATTGTGTCCAAGATGGCCAGGGTGCCCAGTGTCAGTATCTCTACGCCGGATAAGGCCAAGCTAGAGACCCTCGAAGAGAGAATGCGCAGTGTGGTATTCGGTCAAGACGATGCCATTGCAGCCTTGGTGACGGCCATCAAGCGACAACGGGCCGGCCTGGGGCAACCGGAAAAGCCGGTGGGTGCGTTTCTGTTCACCGGCCCCACCGGGGTTGGCAAAACCGAGGTGGCGCGCCAGGTGGCCAGTAACCTGGGTGTTGAATTTGTCCGTTTTGACATGAGCGAATATATGGAAAAACACGCCGTGGCGAGACTGATTGGCGCACCACCGGGATATATCGGTTTTGATCAAGGCGGGCTGTTAACCGATACGGTACGCAAGCATCCGTACAGCGTGCTTTTGCTGGACGAAATCGAAAAAGCCCATCCTGATCTGTTTAATATCCTGCTGCAGGTCATGGACCATGCCACCCTGACAGACAACAACGGAAAAAAGGCTGATTTTCGCAATGTCATTTTAATGATGACCTCCAATGCCGGCAGCCGGGAAATGAGCGGCGCCACCATTGGGTTTGGAGATCCCAAAAAGGACAGCACCGGCAAGGGAAAAAAAGCATTGGAAAAATACTTCAGTCCTGAATTTCGCAACCGCTTGGATGGCGTCATCACTTTCAATGGACTCGACTTGGATATTATGGAGCTTATCGTGGACAAGTTCATGTCTGAGTTTGCCGTACAATTAGCTGCCAAGAAAGTGGAACTGGCCTATACGGATACGACCCGCAAATGGATGGCTCAAAAAGGGTATGATCCCCAGTACGGCGCCCGTCCTTTGGCGCGGGTGCTGCAAACTGATATTAAAGACAAGCTTGCGGACGAAATCCTGTTTGGCCGACTCACCAAAGGAGGCAAGGTGACCATTGATGTGAAAGAAAACCAGCTGAGATTTGCATACCAAAAATAAGCTCTAAGCGATCAAAAATACTGGCACAGAGGCCAGTCACTTGTTTTAAGTATTTAAAATAAAATAATATCCGTAGGGCCGGCCTCCGCGCCGGCCATTTTTGCTTTGAATTCATGCCTATATACCGTCTTTCAAAGGAGCTCGCTTTTCCTCCCGCTCATTTAGCCACTGAAGAGGGTCTGTTGGCTGTGGGTGGCGATCTTAGCCCGGATCGGCTCCTATTGGCCTATAAAATGGGCATCTTCCCCTGGTTCTCCCGGGGAGATCCCATTTTATGGTGGTCGCCTGATCCACGCCTGGTGCTATATCCGCAGGAGCTCAAAATTTCGAGATCTCTGAAAAAAACGATGCGTAAGGACCACTACAAAATCACCATGGACCAGGCATTTAAACGCGTCATAACCATATGTGCAAAAATTCGTGAAGATGCCGGTAAAGGCACCTGGATAACTTCCCAAATGATCACCGCATATTGTCGGCTTCACCGCATGGGCTATGCCCATTCGGTGGAAACCTGGTGCCGGGGAATGCTGGTGGGGGGGCTTTACGGGGTCTCGTTGGGACGCAGCTTCTTCGGCGAATCGATGTTTTCAACCATGAGCGATGCTTCCAAAGTCGCGTTGGTGCATTTATGCCGATTTTTATTAGCGCACGATTTTAATTTCATTGATTGCCAACTACCCAACGATCATCTCGCTCGGCTGGGTGCTCGGCAGATATCCAGAAGGGATTTTTTAGCGCAGCTTAAGCCATCCGTACAGTATCCCTCACTGGCAGGTTATTGGAGAGAATAGCTTCAATTGCCTATGACCTTAATTGCATAACTAATATGTAATTATGAATTTTCATTCACACCTTTTAGCGCTGCCTGCGCCAAAATGATTCGTTTGAATAAATCTAACCTTTTGAATTTAATAAATATATTCCGATATAACTGAATGGCATCTGATTTGCTTTAGCTTTGTTAGGCTTCATTCGCGGTATAAGTTAAAAGGGGATGGGTGGTGTTGAAATTTATTCAATATATCGTGGTCGGTCTCGGCTGCTTGTATGTTCTGATGTTCTGCACAGTATCTGCAGCCAATATTACCGGCACATTTGAAGTTATCCAGCTACCCAGCATGGAACCACTCAGCATGATACTCTTCGGGTTGGTCCTCATTGGGTTTGCCTGCATTATAAAAAGCAAAACAAAACAATAGTATAAGAAACGCATATTATTAGAAACGCAAACGCGCGCTCGTATCAATGATTCCTATGCCATTTTATTGCAAAACAAAAGAACCAATTTCAAAATTCCCTATAAGCCAGAGGCTTTTGAAATTAGCTCAACAATTTAATCTGTCCCTGCAATGGCCACCACGCGTTGGATCCTGGCCAGATGGATAGAATTGAAAGATGGCACTATAACATTCTTTTCATAGTTTTATTGGAATTGTGAAATAAAGTACATAGAACATGGACATCCCCAGACGATACATGTCCATCTTGCTGGCTTGTAACCATCTGAAAAATAACTTGATTAATATTTTATATCATATGTTTATTAATTGGCATATGAATTGCTTTGTTGGTCAGTAGGCTTTGAATCAACTACGCTTCCTTTGGGAGGAGAGAATGAAAAATACCTTTCGATATATAGCAGGTTTTATTAGCGGAATTTCCGTATTGTTCTTTTGCGTCAATGCAGGCGCGAATATTACCGATACCCTCAATATTTCAAACTTGCAGAATTCCGAACCAGTGAACATGCTATTGCTGGGATTCGCTATGATTGGATCTGGAAGTATTATCAGAAGTAGAGTAATTAAGAAAAGATCTAACTGATCTATTTTCTCAGGAAGGTGATTTAAAATGCCTGGCCGTGCAGTTGCGGTCAGGCATTTTTTGTGCTGGCTAAATTGTGTAGAGTGCTCGCTTATCTATCCATCATTGCTTGAATAACGAGGGGTCTTTCGTCGATTGTGAAATTGACGGCGATCCACCCCACTTCGACGTTCGGGCAAATGAAATGTATAGGTAAATTGGCGGCGATCGTTGCTTTTTCGGCGACCACCTTTATCCGAATGATTGAGTTCATCCAATTGGTTATCCCCTTCCATAGTCCCCATTTCAGATTTTTCAGCATTCATTTTCACGACTATTTTTCATCTTAGCTACAGAAAACGATCCACTCACATGATTATGAATTAGAAATTCAATGCAAATAGCATACCGCGTATAATTGAGAGCAGCTTCTAAAACTGTTGTGAGTGCGGCGATGGAAACATATTGGAAATATAAGGATTTTATGAAAGGTGAATTGATTTGGGTCAATTCAGATGATGGGTGAACACAGGCTATTGTGAAATAGATTATCCAGACTTATGGCAAAAAAGGTTTTATACTGTACATTTTGTACTATTGGATGGAATCCGTATTTTTTGACGGCGGCAGAATATCTAATTCACTAATCTTATTAAGCAATGTCTTGTAGCTCACTTTTAATATTTTGGAGGCCTTGCTTCGGTTCCAGTCTGTTTTTTCCAATACGTAGGAGATGACCTCTTTTTCAACTCGATCGACGGCTTTTTTCTTGACCAGTTTAAGTGAGAAAGCGCTGTTGTTTAAAGGATCATCCTCTTTCAAATCAATTATGCCGGACAGGGGGCTACGCGTAGAACTGGCAACCGAGCTGGTGGCTGATGCCTGAGTGGCGTCGATGCCGTCGAACAATTCGTCTACGATTTTGTCGCAATTGCCAAGCACCAGCATGCGTTTGAGCACATTTTGAAGTTCACGCACATTTCCCGGCCAATGATAGGTAGTTAACTTCTCTATTACAGATTGGCTGGGTCTTTCGATATTTTGTCCCCCCAGCTGTGAGGCGTATTCTTCAACATAGTAATTAATCAGCGGTTCGACATCATCCGGTCTCTCCCGCAATGGGGCTATATAGACTTTGATAATATTGAGACGGTAATAAAGGTCCTCTCTGAATTTGCCTTCACTGATATTTTGTTTAAGATCATGGTTGGTTGCGGCAAGAACCCAAGTATCTGTTTTAACATCTTTTTCAGATCCCAAGGGCGCGAATTCACCGCTTTGTAGGACATGCAATAATTTGGCTTGCAGGGCCATGGACATGTCACCGATTTCATCCAATAACAACACGCCGCCATGGGCCAACTGGAACTTCCCGCGCCGTTTTTGCTCGGCACCGGTAAAGGCACCTTTCTCATATCCAAAAAGTTCGCTCTCAAGCAGACCTTCGGGCAGGGCGGCACAGTTGATCTTGATGAAAGGTTTTCCAATACGGGGTGATTTTTGGTAAAGATTTTGCGCGATAACCTCTTTGCCGACACCACTTTCACCAAAAATTACCGTGTTGAGTCCCGTGTGGGCAATATGTTCGACCAGTTCTTTTACCCGCCGGATGTTGTCACTTCTACCAATGATTGGAGGTCCCATGAAAATTCGTCTCTATAGATTAAGTAATGTTCTCGCAGCTTTCTCAAGTTCCGGCAGCTTAAAAGGTTTTTCCATAACAAGATCCGCCTTGGCCTCTTTAGCCAGTGCTTCGGGATGTTCGCCCCATCCAGTTATGGCGATAACCGGCATCTCTGGAAATTTCTTTTTAACAATCGAGATTACGGCTACGCCACTGATATTGGGAAGGACCAGGTCGGTTATCACAATGTCTAGATTGTTATTTTGCTCCTCAAGCATCTTTAGGCCATCGAGACCATTTGACGCTGCCATAACATCATAGTTTTTTTGCTTAAAATACTTGCAAAGGGCAGAGAGAACTTCCTCGGTATCATCAATTATTAACACCCTGGGTGACTTACTCATAGGAGGCTCCTGCAGTATTGGGTCTCACTAATGGATCAAATCATGATTAAAGCCGTTTGTTTGACGCCTGAACGGCACAATAACAAGCTAAAAAGGCCAACACCACTCTTTGGTTCAGAAGGCATTAAGGTCAAAATTTGTTTTCACCGTTGTTTGCATAACAGCTAAAAATTATCATTTGTTTTACAGCTTTTTATACATGAACCGAAGGATATTGGCAAGGAGAATGCCGACGCACGACGCAATCCAGATCAAATGATATTTGGGCCATTTGATTTTCATTAGGATACCGCCACAAACTTAATCGGCTTCTGGACCATTGGGTAGCTATTGACAAATAATTTAATATGGGCAACAAACGCGTTCAATACCAGGCTGACCAAAACTCGGCCCTATATGCTCAGTATCATTCCAATTGTAAAGATAACAGTGCGGAGGTAACTCGTGGTCACTTATGAATCGCTCAAAGCACGTAAGGATAAAATTGCAGTGGTGGGTTTGGGATACGTAGGGCTGCCACTGGCCGTGCACCTGGCGGCGCATTTTGATGTGGTCGGTTTTGACCTCAATGCCCAGCGTGTGGGTGAACTGCAAAATGGCCATGACCGTACTTTAGAAGTGGATGATGCCACCTTGTCCGCATCTGTCATTTCCTATACCAGTAAAGCTGATGATTTGGCGGCATGCCGATTTATCATTGTAGCGGTTCCCACGCCTATCGATGGATACAACATCCCCAACCTAAACCCGTTGCGTAACGCTTCGATCACCGTGGGCCAACAGCTGCAAAAGGGGGCCTGTGTTGTATTTGAATCCACGGTTTATCCCGGCGCCACCGAAGAGGTCTGCGTGCCGTTGCTAATACAAGAGTCGGGGTTGCGTTTGGGGAAAGATTTTACCGTAGGCTACTCACCGGAGCGAATCAATCCGGGTGATAAGGTGCATACATTGGACGCCATCGTTAAAATTGTTTCAGGTTCCGATGAGGCTTCTGCAGAACTGCTGGCCCAGGTCTATGGACAGGTGGTTAAAGCCGGTATTCACAAGGCCTCCTCCATCAAGGTGGCTGAAGCCGCTAAAGTGATCGAAAACACCCAACGGGATCTGAATATTGCGTTGATGAACGAGTTGGCCATGATTTTCGACACATTAGGCATCAATACACTTGAGGTCCTGGAAGCGGCAGGCACCAAATGGAATTTTCTGCCTTTTCGTCCGGGTTTGGTCGGTGGACATTGTATCGGAGTCGATCCCTACTATTTAACCTTTAAAGCGGAATCGTTAGGCTATCATCCCGAGATGATTTTAGCCGGTCGCCGTATCAATGATACCATGGGCAAGTATATCGCAGAGCGCACCGTCAAACTATTAATTCGTCAGGGCAAAGCGGTCAAGGGGGCCAAAGTGGCCCTGTTGGGCATAACCTTCAAGGAAGATGTCCCCGATTTGCGAAATACGCGTGTAATTGATATTATTGAAGAATTGACCGATTTTGGAATTCAGGTATTGGTGCACGATCCCATTGCCGACACTCAGGAAGCTCAGCAAAAATATGGTATTGCGTTGGTGGACTGGAAAACACTGGCAGGTGTTGATGCGGTGGTATTGGCGGTGATGCACCAATTCTATCGTAAAATGGGCTTGGGAGATATTGCATCGCTTTGCAGCAATGCAAGCCCCATTGTCGTAGATGTGAAATCCACCTTTGATGCGCAAAGTGCTGAGAAAAAAGGAATCACCTACTGGCAACTCTAACACTGTTATCTTGACCATAGCAGGGCCGACCGCCGTGCAGGCCCATAAATTTAACCATAGGTTAACCCTCCCATAATTCTCCTTCAATATTAATCACCCCAATATTACCTGTATTGTGGTAAACAGTTCATAAAAAGTGGTATAAAACTACATAATCTATCATGAAGGCAGCTACCTTTATCTTCCTTGGAATGATAACCCATAGCGGCATAAAACTTTAAGTATTTGAAAATATTGCAAAATAAAAGTATTTTACAATTTTGCATAAAGATATGATTTTTCTTTGGATGTGTAGGCATATAAATTGCTTTGAGGCTAAGATGATTGTTTAACAATTCAGATTGTAAAAAAATATAGGACTAAACCCTTAACAGAAAATGGCTTTTTGCAATTTGAAATCAAAATATAGCATAAAGCAGGCACCAGCTATCGTTTTCTCCACATCCCTTGAGGTGCGGAACTATCTTCGCAACTTAGTGAGTGAATGTGATTTGAATGCCGTATGTTTTGAAAATGAGGCCATCTGTTTTGATAATTTTAACTCGATTCAGCCTCAAATCATTATTGTTGAATCCAGCGTTGCAGATATTGTCTGGCGGTTTATTTTCGCGCTGCACACAATAGATGCCAACATTCCAATGATTATTTTGTCAGACCATTTGAAAACATATCCCTTTAGATCCAAAGAAATGCTATTGGAAATATACACCATGGGGATGAATCATTGCAAAAACCGGCTGTTGTCGCTCATCGAGCGACTTACTCACAAAAGAAATACGGCGATGCAGCATCGTTCGCAACCATCTTTTTTTGTAGGTCGGACAAAAGCGATTAATAAAATTCGTTCCATTCTGCCTACTATTAGAGATGTCTCCGATCCGGTGTTAATCTCCGGTGAACAGGGAACCGGCAAGGAGCTACTGGCCAGAGTTATCGTTGACTTTATTTCAGAAAAACCGGATTTTATAAAGATTAACTGTTCCAAACTTTTGCCCGAAATGCTTTTTAATAGAGGCCCTCAAGATGCACTGGGACTTGGAAAAAATCAGGATAAGCCAACGACATTTTTCTTGGATCATGTCCATCAACTGTCTACCGCTTGCCAAGCAGGCATGTTTTTGCTGATGGAGGCCTTGTTTAAATCAGGAAATGGAACCGGTCAATCTGACAACAACAAGATTCGATTTATTGCGGCTTCCGATCAAAAAGTTGAGGGCCTGGTCCGACAAGGAAAATTCAGGAAGGACCTTTTCTATAGTCTTAATGTCATTCCAATTGAGATGCCGCCGCTGCGTGAACGAAAAAAAGACATCCCGCTGCTGATGGACTATTTCATGATCAGCGCATGTGTTCAAAATCAGAAATGCATTATGATCCCATCACAGCAGGCCCGCGAGATTTGCTATATGTATCATTGGCCGGGAAATGTTACAGAACTGAAGAACCAAATGACAAGGATTGTTAAAGCAGGAAGTGAGTCACACCTGTTATCTTATGCCGGTTCGCCCCGGGGAAATTTGAACTTGCGAGAAAATCTATGGAATCGGTTTTCTGTGGAAGAACTTCCCAAATCCCATGAAATAAAAGACTATTTGCCAGGGATAAAAAATATGTCATTAAAAGGCATCTGCGATGAGTTTGTGGTCAAAACCGAACGGCGTCTGATGAAAAGAGCGCTTGAATCCACCAGTTGGAATCGAAAAAAAGCGGCCAAGCTTCTAAACATAAGCTATAAATCGATGTTGAACAAGATTAAAACGTATGATATCATTTAGAATTCTTTAATAAGGCAACAAAATGAATGAAAAACAACTCAAAATAACGCCGGAATTCATTCTCGGGCTTGTCATGCGCAGACGTTGGTTTATCTTGCTGCCTTTTTGTTTGGCTCTGATGGGTGGCATATTTTTTACCATGGTTACGCCACGGATATATGAAGCCAAAACACTGATTTTAGTGGAAGGCCAAAGGGTACCTCAAAATTTTGTCCAGTCTATTGTAACTGAAGATACCAGTGAACGCATCAATACCCTATCACAACAGATTCTGAGCCGGACCAATTTGGAAAAAATTGTTAAGGAGTTTTCGCTCTTTACGGGTCCTGAGCATGCAAAGATGTACGTAGAAGACAAGGTCGCCATACTGCGTAAAAACATCTTTGTCAATGTGATCACTGACCGTCGCAGGCAAACCGATGCCTTTGAAATCAGCTTCAAGGGAAAAGACCCGCAAAAGGTTATGCGGGTGGTCAATGGATTGGCAGCATCTTTTATCGATGAAAATCTAAAAGTTAGAGAGTCCCAGGCCCTTGGTACGAGTGCCTTTCTGGAATCAGAGTTGGGAAGCATGCGGGTTCGGTTGGAGCAATTGGAAGAAAAGATTAAAAATTATCGTAAGGCCAACATGGGTGAGCTGCCTGAGCAGTTGGAAACTAACTTAAGGATTTTAGAACGTCTACAGGACAATTTATCGGATCGGCAGGCAAGTAATCGCGAAGCTAAAATCCGTTTGTCGGATTTGAGCAATCAGGCCACCTCCAGGCAACCCTCGGTGGTCGTCATTGGCGGCGGCCAAAGACCCCAAGAGGGTGGTGCCACAATGGACGAGTTGATTGCTGAGTTGGAGAACCTGCAATCCCGATATACTGATAAACATCCGGACATCATTCGCTTAAAAAAGCAGATCGCCGAAATGGAATCCCGGCAGACATCCCAAAGCGGATCAGCCGCTGCATCAGCCGCAAGAATTCCACCACAATTAAGGGTTCAAATTGCAGAGGCCCGTCGCGAAATCGAAGGCACTGACAGCGATATCAGGGAACTAAAGGCTCAGATTGCTGTTTACCAGCAACGCATTGAAAATACGCCCAAGCGGGAGCAAGAGCTCTTAAGCCTGAAACGGGATTATCAGAACATTCAAACTTCATATGATTCTCTGCTCAATAGAAAACTTGAAGCCGATATCGGCGTTAATATGGAACGCAAACAAAAGGGCGAGCAGTTCAGGGTTGTGGACCCGGCAAGATTGCCCCAACGACCCGTAGAGCCTGACATGAAAAAGGTGTTTTTGATGGTGGTTGCTGCAGGTTTAGGTTTGGGGGGCGGCCTCGCTTTTTTACTGGAGTATATGGACAGCTCCTTTAAAAAGCCTGATGACCTGGAAAATGCTTTTGAATTGCCTGTGCTGGCTACCATTCCAAAACTTATGGATCAGCGGCAGCTGTCATTGAAAAAACTTAATAACTTCGGCAGCATCGCTTTTGCTTTTTTTGATTTTGGCCTTTTGGGTTTCTTTTGCTTGATCAGTCTAAGGGGTTAGAGTGGTTGGTTGCATTGAGTTGGCATGAGTAACATTGTTTAATTAATTATATCGCATAGATTGCAAGGTGTGGTGATCCCAATGGGTAAAATATTTGACGCCCTTGAAAAAGCGGATAGAAAAAAAGTAAGCACGGTACAACTGGTAGCCAAGGTGCCCAGGAGCCGGCAAAGACAAACGAGAGCGGAGAAAGTGGTACCCTTGACAAACACAAATCATGATTCGACTGCAAGTCGCCTCGACAAAACACTTATTGTATATCATGAACCCCAATCAGTTGAAGCCGAGCTGTTTAAGGTTCTAAGAACCAACATTCTTTTTCCGTCAAAAGGCGTACCGCCGAGAACCATATTGGTCACCAGCGCGCTGCCGGACGACGGTAAATCTTTTGTCAGCGCCAATCTTGCACTTAGTATTGCCCAGGGTGTTGAAGAGCATGTGTTGTTGATTGACGGCGACATCCGCAAACCCGATATCCACACTCGATTTGGTTTTCTCAGAACCCCCGGGTTAAGTGAATACCTGGCAAAGGGCGATAACATTGCCAAGGTGTTGCTGAAAACGTTGAATGACAAACTGACCCTATTGCCTGCGGGTAACCCACCGGCCAATCCCACTGAGTTGATGTCTTCCAAAAAGATGAAGGTGCTGATAGAAGAGGTTAAAACCAGATATGATGATCGATATATCATCATCGATTCTCCACCGCCCAGCATGGCTGCCGAAACCAACGCCATTGCCCAGTATGTTGACGGCGTCATCCTGGTGGTCAAGGCAGACAAGACACCTCAAGCTGCTGTTGCAGACACCATTGAACAGATTGGCAAGGATAAAATTTTAGGGATTGTTTTAAATCAGGCTGACCAATCAGCAAAAAAATATTACGGCTACAACAAGTCCTACTACTAAAACCGATAGGGTTTTCTACGCAACGCCCTGCATCTTCACTAAAGATAAAGAGCCAATCGATGCTAAGACTATTCAAACAATATTATCCCATCCGCAATGCACTATTTGTGCTAGGAGAAGGAGTATTTATATTTTTGTCTGTACTATTTTCGTGTCGGCTTCTAATAGGTGGCTCAGCTCAATTATTCCAGGGTGATGTTGTTTTAAAATCTTTACTGATTACCATTACATGTCAGATGTGCCTGTACTATAATGATCTTTATGATCTCAAAGTCACAGATACATTGTTAGAATTAGGTATCCGCTTATTCCAGGCATTAGGTGCTGCTGCCATTCTTCTTGCTGTCATTTATTTTATTTTTCCAAAATTCATAATTAGCGGAGGGATATTTATTATTAGTATCACTTTTATTATTATTTTGATTGTCTCATGGCGGATTGGGTATACACGCGTTTTAAACATCGGTCTTTTCAATCAGAAGATTATTATTATCGGCTCCAGTGACACAGCCATTGAGATCGCTAAGGAGATTCAAGAGAAAAAAGATAGTGGATATGAAATTGCCTCTATTATTTCAAAGTTCCAATGGCCCAACAATGCCTGTGCCACCGACATCGGAATGATTTGCCAAGACGCCTATGAGAACATCTGCGATATTGCTGAGAAAATGAATGTCAAGAAAGTCATTGTGGCTTTGAAAGAGAAACGGGGTTCATTTCCAGTTAAAGAGCTACTCAAGTGTCGCGTTAAAGGCATCGAAATTCTTGAGGGAAATACCTTCTATGAAATGCTCTCCGGCAAGCTCATTGTTGAACAGATCAACCCCAGCTGGCTGATTTTTTCCAAAGGATTCCAAAAATCAAACACCAAAAAATTCACTAAACGAATCATCGATCTGCTGATTTCATTGTCCATGCTGATTGTGCTGACCCCTCTGATTTTATTAGTTGCCATCATCATCAAGTTGGAATCCAAAGGCCCTATATTTTTTTCCCAAGAACGTGTCGGGCAACACCGAAAGCCCTACATGGTGCACAAATTTCGCTCCATGCGCAGCGATGCTGAAAAGGGCACTGGTCCCGTCTGGGCCAAAGACAATGATGATCGCATCACTAGTGTTGGCCGCATTATGCGCAAAACAAGAATCGATGAAATACCCCAGTTATGGAACGTACTTAAAGGTGAAATGAGTTTTGTCGGTCCAAGACCGGAAAGGGACCACTTTGTCCAGCAACTGGAAAAGGTCATCCCTTATTATCGCGAACGCTTTACTGTTAAACCTGGCCTGACTGGCTGGGCCCAGGTTAGCTACGGATATGGTGCCAATGTAGAAGATGCCATAGAAAAGCTAAACTACGAACTTTTTTATATAAAAAATATGTCCATCCTCATGGATATCATGATTGTCGCCCGTACCGTAAAAACCGTACTGTTCGGTATGGGGCGTTAGTCATCGCAGCTTGGTAGGGCAGCGCTTTTACTTTTTTACTACCCTTATCGATTGCAATGTAATCGACCAGGCGGAGCTGTAGGGTAGGGCTGTGCGCACGACTGGCACTTAAAACGTAGGACTGGCCTCTGTGCCGGCCAGAAAAAGGTGAATATGAACCCCAACTTTAAAAACATCCTGGTCACCGGCGCAGCCGGATTTATTGGCTTCCATCTATCCAAACGTCTTTTAAAAAACGGGTACAATGTTTATGGCGTCGATGTTATAAACGACTACTACGATATCCAAATCAAGCACGATCGTCTTAAGCAACTCACTGAAAACCGCCGTTTCCATTTTTATAAAACCGACCTTGCCGAACAGGAAAATCTGAACAATATTTTCACCGATAATTGCATCGATGCCGTCGTTAATCTGGCCGCCCAGGCAGGCGTGCGCTACTCCTTGATCAATCCCCAAGCTTACGTAAACTCTAATTTGGTAGGATTTGTTAACATTTTAGAATGCTGTCGGCACAATAAGGTCAAACACCTGGTATTTGCCTCATCCAGCTCAGTGTATGGCGCCAACACAAAAATGCCCTTTTCCGTGCATCACAACGTGGACCACCCTGTTTCTTTATATGCGGCCTCAAAAAAGGCCAACGAACTGATGGCCCACACCTACAG
Organism: Desulfobacteraceae bacterium; assembly: GCA_050291605.1. Classification (GTDB taxonomy): domain Bacteria; phylum Desulfobacterota; class Desulfobacteria; order Desulfobacterales; family Desulfosarcinaceae; genus JARRKU01. Next base: position 12,250 of record JBNKKB010000145.1, on the reverse strand, counting down.
CCACCTGTTCGATCTTTCTTGTACCGGCCTTCGTTTTTTTACAGTTTACGGCCCATGGGGCCGCCCGGACATGGCTCTGTTCCTTTTCACAAAGGCTATACTGGAAGGCAAACCCATCCAAGTATTCAACCACGGAAAAATGCAGCGCGATTTCACCTATATCGACGATATCGTAGAAGGTGTTGTGCGTGTCATGGAAAACATACCTGAATCCAACCCCAATTGGAGCAGCGACAATCCCGACCCTGCAACCTCTTACAAAAAATACAAAATCTACAATATTGGCAATAACAGCCCGGTACAATTATCAGAATTCATAGAAGAAATAGAAAAAGCCTTGGGCCAGAAAGCCACCAAAGAGTACATGGATATGCAACCCGGTGACGTACCCGCCACCTATGCCGATATAGACGACCTGATCAAAGACGTAGGCTTCAAACCCGCAACCCCACTATCTGTAGGCATTCAAAAATTTATTGAATGGTACAAAGAATACTTTTCTGTAAGCTAATTAATCTTGAACATTGTGGACGTACCAAAGGGCCGACCTCGGCGCCGGCCAAGTTTAGCTGAATATATAGTAGCCAATCCATGTGCCGGCAATCATCGGACGATGTCGGTCCATACAGGCAGACACAGAGGCCTGCCCTACGAAGATCCTTCATCTGATCCATGCTCTTATAAGCGTAGGGTCGGCCTCTGTGCCGACCCATCACAGAACACAACCCCAAAATCAACCTGACAAACACTCGAAAACCAAAGCTTATCAACATGCCAAACCGATGTTGTGAAAGAATACACCATAAACCCAGGAGCCACAGCATGAAAAAACGAGCATCCGCAACAATCTTCACCTTCCTGCTTCTTATCATCATGACCAATCCCGTAATAGCTCAGGAGAAAAAGTCAAATGCTCCGGAATACAAAATCGGCATTGGCGATATATTGGAAATTGTCACCTGGAAGGAGGCGGACTTCTCCAGAGAGGAAATCATTGTACGCCTTGACGGCAAAATATCTTTTCCACTGCTTGACGATGTGCAAGCCGCCGGCCGGACCCCCGTCCAGCTTAAAAAGAGTATTGAGGCCAGGCTTAAAGAGTTCGTAGCCAGCCCAAGCGTTACGGTAACCATTAGAAATGCAGCCAGTCAGCGGTTTTATATTCTCGGTGAAGTCGCCAATACCGGTGAATATCCTCTGGTTAAAGATCTTACCGTTTTGCAGGCATTTGCCTTGGCAGGAGGATTCACCGAGTGGGCATCCAAAAAAGAGATCATTCTGTTTAGACGAGAAAAAGGCAAAGAAAAGGTGATCCGAATCAATTACAAAGATATTATCAAACACAAAGACTTTAGCCAAAACGTCCTCATTAAAGCAGACGACACAATCATCGTTCCATAAGGCAGCCTATTTCGATTAGCGATTATTTATGATAGCGTACACAGATCATCATGCACCGTAGGGCAGGCCTCAGCGCCTGCCGGTTTCAACAACAACCCCGGCCATGAAAATACAGCGGGGACAGAGCTTTGCCCTGCGAAAACCATTGATCAATCCATCGTCATTTTCATAAAAAACGTAGGGCAGGCCTCTGCGCCTACCGAACATAGAGGCCGCCGCGCCTGCCAGATATCGCTCTGTTCTAATGAATCTCAACACATAGACCAGCTCTAAAAAAGGATAGGATAAAACAATGGACATAAGATTTCTGCATTCGATATTATCGATCGTGCTCATGATGTTAATGATTCCGTTTGCACATGCTGCACAAGTCAACGTTACGCCGACACTTGCCCTGAGTGAGGAGTACACAGACAATCTTTTTCTGGTAAATGATGATGGCATCAAGGTTGATGACTACATCACAACGGCAAGCCTCGGCATAGACACGGAAGTTCTTTGGCGAACAGCAGGTTTGAGTCTGAACTTGGCCCCATCGTATAATAAGTTTGCCGAAAATGAGGACCTTGATTATTGGCGCTATCTTGCTGAGCTGAATATCTGGAAGACGATTAAACGCTCCACCAGACTTGAACTTACCAGCACCTACCTTGAAACCGAAGATCCAAGAGATCAAACCGGTGACGAACCGGGGGGGGGATCCGGAGCACAAACCGGCATTGATGCGGATGTGACCCGACGCGACCGGAACAGATACCTCCGAAATTCAAATGAAATACGCCTGACCCATCAATACGGAAGACGTAGCTCTTTTGTCGGTGCTGTAGCCTATAACCTGCACCGGGACATCGATGCCGCCGATGGGGCGGTCCTTGACGACTATGACGAAGTCAGGCCGTCGATAGGTATTGAACATTGGTTCACTTCCAGGTGGGGCTTGGAGATAGCAACCTATCAATCGAATCGATCCTATGAAGATCGCGATGATCGTGTAGAATATGATGGATTATTGCGTCTGCGTACAAATCTTAATCGCCGTTGGTCAGGCTATGTTCAATACCGTTATACCGTTCTGGATTTTGACCAAGAGACAGAAGAGCAGGATTACACAATCAGCGCTCCATCCATCGGACTAGAATACCAGCTGGCGGAAACGGCTACTTTAGGTATCGGTGCTGGATACTATGTCCAGAATTTCGATAATGGAGATGAGGATACGGGCTCCTTTGTAGATGCGGAATTAGACCACCGCTGGAATTTTCGATCCGGTTTCATCGCACTCATCGCATCCAGTGGCTATGACATAGAAGATACCGGCGCTGAAGATTTGGGGCTGCAAATATACTATGAAAGTAGGATTGAAGCAGGATATAACTTTACGAGACGCTTCAGTGGCGATATTTACGCCTCATACCGCAATGATGATTATCCCAACCAGGTACCGGAGCGAAGCGATCAAACAATAGGTGCCGGTGCTGGGATAAGCTACCAAGCATTGAGATGGATGCAATTGAGACTGGCCTATGACCATGACAAAGTTGTTTCGGATGTTGAAACCGCAGAGTACACCGAAAACAGCGTCATTTTTACCATAACATTGGCTCCCTCAAGTCCATTTCGCCTAAATTAAATAGCAGCGGCCTCTCCTTTGCGGCCTCAGCGCCTCTGCGAGAGAAAAATATACAAAATGCCGGAAAAAAAGAAGATACTGCTAACCATAGATGTCGAAGACTGGTTCCAAGTAGAGAACCTGCGCCCATGGTATCCTCAAAATAGCTGGAACAACCAACAGCTCAGAGTTGAACGAAACACCCACAAGCTTTTAGACTTGTTCGACAAATCGAAAGAAGGCACTATTAAAGCCACCTTCTTTGTCCTTGGCTGGATTGCTGAAAAATTGCCTGACCTCGCCCGAGAAATTCATAAAAGAGGCCATGAGGTGGCATCCCACGGCTATAACCACCACATGTGCAACCGGTTAGACAAAAACACCCTTGTCAACGACCTAACCCACAGCAAAAAACTACTTGAGGATATCATAGGAGAAGAAATTAAGGGTTACCGAGCGCCAAATTTTTCAATCAATGATGCAACCCTGGAACTCATACAGCAAGCCGGCTATCAATACGATTCCAGTTTTAATAATTTTAGCAGGCATGGCCGCTACGGCTGGATATCAATAAACGGACACCAAAAACAAGGCATAGCACTCCAATATCACAACAGATTTCATGAGATTCCCATCAGTAACCTAAAACTGGCAGGCAAAGTCCTCCCATGGGGAGGCGGAGGATACTTCAGATTTATCCCGTTCTTGATATTCAAGGCCGGCATCCAAAATATACTCAAGAAAAACGATGCCTACATGTTCTATATGCACCCCTGGGAAATTGATCCTGAACAACCCAGGGTAGATGAGGTAAGTGGCTTATCCAGATGGCGCCACTATCTGAACTTAGAAAAAACCCAATTAAGACTTGCTAAGTTGATTGAAGCCTATAGACACTGCAATTATGTAACTTGCAGCCAATATCTTGAGAAAGTTAAGAATTGATCTTTCAAAAGAAAACCATCACGGTGGGACTTGCTCCAGGTGTACCCGCATGCGCCCTTATTCATGATCACCGCAAAATTAGTATGCGGTTGACAATTAAATGAAATGCTGCAAAAATAAAAAAAGACGCAAAAATAATGGTGTGCAGTATGGATACGATAACAGTTACTGTATCGAACCGAGGGTATATCGTTTTGCCGGCTTCGATTCGCAAAGCTTTGGAAATTAAGTCAGGCACGAAGATGCTTATCAGTAGGGATAAGGACGCTCTGATTCTGAAAGCAGTGCCCTCATTTACCGAAAAGTTGGCCGGCATGACCAAACAAACGATTGCCAAGACTCCGGAGGATGTTGACGCATATATTGATCTCGAAAGAGAAGAGCGCACAGGATGATCTCGCCAAGCGGTATCGCTAAAGCTGTAGTGGGTAAAAGGATACTCATCGACACAAATATCATTATTTATTTGACCGACTCGATCCAGCCTTACGCTAAAATCGCTCAATCGCTGTTTAAGACAGTGGAAGCCGGTGATGCGGAAGCTGTAATATCCATTTTATCCATTGGTGAGGTCATGCAGGGACCACTCAAAGAGAACAACCATGCACTTGCCTCGGAAGTCAGAGACTATCTGTGCAATTTTCCGAACAGCATATACCAAGAAATTACATATGACGTTTTGGGTTGTGTTGGAAATGATCAACGCGTTGCCTGGAACCATCTACGTACAATGGATAGTCTAATCATCGCCTCAGGCCTTGTGAACCATGTTGAGTTATATATTTCAAATGATCATCATTTCAAAAAATCACTGCAAAAGGATTTATTGCTTACTTTCGGCTGAGAATCACCACCAATGCCCCACACGATTTCGTAAAAGATAAAAGGTTAAGATATATGAATGTTTGCATTGTCGGAACCGGATATGTCGGCCTCGTTGCCGCTGCTTGCTATGCCGAAATGGGAAACGACGTCACATGCATTGACGTCAATCCGGATATCGTCAAAGCGTTGCAGAACGGAAAAATACACATCTTTGAACCCGGTTTGGAACCCCTGGTTAAACGCAATTGCCAGGAAGGCCGCCTTAAGTTCAGCACCGACATCGCCGAAGGACTGCAGGACGCCCTCTTTGTTTTCAGCAGCGTCGGCACCCCCTCACAGCCAGATGGATCATGCGACCTCTCATATGTGAAGCAGGTTGCCAAGCAAATCGGCCAATCCATGACCGACTACAAAATTATCATTAATAAATCCACGGTGCCGGTGGGCACTGCCGATTTGGTACGAAGCATCATCCAGGAGGAGCTTGAAAAAAGACAACTGAGCTTGGAATTCGACGTTGTTTCCAATCCTGAATTCTTAAAAGAAGGCGATGCCGTCAATGATTTTATGAAACCCGATCGCGTTATTATCGGAACGGATAATGTACGCACCGCCAAGCTTCTGGAAACCCTATACGCCCCTTTTGCCCGTAGTCGGGATAAGATGATTGTCATGGGCATCCGTAGCGCAGAGATGACCAAATACGCAGCCAATTGTATGTTGGCCACCAAAATCTCTTTCATGAACGAAGTGGCCAATATCTGCGAAAAAGTGGGTGCCGACGTAAAAGATGTTAGAATCGGTATTGGTTCAGACCGCAGGATCGGCTACCACTTCATCTATCCGGGAGTTGGGTACGGTGGGTCATGTTTTCCAAAAGATGTTAAAGCCTTTATCAACACGGCAAAAGAGTACAACTACAATGCCGATCTTGTTTCAGCAGTGGATACTGTGAATAACCAACAAAAATCCATTTTAGCAAAGAAAATTGAGACATACTTTGATGAACAGGGAGGCGTCGGCGACAAAACCTTGGCAATGTGGGGTCTGTCATTTAAGGCCAATACCGACGACATCCGGGAATCAGCCGCTATAGAAACAATTAATATATTAACAGCAAAAGGAATGAAGGTTCGCGCCTTCGATCCCGAGGCTGGACCAAATACACGCGAAAAATTAGCATCCAATCCAATGGCAGAAGTCGTAGATGATCAATACGACATCATTAAAAACGCTGACGCCTTGGCTATCCTTACCGACTGGAACCAATTCAGAAATCCTGATTTCAACAAAATTAAAAAATTGCTAAAAGCTCCAATCATATTCGACGGCCGCAACTTATATTCATCCACCTTCCTGGCAAGTCAAGGCTTCGCCTACTTCGGCATCGGCCGGCCAAGTGTGACAGGTTGATATCGACCTTTGCACCGCAAAGGCGCAGAGAACGCAAAGAAAAATCCCTCAGCGCCCTCTGCGCCTCTGCGGTGAAAAAAAGAAAAACAAATGCTAATCCATAATTTCCTGGAAAACTCAGCATCCCAACACCCGGATAAAGTCGCCGTAATCCACGATGACCAAAGGATCACCTACCAGCAGTTAAATGGCCAGGCAGACAGCTTAGCAATGTTTCTGCATCAAAACGGAATCATCAAGGGCGATCGAATTGCTTTACTATTGGAAAACAACATTGAATACATCACCGCATATTATGCAGCCCTTAAGGCAGGAGCCACGGCAGCCCCGCTAAACCCGGCATTAAAACCGGACAACCTTCAATATCTGTTAAATGACCTTGAACCAACAGCCATCATTACTTCTTTTAAGTCAGAACGCCTCCTAAAAGCAGTAGACCTAGATAAAATAGATTTAAAACTACTAATAATCAAAACTCCAAAACAAAAATGGCAAAACAAGCCATTCAAACAAGCAACTTACGAAGAAAGCACAACAAACCCAAAGAACCCAACAAACCCAACAAACCCAATAAACCCAACAAACCCAATAAACCCAATAAACCCGTCCGATCTGGCCAATATTATTTACACGTCAGGATCCACAGGCGAGCCAAAGGGGGTGATGCTGACCCATGCCAACATCGTTGCCAACACAAATTCCATATGCCAGTATCTTCATTTAACTGAAAAAGATATCCAAATGGTGGTTCTACCTTTCTTTTATGTTATGGGTAAATCGCTTTTAAACACCCACATGGCAGCCGGTAGCACCATCGTCATCAACAACCGTTTCATGTATCCGGCCGATGTTGTCAGCCAGATGATCAATGAAAACGTCACTGGATTTTCAGGTGTACCCTCAACCTACGCCTATCTGTTGAATCGATCACCGTTAGCCGCCAGCAAAGATAAATTACCTCATTTACGGTATTGCAGCCAAGCTGGCGGCCATATGGCCAAATCATTGAAACTTGAATTAAGGCAAGCCTTGCCTGAACACACACAAATTGTCATTATGTATGGCGCCACCGAGGCATCGGCCCGTTTAGCCTACTTGGATCCAAATCACTATAATTCTAAAATAGAATCTATCGGCAAAGCCATACCGGATGTGACAATCCGTCTGCTTGACCAGAATGGAAAAGAAGTGCCCGATGGTCAAAAAGGTGAACTAGTCGCCTCAGGTCCTAACATTATGCAGGGATATTGGAAAGATCACGATGCCACAAATCGCGTACTGAACGGAAATGGGTATCATACCGGCGATATCGGCTATCGTGACGAAGAAGGCTTCCTGTTTGTCCTGGGCCGCAAGGATGGTCAGCTGAAGGTCGGCGGCCACAGGATCAACCCCACTGAAATCGAAGATTTCCTAATGGCAACAAATCATCTAATCGAATGTTCAGTGGTAGGCTTGCCTGATAAACTACTGGGAAACAAGCTAGTGGCCCTGACAGTCTCCAAAACCGAGGAGAGCGATCCCAACAATTTGATGAAGATATGCGCCAAGGGCCTACCCAATCACAAACTACCGGCAGCAATAATCCCGGTCCGCGCACTCCCAAAAAACGCCAACGGCAAAATAGATAAAGAAAAATGCCAACAAATAGCATCAAAAACCCAACAAACCCAAAGAACCCAATAACCCAATAACCCAATAAACTCAACAAACCCAAAAAACTGCGGCACCCAACAAACCCAAAGAACCCAATAACCCAATAACCCAATAAACAACCCAATAACCCAATAAACTCAACAAACTCAACAAACTGCGGCACCCAATAAACCAGCAGTCGTCCCTGCCAGAAGGACAAAAAACAATTTACATGTCCTTGTAAAAAGGATAATAATAACTCCATGCAGGCATTAATCGAGCAAATAATAGCCGATTTTCACGAACGACCAATCCCTGCGTTTACGCGACGTCAGGCCAAATTACCCATGCTGGCAAATAAAATTGACACTGTGATCGGTATGCGCAGATCCGGGAAAACATGGTTCCTTTACCAGGCTATATCAGACCTATTGGAACAAGGGGTCCCAATTGAAAATATTTTTTATTTAAATTTAGAGGATGAACGCCTTCTTCCGATGGCGGCTAAAGAGATGCATCTGATTGCTGAAACCTACTATAGCCGTTATCCTCATTTGAAGGATGCACGGTGCTACTTTTTTTTGATGAAATTCAAAACGTTAAAGGCTGGGAGACATTTATCAGGCGGTTGCTTGATACGGAAAACATACACATATGCTTAACCGGTTCGTCCTCTCGCTTGTTGAGCCGCGAAATTGCCACAAACCTGCGGGGGAGATCCCTTTCCACAGAAATATTCCCATTTAGCTTCCTAGAATTTCTGGCGCACGCTAATATCAGCGTGGAGAAAGCCAAACGCCCAGGGGCGAAAAAGAAGGCCCTTTTGCAAAACCGACTGCAAAAATACCTATTAACCGGCGGCTTTCCTGAAGTTCAAGGCATAGAGGATGATTACAGACGCCGTATTCTTCAAGAATATCTTGATATCGCCATATTAAGAGATTTGGTTGAAAGGCATCAGATTTCAAACACCCTCCCGCTGCGGTACTTGATACGGCATATGCTAAACGCCGCCGCCAGCCTTTTCAGCGTCAATAAATTTTATAATGATATAAAATCGCAAGGTATTTCTTGCAGTAAAAATACACTGCATGATTACATTGACTATTTATCGGAATCTTATCTTGCTTTCCAGACTTTCGTCCATACACGGTCGGAAAGAGCAAGAATGGTAAATCTGAAAAAAATATATGCTATCGATACCGGCCTCATTCAAGCATGTTCGCATAGTCCCGGTACGAACTGGGGGCACTTGCTGGAAAATTTCGTATACCTTGAATTGCGGCGTCAAACCAATGATATCACATATTGATGAAATCGTAAAAAGTCACGCCGCCAAATCCAGCTGCCAATCGATGGCCGATGGCCTTGGCGACACAATTTTAATAAAACTGGCTAAAAAGTCGTAAATTCGTTCTTTGACAAATGGAAAAGGCACAAAAAAAGGTGAACATCGGCCTTTTTCGCCAGCCTGAGTCTGGTTTCGAGCCTTTCTGACCATAGCCGCTCTGAGTATATTGAGTCCGGCAGCCTTTAGTGTGGCGCAAAATCGCACCGCCTTAAAGCCTCTGACTCGCAAGCGCTTAACTTTGGTCAGTGCATCGTACTGGCTCATGGTGGCTTCAACGCCGGCACGCCAGCGATAGGTGTCGATAAATTGATCGCTGTTTTCGAACCTGCGGCGCACGGCCAGTCGATAATCTTTATCGCTGTATCTAAGAAAGTAGTAGTTCTTCTTACCCGGTTTGACCGGACAGTTGGAAACGTGTGGACATGCGATGCAGTGGTTTACATCAAAACGGCCGCTGTAGCGCTTGGTCTTTTTCTTATACGAGACCTTGACCGGACTGTGGCCAGCCGGACAGCTGGTGACACGGCCATGATCATCAAAGCCAAAAGCGCTAAGGCCGCGGTTGTTGTCTTTTTTGAAGGTGGGCGATACCAGATCAACGTTGTGCGTCTTTGCAAGTTCACTGTTATCATCGCTGCCGTAGAGTGTGTCGGCCAAGATGGTTTTGGGCTTCAATCCCCGTTGCTCGGTGTCTTCAATAGCCGGTATCAGCGCATTGCTGTCATGCTCGCAGGCTTTTTCAACAGCCACATGGGTGATCAGGTTCAAGGTTTTTTCTTTTTGCTGTTTATCCTCAGTGCGGGTAAAGCTCTCCATGACCTGAACCTGGTAGCCTTGGCCCTTGTAGCCGTTGTAAGCAGCATCCGGATCACATGGGTTTTGTAAAGAATCGGCACTGATCTGTTTAGGCTTTTTAACGCTAACCTTGCTGGTATCGCCATCTGTTTGCACGTCGCACTGTTCGGCTAAAACCCGTTGCATTAGTTTGTAGCTGTGCATTTTGCAAACCGCGTGTTGATCTTTGAACTGCTCGATTAGATCATAAAGATCGGCACTGACTTGCTGCAAGGTTTTAGCCGATTGGCTTGGCTTAACCAGAGAAAATGCAGCCAGGGCTTTTTTGGATGCGTAGCGCTCAAGCAACTGGTCATCGATTGTCGCGAACAAATTCTGATGATGGCGTTTCAAGTTGACCAAAAACTTGTGGATTGTCTGGCTGAAGATGCCGATGCGACCCAGCCTGCGCATATTGGACTTGATATGGACCGAGTCGATGCGTTGTTCGTCGGTATTGATGTCAAATACTTTGGCCAGTTTTACTCTGATGTTGTCAAATATCAGCTGGTCCAAACCATTTTCGGTAAAAACCTGACGCCAATGCCATAGGGTTTTTTCGCTGATGTACTTGGCGTGATCGCTCTCTTCGGTGATGTTCAGCGCATAGTGCCATTGGATGTTAAACGACAACTGCTCAACACACTGTTCATCGTTTAGGTCCATAGTCTGCTGGAAAAGCAGCACTCCCAAAAGCGTATAAAGCTCTTTGCTGGGCCGGCCGAAGTCTTCACGAAAAAACGGGCGTATTTGCTGTACCGGTAGCTCACACAGCAGATGCTCTCGGAACAAGCCGGGCCAGCTTTGATCAAGCATGCGCCTGCGTTTGGGACTTAAAAAAATCCCATGGGTCGAACATATCGAGCTGTTTGTGGTCTTTGATTCGTATCATGCCTTTTCCATATTAACTGGTTGATTTTGTTGCTATTACATAACAATTTGGAGAAGAAAAAGCAAGACAGTAATTTATCTTTTTGCTAATATATCAAACAGTTAAATATTTCGGACTTTTTACGATTTCATCACATATTATAAAACAAAAAATGGCCATGAAATCGATTTTGTCGTCAAAGACGCAGAGCGCAAAATTAACCTCATTCAAGTAGCCGCCCAACTCACGGACCCTGACACCCGGAACCGAGAATTAAGAGCCCTGAGTGAGGCCATGGCAGAAACCGATATCAAACAGGCCCTCATCATCTCGCTAAACCAAGAAGAAAAAATAAAAACAACCCAAGGACACATAAACATTGTACCAGCATGGCTGTGGGCATCAACCCTGCAAAGCACTCCAGCCATAACCCAACAAACCCAAAGAACTAAATAACCCAATGAGAGCGTTGGCCGCTATAATATTCAAACCACTGCATCAGCCCGCAGCGAAGCTGGCTGCCGCTGTCAAACGCATGCAAGTAAAGATAATGATATTTGACGGTCCACCAGAGCCGTTCAATAAAAATGTTGTCCATGGCACGGCCACGGCCGTCCATGCTGAGGGTGACGCCGGCGGATTTAAGCATATCGGTAAAGCCATTGCTCGTAAATTGAGCCCCTTGATCAGTGTTAAAGATCAGCGGCGGCCCAAACGCAAAAATCATTAGGTGTCTTTATCACAAAAATGAACGTATACGGATTGATAAATAAGTGCATAAAGGTGCATTTGAAAATACGAAATTTTCCCAATTGCATATTCTGAATTGATCGTTATTATTTCGAAACGACGATGTGGCGGAATATCTATTTGGATTCTAACGTATAGAAAAATCAGACAAAAAAAAGACAATCAATTTACCAATCAATAATTAATCTAAAAAAAAAATTGTATGCGAATAGATGGCGCATGTATTGCGTGATAGGGTTAGTCGTTAGCAAAATATTTTCAAAGGAGCACTATGATGAATTTTAAGCAATCTATAAAAACCGGGCCATCCAGGATATTTATCATTGCAACTGTATTTTTCCTAATGAGCGCTGTATGCGCTTACGCTGATACTTATTATGTAAGCCCGAACGGATCAAATACCTGGAGCCAGGCCGTAAATCGCTCCTCACCAAGTTCTGCGTCCGTCGCCATGGCAAATGCAAGCGCAGGCGACGTCGTAATTTTTCTAAATGGAACCTATAACGTCGGCGCCAGAACCGGGGGGTATGAGCACAATGCACTCGAACCTTCAAGGAGCGGGTCTTCAACAAGCCCGATCACCTTTAGGGCTGAAAACACCCTAAGCGCTGAATTG
>JBNKKB010000144.1:0-14845 GCA_050291605.1 Desulfobacteraceae bacterium | reverse complement strand
GGCCGCCATCCCACCTATCAACAGTTGGGATCAATGCGAATGACACGCGCAGGCTTGGAAACTGCTAGTCGAAGATTCGGTACAATTCTTTAATTAGGTACGAAAGTCCGGTGCATTATCGAATCGGATGCTGTCTGATATGCCGACCAGAGGGCCATCAACGCATTGATAGATAATATGCACACCCGGCGGATTGAAAAGCAAGCAGTAATTGAAGCGTCATCACCCATAGCCTGAGTGATCCGAAAGGCCCGCGCCATGTACTAAAAAAGGTTCATTTGTGATGAGGCAACTACCATTTTGTAGCCATCTTTGTTTATATAGCATCGTATTTTGCTTATTTTTGTATTTGATCAGGTTTTTTTTTAACATTTTATATTTTTCTGTTGCGTTTTATAAACTTTAATGTATATTTTTATCAACGTTAACCATTCATCGATACCGCTATCTATCATGGGCACACATTTTGAGACCTTTTTCAGTCGCGTTTCCGAAGCCGCCGGGGTGGCCACTTTGTCCCAATTGGCCGATCTTCTGCAAGTCAACCGCTCTGCTGTTACCCAAGCACGCAAAAAAGGCACGGTTCCGGCCAAATGGATGCTGCACTTGTTCAAACAGAGGGGTCTGAATCCGGACTGGTTAGCGGGTGGGTCGGGGCCGGCTATCATAAAGCCCAGTCATATGGGCAATGCCGGTTTTCACTCCGTACCCAAAGTTCAAGCACGGCTCTGTGCCGGGGGAGGATCCTTCGAAATCGATCCTCAGATTCAAGGATACTACGCCTTCCAAAAAGCGTGGCTCGCCGGCAAAGGTGTTGCTGACCAGATGGTGTTGATGGATGTATTCGGCAACAGCATGACACCGGAAATCAAGGATGGGGATACCGTACTGGTCAACCAGGCCCAAAAGGATATTTTAGCCGGGGCCATCTACGCCGTTGGCATTGAGGATACCATCATGGTCAAACGCATAGAAAAACATCCCCATAAAATGGTGCTGCTCAGCGACAACACGGAGTATGCCCCGATCTATCTGGATAGGGAAGAAATAAATGGTATTCGAATTATCGGCAAAGTCCTTTGGATTTGCCGAGAATTGAGGTGATATTGTGCAACCCTTTGTTTATCAACCTTTTTGGCGATTTCAATCCGTTCGGTATGATCATCTATTTTTAGCCAAAGCACTGATCTTTAAAATCTGTAGGGATAGTTTCAAAATGATGGGAGTGGTATTTTGCGCTGCACTGGTCACCCTGTTAATCGGTTTATAACTTAAATATCTATTTAATTTAATGCATTAAAGGAGCAAAAAAATGGCCCAACAACTCATACAGTGCCCCAAGGATCCAGAGATAAAGTATCAAAAAAAGGTATGTGAAACGATTTTTCGCAAGGATAATTTTCGCACCTGGTGCAAAAAGTGCCAAAACTTTCAGCCCAGCGAGTCTCCCTCCGAAAACACCTAAGGGTTATTACACCCTTTGCGCATTCAATTACAGATTCTGCGCAGACTTGGATTGGATACAAAAATGGCCCTACGAGGTTCATTAAAGGGAAAACCTTGCCCTTTATAACGTCAAATAGGTGTCGCCCCGCCGGACATACCCGTATCAGGCATTATTGAAATATTCGCTATTGAATCGATTCCTTAAAACGTAGCAGCCATCAAAGATCGTCCTAAATAACGACTTGGCAAACATCTTGCTTACAAATACTGCGAAGTAACACATACGACGCAAAACATCGGATCCTTCGCCAGCGTGGAAGGATTGATGAAGAGCGAAAAAAGAATCCCCGGATTATGGGGCCACATAATCCGGGGACGAAACTACACCATTCAGGAGAGCACATCTGCCAATCAGCGGAGTTGGGCCGTCCAAAATGGATGCGATTATATTACGTCCATCCTGCAGCCCTGTCAACTGTCTCTCTTGAAAAAAGGAGAGACTTATGGGCACCATTTTTACTAGGGTAAAAGCCCACACCTTTTATATTTCCAATAAAACAGACAATCGATCATCAAACCACAAGATAATAACATTTTGCTTCATGCTCGCCGCAATTGGCATGCTGTGTGTCACGCCATCGTTCTCGTTCGCAGATGCTACCGTCACGCTGGCATGGGATGCCAACGATCCGGCGCCGGATGGCTACCGATTGTTTCTTCGGCAGGAAGGCCAAAGCTATAATTATGCACAATGGGCTTATGAGGGCCCGGCAACCACCTGCACCCTGGACACATTAGCAGAGGATGTGACTTACTATTTTGTCGTGCGTGCTTTCATGGGGCAAGATGAAAGTGGCGACTCCAATGAAGTCTCTTTTCGATACGAACCGCCGGTGCCTCAAGATTACACCATCTCTGCCACTGCCGGAACGGGCGGCAGCATCTCTCCATCCGGCAGCGTGAGTGTGCCACAAGGCGCCGACAGATCCTTCACTATCGAAGCCAACACAGGCTACCAGATCAGTGATGTGCTTGTCGACGGCGTGTCACAGGGTGTGATTACCGGTTATACTTTTTCAAATGTTTCCACAAACCATACCATTGCCGCCAGCTTTTCCGAAACGGCACCCCAATACCATACCATCACGGCCACTGCCGGTACGGGCGGAAGCATCTCTCCATCCGGCAGCGTGAGTGTGGCGCAAGGTGCCGACAGTTCCTTCACCATCGCAGCCAACACGGGTTACCAGATCAGTGATGTGCTTGTCGATGGCGCATCACATGGTGATATTACCCATTATACTTTCTCCAATGTCACCGGCAACCATTCCATTGAAGCACAATTCATCTCCAGTGTCCTGCCGCCTTTGGCCGATGCCGGCCCTGCACAGGAGGTCGCGTCTTTGGCGCACGTCACCTTGGATGGTTCAGGTTCAAGTGACCCGCAGGGTGGCGGCCTTACCTACAATTGGACACAGAATAACACTCCGCATGTGGTGCTGGACAATTCACACTCGGCCTACCCTGAGTTTACTGCGCCGGAAGTGACAGAGGGCACTGTTACACTCCGATTTGAATTGACCGTGACCAATTCAAGCCAGCTTAGCGCATCAGACACCTGCCTAGTACTCGTAAGGGCAGACGACGCACAGCCTCTTGATACCGATGGCGACGGCATCCCCGACGATGAAGACGACGATGATGACGGTGATGGCATGCCCGATACGTGGGAATTGCAATATGGCTTCGACCCGCTGGACAGCAGTGATGCTGCCCTGGACCCCGACAACGATGGTTTGACCAATTTGGAAGAGTATCGCCAAGGCACCGATCCATTGGTGGCGAATGAAAATCAGGCCCCCGACCAGCCGACTTGGATCTATCCTGAGGAGGGTGATGCCAATGTCGAACTCGCACCCAGGTTGCGCTCCTCTGATTTTGCTGATCCGGACGAGAATGATACCCATTTAAAAACCCAGTGGCGGGTACAGCGCAGCGACAACCAGAAAATCGTCTATGATATAACACCCAAAAACCACTGCTTAACCTCAATAAGGGTGCCCAGGCATATTCTTGACCCCGGTGTCACCTACACGGCACAAATGCGCTATTATGATAACCACGAATTGGCTTCCGAATGGTCCACACCTCTCACTTTTACTATAATTTTAGACGACAAGGATAAAAATCGAAACAGAATACCGGATGATCAAGAAGTGGACGAGGATACGGATTTAAACAACGATGGTATCCCCGACAGCGAACAAACCGGACGTCTGAAACGCTTTAAAGATTATCGGTATAAACATATGGCGAGTATCAGCATTGCATCCGGCGATACCGCTGCCGAGATTGAGGCCGTTGCAGATATCGATCCTGCTGAACTGGATGGCACATCCCATTCCGAACAAGAGATGCCTTATGGTGTTCTGGGATATAAAATCCATGTACCAGAACCTGGGCAGTCTGTGCGTGTCGAGATAAATTTATCCGAGCCCATTGATCCCCAGATACAGTGGGTGCGCTATGACATGGTGACCGGATGGGAGGATAGCTCAGATCAAGTCCAGATGGATGATGTGGGGTATCACGTCGAACGTGAACTTGTTGATGGGGGTACCAACGATGCCGATGGCATCGCCAACGGGGTTATTGTTGATTTAGCTGGCCCTCAAGCTGAAGATGGCGGTTCGAGCCTCTCTCTGGGCGATGACGCGGCCGCATCCAGTGATAGCAGCAGTTGCTTTATTCGATCGCTTTTTTAGCACGCTTCGGCGGTAACCCAGCCGAATCGTATTTGATTAGCGCGTAATGCGCTCGGGGCGGGTCCCAACACTTAATTCAGTGGGTGGTGCTTGGGGGCCCGCCTCTCGTTATCGCCCCACCACCGCCACCATTCGCCTGTTCTAATATGCATCAATAGACCAGCTCAAATTATACTTGACTATTTTAGTATGGATGCTGATAATAATGAAAATTTCAATTTAGGGCTAATGTTGCATATGCCAAAGCACCTTATTCTGATAACAGCCTCACTATTAACCGCATGGATGGCGATAAGTACAGCGGTCCCGACGGCATCCGGGTTGGATCACTGTTTGCCAAATGCGTGTTGTCATGCAGGCAGCGGTGAACGCCCTGCCGATGCTATGAATCACGCAACCGCTGCGTCGGGCTGCCACGGCCGGTCAGAGCCGTGCTGTGAAGTTCAACCGAGCCTACCTTTTCCTGTAATGGCATTACAGGCGACATCTGAAATACCCCATAAAAAGATGACGGATATCATCGGTGCAATTGATTCCAGTGCGCCAGTGATATACGAGACTTATTACCCAACCGCACATTACAAGCGGGGTCATCTTAAAATCCCTCAACCACCGATCTATCTTCAAATTCAATCTTTTTTGTGTTGAACACCTCTACCCAAGCCCTTGGATAGGTATTAGCACGGTCGCGCACACCATGCGTTGATAACCGGGTTTGGATCGAAACGTCCGTCAATGACAAGCTGTAATGCGATGCCATCGATGGGCGCTCCAAGAGACTAGGTACGGCCACCATTTTACCATCTTTGTTAAGCAACGATAGGGTTAAATCACTTAATTTAGCCCCCTCGGCAAGTAAATGAGTTGCAGCAGATTCGCTGATCACTTTCGCCGAACGGGCGCTGCAAATAGTACAGGAGATCATTGTAATGGGAAAATCATCACGCACCAAAAACAAATCCAAAAAAGCCACTGTGCTCAATGAGAAACAACGTTCCATGAACGCCATGCCCTTCCTGCTCGGATTGGCCATCCTGCTGGTGGCATTCGGGGCAGCTTATTATATCACCGGCCTGGGACAGGGCCGATCGCAAAACCCATCGGCATCCACGCCAGGCATGACTGAAGTGCGCTATCCGGTCAGTCAGTTTAACGATGGCAAGGCACGTTATTTCAGCCATCAAGCCAACGGCATGACCATCCGCTATTTTGTACTCCAAAGCTCCGACGGCATCATTCGGGCGGCCTTTGACGCCTGTGATGTATGCTGGCAGGCCGGCAAAGGCTATTTCCAGGACGGCGACGAAATGGTGTGCCGCAATTGCGGTCGCCGATTTGCGTCAGCACGTGTCAATGAGGTCAAAGGGGGCTGTAATCCGGCACCCCTGAACCGCCGTGTTGAAAAGGATCAATTGGTCATCCAGGTCAATGATATCTTAGAAGGCCAGACATTTTTCAAAGGAGTTTAGCCCCATGACCCTTAAAGATATTGCCATCAAAAATCTGATACGGCGTAAATCCAAAGCTGCATTTATATTAGCGGGCCTGGTTATCGGCGTGGCCACGGTGGTGACGGTGATCAGCTTTGCCGATACCATGACCCAGGACATCAACCATAAGCTGGAAAAATATGGGGCCAATATCTTGATCGTGCCCCGCACCGATAACCTGACACTTTCATATGGCGGCATGGCGCTGGGTGGCCTCTCCTTTGAGACGGAACCTATCCGCCAGTCCCAAATCGCACAAATTGACACCATTAAAAACGCCGCCAATGTGGCGGCTGTGGGCCCCATCGTCCTGGGCACCGTTGCCATTAGCGATCGGACCGCACTATTGGCGGGTGTTGATTTTACTAAAGCTGCCGTCCTCAAACCCTGGTGGAAAATCAATGGTACCGTCCCCGGAATGGATGAACTTCTGATCGGTACGGATGCCGCTAAAATTTTGGGACTGGAGACGGGCCAACAGCTGGTCATTAATGACCGCCACCTCCATGTGACAGGTATTTTAGCGCCCACGGGTTCACAGGACGATCAACTGGTATTCACGACCTTGGCGACAGCCCAGATGCTGCTCGACAAGCCAGGCCAGTTGTCCATGGTGGAAGTGGCCGCCTTGTGCAACGCCTGCCCCATTGATGACATGGTGAAACAGATCGCCGAAAAACTTCCCGGTGCTAAAGTCATGGCCATCCAACAAGTGGTCAAAGGGCGAATGGAGACGTTGGCCCAATTCCGAAAATTCTCATATGGCCTTTCGGTTGTGGTGGTGGCCATTGGCGCCTTGGTGGTCCTGGTGACCTTGATGGGAAGCGTCAAAGAGCGCACTGAGGAGATCGGCATCTTTCGGGCCATCGGTTTTCGGCAAAGACACATCATGCGCATCATTTTTTTGGAGACCGGTATCATCAGTCTGCTCTCAGGTATATTGGGCTATCTCTTGGGCTTGGGTATCCTATGGGTTGGGTTGCAACTTTTCTCCGCCCAGACAGGTATCCGTGTTGCACTTAATCCGATCTTAGCCGCTGCTGCTGTATTTATGGCCGTGGTAGTGGGGCTGCTCGCCAGCGTCTATCCGGCGCGAATGGCTGCACGCATGGATCCCAACCAAGCCTTGCGGACCATTTAGCTGAACTTGCGTTCGACAGGCAGTACGGAAAGGATAATTATAGATGAGCCTAATTGTTCTTGAAAATATAATTAAAACATACGGCGAGGGCGACTCGAAGGTCAGCGCCTTGGATGGCATCGATACAACCATCGGCAGCGGTGAATTTGTCGCCGTTATGGGCGAATCGGGTGCAGGCAAATCAACGCTCTTATCGGTTATGGGCGCCATGAACACCCCCACCAGCGGCCTCTATCTGGTGGACGACATCGATGTGTTCGGATTGCGCAGCGAGCAGCAGGCCGACTTCCGTCGCGAGTACCTGGGTTTTGTTTTCCAGAGCTTTCACCTGGTCCCCTACCTGACGGTGATCGAAAATGTCATGCTCCCGCTGACCGCAATTAAGATCGCCAAATCGGAAAAAGCGGCCATGGCGATGGAAACCCTGAAGTGGGTGGGCCTGACACACAAAGCCCAAAGGCTGCCGAACGAAATCTCCGGAGGCGAATGCGAACGCGTGGCCGTTGCCCGGGCCATTGTCAACAATCCACCGGTACTGCTGGCAGATGAGCCCACCGGCAATCTGGATTCACGCAACACCCGGGATATTATGGCCTTGCTTGGACGCCTGCACACCAGTGGCACCACCATCGTGATGGTCACCCATAGCGCAACTTGTTCCGCTCATGCACAGCGCACCCTTTATCTATCTGACGGTCGTTTGGCTGACGACCGTTTGGCCGATGGACCTTTGAAAGCTGCAAAGGATCAACCATCGGCGCACTCAACGAAAGCAAAAGGGATCGCCGCCTGAGCATCGATTCTATTAATGGAAACTTGCAAATTATTATTGAAGGCAAATTGGAGGTATATCAAATGAAATCATTTTTCACAGGTGCGAGGGGCTGGTTTGCCGTCGCCTTGGTTGTCGGTGTTGTTTTGGGTATCGCCGCATCCTGGACCAACGCCAAAACCAATACAGCCAAGGTGACCTCATCCCAGACGGATAATTCTGCCGTCAATCCCGATTGGGCCAGAGCCATATTGACCGTAAGCAACCTGTCCTGCGGCGGATGTATTGAAAACATCACTGCCAGTCTTGCCCCCCTACCCGGTATTGGTAAAATATCCGTAGACATCGCAACTGGCGCAGCTGATGTATATTTCTATCCCAACCAATTGACGGATCCCCAAAAAATCGTCACGGCCATCACCACAGCAGGCTATCCAGCAAAAATCGAGCGTATCGTGGCGGCTGAACAGGTGCAAGCGGAGCTGGCCCAATTCGCCCGTCGCGCTGAAGTGCATATTGCTTCGGTTGGACAGTTAGAGATTTCCCGCCAGGACTATGCAATTGAATTGTCCCACGCACGGGCAAGGTATCAATCGATCTATGGTGACAATGTCTTTTCAGACACCCGCGGTGAACAGGTGTTGGACCGCATTAAAGCCCAAATTGCGTCGCGTCTGGTCAGTGACGGCATTAAACTTCAGGAGGTGAAGCGTGCAGGTTACCAGCTCTCTTCCCAGCGGGTGGCCAAAGCACTGAAAGACTATCTCACCCAGCGCCGGCTGACGCTGGATCAGTTTAAAACCGATTTAGAAAACAGTAATTATCCCTTTGACTATTTCCAAAAGAAATTCGCCCAGCGTGTGCTAGTGCAGTCTTATATAGACGAGCGTGTACTGGTCGATAGCACAGATCCGGATGATCGCCAGCAGCGCTATGCCAACTGGCTCTCCAATGCAATTGCGCTTTCTAAGGTGGTGTATTACGATAAATCGATAGAGGACTTAACAAAGAGCGGCAATAGTGCCGGATGTGGCGGCAGTAGTTGTTCAATCGCTTCTAAATGATGCGTTTGCACACCATTCATCATGCAACACAATGGCTCCCATGCAATAGTATGGGAGCCATTAAAAAAATCACGTCTTCACTCTAACCCTACGTCATGGTGCTTGCACAACTACCGTGGATGCTATTCAATGCAATTGAGTGGTTCCATTATTTGAGCTCCATGGTCATCTTGTGGATATTCAAAGACACCATCGGGCTGGAATTTTGATCCATTTTTACCCGGGCTTTGGTTTTGGTGGTCATCTCAACCCACATGCCCATTTTTAAATCAAAACACTGCCTGCTTAAACATATCGGCCATATCCTGATTAAACGCTTGCCGGGCCGCTTGGATCAATTGCCGGCCATCGGAATGGATCTCCAGTGCCCAAAGTGAGCCACACCATAAACCCATCCAGAAAAGAATGCCCCCTAAAAATCCACTGATCCATCGTCACATGGCGACCCCTTTGCTTTGCATATGATACCCGATACCCTCAACAACGCGCCAAGTTAGAGCAATTACCTGGTTAAATTGATAACAAATAGGTTCTTAGATTAACTTTTTTATTCTTTAAATCCAGCTTCTTGCGAATGCTGTTGCGATAGGATTCAACCGTGCGCGAAGACAGGTTGAGCAACCGGGCCATCTCTTTGGTGGTTTTTCCTTTACGGATGAGGTTGACCACCTGCAGCTCATTGGGAGAAAATATGTAGTATTTCGACGAAAGACCTGGCATGGACGAGGTCACCACTTCATCCAGATTAACCCGAATCAAATCGACCGCTTGTCTTTGCGAACTGCGTAATTCACCCTCTTCCAACCGTGTCAGATAAGGATCGATGAGCTCTTTCAAATTGAGTCGGATCAGCTCTTCGGTGCGCCGGTGATCTTCCATGCGTTTGTCCAGCAACACCCGCATGGCCGTATTCATCTCTTTGAGTCGCAAGGTGCTGGCCTGTAATTTTTCAGCCGTATGCACGCGCTGTTCAATTTCGTCGCGCAAGGCCTGGTTGGCTTTGGCCAAATCATCTGTGCGGGCTGAAACTTCCGATTCAAGGTTTTTTTGGTAGTCTCTGAGCGCTTCACGCGCTTTTTTCTGCTCAGTGATAAAATGTGCCACAACATGGGCGCCCACAATCTGTCCTGCCTCGTGAATATGACGGATGTGAAACCGACCCCACTCAACAGCGCCGTTTTTGGTGACCACTTCAAATTCAACATTTTCCGGCACCGGATTACCCGCGGCAATGTCCGCCAGCCGCTCAAAATATAATTTCCGGCTGGCGGGTGTCAGCATCGCTAATGGATTCAAAGCCAACAACTCCTCTTTGGTGTATCCGGTTTCACGGCTAAGGTATTCATTGGCAGCCAATATCCGTTGGTTTTTCAGGTCAATGCGATAGATAGCCGCCGGGGCCAGTTGGAACAATTGGTTGACCAAGGCTTCACTTTCATCCAAGCGATTAGCCATGGTATGTCGCGTGATCCGTTGGGTAAGAATTTGCATTGCCGATTTTAAAGCTAAAATATCTTCGTCACGCCAGGGATAAGAGACCTTGTTTCGGTGTAAGCTGCAGAACCCATGCACTTTTTGCTCAAGGCAAAGGGGTACCAGCATAAACGTTCGGATCTTGTATTTCTTTAGGATTTTACGTACATTCGGATCTGAAATACTGATCGTATTGGGGCAATGAAAAACCTCTCCGGTTTCGACCGCTTTTTGAGCCATGGGCAGGGACAACAGATCGCTAAAATCATGTTGGAGGCGCGAATCCGATAAGATGCCGGGGCACCATTGCGCTATCTTTTTTAACCTCGCATGGCCCGGTTCAAAAGTAAATAGTGCCGTGCTGTCGACCTCCAGGACAGGGCCTATCATATCAAAACAGTGGGCGATGAACGAGTCTAAATCTGAATCGGATATGGCGCTGGCAGAAATATCCGACAACATTTTCTCGCGCTCGAATTTCCAGCGCAGATCATCTTCAGCCCGCCGGCGATCTTCAATCCAGGCCATGATATTGGCCATCAGGCATACAATTCGGGCATCGGTTGGGCCATATTCTCCCTGCTTTTGACCATACAGCGCCAAGGACCCCGTCACTTGGCCGGAGACATGCACCGGACACCCAATGTAGCTTGAAAGTTTATAGCGCTTCAGGTCCGGGTCTGAATTCCAAAAGCGACTGTCCCGCACGTTGTTCAAAAACAGGTGCTTTTTTTGAGCCTCCACGAAGGCTTTATAGCATATGCGACCCTCTAATCTTCCTTTGCGTCGAAAGCCCGGGGGGCAAAATATCCCTTGGTGCGTAATTATTTTGTGGTTTTCAAAATCAAAAAGATGAAAAACAGCAAATTTTGCATTCACTTTTTTCAAAACGAACTTCAGGACCGCGACCAAGTTGCGTTTATGGTCAGCTCCAAAATTATGAATCACTTCCCCGATTTCAGAAACCAAAGACGATTCATTCGATTGGAGGTCAATAGCCTCAGATGGTGCGCGGGGCACGGGAGTGATGGAATTTTGTTTTGATCGTAAGGGCACAGTGCCGATCCTATGGGTGGTGCGGTGTTTTGCGCGATAACACTCAATATGGATACCTATTTAAAAAGTCAATAGCGGCAGAGACTTGAACACAAAGGCTTTCTTA
Source organism: Desulfobacteraceae bacterium (assembly GCA_050291605.1). Classification (GTDB taxonomy): domain Bacteria; phylum Desulfobacterota; class Desulfobacteria; order Desulfobacterales; family Desulfosarcinaceae; genus JARRKU01. Next base: position 3,532 of record JBNKKB010000144.1, on the reverse strand, counting down.
AGTTGAATGGGCAATAGACGCATGCTATGCATCTATCCCGTGTCCATCCGGAAATTGCATCTTGCGGCCCAGCCCGGCGTTCTCGCGTTTCAGCGATAATGGCGTAGCCTTTCAGCTTTTTTCGACGTAGCTCAGCTGCGCCTGCGGTCGCGAAAACACTGCAGCCTTGATCTGAACCCCAATCTACCATTTCTGGATGGAAACTGATTTTTAACCCTATTTGTCGCAGGAACCCTGTCCCGATGTTACAGCAGCTTAAATTAATTGTTTTATTGTTGGTGGCTATCTTTTTTCTTTGCGTGGGCATCCTATTGCTGATCTCAACTTACCAACTGGCCAACCCCTTTGTGTTTATCATCACATTTTTCGCCGCCAACTTGATGATTCTGATCAGCGCCACACTAGCTCTTGGGTTTGCTTTGCGGCTGATTAAAAATCATCGCAACCGCTCCCCAAAAAATAGCCATTCCGCAGATCAAAATTAAGAAGCCCTTGAAAATGAAATGAAGCACGAATCGATGTTATTTGCTTTTTGGTAATAAGGTTAGCCATTGTACCCCAAAAATCCGTTTCTATTAATGGGCCGGGCTCTCAACACAATTATGCAAAATATTCTTGACAAACAATATTTTCAAGAATATAAATCTCAAAATTAAGGATTTTTTAGAATGATTGACGGAATTAGCTTAAATATACTGAAGATACTACAGGACAAGGCCCGTATCCCCAATGTGGAAGTCGCCCGCCGGGTGGGTATGGCCCCTTCAGCAGTTTTGGAGAGAATCCGCAAGCTTGAAAGCCAGGGTTTCATCGATGGGTATGAGGTCCGCCTCAATCCACATCGGTTCCGGCGCAGCCTCGTTGGATTTGTGCACATCAGCATGACGGCCAATAGCGATACCCAAAAAGTGGGGAACCAGCTCTCTGATATTGATGAAGTCCAAGAGGTTCATTTTGTGGCCGGGCAAGACGGCTATTTGATTAAAGTGCGGGTCGCCGGCCCCAAAGAATTGGACAACCTGGTGCGAAAACGCATTCGTGCCATCACAGGCGTTCGTGGCACACGCTCCGAGATCGTATTGTCCACTATGAAAGAGACAGCGCGTATCCCGCTGGACGATCTAGATTTACAATAAAGCATATACGAGGTTATTTATGATTCGAATCAACTCCCACTACCTTAAATTAGAAGACAGTTACCTTTTTGCCAACATCGCAAAAAGGGTGAACACATTTCAGGAGAACCATCCCGAAAAGAATATCATCCGTTTGGGCATTGGAGATGTCACCCGTGCCTTGCCGCCGGCCTGCGTCACCGCATTTCATGCAGCAGTGGATGAGATGGCCCACGAAAGCACCTTCCGCGGTTACGGTCCCGAACAGGGCTATGATTTTTTACGCCAAAAAATAGCCCGACATGATTATCAAGCGAGGGGCGCTAATATTTCTCCGGATGAGATATTCATCAGTGATGGAGCCAAATGCGACACCGGCAACTTGCAAGAAATTTTTGCCACGGATATCAAAGTCGCTATTCCCGATCCGGTCTATCCGGCCTATTTAGACACCAACGTCATGGCCGGTCGCACCGGCACCTATGCAGACGGCCGTTACGATGGTGTGTGTTACCTGGATTGCACCGCAAATAACGAGTATATTCCCCAGTTACCGGACGAACCGGTGGACTTGATCTACCTTTGCTTTCCTAACAACCCCACCGGCGCCACCATTACAACGGCTCAACTGCAAAAATGGGTGATGTATGCCCGGGACAACCAAGCCATCATCCTTTTTGACGCCGCCTATGAGGCGTTTATTCGCGATGAACAACTACCGCACTCCATCTATGAAATCGACGGTGCGGAAGAGGTCGCTATAGAATTTCGCAGCTTTTCCAAAACCGCTGGTTTTACCGGCACCCGATGCGCTTACACCGTCGTTCCAAAAAAATGCCGCGCTTTCACTGAATCCGGCGAACCGGTTTTTGTTCATCCATTATGGAACCGGCGCCACACTACCAAATTTAACAGTGTCTCCTATCCGGTGCAACGGGCGGCAGAAGCCGTTTATAGCCCGGAAGGCCAGGCCCAAACAAGGTCTCTGACAGATTACTACCTGAACAATGCGACCTTTATTCGCCGTGCCATGAGGGATTTGGGTTTCGATTGTATCGGGGGAAAGAACTCACCTTACATCTGGATCAACGGCCAGCGTGACTCTTGGGACTTTTTCGATCTACTGCTGCAACAAGCGGGCGTGGTGTGCACACCGGGTTCCGGTTTTGGCAGATGTGGACAAGGCTATATTCGTATCAGCGCTTTCAACAGCTTAGAAAATGTGCACGCAGCCATGGATCGTATTCGAATCGCCTTAGGAACAACGCAATCCTAATCTATAAATACACAAACAAATAAGATAAGAGGACTTTTCTACTATGCCCATGTCCACTGACTACCGCCGTCGCCTGTTTCCCGCACTGGTCGACATCGCTGCGGAATTCGGCACACCTTTTCACATTTATGACGAAACCGGTATCCGCGATACCGGAGCAAAATTGCAAAAAGCATTTGCCGGTGTGGCGGGTTTCCAAGAATATTTTGCGGTTAAAGCATTGCCCAACCCGCGTATCATGGAGATCATGCAGGAGATGGGTTTTGGATTTGACTGCAGCTCCATTGCGGAACTGATCCTCGCCCGCCGGATTGGAAGCCGTGGAGATGCCCTGATGTTTACCTCCAACAATACCAGCGCAAAAGATTTCGAGGCAGCTGCACAAGATGGCGGTTGTATCTTAAACTTGGACGACATCTCGCTTATCTCCAAAGCAGGCCGCATGCCGGAACTTGTGTGTTTTCGCTACAATCCCGGTCCCCGTCGAACAGGAAACGCCATCATCGGCAATCCGGTTGAAGCCAAATATGGTGTGGCCCATCATCAATTGCTGGAGGCTTACCGCGCAGCGAGAGCAGCGGGGGCCAAACGCTTTGGTTTGCACACCATGCTGGCCTCAAATGAACTCAACAGCACATACATGACACAAACAGTTGAAATGCTTTTAGAAATTTCTGAGTGGATTTATCGCAACCTGAACATACGTTTTGAGTTTATCAACATGGGAGGCGGTTTAGGCATCCCATACCGACCGCAGGATCCATTTTTCGACTTGCAAAGCCTGGGTCACGCCGTAACAGAACGCTTTAGAAAATTCAGAACCCGGCAAGGTTATTGCCCCAGGCTTTATATGGAAAGCGGACGCTATATGACCGGCCCCCATGGCGTATTGGTCACTCAAGCGATCAACCGCAAAGAGATTTATCGCACTTATATCGGCGTCGATGCCAGTATGTCGGCGCTGATGCGACCGGCCATGTATGGTGCTTACCATCACATTGATGTGCTGGGTAAGGAGAGTGTAGCCCAGACGGAGCGGGTCGATGTGGTGGGTTCTTTATGCGAAAATAACGATAAATTCGCCGTGCAGCGTGATTTGCCTCCTATCAAGGAGGGTGATCTGCTGGTGATTCATGACACC
>JBNKKB010000143.1:0-23376 GCA_050291605.1 Desulfobacteraceae bacterium | reverse complement strand
GTGGCTGGTCTATACTTTTGCGCCTGAAGCCGAAGGTCACGGTACCGATGCCGCCATCCATGCGTATCACAGCGAAGGCGGCTTTATTCGCAGCCGGGTGCCCATCATCAAAACTTTGGCTTCAGCCATGACTTTGACCACAGGCGGCTCCGGCGGCCGTGAGGGCCCCATTGCCCAAATCGGTGCCGGCTTCGGTTCGTTTTTGGCCACCAAGCTTAAACTGTCCAATCGTGACCGGCGTATTATGATGGCTGCCGGTATCGGTGCCGGTGTGGGCAGTATTTTTCGCGCGCCCCTGGCCGGAGCCTTGTTTGCAGCTGAAGTGCTCTATCGGGATCCAGAATTTGAGTCGGAGGTGATCATTCCGGCAGGGATCTCTTCGGTGGTGGCCTACTGTCTGTTTTGTCTGGTTTTTGGATGGGGGTCTTTGTTTGAGTCTCCGCCCTTTAAATTCCAAAATCCGCTGGAATTGGGGCCCTATCTTGTCCTGGCATTGGTGCTGGTGGGCACCGGAGCCCTCTATGTCAAAATGTTTTACGGCACCATTGGTGTTTTTGAGAAAATCAAAAAGGTACCCAATCACCTGAAGCCCGCCATCGGCGGATTGCTTACGGGGCTTGTCGGTTTCTTCTGGCCCCAATGCCTGGCATTTGGTTATGGCTTTGCGCAAAAAGCCCTCAAAATGGGGGACTTTCCCGAAATCACCATTGGATTTTTAGTGATTCTGGCTTTCGGTAAAATTTTAACCACCTCTTTCTCCATCGGCTCAGGCGGCAGCGGCGGTGTTTTCGGCCCCTCTATTGTCATCGGTGGCGCAATGGGCGGTGCGGTGGGTAAATTCTTCCATGGATTAATGCCCACGATTGTCGCGCAGCCGGGTGCATTTGTCGTGGTGGGCATGGCTGGATTTTTTACAGCCGTATCGAACACGCCGATCTCCACCATTATTTTCGTTTCCGAAATGACCAACTCCTATCATTTGTTGCTGCCCAGCCTGCTGGTTTGTTCGGTGGCCTACTTGGCCGCCCAGCGCTGGACCATTTTCCATCGCCAGGTTAAAAGCAAGATTGACTCACAGGCCCATGCGGGCGATTTTTTTGTGGATGTGCTGCAATCATTTACGGTCCAAGAGATCATGCCGCAGCTGAAAAAGGTGCAGCAGATTCCTCAGGACATGCCTTTTTTGGAGTTTAAACAATACTTTTCCAAAACCACCCAGCACTATTTCCCTGTGATGGACAGCCGGGAACGCATGGTGAGCATCTTTTCCATCAATGACGTTCGGGGGGTGCTGTTTTCGCCTGAAATTGAACACCTGGTGGTGATGAAGGATATTGGCACTTCCGATATCATCGTGGTCACTCCTGCAGATGATTTAAACTCGGTTTTGAAAAAGTTTACCACCAAGAATCTGGACAGCCTGCCGGTGGTGGAAGAAGCGGACCCTAGCCGCTTGGTGGGCATGCTCAATCGCCGCGAAGTGATCGCTTTTTACAACCAAAAAGTTGAAGCTTTGAAAGCGTCCGATAGACATGCCGATTAAAAGTGAGTTAAACACTTGGCTTCAGGTACTCTTTGGCGATAGGGTTGCCATTGCTACCAGAACTTCAAGTTGATTTTGCCTTTGGCCTGAATGAGGGCGTCTGTAGTTTGGCGCAGGCGGCGAGAGAGAATTTCGGCCAATAAACGATATAGCACATACCCAAAGGCTATCTTGTCATTGCCTTTGAGCTTGTCGATGTAGAACATGTCGGTGGCCAAGCAAACGGTGTCGGTTAAGGCATGGGCTGATGCCGAGCGGCGGGAGCTGTCCAAGGCACCCATTTCACCAAAAATTTCCCCTTTGCGTTCAAGAATCGTTATCTCCTTATCCTTTTTACTTATTTTAATCCGTCCAAACATCAGAAAATAAAGCCAGGTGTCGAAGCGACCCTCTTGCACAATACATTCGCCGGCCTTGTATTTGCAAATTTTACTCATCTCCAGCAATCTATGGAGTTCGCTGTCTTCAAAGGGTTCTAAGACATCGATACTTTTCAGACTTTCGATAATTGTGGCGTTGTTTTCCAGAAAGGTGGATGCTTTCATGGTGTGCCTTTCGTCAAATTTTAGCAGGGCCTTAGGGCCGGCCCTGTGAGTGGTTCGGGAACACCGCGCAATGTCGATTAATCAAATATACCCAAGAATGAACGTCGAAATCAATATTTAATGCAAGCCCTATGCCGTGCCGTCGTCAGCGTAGTTGACACTCAGCAGGCAGAGACCCTGGGGAGGGGCGGTGGCGGCTGCCTGGTTACGATCCCGAGAGGCCATGACCGCTTCAAACTGCTTTGGGGTAAGGTTGCCACGGCCCACAGCCACAAGGGTACCTACGATATTACGCACCATATAGCGTAAAAAACCGTCGGCTTCGATTTTAAACTCGATGGCATTTGAAGATCTGTCTGTAAAGCTTGCCTGCATGACGTGGCGTACGGTGTGGGTTCGGGGGGAACCCGCCCCTTCAAAAGCTTTGAAATCATGTCGGCCGATGAGCTGATTCGCTGCCTGCTGCATGGTGGGCAGATCCAACGGTGAGCGGATCCACCAAATATACTGCCGTCCGATGGCCGGTGGAATGGATCGGTTGAGGATGCGATAGCGATAGCACTTGCTTCTGGCATTGTAGCGCGCATGAAATGAGGGGTCGACCTCGGTGCATTCGTGGATGACGATGTCGTTGGGCAGCATGCTGTTGAGGCCATTTTGAAAATCAATAGGTGAAATTTGCGTTTCGCAACTAAAGTTGGCCACTTGTCCCAAGGCGTGCACACCCGCATCCGTGCGTCCTGAACCCAATAAGCGGATTTTTTGTCGGGTCATTCTTTCCAATCTCGATTCAATGACTTGCTGTATGGATGGTCCGTTGGGTTGTACCTGCCACCCATGGTAGTGGGTCCCATCGTATTCGATGGTCAGCTTGAAATTTCTATTCATTGAACCACCATAACACAGCGGACATGGAGAAAAATGAGAGTACCGTCGAGAGTACGATGGCTGCCGAGGCCAGTTTGGTATCGCTATTGAGCTGGGATGAAAGGACGTACATGGCCGTTGACGTGGGCAGGGCAAAGAAAAGCATTCCCACTGGATAATAGGCTCTGGGAACAGCCCAAAGCTGCATCAATCCCCAGCCGATAGCCGGCAAGGCAATCAGTTTGAACATGGCGCCTGCCAAGGCCAGAGGAAAATAGCGTTGCAGGTTTTTAAAGGTAAGATTGCCCCCTATGGAAAGTAATGCCAGTGGTAGTGTGACGGCAGCACCCAATTGGAAGGTATTTTCTATAACCTTGGGGAAGGTGTTGATCCACTGGGCGTAAGCGGTCCCCGCCGCGCAGGCCAGAATCAGCGGGTTGGTCACCAACGCCATAAGGGTTAAACGCAAACGCCGGCGCCATTTAAAGGATCGCCCGGAAAACCAGATAAGGGTGGAGACCGCCAGAACATTGATCATGGGGATGGCCAGGCCGACAAGAACGCCGAATTGGGCGACGCTGGTTTCACCCCATGCGGATAAGATCACCGCCATACCGACGTAAGTGTTAAACCGATAGCAGCTTTGGGAAAAGGAACCGGCTTGGAACGACCCGACACGAAACGCCAAAATATACGTGGTACTCAGCACATAGACAAGCAGAACCGCACCCAAAACGGCACCGAAGAACCGAAGACTTTGCGGGGTAAAAGCCGGTGATGCACCACCGATTTTCCAAAACAACAGGGTCGGGAAAAAAATATAGTAGATCAGCCGGTCAGACGTAGATAGAAAGTTGTCGGTAGTGATCTTAAAATGTTTGAGCAGGACGCCTAAAGCAATCAAGGCAAATACGGGAAAGAGGTGGTTGATGACCATACAGGCTAAATCCTGTTGCACTGCAGATAGGCAATCGCCGACTCCATGGCTTCATCCAACTGATCGAGCAGATCGCCCAACCCATAGCTGTTGCTGCAACCCTTGCAGCGCCAACTGACTTGCCCTCAGGCACGGGTCATGGCCAATGGGTGGTTACACTCCGGGCAAGTAAACACTTGTGTATCGCTTTTCATATTTTTGCCATCCTATATATACAATGTTAGGGTTATCTATTGAAAACCGAATGGCTTGGCAACTAAAATCGTAGATTGACATTTGGTCCATTATCGATCACAAGAGCACTTTTATTAAACCTCATGAAATGAACATTCAAACGCTGGAGGCGGATGTGAACCAAAAGATTCAGTGCCGGGGATTTCTAGCCGGTGGCGTGGCTGCGGGTGTCAAAAAAAACAACACCCTTGATCTTGGCCTGATCTATAGCCGACAGCCGGCTGCGGCAGCAGGCGTGTTTACCCGCAACCAAGTGAAAGCTGCGCCGGTGGTTGTCAGCCAAACGCACGTGACTGGGGGCGTCGCGCATGCCGTTATTGTTAATTCCGGCAATGCCAACTGTTGTAACGGGCAACAAGGGGATCGCGATGCCCGGCGCATGGCCGAGATAGCCGCCGCTGGGTTGGATCTGCCTCTGGAAACGGTTTTGGTGGGCTCCACAGGGGTCATTGGCCAACCGCTGCCCATGGACAAAATTGAACATGCGGGATCCCAATTGATCAGCGCCCTCAAACCGGATGGGTTTGATGATTTTGCCCGGGCGATTATGACCACCGACACCGTGCCCAAATTGATTCGATCCTGCGTTGATCTGGATGGTCAACCCTTCGTCCTGGTCGCGGCCGCTAAAGGTGCCGGCATGATCCGACCCGACATGGCCACCATGCTTTGCTATGTCTGCAGCGACGTGAAGATCGCCCCCAACTTATTGCAAGTATGTCTTAAAAAGGCCGTGGATCGATCTCTCAATTGCATCAGCATCGATGGTGATACCAGTACTAATGATATGGTGCTGGTGATGGCCAACGGGGTATCGGGTGTGGCTATCGAGTCTGCCGGTGCGCAAAAAATATTTCAAAAGGCGTTGGACGCATTGTTGATGGATGTGGCCCGGTCTCTGGTCAAAGATGGTGAAGGGGTGAACAAAGTAGTGGATGTCATCGTGCAGGGGGCTGCCACCGATGAGGCGGCTATACGTGTTGCTGATGCGATAGCCCATTCACCCCTGGTGAAAACGGCTTTTTTTGGAGAAGACGCCAATTGGGGCCGAATTATGTGCGCGGCGGGGCGAGCGGGGGTACCCCTTGATCCGAATCATATCGATATCTATTTTAATCAAGTAAAGATGGTGGGCGGCGGCCAAGGATGCGGTCCCCAAGCCGAAGCAGAGGCCACGCAGGTGCTTCGGCAATCTGAGTTTGCCGTTACCCTCGATCTGCACCAGGGCCAAGGCCAAGCCGCCATATTGACCTGCGACTTTTCCATCGACTATGTAAAAATCAATGCGGATTACCGAAGTTGAGCTCGTTTGCACTCCTTTGCTGTAGAGATTAAGATGATAAATAACATGGGTGAGTTGCGCTTACAAAAATTCCTTTCTCAAGCAGGAATCTGCTCCCGACGTCAGGGAGAAGCCTACATTGCTGCCGGGCGCGTGCAGGTTAACGGCATTAAGGTGACCACGCTGGGGACCAAAATCGATCCGAGCACAGATCAGGTCGTCGTCGACGGAAGACCCGTGGCGGTTTCAGGCGCGTGGACCTATATTGCGCTGAACAAACCCAAAGGATATATCAGCAGCTGCCGCCATGCGGGTCAATCCGTGGTGGTGGAGCTCATCGATCTGCCCCAACGGCTTTTTCCCATCGGCCGTTTGGACAAAGACTCCATCGGGTTGCTGTTGCTCACGGATGATGGCCGGCTGCATCATCAGCTCTCACATCCCGGTTTTGATCATGAAAAAGAGTACGAAGTGAGCCTTGAGCGTCCCATTGACGCCAAGGACTTGCAGCGCATGGCTGATGGTATCATGTTAAAGGGCCGCAAAACGCGACCGGCAAAGATAAAACGGCTTTCCGGTCGACGCTTTCGGATTGTGCTGCTTGAAGGTCGCAATCGTCAGATTCGGCGGATGGTCCGCCATCTGGGCCATAGCGTAAAGCGTCTTAAGCGGGTTAGAGTGGCCAATGTCCGATTGGGCAATCTGCCCCCCGGTGGATGGCGCCATTTGAGCCCCCATGAAAAAAAGATATTGTTGCGCGGAATAAATGAATAGACAGAATGTTTCCATTTCCGATCACCCTAGCATGGCCGCCGCCCTCCCTTCCAATTGGCATGTCATCACGGGCGCGCCTTGTTCCGGGAAAACCACCGTGATTCAAATGCTTGCCGATCAGGGGCACCGTACGGTTGCCGAAGCAGCGCGCAGCTACATTGATGATCAGTTGGCCCAGGGTAAAAGCCTGGCGACGATAAAAGCTAATCCTATGGCCTTTGAGCGCCATATTCTCATGGAGAAAGTTGGCATCGAACGTTGTCTGCCAAAAAAAGAGACCATCTTTTTGGACCGGGCCATCCCCGACAGCATTGCCTATTACCAGTTGGAAGGCCTTGATCCTGCCGAACCCGTGCAGCAGAGTCGTTTCGTGCGCTATAAGACCATTTTTTTATTTGAAGCGCTGCCGTTTGAGAAAGATGCAGTTCGTGCTGAAGACCAAATCCAGTCACAACGCATCGAAGCCTTGTTATCAAAAGCCTACCGAGATTTAGGTTACCCTATCGTGCGTGTTCCTGTCTTGAGCATTGCCAGGCGTGCGGCATTTGTTTTATCGCACCGCCATGCGAGCGAAAAATGCAAACGGTAAAACAGTGCCAATGATGCCTATCCGGTATTTATCCAAAACAATACCTCTTTGATAGACGCTGTTTCAGGCTTTTAACATTTTATTGCTGTATTATCGAAAAGATAGATGTTTGCTGCGTCTTTGGCACAGCTATTGCTCTTGTCCTATTCAAACAGTTGCGTTGAGAAATTGGATACGCTGATTTAGCTCCATTAAACAAGGAACCGAACCCATGGAAGTTATCGCTCCTAAACCGTTGCCTGCTAAGCTGCAGATGCCGTGCTATTCCTGTGAAACCCGGCCGGCCACTCACCTGTGCCGGTACCAAGTCGGCGAACTGGGTATCCAGGTTTGTTTGTGCAAAGCCTGTATGAAAATTGATACAAAATATCTGTTAAAAAATACTGTGGGGCTGGACGAAAATGATGGAATCATACCATCCGGAAAAAATATGAAATGTTTATCATAGATGCCCGCTAATCGAGATTTTTCTCTGGCTATAAGTCAAGTTCTCCAAGAGATCCTACCATTTTCCAGATGGCTAATACATATCGGCAATTATGAACCGGACACCCAATCCCGAGTTGGTGATGCGGGCCACTTTTGCTTTTATGGTTACGTCTTTGCGCTTTAAGCCATAAGGAATGGTTACGGCCAGTTCCTGCCCGATGACGGGGCTTAATTTGGAAGAGGGTTCAATGAAAGCGCCGGATGGCGTCAAATTTCGCATATGGCCTTTGCATGAATTTCGATAATCATCAATTTCCACGACCCGGAAACAGGTTTTTCGAGGGTGGTGCCGTCGTTCGCCAAAGATCATGCCATGGTCAGCCATAAAAACTCCTTCAATTTCCCGATCATTTGTTTACGACTTTAATGTCGCTCCCTTAAAGGCACGCGCTGATTTAGGCTCAGTGCACGGGGAATAACGCGGCTACATCAAAAGGCTGATCCAGCCTTGGCGGTAACAATTGAGTGGAAGTCCATCATTGATCTGCCTCGCCCATTGAGAAGCCGCAGAGCCGAGCGGGCGCTTAAAGTTTAGCGATTAATGATCTGGAAAGCAAGAGGAACCAAATTAAAGAGCCGAAGCAGCGTCACCACCCCGGCCTAAAATTTGGTAGCGGGGGGAGGATTCGAACCTCCGACCTTCGGGTTATGAGCCCGACGAGCTACCAGACTGCTCCACCCCGCAACAAATGAATTGAAGTAATTAACTTGTTCGTGCCATGGAGTCAAGCCGTTTTTTTTGTTTTGTTGGCGCCAAGTCTTTGAATTTTGCTCGCCAGCGTGTGCAGCTTTTGTGAAGCAGAGTCGCCGGCCTGGGTAAGGCAAATACCTTTTCGACGATGGGTATGGCCATGGGTAATGGAAATAGCGGATCGGGGAATGGCCAAAGCTTTGGCCAAGACCTGGCAGCATTGCTTGTTGGCTGCGCCGCCGATGGGCGGGGCGGTAAGTTTGATTTTTAATGCCGCTTGGTGACATCCGACAATGGTCGTTCGGGAGGCACGCGGCTGGACATAAACCTCAAAGCACAGCCCTTTGGTCGTTTGTTTAATCGCTATCACAATTGCTGACCGCTTTGATGCCGTATCAATTGCCGTATAAAATTTGGAGGCCGCACCACCCGCCCGTCTGTGTTGAGAAAAGCATGGCGGGTGTACCCAGTGGCATGCAGGGTCTGTTGATCATGACTTTGAATGCGGTAATCCATTTTAAGGCCCCCTTTGATGTCTGTATCCAGGCGTGCTTCGATCCATAGCAGGTCATCATACTTGGCCGGTGCAAGGTATCGGCACTGGGCTTCGGCCACGGGGAGTAAAATACCCTGGGATTCTATTTGGCTGTACGGCAGTCCCCAGTGGCGCAACAGTTCGGTCCGGCCAATTTCAAACCAGCGCAGATAGTTGGCATAATAGGCGACTCCCATATTGTCGGTGTCGCCATAGATGACGCGGTACGGGGTGCGATGACTCAGCATAGGCTCAAGAAACGAATAGTTTTTCTAAAAGTTGCTTCAACTCTGTATAAGTGGTGGTTACCGGAAAATCAGGATATTCGGCAATCACGTTTTCCGGTGGGCGAAACAAAATCCCATGCTGAGCGTTCTGCAACATCGAAATGTCGTTGTATGAGTCTCCCATGGCGATCACTTCATAGTTTAAGCTTTGCAGCCCCTTGACCACATGGCGCTTGCCGTCCGACTGGCGCAGTTGGTAGTCCTCAATGGTTCCGTCGGCCCGGATACGCAGGGAGTTGCACAAAAGGGTTGGCCAGCTCAATTGCGCCATGAGCGGTTTGGCGAACTCTACAAAGGTATCGGATACGATGACAACTTGCGTTTGGGACCGCAGCCAATCGAGAAAATCAATAGCGCCCTCCAGTGGGGTCAGGGTGGCGATGACATCGGTGATGTCTTTGAGTTTCAACCCATGCTGATCAAGGATGTTCAGGCGTTTGCGCATCAGGACATCATAGTCTGATATGTCCCGCGTGGTCAGTCTGAGCTCTTCAATCCCGGTTTTAAGCGCCACATTGATCCAAATTTCAGGTACCAATACCCCTTCTAAGTCCGTGCAGACAATTTGCATATGATATCTCGCCGATATGTGAATTTTTTGGGTTTATACGTCAGCTGCCATGGTGCATTTGTTCAAATATTAAAAACAGACCATGGTCGTTTGCCGGACCGCCTTACACCGGCTGATCTTCATGCTCAATTCGGATCAGGGCAGGGGTGCCGTTTACCACATTGAGTCCGCCCATCTCCTCAAAAGCTGCTTGCACATCCGCTTCCTTGGCGCGGTGGGTCAACATGACGATGGGAACACTGCCATTGGATTTGCGTCCTTTTTGGTGGACGGTTTTGATGCTGATGCCGTGATTTCCTAAAACACCCGCAATCGCCGACAGCACTCCGGGGCGGTCCAAGGCGGCTATCCTAAAATAGTAGTGGGTCACAATATCAGTGATCGGCAGCACCGGTAGGACGCTGATCCGGTTTGGCTGATATGCGGCCGGCGGTACACGGCCGGCGGCGTTAAAGCTCAAATTGCGCGCGATATCCACGACATCACTCAACACGGCACTTGCGGTGGGCATCCGGCCGGCACCATGTCCGCAAAGAAACAGGTCCCCAACGGCATGTGCGTTGACGGTGATGGCATTTAAGGAGCCGGTCACATTGGACAAAATGTTGTCTTTGGGAATCATGGTCGGGTGAATGCGGGCCTCCACAAAATTGTTTCGCTGTTTGCTGATGGCCAACAGCTTGATGCAATAACCGAACTCTTCGGCAAACGTGATGTCCAGAGGTGTTATGGCCGATATGCCCTCGACATAGATGTCATTATAATTGACAGGCATGCCATAAGCCAGAGCAGTTAATATGGCCAATTTATGGGCGGTGTCCAGCCCTTCGATGTCTAAGGTTGGGTCGGCCTCTGCATAGCCGGCGTCCTGTGCCTGAGCCAGTGCGGCTTCAAAAGCGATGCCGGTATCGCTGATTTTAGAAAGAATATAGTTGCAAGTGCCGTTGAGGATGCCGGTCATTGCATGGATGTGGTTGGCCACCAATGCCTCGCGCAATGACTTAATGATGGGCATGCATCCGCCCACGGCGGCTTCATACGCCAGATCCACCCCATGTTTATGGGCAGCCTGAAACAGCGCGTTGCCGTGAAGGGCCAACAACGCCTTGTTAGCGGTCACCACGTGTTTACCCTTTTCAACTGCTGACAAGATGATCTCTTTGGCCAGTGTTTGCCCCCCGATCATTTCGATCACAATGTCGATTTGGGGGTCGTTTACAATCTGCCAGGCATCGTTGATGAAGACCCCCGGTGGGAAGGTTAAACCCCGGTCTTTCTCCATGTCCAGATCGGCCACATACTTGAGTACCAAAGGTTTCCCCACGCGCTTTTCAAGCAGGCGCTGTTCCTCCAGAAGTAGACGCGCCACGCCAGCACCGACCGTGCCGCATCCAATGAGCCCCAGTTGAACCGGTTTCATTTATTGCTCCTCATTGTTGTACCCTTACCAATATGTTTTACCTCGTGCAGCTGAGGCACATTCATCGTATAGGTGACCGACCAAAGTCAATAAAAAAGCCCTGCCTATAGGACTTTGCGTATGCCCCGGATCGCTTGATTGATGCGCATGTTATTTTCAATCAAGGCAAAGCGGACAAAATCATCGCCATATTCGCCAAATCCCAAACCCGGAGAGACCGCTACCTGAGCTTCGTTGATCAAGAATTTAGAGAACTCCACCGAGCCCATGGATCGATAGGTGGCGGGTATTTTGGCCCATACAAACATGGTGCTTTTGGGGCTGGGCACTTCCCAGCCCGCACGGTTGAGACCGGTGATCAGCGTATCACGTCGCGAGCGGTAAATTTCACGGATATCGGCGACACATTCCTGGTCGCCGTTCAGTGCGATAATGGCTGCAATTTGAATTGGCTGGAAAATGCCATAGTCGAGATAGCTTTTAATGCGCCGTAAGGCATGGATAATTTCCGGATTCCCTACACAAAAGCCGACCCGCCAACCGGCCATACTGTAGCTTTTGGACATGGAGAAAAATTCTACGCCCAACGCTTTGGCGCCTTTGGCTTGAAGAAAACTGGGCGCTTGATAGCCGTCGAAATTTAAATCCGCATAAGCAAAATCGTGGATGACCATCAATTGGTGTTCCCGTGCAAATTCTACAATTTGTTCGAAGAACGCCAGGTCCACCACTTCAGTTGTGGGATTATGCGGGAAACTGAGGATAAGCAATTTAGGCCGCGGCCAGGATTGGCGCGTGGCTTGAACCAAATTGTCAAAAAAGTCCTGACCGGGTCCTAGTGGCACACCGCGTACATCGCCGCCGGCGATAATTACAGAGTAGGGATGAATGGGGTAAGTGGGATTCGGGCACATGACAACATCTCCGGGGCGGATGGTGACCAAAACCAGATGGGACATGCCTTCTTTGACACCGATGGTCGCGATGGCCTCGTTGTCCGGATCGATATCAACATTATAGCGACGCTGGTACCAATCCGATATGGCATGACGTAATTTGGTAATGCCCATGGAAGCGGAGTAGCGATGATTATGCGGTTTGCGGACCGCCTCAACCAGTTTGTCTACGATATGATCGGGCGTGCCTAAATCAGGATTGCCCATCCCCAAATCGATGATATCCTGACCCGCATGCCGCGCTTCCATTTTTATTTTATTGACCTGGGCAAAAACGTATGGCGGTAAACGGTCAAGTCGGGCAAATGCTGTCATGATTCTCCTTCAATGATAAGCGCATCTTTATTTGGACAAGAGAAACCTTGGCTTTTAAGCCGCTGTTGAGGTTATTTGATGTGATAGCGTCGGCGAACCACTAATGATAAAAACCAAGCTAACCGTATAAAAGGATTTAAAAAAAGTCAAAAATTTTGTTTTGACATTTTAAGGGGGGCAGTTTATGGGTGAAGCTGTTTTTTGCAACAGTAAGGTAACCCCTGCCGATGCAAAACCAACGCGCGAATTCTACGTATTGAAGCAAATTCGGATGTTGTTGCCATTGCACGGCTTCTCAAGGCAGCAACTGCTACAGGAGATGATATGGATAAACCATTGACCTATGCCGATGCGGGTGTTGATATCGATAAGGCTGACCGTTTGGTGGAATCCATCAAGACCATTGCCCGGCAAACACGTGTACCGGGCGTGATGGGAGAGATTGGAGGGTTTGGTGGGCTCTTTTCACTGAATGTGGCGCAAATGGAGCAGCCGGTGCTTGTCAGTTCCACTGATGGCGTGGGGACCAAATTAAGAATTGCATTTATGATGGACAAGCATGACACCATTGGCATTGATCTTGTGGCCATGTGTATTAACGATATCGCCGTGCAAGGTGCCAAGCCACTCTTTTTTCTGGATTACCTTGCCACCGGTAAGATCCGGAGCCATACCATCACCGAGATTGTCACAGGGGTCGGTCAAGGGTGCCAGCAGGCCCGCTGCGCATTAATCGGTGGCGAAACGGCTGAAATGCCGGGGGCTTACCCGGAAAATGAGTATGATGTAGCAGGTTTTGCTGTCGGTTTGGTGGACAATCATAAGATTGTGGATGGATCTGAAATCAGTGTGGGCCATCAAATTATCGGCATTGCTTCCAGTGGATTGCACAGCAATGGCTATTCTCTGGTACGCAAAATTTGTTTTGACCGCCTCAAACTTGATGTCCATGCGCACATGGCTGATTTTGGGCGGACATTAGGGGAAGAGCTGTTGATGCCAACGCGTATCTATTCAGAGACCATTCAGGGCCTGATCAAAGGATTGCCTATTCTAGGCTTGGCCCATATTACGGGAGGCGGTATCAGCGATAATATTTTGCGAATTATTCCTAAGGCGTGCAGTTTGGAACTGAAACGCAACAGCTGGGATATTCCGCCCATTTTCTCTTTTTTACAAAAAGCCGGCAAAGTTGAAGATCAAGAAATGATGCGCGTATTTAACAATGGGATCGGACTGGTGGCCGTTGTTCCTGAAGCTGCCGTCCAAGACGTATTGGCCCGTTTGGGTGCGATGAATGAAAAAGCGTACTGCATTGGCACCATTGTGGAGCGACATGCCACAGACGATCAACGTATTCGGTGGGTATAGATTTCCTGTTTTTCCAATATGTTTGCTTATGGAAAAAAGATGAAGACACTTCTGAAGTTAAAAAACGGGATCATGCGTTTGATCGAATGGGTGGCCAAAGGGGCTCGGCAAGAACCCATTTGCAGATCTTGAACCTCCCGCAATAGACGCACCGGTTCGGTGAAAACAACCCCAAAATGATGTGCTCAGGGTTATCTGGGCTGCAGGCTGGAAATGGAACGACGTCCCTCTCTCTGCTTTTTTCTTATCCGGCTTGAATGAGGATCTCTCCATGCGAGTATTGGGCATTGAATCATCTTGCGACGAAACTGCGGCTGCGGTTGTCACCCATGGCGATCACATTTTATCTTCGGTGGTGGCGTCCCAGGTGGCCGTGCATCATCCCTATGGTGGCGTAGTGCCGGAGTTGGCTTCGCGAAAACACCTGGAAGCCATTGGTTCGGTGGTCGAAAAAGCCATATCCGATGCCGGTTTGAAAAGTGGTCAGATCGATGCCTTGGCGGTTACCCAAGGTCCGGGATTGGTGGGAGCCTTGCTGGTGGGGTTTTCGTTTGCCAAAGCTTTTGCCTATGCGCGTCAAATTCCCTGGGTAGGCCTGGACCATCTGGAGGGCCATCTCTATTCAGCGCAGCTTGCGGAATCGCCGGCGCCTATGCCTTTTGTGGCACTATTGGCCTCGGGCGGTCATACTGCCGTCTACCATGTCACCGCACGCAGTCGCTATCAATTGCTGGGGCAAACCCGAGATGATGCGGCCGGTGAGGCTTATGACAAAGTGGCCAAGATGCTGGGGTTGGGATACCCGGGGGGTGAGGTCATTGATGACCTGGCGCAGCAGGGCGATGTTCGAAAAATTCATTTTACGCGTCCCTATTTGGATAAGCAGGGTTTTGATTTTAGTTTTAGTGGTATCAAGACGGCTGTGCTGCGTTACCTTCAAACCCATCCGGAGTCAGCGACCCAAGACCGGGCAGATCTTGCCGCAGGTTTCCAAGAAGCCGTCGTGGATGTGTTGGTGCATAAATTAATCTATGCTGCCCAAACTCGTCAATGTGACCACATCGCAGTCGTTGGGGGTGTCGCTGCCAATGGCCGGCTGCGGGAACGATTGGCCGCTGCCGCAAAAAAATACGGGCTCAGCCTTCATATCCCGCCCCTATCGCTGTGCGGAGACAATGCCGCCATGATTGCAGCGCTGGGTCACCACTATATCCAAAAGGGGCGGATGACACCCTTGGATGCCGATGTTTACTCCCGCCATACTGTGGAACACGCTTCATCCCTATAATCCATTCCAACCTGCGGGCTATCCTGAAAGATAGGTGTTTTTCGCTTCCATGATGCGCCTCACGGATTCAATGCTGAGACGACTCAGCGTTTCACTGTTTTGAATTTGATGGGCTATTTCTTTGAAGGTGGATGCGATTTTAGCGTCGGGATGGCAAATCAGTAAAATATCGATCTGCCCGTCCAGGCACTGCTGAACCACTGTGGGCAAATCATAGTGTTTGGCAATGGCACCCATATCAAGATCATCGGTTAATACCAGACCCGTGTAGGCCATCTGCCGGCGCAATATCTCTCCCGCAATGTTTGGCGACAGGCTGGCCGGCCAAAGGGGGTCGACCTGTGGGTAGCGGATATGGGAAAGCATAATGCCTGCCACTTTATTTTTAATGGCGGACTGAAAAGGTACCATGTCCGTTTGGGCAAGCCGGTGGAACTCAATATCCAGATCTGGAAGGTCTTGGTGCGAGTCCAGCACGGTCCGACCGATGCCCGGAAAGTGTTTGGCCACCGCCATAATGCCGTTTTGTTGGAAATGGAGAATCATTTCGTTGCCCAATGCGGCGACATGATGAGGATCATGGCCGAATGAGCGGTCGGCCATGACGCTTGGGCCCTTGATCGGTAAAACATCTAATACCGGCGCCATGTTCATGTTGATACCGATTTGGTGCAGTTCTTTGGCCGTAATGCGGGCAAAACGAGCCGCCTGGGAGTCGGTTTTAATGTGCGGGTTGCCTTTAAATTGGGTGAAAGGCGGTTTGAGCCGCGAGACCACGCCACCCTCCTGGTCGATACTTAAAATCAACGGCGGTTGACCGCACCGGGCTGCAAATTCTTGAGCAGTGCTGCATAAATCTTCTATCTGTTGGGGTGACTGGATATTGCGGGAAAAGAGTATCAACCCGCCTACTTTTAAATCTTCGATATAGCCTTTTAAGGTGTCATCGAACGCTGTGCCATTAAAGCCGACCATTAACCGTTGGCCGGTGCATTGGGTCTCGGTGAGGGTTGAGGTGTGCATCCAGCATGGCTCCTTTTACAGCCGTTACATTACGGTTTCTTTTTACTTCTACGCCTCAACTGGTATCTATAAACAGCTCGATTGTGATCTTTTATATTCGTGGAGAAATAATGGGTGCCGTCTTTTTTAGCGACAAAGAACAGATAGCCCGTATCGGCTGGATACAATGCCGCTTCAATCGAAGCTAAACCGGGATTGGCAATCGGGCCTGGCGGTATGCCGCGGTTCATATAGGTATTGTAAGGTGTCCGGGTTCTTAAGTCTTTGCGCGTGAGATTGCCGTTGAAGTTTTTGATGCCGTAGATCACTGTGGGGTCGCTCTCCAAACGCATTCTTTTTTTCAAACGATTGTGGAACACCGATGCGATCAGCGGTCGTTCTGAAGGATCGCCGGTCTCTTTCTCGATAATGGAGGCCAGGGTGACCACTTCATGGACAGTCAAATTAAGAGTCCGGGCGCGCTGACGCCATTTTGCGGGAAAGCTTGCCTGGAAATGCTGCACCATTGTGTCAATAATCGCGCCGGGGCTCACGTTTTTAGGGAAATAATAGGTGTCGGGAAAAAGATAACCCTCTAAAGTTGCTTGCGCTATATCCAAATTCCCAGCGACCTGAGGATCCATTGCCAGGGTCAGAAACTGATCGCCGTCGGATAGCTCCAGGCGGTTGATCTCATCTGCGATTTGCCGCAAATTAAATCCTTCCGGAATGGTGATTCGATATAGATAGGGTTTTCCGTTGACCAGGACATCCAGAATTTGATTAGGGGTCATATTCCCAGCCAGCCGATATTCACCCGCCTTGAGTCGTTTATCCTCTCCTTTTAAACGCGCCAGCCATTTAAAGCGCAACGGACTGGTAATCAGGCCTTTAGATTCCAGCCGGTGCGTCATGCGATTAACGCCTTCTCCTTGTGAGATAGAAAAAAACAGTTGGGTCTCGTCTTTGCTTGAAGGTTGGTGGGCATATCGGTAGAGATCTGAACCCAGCCAAAGGGTCGTGCCCAATAGGATGATGCAAAGACCTGTCAGTATAAACAGAATGATTTTTATTTGGGGTGCCATTAAACGCAATTACCTTTTTTGGTAATTTTATTACCAGCAGTTAAGGCTTCCGGCAAGCGATTTTGTGAAGCTTAATCCCTTATGCACTGGATTCGCAAGAATGGATGGGAGATTCATTACTTTTTACAACCATAACCGGTATTTAACCTTGACAATCGGACTTCGTATCGACGATAAAAGAGATAGCGAGACCCATTTCGACATGAAACCGATACGGATAGGAGTAGAAGCATTCACCTATAGCTAGTATGGGTCGGTTGCTGCTCGCCTGCCGGCAGTAACATGCCTGTCAAATTGGAAAGCCTGCAAACGATGCCCGAATCCCTTCCCATCTATAATAGTCGTATCCTCAAGCTCTATATTGAGTTCCTGGGCGAGCATTACCCTGATGTCAGTGTCGATGAAATATTAGACCATGCCGATGTAAACAAATATGAAGTGGAAGATCCAGGACATTGGTTTAATCAGCGCCAAGTCGACCGGTTTTATGAGAAAATGGTTGCCTCGACCGGCAATACTACTATCGCCCGAGAGATGGGACGGTTCTCCGCGTCAGCCAAGTCGACCGGGCCGGTGAAGCAGCGCGCCATTGGATTAATTCGTATTGCTTCGATTTATCTTTTCGTGGCAAAAATCTATCCATTGGTGAGTCGTGGGTCTTTGGCGACGAGCCGCAAGTTGGCCTCCAATTGTGTTGAGATAACAGTGGTGCCGCACAAAGATGTCCGAGAAAGCCCCCACCAATGTGAAAATAAGATCGGTTTCTTTGAGGCCATCGCTAAATTGGTCACGGGTAAGTATGCTGATGTTAAACACCCTGAATGTGTCCATCGCGGCGACAAGGCATGCCGCTATATCGTCAAATGGGAAGAGCCTGCCCACCGGCTTTGGAAACGCTACGCTTTTGCGATCATGGGTCTCACTGCGGTAGCGGCAGCGATCTCTTTCCCGCTGCTGCCGCTCAAGGTGTGGCTCGGTGCACTGCTATCCTGTGGCCTGGTGAGCGGATGGCTTTTTTTTAAGTCCTATCTATTGGAAATAAGTGAGCTCACGTACAGACTTCAAAATCAGGGCAGCTTGGCCGAAGACCACATCAAAGAGATCGACTATCGTTACCAGGGCGCCCTGCTGGTTCAAAAGATCGGTCAGGCGACTTCCACTATCCTGGATGTCAATGAGTTGGCCCGAATCGTATTGTCCAATATTCAGCACTATTTGGATTTTGATCGCGGACTGATTATGTTGGCTGATTCAGAGCGCAGGCGCTTGGCTTATGCCGCAGGCTATGGTTTTGATGATGATATGGTGGCGCTTCTGGACAATACTCAATTTAATTTGAACAACCCTGAAGCCAAAGGTGTTTTTATCAATGTTTTTAGGACCAAGAAAGAGATATTAATAAATGATATCAATTCATTAAGAGGCTCATTGTCTTTAAAAAGTCAGCAATTTGCAAAAGAGATCGGTAGCAAATCACTGATTTGTCTTCCCATTGTATATGAAGGTGATTCATTGGGAATCCTTGCCGTAGATAATATTATCACCAAGCGGCCGTTAACCAAGAGTGACATGAACTTGTTGATGGGGGTAGCTTACCAAACTGCCGCCAGTATCTTTAGTGCCAAAGCTTTCAGCGAATTGCAAGAGAGTGAAGAGCGTTTTCGCAGTTTGTACGAGAACGCGCCAACCGCCTATATTTCGATCGATATAGAAGATGCCGCTATTGTCAATTGCAATGCCGCAGCCGTCCGTTTGCTGGGTTACGATCGGTCTCAACTCATCGGGTCTTGCCTGCATCAGTATGTGGCTGATGACAAAGAGAATCAAATACGCGCCGAGTGGGTGCATGGGCTCATCAAAAAGGGCCAGTCCGTACCGAATGAAGCCTTGGTCCTGCGCCATCATGAGGGGCACTCGATTTGGGTAAATGTATCATTGGAACCGTTCAAGGATCCCCAAGGGCGTGTGATAGAGGGCCGATGCATTTTGATCGATACTACCGAACAGAAGCAATTGGAAGCGCAACTTCAGCACGCTCAAAGAATGGAAACCATTGGTACGATGGCGGGAGGGGTTGCCCATGACTTAAGCAATATCCTGGCTGCCATTGTCAGTTATCCTGATCTGTTGCTTATGGATATCTCGCCGGATAGCCCATTATACGAACCCCTTACTAAGATCAAAAGTGCAGGCCATCGCGCCGCTGTAATCGTTCAAGATCTGCTGACATTGGCCCGTCATGGTGTAGCGGTAACTGAGGTAGTGGATATCAACGAGGTGGTTGCGTCTTACTTAGAGAGCCCTGAATATGACAGCTTGTTGGCTTTGCATCCGGATATCACCATCGAAACGGACCTAAATTCGGATCTTGCCCCGGTCAAAGGATCGCCGGTTCACATGGCCAAAGCCATTATGAACATTCTTCTCAATTCCGCTGAAGCCATGCCCCACGGCGGTTCCATTCGCATCGCGACTTACAATGAAGATGTTGCCGATGATGATCCGCGTTTAAAGGGTGATGGCGGCAGGTATGCTGTATTAGAGGTCAGCGATAACGGTCAGGGTATCTCGCCGGAAGACCTCAAACGCGTTTTTGAGCCCTTTTTTACGAAAAAAGTCATGGGCCGCAGCGGGACGGGATTGGGGATGGCCATCGTGTGGGCCGCGGTTCAGGATCATAAAGGGTTTGTGGACATCAAAAGTCAGGTTAGCCGGGGGACTAACGTTCAGTTGTTTTTTCCTGCTACTCTGGAAAAAAGAGCGGTCCCACCGGCGCTCTGTAGCTTGGTTGAAGACATTTCCGGTCAGGGTGAAACCGTCTTGGTGGTGGATGATGATGTTGAGCATCGTGAAATTGCATCGTTGATGCTAACCAAAATCGGGTATCATGTTGAAACGGTTTCCAATGGTGAATCGGCAATAGCGTATATTAAAAAGCGTCAGCCCGACCTTGTTGTCCTGGATATGGTCTTGGGATCCGATCCGGACGGCCTGTCCACGTACCAAGAGATTCTGGCCATTCGGCCCAACCAAAAAGCCATTATCACCAGCGGTTTTGCACAATCGGGGCGGGTTAGGAAAGCATTGGATCTTGGTGTCGGGGCCTATTTAAGAAAACCTTATGGATCAAGAGAAATTGGTACCGCAGTGCGCATTGAACTTGATAGAAAGTAAATGCTCAGCAGTCGATGGTCAGTTCACCGCTGGTTTATTCCTGGCAGGCATCTCTGATATACTGTCAGTTCAATGCGGACCTTATTTTTTAGCCTTTTTGCCATCATTTTTATTCAACTGCGGGGTTAGGTTGATAATGTCTTGATCAACTGGCCGATGAAGAATCTGGCGTGACTGATGGGTGCGGCCATATTGGCACGGTGGTTTGCCAAAAACCCATCCAGACTCGAGTTGGTCACCAACCAAGGGTCCAGGTCAGCTGCTGTGCGACAGGACAGGATGGCATGGTGGAGTAATCCACTGCCATTTCTGTTTTCAAGGGTTTGGGCAAAATCATGATGAATGGCGGATAGCATAGTGGCCATGGTGCCGGCAACGCCTTTTGCATAGTAGAAATAGTCGTCCACTTTGAACATGCTGACCTTTGAACCGTCTTTCTCTTCACTTTTAACCAAATTTTCATCGCAACTGCCCAATAAGTCCTCGTAAGCCATTAGCAGGGGAATCAAATTGTCAGTGCGCGTATGAAACGAAGCCGTTCCGTTGATTATGCTTTTTTTATAAGCCTCCAACTCATGCAGGCTCTCTTTGTATTTAGACTCGGGTGCCGGGAACCAGTAGCGATCGGCTTTAACCATGAACCAATTCATGGCATTTTCAAGATGGGCAATGAAGGCGTCCGTACTGCCCGTCCGGCTAATGCGCTCAGCCAGCTGTACCGCGGTCCGTCGGGTAACTTCTAATGTCCCCAGTTGCATATTGTTGACATTATCGGTCAGGTTAATCATGTCGTTAGGCCGCCATCCCCAAAACCGGTTGTTCAGTTCATTATCCATGGATTGGATCATCGCCTCGACAAATGCAACACCGGCAGGACGAGAAGCATGAATGTCTTCGGTGGCATGCGGCACCGGTTGCGGCGCAACCGATGGTGTTGCCGTATGGCTTTGTGTCGGGGCGGGGGAGGGATGCGCGCTATTGTCCGGGGCAGGTGCTGTTGGGTGCAGTGTGGCGACATGTTCTTGCAGGGTTTTCGGTTGGTCGGTCGGTATGCCGGCCACGTTGCCGGTGTGTTTTTCAGGGGGCAGCGGTTTTGGCTGAACCTCGACCCTGGGTGCTGACTGTGGGGTCGACGGCAGGGCGTCAGGTTTTACTTCTATTAAAGGCTCAACCATCGGTGCTGCCGTTTCTGCTTCGAGCGCAGGAGGATTGTCATGCACTTCCTCCGTATCGTTTGTTTCGGTGTGAGTCAAAGCAGCGGTTTGATTTTTTCCTGCTAAAATTACCGGTTCCTTAACGATCGTGTCATGTTGTTCCTCGGCTATTTGGGGGGGGCGAGCCGGGACGAGGTCAAGGTGATTCAGAAGGACGCAAGCGCCGCTAATGATCGCAACGATGAGCATAATGGCCAATAGAAGCCGCGGAAGCGCATAGCCAATAAAACCCGATCCGTTGGCGCTGGGTCTATTTGGGTTATCGTGGGTCGGCATAGGTTTTCCTTTATCCCTCTCATCATCCGCAATTAAGGGTTGGGTTGTTTTCGCAATTTGCGGATATCTCCCACCCGGATGGTGAGCTGCGAACTGTCGAAATATTCAATTAACGGTATCACAAATTTTCGAGAGGCTCCAGTCATATCCTTGAATTGAGGCGTAGAGATTTCACCATGAGCCAGTAGAAAATCCACCAACTCCTGTTTCAACTTTTCCAAAGGTTGGTGGTGATAATATAAGTCTTCTTTGATTTTAACCAAAAGACCATCATCAACCAGAAGCAATAGAACTTGTTTGGCTTGCTCCGCAGGCGCTTTGATGTGTTGGCTCACCTCTTTAAAGTACGGTGGTGTCAATCCACCGGCTTTATATTGCGCCAGAATTTTCCGGCGCACGTCCTCTTCATCCGCATCCAAGGAGATTTTATGGTTTGCAAGGTGAACAATATCCTCTTCCAGAACAACTGCATTTTCTTTGACCATGCGTTGGAGGGCCATCTGAAACAATTTGGTCCCCATCTGCCGTGGCAACTTTGATTTCAGCTCTTGCTTTGACACACCGGGTTTTAGGGGGTGTTGTCGATGAAATGCCGCCAGATAGTTGACCATGCTTTCTGATAGGGCGAACAGTTCCTGCTGGTGAATGAACAGGCGTTGCTCTTTGTCAATTTGCACCACCTGTTTTTGAGATGCCTGGGTTTGCAGAATTTGGTCCAACTGTTTTTGCGGCAAATTGGCCATTAATAACAGGTCGTGGTGCCGGCAACCTTTGGGGCCGCACGCCTGAATGAGACTTGAGACAATTTGTTCAGGTGTACCGTCGGCAATTAGATTTAAAAGTTCAATCACTTCAGGCATATGGGGTTTGTGCTTCGACGGCATCGGATGGACAATCCGGCCTCCGCCAATGGTGCGCATCGGCGAGTAGCTGCGCAGCACAAAGCGATCATCTTTGATCAAAGTGACAGGCGCCTCTAATCGAAGTTGCACGAGGGCGCTTTCGCCAGGTCGCAACGCATCGCAATCCAACAGGATGACCCGTCCCATGATCTCGCTGGTTCCGCTGTGGAAGCGCGTACGGGATCTATTTTTCAAGGCCTTGGTATTGCTGGGCAGATAGTGCAAAACGGCATCCACCATGTGACTGGAAACCAATGTATCCGGCATGGCCACAATGTCGCCTCGGTTAACGACAGCTTTTTCGATTCCCTGAAAATTGATGGCGGTGCGCATGCCGGCGGTGGCCACCTCAACGCTCTGGTTGTGCACCTGCAATCCCCTGACTTTGGAGATCGTCTTTGAAGGATAGAGCATCACCTGATCACCTACAGTGACTTTCCCCGCGGCCAAGGTGCCTGTAATGACAGTGCCGAATCCTTTCATCGAGAAGACGCGATCCACCGGAAGCCTGAAAAGACCGGATGGGGCACGGGCCGAAACATCATTGCAGATCCCGTCCAGGGCACTCAAAAGCTCAGGCAGTCCCTCTCCGGTGGTGGCTGAAACCGGTACGACCGGTGCATTTTCTAAAAACGTGCTTTGCACAAACGCATCAATCTCCTCTTTGACCAGCATGAGCCACTCTTCATCCACCAAATCGATTTTGGTAAGGACCACCAGACCTTTTTTAACGTCGAGCAGAGAGCAAATTTCTAAATGCTCTTTAGTTTGGGGCATAATACCTTCGTCGGCAGCAATCACCATGGCCACCAAATCGATACCGGTGATACCGGCCACCATATTTTTAACAAATTTTTCATGGCCGGGGACATCGACAACCCCCAAATGTTGACCACTGGGCAATTCAAGGACGGCAAATCCTAATTCAATGGTAATGCCGCGCAACTTCTCTTCTTTAAGACGATCCGTGTTGGTGCCCGTCACCGCTTTGATAAGGCTGGTTTTTCCATGGTCGATGTGTCCGGCGGT
>JBNKKB010000142.1:0-87705 GCA_050291605.1 Desulfobacteraceae bacterium | reverse complement strand
CGTGCAGCGCCCTGGACCCCATCGCCACCGGCAAGATCGAAGACCTCATCGATGAGCTGCGCCGGCAATACTCCATTGTGATTGTCACCCACTCCATGCAGCAAGCTTCCCGTGTTTCCCAACGCACGGCCTATTTTCACTTGGGCGATTTAATCGAAGTGGGCTCGACAACGCAAGTGTTTACCACGCCGAAGCATCAATTGACCCAGGACTATATAACCGGTCGTTTCGGTTAACCCTGAAGTTACCTAAAAGCATGCCAAATCAGAGGATAACATGGCAAGATACCTGATACGAGAGCTGGATAAAATCAAGAAGAAAATCCTTTCCCTGGGCGCCTTGGTGGAGGACCGGGTCCGCATGACCAGCGCTGCCGTCGATGATCTGGATGCGGCGATTGCCCAGAAGCTTATCGATACCGACTGGGAAATCGATGAGATGGAAGTGGATATCGAGGAAGAGTGCCTTAAAATTCTAGCGCTCCATCAACCGGTGGCGGTAGACCTGCGCTTCATCGTAACGGCCATCAAAATCAACAACGACTTGGAGCGCATCGGGGATCAAGCGGTGAACATTGCCGAAAGGGTGTTGATCATTTCAAAACGGCCGGAGATGGATTTTGTCTTTGACTACTCTCCCATGGCTGAAAAAGCAGAAGCCATGCTGAAAATGAGCCTTGACGCCTTGGTCAATATGGATGTGGACCTGGCGTTCAAAGTCATCACCATGGACGACGAAGTCGATGACCTCAAAACCCTGGCCTACGACCGCATCAAAGCCGCCATTAAGAATAACCCGGCCCGTGTCGGCTATATGATCAACCTGCTTTTAATATCGCGCCACCTGGAACGGCTGGCCGACCATACCACCAATATCGCTGAAGAGGTCATCTACCTCATCGAAGGCGAAATCGTGCGCCATGGGAAATATGAATCGGACGCGCAGATAACCAAATTCTAATATTCAGCTCACCTTTTATTAACATCCATCCGCCATTTTGATACGCAAACCGGAACTTCATCATCGGTGGAATGAATTCTTAATGCATTAAAACAGGGACCGCATATCCACACATTGAGGCCATCTGCCGATGTTTCTGAAAACCGACCAAGGAACGGATCCATGGCCAAAGAGAAAATTCTTGTTGTCGAAGATGAAGAAGACATTTTAAAGTTGATACGGTTCAACCTATCACAGGAAGGCTATCACATTAGTTGTGCCAGCACGGGGGAAAAAGCACTGGCCTCACTCCAAACCACTCCGGTGGACCTGATTGTATTGGATTTGATGCTGCCCGGTATTGACGGATTCAGCGTTGCCCGGCAGATTAAAAGCGAACCGCGCATCCGTCACATCCCCATTGTGATGCTGACCGCTAAGAGCGCCGAAGCCGATGTGGTCACCGGTTTGGAGTTGGGCGCCGAAGATTATATCACCAAACCCTTCAGCTCGCGCATCCTTGTCGCCCGCATTCACACTGTGCTTCGCCGCAGCACCTTGTCCGCGTCAACAGAAAAAATAAATTGTATTGAACATGACGACCTAAAAATCGATAAGCGCAGACAAGAAGCGCGAGTCGACAATCGCGTGCTGGACTTAACCTACACTGAATTTGAAGTGCTGACGCTGCTGGCCTCAAGGCCGGGCTGGGCCTTTTCACGCGCCCAGATTGTGGATAGTGTACGCGGTTATAATTACTCGGTCACCGAACGCAGCGTGGATGTCCAAATTGTCGGCCTACGCCGGAAATTGGGCCACTACGGTCAATGCATCGAAACCGTGCGGGGTGTAGGCTATCGCTTTCGCGATTGTGATCCAACCCCATCCCCATCCGGATCAATTTGACACCTCTTCCAATTTTAACATGCACGCTTTGACCTTGTGCTGCAGGGTAGCGATTTGCGGCCCGGTCAATTTCAACTTCGCGGCTGAAGGCGCATCGATCAAATCCACCGTCGGTGGCCCTCCAAGCGCCGTATAACCCAAGGATTTGGCAACCTGATTAGCAAAATGAACGATCAGCAGTTCATCGGTTTGTGAATCGGCTGTGTCCAAATTGTTGTGATACAAAGCCACATGGACATAGTCGTTTTCAAATTCCCAGTTTTCCAGCAACTTGGCACCAAACATGGCATGGTACGCTTCTATGGTTTCCTGCAGGGCGTCGTTGTCAATCCCTTGATCATAATGGCCGTTTTTCTCCATTGCAGCGATAATATTGATCAACGCCAGCGCACCGACATCGTGGAACAGCCCTGCTGTGTAAAGATCAACAGCCGGCTTGCGGGCCAACGAGTGGCAGAGAATTTCGGCCCCATAGGCACAAGCCACCGAATGCTCCCACAGCGTTTGCAGCAGGGCACGATACTTGGATTGGTCATTCAAAAATAACTGCTGGTTGGTAATCGCCGTCACCAGTTGCTCGGCCTCGGAAAGTCCGATTCGGCCGATGGCCTGTTCAACGGTTTGCACCTTCCCATAGCCGCGATAAAGCGCCGAATTCGCGACACGGATCAGCTTGGATACCATCACCACGTCCTTTTTCAGCAACTCGGCCATCTCGTCCAAATCCGCATTCGCGCGCACGAGCTTTCGGAACTGGACGCCGATCCGGGGCAGCGCCGGCAGACGCAACTCACCGTTGCGCAGGGCGCTGCTGATATCTTTAAACAGGGTTTCGGCTGTCGGCCGGTCGGTACGGGAGGGCCGGGCGCGGACGTTGTCTTGGTTGCCGATAAAGCCCAGTTTGATCAACTTTTCTTTGATGATTTTGATGTTAAAAGGCTTGGTAATGTAATCATCACAGCCATTTTGAATGCACGTCATGACATGCTCCTGGTCGGATTGCGCCGTCACCATGATCACCCCGGTGTCGCACCCGCCTGATGGATCCGCTTTTTTTTCCAGAAACCGAATGCGTTGCAACACCTCGGTTCCCTGCATGTCGGGCATGTTGATATCCAGCATGACCAAATCAAAACTTCGCCCATGGTCCAAGGCATGCTGAAACAGATCCAGGGCTTGGCTGCCATTTTCAGCCGCTTCACATTGCCCGAAACTTCGCATCAAGGTGTCCAGTTTGGTGCGACTGACCAGCTCATCGTCAACGACCAGTATACGCATCAATTGATCTCCTTTTCATCGTTCAGCACCAAGGCCGCCTCCGAATCAGCGACATAACGGCACAGCCGTTCCAACTCCGCCGTCAATTGATCTAAAACGGCCGCAGCTTTTCCAAGATTCCCTGATGCGCCGACTTTCTCCAGTTCGTGTGCGATGGCGGAGAGCGTATCCGCCGTCAAATTGGCGGCCCCGCCTTTGATGGCATGCGCCTCTTTGCGAACGGTTTCTGCATCCTGGCTATCCAGGGCGGCCTTGATGTGGCCTATTTGCTCCCGGGCCGCCTCTTGAAAACCTGACAATACGTTGCGCAGGACAGCGCTTTGCCCCACAAATTCCTCCAGGGCCTTGTCCAGATCGATAGGTGGCAACAATCTCTTTTCTTCCACCAGGATCTCTTTTTCCGGCGGAGGCGTGACCGAAATATCTTCCGCTGGAACATATGCTTGCGCCAACCACCGCCGGACCATATCCAACAGGCCTTTGCGTCGTAAAGGTTTGGTCATAAAATCGTTCATGCCCACTTTGCGGCACTTTTCTTCAAGGCCTTTCAAGGCATGGGCCGTTAAGGCGACGATGGGGACAGGACCGTCGGCGCCCGGGTGGGTTTGCTCCAAACGCCGGATCTCGGTTGCGGCGGCGTAACCATCCATAACCGGCATTTCTAAATCCATCAGCACCAGATCATAAGGTGCCTTGAAATGCATCTCGACGGCCTGTTGGCCATTGTCGGCCATATCGACCTCATATCCCACCGATGTCAAATGCATGTGGGCCACTTGTTGATTGGTTAAATAATCATCCACCAACAGAATCCTGGCCTTGGACTCAACGGTCTCCATCGCTCCGCCGGCACCTGCAGGATCGTCCGTGTTGAGTGTTTCGCTTTTGTCCTTGCGGATGCTGTTATCGCACCCGCATACCGCCACCATGGCAATTTTAAGCTCGTCGATTTTGAGGGGTTTGGCCAGGCATTGATCAAACCCCATGCCTTTGAAGTCACCGCTTTCCACCAGCTCCTGCAGCCCGGTGACCGCGATGACCGGCAAATCGGGACCATCCGCCATCCCCCTGATTTTTTGGACCAGTTCATACCCGCTCATGCGCGGCATTCTAAAATCGGTAATCACCAGGTCATAATTGGGTTGGCCTGCTTCGCCGGCATAAAGCTTTTCCAGAGCCTCCACGCCATCCTCGGCCTGGGCGACCCGGCAACCCAACGTTGTCAGGTATTTGGTGGCAATTTTTCGGCTGGTATTGCAATCATCCACCATCAACACTTTCAAGCCGTCCCACATGGCCAGGACCTCGTCCTGAGCAGGGGTCTTGACCTCGGCGTGCTCAAAACAGAGCACAAATCCGATCTGGGTTCCCTGTCCGACTTGACTCTCCAACTGAAGCTGCCCGCCCATCAGCTCAATCAATTGCTTGCTGATGGTGGTACCCAACCCTGTACCGCCGTATTTGCGTGTGGTGGAACCATCCAGTTGCGTAAAACTATCAAAGATCGACTTTTGTTTGTCCTCCGGGATACCGATACCTGTGTCTTCAACGCCAAACCGAATCATGACCAAATCCGCTTGCAGATCCACCAGTTCCGCTTTGATGCAAACCTCCCCTTTGTGGGTAAATTTCAAGGAATTGGCTGCCAGATTGATCAATACCTGGCGCAGCCGGGTCGGATCGCCCAGCATCTCATGGGGTAACTCCTGCGACACATAGACGTTAACCTCTATTCCCTGGTGGGCGGCTTGCATGCCGATGCTCTCTCCCACCTCATCCATTAAATGACGCAAATTGAACTGAATCTTTTCCACTTCTAATTTGCCGGATTCAATTTTGGAAAAATCAAGAATATTGTTGATAATATTCAGTAAATGGTTGGATTCCTGGTCAATAATGTTCAACAGGCGCTTCTGCTTGTCATCCAAAGCGGTGGACAACGCCACTTCGGCCATGCCGATGATGCCGTTTAAAGGGGTTCGGATCTCGTGGCTCATTTTGGCCAGAAATTGGCTTTTGGCTTCGCTGGCCTCTTCAGCGGCCAGTTTGGCTTTTTGTAAGGCCTGGGCTTGTTTGCCCTGGGATATGTCCTTGTAGCTCACTACGGCGCCGGCCAAATGGTCATCCAGGGTACGGAAAGGCGTGGCCGTGATAATCAAAGGGATCAAGTTGCCGTCAGGCATCTCTTTCTCCAGATCGAGCTCCACTTTCGACCGACCGCTCTGGATCAACTTTAAAGGACACATCATGCTGTGGCAGGCATTCAAACCGAAGACATCATAGCATTTACGACCTATTGCCTCTTCATGGGTTCGGTCTAGTATTTTGAGCAAGGGCGCGTTGATCTTTTGGATCTCATAACAGGTGTTGATCACCATCAGCCCTTCCACAGTCGAATCAAAGATCTGACGGAGTTCGGCAAGATCGACACGATCATTTTGGGTCAGTCTCAATTGATGGTGCCACAAGTGGTCGACCTGACCGCCAACCGTCCCAACCGCTGTGGTTTGGGAACCGCCGGCGGCCATTCCGAACCGTGAGTGGCGGTAAAACAACGCCGTGGCAAAAGGCAAACCTCCCAGCACCATCATCCACCACAGGGCCCAACCCATTTCGATCCCCGGTAGGACGCCAATGGCACTCATGGGCGCATCCGCACAAACCAGATAGGGCGTGCCATGAATCGAAAAATCCGGCTTGGCCACCATCCGCAGCAGCCGGCCGTCAACGGTGTGGGTGCCAAAAAGGGGAATGCGCTCAGAAAAAGCGCGCTGGATGATGGGCAGGGGTGCAGGGTATGGAAACAGTTCACCCCAGGTGCTTGAAATGGCAGATGGGCCATGTCGCATCGCAATATTTGAAAAGAGACGCCCTTTTTTTTTCACAACTGCATAAAAGCGGACCACTTGGCTCTCGGCTGCATATCTGGAAACGGCCTCATGCACCGCAGTTCTCCGGGCAGTGGCTGCAAGATGAGGGTCCCGGCCGGCAGGTATTAACGCAAAAGGTTGTAAATGCCTGACCCCTGTAACGGCTGCCGACAACCGGCTATCCAATTGTTGAACAGCCGCTTGCCCGGCACGCACATAGGTCCATGTGCCATAACCGCAAACCAGAACCAGATAGCTCACCGTAGCAAGTATGCATAAAGACCGATACGGTTTGTCCTGCGTCACTCTCATTTCAGGAAAATTCCATCCGAGTTTGCCGTTCAGCAATTATCTGCCCTATCGTTCACAGCACAGCGCATGCAACCCAGGGCGAATTAATTTTTTAATTACAATCAGATATGATATATCCAGCCCACAGGAATCCAAATGTCGCCATCCAACTACCGTCCAGGATACGATGGAATTATCGCCACTTTGACCGAAAACTTGAATAGACGGGGTCTTGCAAACCGTGAATGAGATGGGGACCTTTGGAGTATGAATCTATGAGGAATCAGCTGGTTTTAAATCGGTATCGCAGTCGTCAAGCTTGGTGCGAAGGATAATGGGGGGACACATGCTGTTGCAGACAGAGGTCAATCCGGCTTCCCAGCAGATGAAGCGCCCTTTCGCGGTGCCGCCTTCCATATGAAAAGACACGAAAATGCGAGCGCGACGATGGCCATCACAAAAGCTGCGCCATAGCTGCGGTAATTCCCATAAATGGCGCCGCCCAGCCATGCACCAAGGGCTGCCCCCAGGTTGATAACGCCCTGTACAAGGCCGAATATGAATCCGTATTGGCGGCCATCGAATATATCCGTTGAGGAAGCCATGATCGAGGGGGCCGTGGCCCCCCAGCCGATCCCAAACAACAGCGTGAACAAATAGGTGAAGTATGCCCACCCGGACGTTTTACGCAATAGCAGGCAGCCAATCCCCAGGCAGGCGATGACGATTCCGATAAAGTATATCAGCTCGCGACCGTATCTATCCGATAACCCGCCCCAAAAAATACGGCAAACAGAAGAGATGGCCCCGACCATGGCAAACACCGTGGCGGCGACCATCGCATCCGTTCCCAGGCCGACTAGATATATGACCGTGTGGACCAGGACAATATACACACCCACCGAGGCAAAAAAGGCAAACAGCATGAAGTGCCAAAAAACATCTTGTCTTACCGTGTCCGATAGCGACAGTTCCGGTGGTGAAGCCCTGCAGGCAGACATGATTTCCTTCACCCCCCCTGCAGACGGATGCGGCTGCTCATGATCGGGTCGCTCCACGTCAAGACCGGGTTTGTGGCGGAGCAAGCAGACCGTCAACGGCAAGAGACACAAGCCGCTGAAAGCACTCAGCAAAAAAAAGGCATTGCGCCACCCCCAACTGGCGATGCCGTATTGAACCAGGGGAACAAAAACCAGCATCCCAACGCCAAAGCCGGACACAGCGATGCCGCTGGCAAGCCCGCGCTTTTTCCAGAACCAGTGTCGCAGCACGGTTGAATAGGCGACAACACCGATGGATGTCACTGCACTTCCGGTAATAATACCATAATAGAGATAGAATTCGAAAAGGGAGGATGCTGTCGCGCAAAGTGCCAATCCCACCGTTGTGATCACAATTCCAGGCAATATGACTTTGCCGGGCCCATAGCGATCGATCAACATGCCGATCAACGGAGCCGCTATCATCCCGGCCAGCAGCGCCGCGGACTGGGCACCGGCAAGCGCGGCCGGAGGCCAGGAAAATTGTGCGTCCAGGACGACATAAAAGACCGAAAAGCTAGTCCGGATGCCGAACCAGAACGCCAATGAGCAAAACGCAAGACCAACGATTACCCATCCGTAATAAAATTGTGGGGTACTGCGCGGGTTCATCATCTACGCCATCTCCCGTTGCCATCAAACCCGGACAGCGCAATATTCACCTTATATTTAATCATAAATTTAATTAAATAAATCCCAGCTTGAAGTCAAGCAATTTCTAGCAAAACCCGATCCACACAATTTAGCTATTAATTATTTATATAATTATATATTTACATTTTCCGTGCAAAAAAACTATTGACACCCTGCCGGCAGCTAATATAGAAAAATTAGGCATAAATTTAATTAAATCATTAATTCTACATCTCTGCTGAGCGCACCATTTTGATCCAGCAAATTCAGCATATCGGCATTAGGCAAGGCAAATATCAAAGGAGAGGATATGACCATACGCAATCTTTTCAATTTAAAGGGCAGGGTAGCATTGGTTTCCGGTGGGGGTGACGGCATCGGCAAGGCCATGGCCATCGCCCTGGCTGATGGCGGAAGCGATGTAGTGGTTTTCTCGCGTCGTGCTGAAAAATGCGAAGCAGTGGCCCATGAAATCGAGTCCCATGGCGGCCGGGCTTTGGCCTTTGCCTGCGACATTTGTCGTGAAGCGGACATCGAGCGGGTGGTCGCCGAAACCCTTAAGGCCTATGGTAAAATTGATGTCCTGATCAATAACGCGGGCCGAACCTGGGGTGCCTGGCCGGAAGAAATCACTTTTGAAGACTGGAAAAAAGTGGTCGACTTGAATATCAACGCCACTTTTCGCTGTACCCAAATCGTCGGCCAATCCATGATCAAGGACCAGAGCGGAAAAATTATCAATATCTCCTCTTATGCGGGCTCAAGGGGGACGGACCCGGCATACCTGAACGCCATTCCCTACAACACCACCAAGGGCGCCGTGAACACGTTTACAAAGGACCTGGCCGTAAAATGGGCCCAGCACAATATTACCGTCAACGCCATTGCACCGGGATGGTTCCCTACGAAAATGACCCAATGGGTGTTTAAAAACCGGGGCGAGGCGATTCTGGCGCGAATACCGCTGGGGCGGTATGGATTAATGGAAGAGCTAATGGGGGTGATCGTATTTATGGCATCCCCGGCATCCAATTACCTGACAGGACAGATCATCGCCGTGGATGGCGGCCTGACGGCCTGGTAGCGGCTCCCCCGGCAAAAAGGACAACAATGCGTGGCGCCGGAGCCAAAGGACGGAGCGAAAGCACCCTATGCCATGGCTTGAGTGAGCTTTTTATTGAAAGGATGCTTTTTGATGATGGGCAGCTTGTCAACCGGACGCCGGGAGAGTATAAAGGTACACCGGCTTTGGATGTGCCCGGGTGCGACGCAATGGTTATCTAAACCCACAAGCCGGCCCATTCAGGGCCAAGGAAGTCGGGGAGGGTTGCATTGTCCCTCTTTTTTCCGGCTATTATCAATGCGATTAACGATGCGGGCGATGCGGTGATGATGATAATTAAGGAGTATTTCCCATGAAAACGATTGCTGTTCAGGATGCTGTCGGTATGGTGCTGGCCCATGACGTCACCCGTATTGTCGCGGGGCAGACCAAAGGTCCTGCTTATAAAAAAGGCCATATCGTCAGCGAGGCGGATGTGCCCGCTCTACTGGATATCGGCAAAGCGCACTTGTATGTGCTGGAAATGGAACCCGGCATGGTGCATGAAAATGATGCGGCGCGGCGCATTGCCGAAGCCGCTGCCGGGCCGGGGCTCAACCTGACCGCAGCTTCCGAGGGCCGCATAAACCTGGTCGCACAATACACGGGACTGCTCAAAATTGATGTGGACGGCCTGAATCAGCTCAATACCCTTGGCGATATCGCTTTTGCTACCGTCCATGGTAACCACCGAGTAGAAGCGAGGCAAGCAGTGGGTGGCACCCGCATCATTCCATTGCTGACCCATGATGCCAAGGTGAGCCAGGCAGAGCAGATCTGCCTGCAGCATCATCCCCTGATTTCAATTAAACCTTTGCGATCCGTTAAGGTCGGTCTGATCACCACGGGCAGCGAAGTCTACCATGGCCGCATCAAAGATACTTTCGGTCCGGTGGTCAAGCGCAAATTTGAAGCGCTGGGCAGCAGGGTCATCCATCAAATATTAGTTTCCGATGAGATAGAGATGACGCTGGCTGCGATTAACCAATGCCTGGAAATGGGGGTGGATATGATCGCGCTGACCGGGGGGATGTCTGTGGATCCCGATGATCAGACGCCGGCCAGCATTCGTGCGGCCGGAGCCAAGGTTGTCTCTTACGGCGCGCCCACTTTTCCGGGCGCCATGTTCATGCTTGCCTATCTTGACGATATCCCCATTGTCGGCTTGCCGGGCTGCGTCATGTACCATAAGTCCAGTATCTTTGAACTCATTGTGCCGCGCCTGCTCGCCGGGGACGATATCGAGCAGGACGATATTGCCAAACTGGGCCATGGCGGGTTTTGCGCCGGTTGTAGTGAATGCCGCTATCCCCTATGTGGTTTCGGCAAGGCTTGATTGGAAAACAACTCACCCTGCTGCATGATAACGGACAGCACGGGCCGCCAGTGTCTCCATCGATGTCTATGCAGCCGGCCTGAGCAACGTCAATAACGATTGCGTCCTCCAAAAAGCAAAGGAAGGGCACCATAAATGAAAACGCTGGCCAATCGAATATGTGAGCTTATCGCACAAGGTCAACCCGCAGCGGTTGCAACCATCCTCAGCCGTGAAGGGTCGGCACCGCGGACTGCCGGCAGTAAAATGGTGATTGATCCCGGCGGCGGTTTCACGGGGACCATTGGCGGCGGCAAATTCGAGGCGGATGTACTGGCCGCGGCAGCTGTCGCTCTGGAAGAAAACCGACCGAAACGGTTACACTTTGATTTGACCAGTCAAAACGCAGACGCCATGGACATGATCTGTGGCGGTAAGATGGCGGTGCTTGTTGATGTCGTGAGGCCAACATCCAATGAGCAGGAGGTTTTCGATGCCTGGCAACAGGCCCAGAAAGTCCCCGTTTCAGCAGCCCTGGTGACGGTGATGACCACCGAGGTCACCGGTGCGGTACAGACTGCCCATTGCATGGTATATGCCGATGGTCGGGTGCGGGGTCCCTGGTCGCTTTCCAATGCACTGTTGAAACGATTGGCCGGGATTGCCGGCAAATCCGGCATTTCACGGCTCATGGATGCAGACAACCAACAAATACTGGTGGAACCTACGGCAACGCCGATAACGCTGTTGATTTTTGGTGCCGGACACGTATCCATGCCCACCGCCCGAATGGCCGCTGAAGTCGGATTTCAGGTAAACGTGGCCGACGACCGAGCGGCTTTTGCCAACCGGGAGCGCTTTGCCGAAGCTGACCATGTGGTGGTGATCGACGATTTTGCATCCGCATTGGCCGGCTTTACTGTCGACGAAAATACTTACGTGGTTATCGTCACCCGGGGACACCGTCACGACAAAACCGTGCTTGCCCAGGCCCTGCGCTCAAAGGCCGGGTACATCGGCATGATCGGTAGTCGGCGCAAACGCGATACGATTTACGCAGCGCTGATTCAGGAAGGCATTTCAAGTGACGACATCGCCCGGGTACACTGCCCCATCGGCCTGACCATTGGGGCTGACACACCGGAAGAGATCGCGGTAAGTATTAATGCTGAGTTAATTGCACGACGCGCCGGGGTCGTCACCCCATGACCGGGGGTCTTGGCGCATTGATCCCCTGCGCCGGGTTTTCTAAGCGTATGGGGCGCTTTAAACCCCTGCTTGAGTTGAGCCAACGCCCCATTATTGTCCGGGTTATCGAAACGCTCAGAAGTGCCACTCCCGAGAAAATCCTTGTGGTGGTGGGCCATCGGGCCGAGGAACTGGAATCGATCGTTGAAAATGCCGGCGCGAGGATTTTGCAAAACAGGGACTTCGCCCAAGGGATGTTTTCTTCGGTACGCACCGGCGTCAAGCATCTGGCCGGGGATTGTGATGCGTTTATCCTGCTTCCAGCCGACATCCCCCTTGTGCGTCCGGCCACCTTAGGTCGACTCGCGCAGATCAGCCGCCGGCAACCCGGCCGGATTGTGTATCCGACATTTTTCGACCAACGGGGACACCCGCCCATTATCCCATCAAGCTTGATTCCAGAGGTCCTCGAACACACGGGTGGCGGCGGAATGCGGGCGATATTGGCCAACCACGAAGACCGGGCTTTGGAAGTGCCCGTAGCGGACGAAAACATCCTTTTTGATGTGGACCGCCCCGAAGACTTTAAAGAAGCCATCCGACGATTTGACAGTTTGGATGATCCATCGCCGGCCGAGTGTGAAGCCGTCCTTTCTGAAGTCTATCCAACGGGTGAAGATGTGGTGCGACATGGACGGCAAGTTCAACGCACCGCGATCACGATTTGCAGAGCGATGAACCAGGCAGGAGCGGCACTTAATGAAAACCGGATATCCGCTGCAGGACTGATGCATGACATCGCCAAGGGCACACCGGATCATGCGCAGGTTGGGGCGAAAAACCTTAAGCGGTTGGGCTTTGACGCCGTCGCAAAAATAGTCGAAGCTCACACGGACCTGCCCGAAACCGAACTGGAAACTATCGGTGAAGCCGCCGTTGTTTACCTGGCGGACAAGCTGACGGCAAAAGATCGGTACATCTCACTTGAATCGCGGTTTGAACTGGCTTTTCAGCGCTACGGCCAGAACCGGGAAGCACGCTCGGCCATTGAAAAACGGCGGTCCGATGCAGTGGCCCTGAAAAAAAAGATGGAACAGTTCATCGGCCGGCCGCTATCACAGCTGCATTTGGATGCGGAACATCCCCGGCAAATGGAGGTGGGATGAAGGTCCTTCTGTTTCGTCATGGTGCGGTAGGCAACACCGGGGAAAAAGTGTTTCTAGGTCGAACGGATTTGCCGCTCAATGCTGATGGAAGACGCCAGGCAGAGGCTTGGAAACGCTGTATCCAGGATCGATCCGCAAGCCGAATCGTTACCAGCCCCCTGTCGCGAACAATGGAATTTACAAAGATTATGGCCGGTGATCGAGCGGCGGATATAACCATTTCACCTGAGCTTTCAGAGATCGACCTGGGTGACTGGGATGGGCAACCCATGAACGAGATCCGGAAGACTGATCCCGCATCGTGGCAGGCGCGAGGAAAGAATTTAGACCGTTTCCGGCCGCCCGGCGGGGAGAGCTTTGAAGACGTCCAAAAACGCGTCTTGCCGGCCTTTAAAAAAATGATCACCCCCAACGCTCCCCAACTGATTGTTGTTGCCCATGCCGGCGTCAACCGAGTCATTTTATGTTCTTTGCTCGGCGTACCGCTGGCGCATCTGTTTCGGATCGGCCAGGATTATGCGTGCCTGAATGTTCTGGAAGCCGGCCCTCGTCAAATACGTATCGCCCGCATCAATGTTCCCTGCCCCGGGGAAAATCTACGATGACTGTATGCCATTGCTGCCAAAGTCGGAGGCCTCCAAAGCAGAGACGGTTTTTAGCCTTTTTTGCCATTTTTTATGCATCTGTGGGGTGTCCCCTGTGCGATTATAGCTGCGGGACTGAAGTGCCGGTGGACAACGGCAGAGCAGTTAATATAAGAGGGGTGGCAGCAAACCCACTACGCTGCCATATTTGGCAAAAAAGTTGCGATCTGCGGAAAGACCATCAGTAAAATTGTGAAGATAATCAGTGCCGCCAAAAACGGTAAGATACCGCGAAAGATGTTCTCCAAAGGGATATCCGGGGCGATGCCTTTGATGACGAATACGTTCACACCCACGGGCGGCGTGATAACCCCCATCTCACCCACGAGCACAATGATCACACCAAACCAGATGGGATCAAAGCCGAGTTTCTGAACAATCGGGTAGAAAATAGGGATCGTCACCACAATGAGCCCCATCGCATCCATGAAAAAACCGCCCATGAAGTAAATGCATACGATGACACTCATAACGGCCATCGGGTGAATGGGAAGCCCCCCCAGCCAGTCGG
Organism: Desulfobacteraceae bacterium; assembly: GCA_050291605.1. Taxonomy (GTDB): domain Bacteria; phylum Desulfobacterota; class Desulfobacteria; order Desulfobacterales; family Desulfosarcinaceae; genus JARRKU01. Next base: position 73,822 of record JBNKKB010000142.1, on the reverse strand, counting down.
CCAAAGCGAAGGGGATTCTGGAAACCGCCATGAAATGGCCGAAGATGACTGCCCCCGTAATAATGAATATGACCATACATGACGTGCGCAAGGCATCTCTGCAGGCCTCTATGAATGTCTGCCATTTGAGCTGACGCCGCACCAGTCCGATGAGCAAGGCACCGCCGGCACCGATCGCGCCGGCTTGCGTGGGACTGAACAACCCGCCGAACAACCCGCCGATAGCAAGAATGAACAGCATCAACGCCTCCAAGATTCCCGAAAGTGCCTTCAGTCTTTCCTTCCAGCTGGTGGCGGCTCCGGGGGGACCGATACCGGGGTTGCGCCAGCACAGATAAGCCACGGTTGCAGCAAAAAAGATGCTCAGGAATATTCCCGGTACGATCCCGGCGATGAAAAGTTTACCGATGGACTGTTCGGTCATGTAGCCATAGACGATCAAAACGGTGCTCGGTGGGATAAGGATACCCAGTGTGCCGGCGGCGGCAACCGTGCCGGTGGCCAACGTATCGTCGTAGTTGTACTTCTTCATCTCCGGAAGCGCTATTTTCCCCATAGTGGCCGCCGTGGCCGTGCTGGATCCGCAAATGGCGCCAAACCCGGCGCAGGCGAAGACCGTGGCCACGGTCAGTCCGCCGGTACGGTGTCCTATCCAGGCATAGGCCGTCTGGAACAGCCTCCGGCTGATTCCGGAAGCAAAGGCGAAGGTGCCCATCAGAATAAACATGGGGATAACGCTCAGAGGATAAGACGTAAACGCGCCAAAAATATCATTGGCCAGAAGACTCAGCGCTGCTTCCGGGGACGCCAATACGGCAAAACCGACGAATCCAACCAGCGCCATGGCAAAGGCAACCGGCATTCTGAGCAGGAACAGCAATATGAGAAAAACGATGCCGGCAATCCCTACGGCGATTGGACTCATCTTCGCGCACCCTTTGTCAGCGATTTAATAAATTTCACTAAAATAACCAGCCAGACAGGAACACTGGCTACGGCAATACCATAGGCAAAGGGATAATAGGGTATGTATATCGTTGCACTGTACTCACCCGAGGTTTGGAAGGAATAGCCCAGCATACCAACTTGCCAGATAAGGATAGTGAAAAAAACCAGCAGCAGAAATAGAACCATGCTGTCGACAACGTGCTGGACTCGCTGTGGCAGCAGCCTGATAAAAAACTCCACTTGGATGTGACGACCTTTGATCAGCGTTATGCCGGCAGCAAAAGCGATGGCCACCAACTGGGAAAGCATCACCATGTCGATGGCACCCGGCAGACGCCACTTGAAAACCTTTGCGCCCACGACATCAATACAGGTAACGGTCATCATAAGCAGCATCGCCGCAATGCTTAACCACTCGCACCATCTGCTGAACTGCGCGTTGCGCTTTTCAAATTTGTCGAATAACAAGGCTTCCTCTCCATTGCCCACCCGTGCAGGGGGCTTGCCCCCCCGCACGGGTCAGCTCTCAGCACCCTGAAGACGCATATGCAAATATCTGTTAGCGGGCATGCGCCTATTACTTTATCGCCTGCGGCTTCAATTCAGGAGGGCCGGCGATCGACGGAATGCGCAGGGCGATTTGTCGACGCGTCCAATAGTCTATTCGCTCCCGCAGGAATTTAATCCAACCCCTTACCTCTGCTTCTGAAAAGCCCTTTCCCGCCATCTTTTTCACATAATTCTCGAAAACCGGCTTGACGGCCGCCTGCCACTTTGTGAGCTCACTTGGCGGCAGATCAATAAACTCGACACCCTTTTTCTCACCAAACGCTTTTCCGTTGAAATCGACGGAATTCCACATCAGTATATAGCGCTCTTTGTACTCGCCAACCAGCTGGTCAAAGATAGTTTTGATGTCCGCCGGCAGCTTATTATAGGTGTTTTTATTCATGACACAGTAAAAGGGAAAGGGATAGGTGATCTGCCATATCGAGGTTGAATACTTTACAACTTCCCCAAATTTGAAAGCGACCAGGGTTTCAAAGTTTGAAGCCTCCCCATCAATGACCCCTTTGGCGATGGCGTCATACACTTCCATCATGGGTGTAGGAGCGGGGGTGCCTCCCAGGGCTTTCATAATTTCTCCGGAGAGACCGGGTGCCCTGATGGTAAGGCCCTTGAGATCTTCCAGTTTACGCACCGGCTTTTTGGAGGCGATGGCACTCGGGGTGGAAGTGTTTAACCAGAGGACCCTGACCTTGTCGAACTCCTTGGGCTTGAATTCATCGTAGAAATCGTTCACCACGTGGCCACCCACCCAGGCGCTGGGATAGCCGAGCGGCAAACCCGACGTTTCGGTCACCGGCATGCGGCCGGCGGTATAATACACATGGGAGTACCCGATATCGGCGATTCCGTTAACGACCCCTTCGAACATTGCCGGGGCTTTGAGCAATGACCCGCCGGCAAAGTAATCGACTTTCACGCGGCCGTTGGTGCGCTTTTCAAGCTCTTTGCAGAAAGCATGCATGAGTTTGGACTGGTTGGCCGGTGGCGGAAAATAATGGGCTACTTTCAGCCTGATTACCTTTGCGGCATATGCCGGCGGGTTGAAGGCGGGGAGAAAGATTGATACACTCACAAACATCGCCAAGGCCGTGAAAATCAATAAAAAATTTTTGTTCATAGTCGGGTACCTCCTTTCAAGATGGGATTCATGACAGATAGGTCTCTATTTTTAAGGCGGTTGCTGCAACCTCCTTCTTTAGGATGGATGTGGATTGCATTCCATATCAACAATTTGCGGATTTTAATCGGTGTGAAGCGTGGCCCCCCATCCACGATCTCTATAGAGAACAAATAGATTCTATATAGACTATCGCCGGAGTATTGTCAACTTCATATATTAAATAAATACGGTTCACTTTTTAGTTGACAATTTCCGGGCACGGGTCTACATAGAGTTCATCTGTTCTCTATAGAAACCCATACTGTTGAATGAAACCAATGAAATTAAAATTCAAAAGGGTCCCTGCTATAGATAAATGCGTTGCCATCCTGGAGCTTCTAGCCGGTTCTAAAAAGCCCCTGGGTGTCAGTGAAATATCCAAAGCATTGGGCTTGAATAAAAGCACCGTGTTCAACATCGTCTACACGTTGGATGATAAAAAAATACTGGAAAAAAAGAGCGATGGCAAGTTCCAGTTCGGCACCCGGTTGTATATATTGGGCCGCGCAGCCGGAGGTGCTTCCGAATTGATTGCGACTGTGCATCCCTATCTCGAAGAAATCAATAAGAAAACCCAATTGTCCGCCTTTTTGGGTCTTCGCATGGGGCTGAAGGCGGTTATCATCGACAAAGCCGACTCTGCGTCCAATCTAAAAATTCATTCTGAAGTCGGCATGAGCATTCCGCTGTTCGCAGGAGCCGCCGGAAAGGCCCTGCTTGCCCAGTTGGACGATGACGAGTTGGACCGTATCCTGGCAACTAATGAGCTGGAAAAATTTACTCCCAACACGTGTGTCGACAAGAGGGAGTATAAAAGACTGGTAATGAATGCCCGCACAGAAGGCGTCGTGATTGATCGGGAGGAATATATTGAAGGCGTAAGGGCATTTGCCGTACCCGTGCCTTCCAACCGGGCCAATACGCAAATCGCACTCTGGGCGGTGGGCTTCAAACAGCAGATCACTACAGCGGACATTCCAAAACAATCCGAATACTTTAAGGCGGTGTCCAGAGAAATCGAGCTGAAATTATCTCCGGGTTGAAATAAGTTCCGTCACACGCTTCAACATGCAAAAGAGAATTCGGAATACGAATTGATATTCTCTGTAGGATGCCTATCTTCGTACCTATAACCAGGTGGGGTGCATACTGCGGTGAGAAAAGCATCCGAGTATGTCTCAAAAGATAACGCTGCAGCGTTCTTTGTATCAAATCAAAAAAGCTTCCTATCAACCATTGACATAGGGAGAAATCATGCGAACTCAAGTCGGCATCATCGGATCGGGACCATCCGGTTTGCTTCTGTCTCAGATTCTTTTTCTGAACGGAATAGATTCGGTCATACTGGAACGTCAAAGTCGTGACCATGTACTTGGCCGGATTCGGGCCGGAGTGCTGGAGCAAAGCTGCGCCGACTTGCTTCGCGCCGCCGGGGTCAATGAACGCATGGACCGGGAAGGCCTGGTTCATGGGGGCTTCTCATTGGCTTTCGACGGCCGCAAGGAATACATCGACATGCACAAATGGACCGGTGGCAGTTCGGTGATGATTTACGGGCAGACAGAGCTCACCCGTGATCTGATCGAAGCGCGGCTGAATAACGGCGCTATCATCGAGTATGAAGCGCCAGCCGTCGCGGTAGAGAACTTTCTGTCGGGAAAGCCCCGCATTATCTACGAAAAAAATGGAGAACGGCGGGAACTGGTGTGCGATTTTGTGGCCGGATGCGATGGCTATCATGGCATATCCCGCAAAAGTGCCGGCCCCGACAAGATCAGTGAATTTGAGAAAGTCTACCCTTTCGGATGGCTGGGAATTCTCTCCGATGTCCCGCCGATAGACCGGGAGCTGATATATATCAACCATGAACGCGGCTTTGCCCTGTGCAGCATGCGCTCACATACCCGCAGCCGCTACTATATCCAGTGCGATCTGAAGGACAATGTAGACAACTGGACCGATGACGCCTTCTGGGATGAGTTGCGGCGGCGCCTGCCTGAACACATCGCCCAGAACCTGGTCACCGGGCCGCGTCTGGAAATGAGCATTGCACCGTTGAGGAGCTTTGTTGCCGAGCCGATGCGCTTCGGCGCCCTTCTGCTGGCCGGCGACGCCGCCCACATCGTGCCCCCCACCGGGGCCAAGGGGTTGAACCTGGCCGCAGCCGACATTCATTACCTGTCGCGTGCACTGATTGCCTACTATGGAGAAAAACGTACGGACCTTCTGGATCGCTATTCCGACACCTGCTTGCGACGCGTCTGGAAAGCCGTCCGGTTCTCATGGTGGTTTACGGCAATGATGCATAAAGTCGACGACGACCCCCTGGGTCAACGCCTGCAGCTTGCCGAACTCGACTATCTGACCGGCTCGGTAGCGGCAAGGACGGCAATGGCTGAAAATTATGTGGGTTTACCATTTGAGAGATTTGAGTAGCCAACGTTAAACTTGGGGTGGCACAGGAATCAAATCCCAATGCCAAAGTCCGAATGTCAAATGGCGGATGGGGACCGATTGAATATTAATTCGATAAAATACATTTATTTGACATTTGGATTTTGTCGTTGGGTATTTTCATTGGAATTTTGACGGTTATGATTTGTCACTTGTTTCCAGGACACAACACTAGACAAGTTGCGATACGGCACCCAAAAGAGGATTAAATGAGCACATTCACAATGGACCCGGGTTGGCTGCCGTTTCACCCGGCACCATCAAAACCCGTATACATTCCCCCATCGGGTGCAGTTGACGCCCATTGCCATGTCTTCGGTCCCGGAGATCGCTTTGCCTACGCACCGGAACGCAAGTACACCCCCTGTGATGCACCCAAGGAAAAACTCTGGGAATTGCGCGACCACCTCGGGTTTTCCCGCAATGTACTTGTCCAGGCGACCTGTCATGGCGCCGACAACAGCGCCCTTGTGGACGCGCTGCGATCGTCCGACGACATGGCCCGCGGGGTGGCCACGGTTAAAAGCGACATCACGGATGACCAACTCGCCGAACTTCACCAGGCCGGTGTGCGGGGGGCTCGGTTTAATTTCGTTAAGCGCCTCGTTGACGTTCTGCCATTTGACGCGTTGCAACAGATCGCCGAGCGCGTAAAGACATGGGGCTGGCACATCGTGATCTACTTCGAAGCCCATGAATTGCCCGAGCTCTATGACTTTTTTATTTCCCTGCCCACCGTGGTCGTCGTCGATCATATGGGTCGGCCGGACGTGAGCAAACCGGTTGACGGGCCGGAGTTTGAGCTGTTTATGAAAATGATGCGCGAACACCCCAATTTCTGGTCCAAGGTCAGCTGCCCCGAACGGCTATCCGGCGAAGGACCACCCCATTACAGCGACGTCAGACCCTTTGCCCGTCGGGTGGTTGAAACCTTTCCCGACCGCGTTCTCTGGGGCACCGACTGGCCTCACCCGAACATGAAACACCATATGCCCGATGACGGCCGGTTGGTTGACGTTATTCCCCACATCGCTCCAACTCCCGAACTGCAGCACAAGCTGCTGATCGATAATCCAATGGGTCTTTACTGGCAAGATTAAGGAGATAAACCATGTCCCTTGAAAAACCCTATATCGACATTCCCGGCACCACAATCTTCGATGCGGATATGGCCAGGATCGGCTTTCACCTCAACCAGTTCTGCATGTCACTGATGAAGCCTTTAAATCGCAAGCGTTTCAGGGCTGACGAGCGCGCCTATCTGGATGATTGGGCGATGAGCCAAGCGCAGAAACAGGCGGTCCTGGATCGCGATTACAATCGCATGATCGCCCTGGGCGGCAACATCTACTTTCTGGCCAAGATATTTTTATCCGACCATATCTCCTTCCAAACGGCGGCAGCCTCGATGACCGACATGACCCAGGAGGAGTACGCTCAGATGATGCTCGCCGGGGGCAGAGCCCCCCAAGGCTGGCTTCATGATCCTGAAAAGGCCGTCGAACCGGAAGCGCCAAAAACAGTCGGCGCGAAAATCACCGCCGGGGTTACCACCTCTCACGTCCCGGCTATTGGCGCGGCCATAGACCTGGGCAAAACCGAGGAGCCTTACTGGAAGCCGTTGTTTGACGGCTACGTGTACTCCAAAAAGTGGATTGCCGAACAACAGCCGGACGTCATTATACTGCTGTACAACGATCATGCATCGGCATTCAGTCTCGATCTGGTGCCCACCTTTGCCATCGGGGGCGGGGAAAGGTACCAACCGGCTGACGAAGGCTGGGGGCCGCGGCCGGTACCCGATGTGATCGGCCACCCCCAACTGGCCGCGCACATCGCCCAATCGCTGATTATCGACGGCTTTGATTTGACCATCGTGAACACCATGGCCGTGGATCATGGCCTCACCGTCCCCTTATCGCTCATGTTCGGCCAACCCGAGGCGTGGCCCTGCCGGATCATCCCTTTTCCGGTCAACGTGGTCCTTTATCCGCCACCTTCGGGTGAGCGCTGTTACGCATTGGGTAAAGCCTTGCGCAGGGCGGTGACGTCATATGACGAAGCGCTCAACGTTCAGATATGGGGCACCGGGGGCATGAGCCACCAGCTGCAAGGACCGCGTGCCGGACTGATCAACCCGGCGTTTGATAACGATTTCATGGATCAATTGATCGCGGACCCTGAAGGGCTATCCCATAAACCGCATATAGATTATGTGCGCGAGAGCGGCTCCGAGGGAATCGAGTTGGTGATGTGGTTGATCATGCGGGGCGCCCTCAACGATACGGTTAACCTGAAACACAGATTTTACCACGTTCCGGCATCCAATACGGCTGTGGGGCATTTAATCATTGAAAACAGTTAACTCGAAACCTAAGGGAGATACCTATGAAAGTTATCCTAGCCGGCCCGGGCGCTTTTGGCATCAAGCACCTCGACGGCATTAAAAACATGGACAACATCGACGTCGTTTCCCTGGTTGGACGTCTACCGGATAAGACAAAAAAGGTGGCCGAAAAGTACGGCATTGCCCACACCACCACGGATCTTGCCGAAGCGCTGACGTTACCCGGTGTCAAGGCGGCCATCCTGTGCACGCCGACCCAAATGCACGCCACCCAAGCCATTGAGTGCATGCAAGCCGGCGTTGATGTGCAGACGGAGATCCCTCTGGCGGACAGTTGGGATGCGGCACAGGAGGTGCAGCGCGCGCAGCAGGAGACCGGGCGGACGTGCATGGTCGGACACACGCGGCGTTTCAATCCTTCGCACCAGTGGGTGCACAAACGCGTCACCGCCGGTGAGTTGAAAGTCCTGCAGATGGATGTGCAGACCTACTTTTTTCGCCGCACCAATATGAATGCTTTAGGGGAACCCCGCTCCTGGACCGACCACCTGTTGTGGCATCACGCCGCGCATACCGTAGATCTGTTCCGCTATCAGACCGGTGAAGAGATTGCGCAGGCCAATGCGGTGCAGGGCCCCATCCACCCGGATCTGGGTATTGCCATGGACATGTCGATCCAGATGAAGACCCTCTCCGGCGCCATCTGCACATTGTCGCTCTCTTTCAACAATGACGGCCCTTTGGGCACCTTTTTCCGCTATATCTGTGATAACGGCACCTATATTGCCCGCTACGACGACCTGGTGGACGGCCGGGAGGAACCCATCGATGTCTCCAAGGTGGACGTGTCCATGAACGGAATTGAATTGCAGGATCGCGAATTTTTTAGCGCCATACGGGAGGGCCGCGAGCCGAACGCCGGTGTCGGCCAGGTTCTGAATTGTTACAAAGTGCTGCACGACCTGGAACAGCAGCTCGAAGCCTGAAAACCCGGCGCTTGCTGTAAGTGATAGTAAAGCCTGCATTCGGGTCCAAGATGCGGCGGGCGGCAGATTGAACCTGACGCCCGATACACAGATGGGGTTCGAAGGCAGGTTTTGAAACGACTTCTAACCGCCACGGCACCCAGCCGATGGATAAACACAGGAGTACACGATGGCAAATAAAACGGTATTGGTTGTCAGCGCACACGCGGCGGATTTCGTATGGCGTGCCGGCGGCGCCATCGCACTGCATGCCCAACGGGGATACGATGTCACGGTGGTCTGCCTTTCCTTTGGCGAACGCGGCGAATCGGCCAAACTGTGGAAGAAGGGAGACACCACCCTTGAAAAGGTCAAGCAAGCACGCCGCAAGGAAGCCGAGGCGGCTGCCAAAGCTCTGGATGTTCACGATATCCAGTTTTTCGATCTTGGGGATTACCCCCTTGATCTGGGCAAGACGTCGCAGTTCAGATTCGTGGATTTGATCCGCAAGGTGCAGCCGACCTTCATGATGAGCCATTCGTTCTGGGACCCGTATAACACCGACCATATGAATACGACGCGGTTCGTGCTGGAGTGCCGGATGATTGCCCAGGCATGGGGCCACAATCCCGGAGAGCAGGTGCTGGGCGCACCGCAAGTTTATCTTTTCGAGCCGCATCAGACCGAACAGATGAACTGGAAACCGGATGTCTTCCTCGATATCACCGAGGTATGGGACAAAAAACGGGCTGCAATCGAATGTATGCAGGGACAAGAGCACCTCTGGCAGTTTTACACCCATGTTGCACAGAACAGGGGCAACCATTTCCGCCGCAATTCCGGTGGAATGGCGGGAGGGCGTAATGCCCAATATGCAGAAGGTTTTCAATCCGTTTTCCCAAGAACAGTGGATGAACTATCATGAATATTGTAGTCCAAAATATCGAGCGGGCCAAGCCCGCGGTTATCAAAGCACTGGGCGAATGCGGCGTGGCGACCGTGCATGAAGCCCAGGGACGCAAAGGCTTGCTGGCCGCCTATATGCGGCCGATCTATTCAGGCGCACAGATGGCCGCGTCGGCGGTAACGATTTCCGCGCCACCCGGTGACAATTGGATGATTCACGTGGCCGTCGAGCAGGTGGCCAAGGGTGACGCGCTCGTACTTGCACCGACCTCACCCTGCGAAGACGGTTATTTCGGCGACCTGCTGGCCACCTCACTGGTGGCACGCGGTGGCAAAGGGCTGGTCATCGACGCGGGGGTTCGCGATGTGCGCGACCTGACGGCGATGGGTTTCCCGGTCTGGTCCAAGACGATTTTCGCACAAGGCACGGTCAAGGAGACGCTGGGGTCGGTCAACGTGCCCGTTGTTTGCGCCGGTGCGCTCATCCACCCGGGAGATATCATTATTGCCGACGATGACGGCGTGTGTGTTGTCCGCCGTGAAGAGGCGACCGATGTGCTCGAAAAGGCAAAGGCGCGCGTGGCCGCCGAAGCGGAAAAACGCCGTCGTCTGGCCAGTGGAGAACTGGGGCTGGACATGTACAACATGAGGAAAAGACTGGCCGAAAAAGGGTTGAAATATGTATGATGCCGTCCCCTGCATGTGGATGCGCGGCGGTACATCCAAGGGCGGGTACTTCCTTGCCGGCGACCTGCCGAAAGACAGGGCGGCCAGAGATACATTCCTGCTCAGGGTAATGGGATCGCCGGACAAGCGCCAGATCGACGGTATGGGGGGGGGCGATCCGCTCACCTCAAAGATCGCTGTGGTCAAAAAGTCGATGCGATCCGGAATCGATGTCGATTACCTGTTTCTGCAGGTTTTTGTCGATCAAGCCATTGTATCCGATGCACAGAATTGCGGGAACATCCTGGCCGGTGTTGGTCCTTTTGCGCTCGAACGGGGCCTTGTCAAAGCCCGTGACGGCAACACCGAGGTGCGTATCTTCATGGAAAATACCGGGCAGATTGCCGTCGCTACCGTCGCCACACCGGACAGTAAGGTCACCTACCAAGGTGATGCGCAGATCGATGGTGTACCGGGAACGGCAGCCCCCGTACCTCTCCGATTTGAAGATACGGCCGGCTCTTCTTGCGGTGCCCTTTTACCGACCGGCAACACGGCGGATGTGATCGAAGGGGTCCAAGCGACCCTGATCGACAACGGCATGCCCTGCGTTGTCATGCGGGCATCCGATATGGGCATCACCGGGCAGGAAGCGCCTGAGTCACTGGAAGCCAATGAATCCCTCAGGTCAAAACTGGAGGCGATTCGCCTGGAAGCCGGGTTGCGTATGCACCTGGGTGACGTTTCGGAAAAATCCGTACCGAAGATGACCCTGGTAAGTCCGCCAAAGCACGGCGGCACAATCTCGACCCGCACCTTCATTCCCCATCGCTGCCATGCGGCCATCGGTGTGCTGGGTGCCGTCAGCGTCGCGACGGCTTGCCTGCTTGCCGACAGCTCCGCAGCGGAAATAGCGACCATTAAGGGGGGGAGCCAAAAAATGTTGCCCATCGAACATCCCACCGGTGCAATGACGGTTGTCGCCACTCTGGACGCTCAGGGTCAAGTTCAGCGGACCGCCATCCTCAGAACGGCACGTAAGTTGTTTGATGGATCTATATTTTCCGATTGACAATAGAACGAAAGGTCCCGGATGAAAGAGGGTTTATTCTGGATCGTCGCAGTGGGCATCATCGTCCCGGCATCTATTGCTTTGAGTTATTTCATCTCTTCTATTTGGGAGCAAGAGCGGCGCGCATCGATCTTCGGTGGCCTCCAATGCTTCGCAATGGCAATTATGCTGTGGACGGCTTTTCATCTCTACCGCACAGGGGCATTGCATACCGTGCCTGGGATGATCGCCTTAATTGTCGTGCTTTGTATTGAGGTTTCTACGGCAGTCTTCTTTGTGAGTCGCCTTGGCGTGAACGCCAAGGCATTACAGGGCACCAAAGGGCTGATTAGCGGAACCGTCAACCGCCAAGACGAACGGGAAATTGTATTTGCCCGGAATCGATCACTTCGGCCGGATTCCGACCCATATAAAGCGTTTTATCAACAGCATCCGGACTTAAAAGTCTACGATGATGCCAGAAGGGATAAAGGCGGACCTTTAGGGCGGCCCGGCACCATCGACAAACCCCATGAGAGAACCAATGTGGCCGCTGCCTTTGCCTCATTGTCCATACCGATGCATCTTTCAGGCCCCCATATGGTTGAACCTGACATCTTTCCCCTCTTCCCGGATAAACCACATCCTATGGCGCCTGCAGTTGCCAGCGACACCGTCAAGGGGTATACGAAAAATATGGGTGCTGATCTGGTTGGGATTTCAGCGATAAACCCCCTTTGGATATATTCGCACAGGGGTGAAATCTTTCATGACAACTGGGATGAATGGGGCAAACCGCTTGAATTAAAGCATAAGTATGCGGTGGTTTTTGCAACCGAAATGGCTCTGGACCTGGTGGGCACGGCCCCCCATACGCCCACCACCATCGCCAGCATGGGCAACTACGCCCTGGGTGCCTATATCTCAACTCAGCTTGCGGCATTTATCGCCAACCTTGGCTACTCGGCCTCCGCCCACCATTTGCGGCACTATGACCTATTGATGGTTCCGTTGGCTGTGGATGCCGGTCTAGGGGAGTGCGGACGAATGGGATACTTAATGACCAAAGCGTTCGGGCCGAGAGTGAGATTGGGGGCGGTCACTACCGATCTGCCCTTGGTTCCCGATAAACCTGTTGATATCGGCGTTGAACACTTCTGCCGTATTTGTAAAAAATGTGCCACATGCTGCCCATCCAGATCCATACCCATTGAGGATCCTGGAATCGTGAACGGCACCTTGCGTTGGAAGCTAAACGCTGAAACCTGCTTCGATTACTGGGGAAAAGTGGGAACGGATTGCAATATCTGTATGCGCGTCTGCCCGTGGAGTCACGCCAATACCTTTCCGCACAAAGTCATTCGGGAATTAATTACACGCAATCGCCATTCAAGACAGTTGTTTTCGATCATGGACGATCTTTTCTATGGGAAAAAACCCAAGCCTAAAAGCGCTCCAAATTGGGTCCGGTTTGACGTTGGCAAAGAATGATGAGGATGAAAAAAAGGACACAGGACTCCGCCCTTTGATCCACCTTATCACCGTTTCGTCGTTTTTGCCCTCAATTGGACCCAATTCCGCTGATTAAGACCACTTATAGAAAAGGGGGTGCCGATCGATCCTGACTGTTCGGCACCCCCTGGTGGAGAGATGGAGCACGTCACGCAGTCTACTGTTATTCGCCTTTAGCCGGTTTAACCTCCACGAAATGCTCCTGGTACGCAATGGCGCCGCCGGCCTGATCCCAAATATCCATACCACCCTTCATAAACTTGTTGTCGGCCAGGCCTTTGCCGTAGGCACGGCTTTCCACCGGCAGTTTGTGACCGAAACCGTGGATGACAAAGACGGCTTCGGGGTGGATCCTTTCGGTGACCTTGGCGGTGATCTCCTCGACGTAACCGTTCTGGCTGACGCTCACCCGGTCACCGTCGCTGATGTCCAGTTCTTCAGCCGCCTGCTGGTTGATCCACAGGACGTTTTCGGGCATCTGCTCGGCGAGCATGGCGTTGTTGACGGTATGGCCTTGGGTGTGGAGTGCGCAACGTCCGAAAGTGAGCCGAAATTGGCCTTTGGGCGGTGTTTTTGGCGGTTGATACGGCTTAAGCGATTGGAGGCCGTTGTCCTCCAGCTTTTTTGAAATGATTTCAATTTTCCCGCTGGGGGTTTTAAACTTAATAGCTTCAAAATCGCGATAGAGCGGCTTGTCGGCCAGACCCACGATGCCTTTTGAGTCGAAATCTTCGATGGTCACGCCGGTACCCTCCAACTGGAAATTCCACAGATCTTCGACGGTGTCGAAAACCAGCTCTTTCAACCCCATGCGCTTGGCCAGCCCCGCCACGATCTCCCAGTCGGCCTTGGTATCGTAACGCGGCTCCACGGCCCTCCGGCGGACGAAGAACTGGGGTTTGAGAGCGTTTTTGGTGACGATGATGCTCTCGCGCTCCAGGTAGGGCGACAGGGGCAGGACCACATCCGAATGCCAGGCGGTGTCCGACCAGCTGAAGGTCACCGAGACCAGCAGGTCGAGTTTGTCCCACATCTTCTTCAGGCGTTCGGGTTCGGGGTAGCCCATGAGCGGGTCGTGGCGGTAGGCGAAGTAGGCTTTGACCGGATAGGGGTCTTCGGCTTTCATGGCCTGGAACAGCAAGTGGGCCAGGCCGGGGCCCTCTTCGAACTGGGGATAGCGCCAGCCCACGCCGTCGGCCCGCTTCTCTTTGGGTTTGGGATAGAGGTCCATGAATTTCTTCAAACCCTTGCGGCCCACATCGCCGGGCTTGTTGACGAAAGGCAGGCCGCCTTTGGTGCCGTATGCGCCCAACAGGGCGTTGATGATGTAAATGCTGCGGCAGATATAGAAGGAGTCGGTATAGCGCGCCGCCATCCAACCCGGGTGCCAGATTACTGCGGGCGCGGCGTCGGCCAGCTCCGTGACGAACTTCCTGAGCTGTAAGGCTTCAATGCCGGTCTCTTTTTCAGCCCACTCCGGCGTGTAGGGCTGGACAAACTGCTCCAGCTCCTTGACGCCTTCCATGTGGCGGTCAACGAAGCGTTCGTTGCAGAGGCGTTTGTTGAGCAGTTCGTGGATCACCGCAAGATTGAAGGCATAGTCGGTGCCGGGACGAATTTTCAGGAAGCGGCTGGCTTTAGTGGCTGAAATATTGGCGCGAATATCGATTACCGTCAGCTTGCAGCCGTTCTCCATGGCGTCCATCAGGTTGTTGACTTCCTGTACATTGATGGCCTCGAAGATATTGCGGAACTGCAGGACCACATGGCGCGCGTTCTTGAAATCGTAAGATACGGCCTTGCGCCCCATACCGGTGAGGGACAGGGCAGCGTGCTGGACGTTTCGGGCGCAGGATGAATCGTGGTTGTTGTAGTTGGGGGTACCGAGGCCACGCAAAAAGGCGCGGTGAATGTCCCTGAAAGGCCCGCCTCGGTCGCTGAGCGCGATGGCCTGGGCCCCGTATTTCTTCTTGATGCTCTTCAAACGCTTTGCCACGTAGTCAAAGGCCTCGTCCCATGTGGCTTTGCGCCATTTGCCTTCCCCGCGTTTGCCTTCGCGGATCAGGGGCGTCTGGGGACGTTCGTGATCGTTGATCAAGGCCGTTCCGGCAGCGCCCCGGGGGCAAACGGCGCCCTTCATGGCCGGGACATGGGGATTGCCTTCTATGAAAGAGACATGGCCGTTCTCCACATGCACCTTAATGGGACAACGCACCGTACACATACCGCAGACACTGAAAACTGAACTTTTTGACATATTTTTCTCCTCTATCTCTCCATAACCTCATTTTTTGCTGTAGGGGGTACAGGCACCGCAAGCGATTTTCCGCCAGGGGTTCAATCCTCCAGTTCGCGTAAACAGTCCTGGGGCAACCGGAAGGTGCCTTTGTTTTCCAGACTGACCTCTACCAGGGCATCCGGATCGTTAATATGGGTATCCGGATCGGTAATGATGCCGTGGCGTCCCACGAGTTCATCCATATAAGCTTCCCAACTTTCGTCTTTGCTGCGGCGAAAGACTTCCACTTTCTGACCTTTGTTCAGCACCATTGCATGCTCCTCATTACGGCCTGCCGGAAAAGCAGGATTCAGGTTATGGGATACAGACTACGGTCTTGTTGCATTCCCGCTTTGCGCCCGCATGCATCACAGAGCGGATGCTGGTTCATGCTGGGAGCCGTCTTGTGCAGTCGCCCACGGATATAGTCCAGATAGCGCTGCGTGCCGATCACGCCGCCGCATAGCTCACAGAAAACCAGAGGCTGGCGGTTCAATATGGTGCCGCACAATGAGAGGATGCGCTCATTACCGCGGTCTTCCATATGCATGGCGCCGGTGGGGCAGTGCGTGGCACAGGCCCCGCAAGCGATGCAACGCTCCTGGGTGCGCCGAAAATCTGTGGCGCCGGGGTGGTCGAACTCCAAATAGCCCAGCTCCAAGGCTTCAATGCCCATCTTGTCGCGGCAGATGCTGACGCACAAACCACAGCGCCGGCAGATATCGCAACGCAGACAGCGCCGGGCCTCCTCGCGCACCATGTTTTCCGAATAGCCCAGCTCGACCTGCTGAAAGGTGGTCCGGCGCCGGTCCATGTTCAACAGCGGCATGGACGGCCGTTTCAGGGCCATCTTGGTGTTGGCCGGCACTTCGGTCCAGGAGACGCGGCGGCGTCGAACCGGCACCGGAGGCATGTTAGGCTGGGGAATACCATGAAAGTACCGATCGATGCCCAAGGCGGCGCGTTTGCCACCGCCGATGGCTTCGATGACCGTTGCCGGTCCGGTGACGGCGTCGCCGGCCGCAAAAACCCCCTCGATGCTGGTGGCCATAGTGGC
Organism: Desulfobacteraceae bacterium; assembly: GCA_050291605.1. Taxonomy (GTDB): domain Bacteria; phylum Desulfobacterota; class Desulfobacteria; order Desulfobacterales; family Desulfosarcinaceae; genus JARRKU01. The sequence continues at coordinate 57,909 of JBNKKB010000142.1, read as the reverse complement.
GGTGTTCACCCGAATGGTGTCGCGCCGGCTCCACTGCAGCGCTTTGAGTTCGCCCAGCCACTGGTTCTCCACCCGCTGGCCGATGGCGCTGATCAAGGCGTCGGCCGGCATGACGAAATCGCTGCCCTCGATGGGTTTGGGTGACTTGCGTTGGGAGCCGGGTTGGCTGACCAGTTTGGCCTTCAGGCAGCGCAGCCCGGTCATGACGCCGCGCTCACTTTCCACGGCCACAGGCACGGTGAGCATGGCAAACCGCACGCCCTCTTCTTCCGCCTGTTCGACCTCCTCTTCGTCGGCCGGCATTTCATGGCGGGTGCGCCGGTAGGCCAGGGTCACCTCTTCACAGCCCAGGCGCAAGCAGGTGCGGGCCGCATCGATGGCCACATTGCCGCCGCCGATGACGATCACGCGGCGGCCGGGCGCGTGGCGCTCGCCCAGGGCGACCTGCAGCAGGAAATCAATGGCCTCGTGCACCTGGTCGAGGTCCTCTTCGCCGGGAATGTTCAATTTAAAAGCGGCGTGGGCGCCCACGGCGAAAAAGAAGGCTTCAAAACCTTCGGCCTTCAACTGCTTTAAAGTGACATCTTTTCCAAAGCGTGTATTAAAACGGAACTCCACCCCCAGGGCCTCGATCATGGCGACCTCGCGGTCGATGACCTCCCGCGGCAGGCGGTAGCGCGGAATGCCCACGAAAATCATGCCACCCGCCGAGGGCAGAGCTTCGAGCACCCGCACGTTATACCCTTTGAGGGCCAGGTAATAAGCCGCGCTCAGCCCGCCGGGACCGGCGCCCACCACGCAGACCTTATGATGGTTTTTCTTTGCCTGGGGCGGGTTGCGGTACTGCCCCCAGGACAAGGCTCGTTCGGCAGAGAAGGCTTTCATAAACTTGATGGAGACCGGTGTGTCGATGCGTCCCCGCACGCACATGAATTCACAGGGCCGCGTGCAGACCAGGCCGCACACCCACGGCAGGGGGTTGTCGCGCCGAATGATCTCGATGGCCTCGGCATCCCGGCCCATACCGATCAGAGAGACATAGGTGGGCACGTCAATGCCGGCCGGGCAGGCCATCTGACAGGGTGCCGGGGTGAGGTATTCGCAGTCGCCGGCGGCGCAGTTGTGGGTCTTGATATGGCTGCGGAACACCTCCTCATGGGCGGTCAGTTGTTCGCCCAGCCACTGGGCCAGTTGAACGGACGCATCGCTGTCGTTGAAATCCTGCAGACTCTGAATGCGCTCTGCCATGGAGGGCAGATGGTCCTGTCCCCCGCGGCCCATGGCGATATCCACCACCAGGGTCTGGATCTCTTCGGTCACCCAGCGGCTGCGCGGGTGGGTCAGCCGATTCTCTTCAAGGGCCTGGCGGACCTCGATCAGGGTCTGGTTAACCGGACATGTTGTATTTGACATGGTTCGCACTCTCTATGACAGTGAAGACCGGTTAAAAACTGCTGTGCTCCATGGATGCCGTCGAGTTGGCGTGGCGCTGGCGGCGAATCTGGGTCATCTCCTCCACCTGGCCGAAGTCCAGGCAGTGGGTGGTGCAGACCGTAACGCAAGCCGGATTCAGGCCGGCGTCTATGCGATCCATGCAGTAATCGCATTTGACCACTTTGCCCGTTTGCGCATTCCATTGGGGCGCACCCCAGGGACAGGCCGAAATGCAGGTTTTGCATCCCACGCACAGGCTGTGATCCACGAAAACGATGCCGTCCTGACCACGCTTCTGCATGGCGCCGGTGGGGCAGGCAGCCACACACCAGGGCTCTTCACAGTGGTAGCAGGGTATGAAGATATACGCTGTTTTTGGCAGACCGCCGATGTCCCGGGGGCCCACTTCGATCATCTGACATAGCCGGGGGCCGGCCGGAAGGTTTTTGTTGACTTTGCACTGTACTTCGCATGAGCGGCAGCCAATGCACTTGCGTGTATCTTGGAACAGGTAGTATTGACTCACGGTTTTCCTCCATTTGTAATGATCGACACCATCATCGCCGGAAAGGGCAAACAGGTCCGCACGCTGCAGCCACCGGCCCCGGGAAATCAAAAGCAAATATCATACCATCACTGACTACCGCCTTCAGTCGCAGGCCCATCCATCAATACCTAAATTCAATTAAATTTCTGATAGTTATAAATCCAGTTGCACGGAAATGGCTCTCATCCAGGCGGCTGTGTCCCTTTCTCGGGCTCTAATCGCAATAAAAACAATGCACCCCCATACTTTTTTTTGCGATTCTATATCATACTGAAAACTTTAAGATTCATAACACAGCCACCCGATGGTGCAATATTAACCATGCGCTTCATTGCGGGGATGGATGACTGATCTGAATCGCCGCTTGAAGCCAAGTGCACCCCTTATATTCGATAATACATATAATATCAACCTGTTAAATCTTTATTTCAGCCCGACCACCTCCCGAGGTCTACCGTGGCATATGCCTTGCTCTAATGCACTTTGAAGATATGTCGTTAAAAGTGGTAGTGGAGGACTCATGGCAACGGATCTGCCTCACACCATCCAGGACAACCCGCCTGTATTGTAAACCATCACTGCCATGTGATAACCTTTTTTTTACTAATCCGCGCAATGACTTGCGTAGCACTGACCCGCCCGGCGGGAATTAAAAAGGAGTCCTAAACCACCATGTTGCGACGATGCTTCCTCCGGACAGCACTCTTCATTTGGCTTGTGCAGCCAACTTGTGTTTTCGCCACCCAGACCCACGGCGGGCAGGAGGGTCTGTTTGTCCATCAATTCGCCCACCTCTTCTTCATCTTCTCCATGGGTCTGCTGATCTACTGGCTGCGAAAACGGCTGCTGGCGTTCAGCGAGGGCTGGCGGCATATCCAGTACGCTGCCTTTTTTTTTATCGCATGGAATCTCGATGCCATGTTTTCGCATTGGCTGCTGGAACAATCCGGATTGGTCACGGTCGAAAACCTTGATGGCATGCAGATGCAAATTACCACGGGCCCGGGCCTCGATTGGCTGGCGAAGCTCTATTACTTCACCAAGCTCGACCACTTGCTGTGCGTGCCGGCTATGTTCTTATTGCTGACCGGGCTGCGGCGCCTGTACAACTCCTCCTTCCCAATGAAAGATTACCAGGAGCCGGTATCATGACGGTCAGTTCGCTTCCCATCTGGGCCGTAGATATGGGCGGTTCTTTCATGATGATCGTGCTCTCGTTTGACTGTGTCTACTTTGCTGTTCGGCTCAAAGGCCGGGATCCCCAGAATATCGTCTGGACCTACCTGATGTGGGTCAGCCTGGCCCTGTCCGTGTTTGCGGTCTCACGTTCACTGGGACACATCATCAAGCAGATCCTGTTTGTCTCCAATCAACAGCCTTTGTGGACCCAGCTCCAGCCTTACAGCGGCGCCATCAATTCCCTTGCCTTCATGGTGGTGGGTGCAGTGACCCTGTTTTTCGAACGCACCTGGACCATATACCAGGGCATCATCAAGGACCGGCAGGCCCTTCAGAGGGCCCACAAAGAGTTGCTTTTTCTGAATCAAAACCTTGAGCAACTGGTCACCAAACGCAGCCTGGCCCTGACCCGCTCGGAACACAAGTACCGGCGGATATTCGAGGCCTCCAAAGACATGATCCTTTCCGCATCGGTGGACGGCAGCATCCTGGACCTCAATCCGTCGGGTTTCAAGCTCCTGGGACTAGAGGTTCAAGAGATCAACGGCCTGCGTCTGCCCGGTTTTTTCAATGACAAGTCCCAATGGCGGCGCATGATCAAACAGATCGAAAAACAGGGGTTCGTGCCCAGCACAGAGATCGATCTGCGTATCGCGAACGGCAGCATCCGCCGCGTCGTGCTTAGTGCGAGTCCGGCCGATGAAGATAGCGGAGCGGGCCGCACCATCCATTTTCTGGTGAAAGACATCGAACAGCAGCGGTTGATGCGCGCCCAGCTCGCCCAGGCCGACAAGCTGGCCTCCATCGGCGAGTTGTCTTCAGGCATCGCCCATGAGATCAACAATCCGCTAGGTATTATTCTGGGATTTACCCAGCTCATGATGCGTAACCGCAAAGAGGACTCTCACATTTACACCGATCTCAAGACCATTCAAAAGCACACACGGCACTGTAAAACCATTGTCGAGGATCTGCTGAATTTTGCACGCACTTCCAAACCCAAAAAGGAGTTGTGCAACATCAACGATATCATCAGCGATGTGATCCATTTTATTCAACAGCACACCAATACCGACGAAGTGCGCATTGAAACGGCCTTTGATGATAACATCGAACCGCTGCTGTTGGATGAAAAGAAGATGAAGCAGGTGTTTATCAACCTGATCATGAACGCACGCTATGCAGTGGATACCCAGGGCACCATAACCGTCAAAACCCGTAAGGACAAGCTGTTCGACGATGTGGTCATTGAGGTGATTGACAACGGCAGCGGCATAGAGAAGAAAAACATAGAACGCATTTTCGATCCCTTCTTTTCCACTAAACCCACGGGTGAAGGCACCGGTTTGGGGCTATCGGTGAGCTACGGCATCATCAAGAATCATGGCGGCTTGGTGGATGTGGCAAGCGAATCCGGCAAAGGCACCACTTTCACGGTCAAGCTGCCCATACCCCGCAAACAGGAAGCTGAAGTATGAAACCATTTATTCTGATCGTCGACGACGAACCCGATATGCTGCAGCTGCTCAAACGCAGCCTGGAGCCCGACCTGAATTGCAAGGTGGCCACGACCGCTTCGGCGGAAGAAGGTCTAAAGCGCCTTGAACAAGAGACCTTCGACCTCGTGCTGGCGGATATCAAAATGCCAGGCATGGATGGTTTGGCCTTTCTGCAAATCATCAAGCACAACTACCCCCAGCAAACCGTGGTCATGATGACCGCATTCGGCCAGATCGACATGGCCGTGGAGGCCATCCGCAGCGGGGCCTACGACTTTATCACCAAACCGTTTGAACACGATACCCTGGTACTGCGATTGGACAAGGCGCTGGAGCGCAGCCGTCTGATCAGCGAAAACCGCCGTCTGCAAATCCGTTGCCCGGAGCCCTATATTTTCGAAAAAATGGTTGGCAAAAGCCCCGCCATGCAGCGGGTATTCGAAACCATTCAGATGCTCGCCAAAACCGATCATACCGTTCTGATCACCGGTGAATCGGGTACCGGCAAAGATCTTACCGCCCAGGCCATCCACCAGCTCAGCAGTCGCAGTGATAGACCCTTTGTGGCCGTCAACTGCCCCACAGTTCCGGAAAACATTCTGGAAAGCGAGCTCTTCGGCTACCGCAAAGGGGCCTTCACCCATGCCACCGGCAACAAGATCGGTTTGTTTCAGGAGGCCCACACGGGCACCATTTTTTTGGACGAGATCGGCGACATCAGCCCGGCCATTCAAACCAAACTGCTACGGACGCTTCAGGAAAAAGAGATCAAGCCCCTGGGTGACAACCGCACCATTCAGGTGAATGTACGCATTATCGCCTCCACCAATCAGGACCTGAAAGCCAAGATTAAAAATCACCAATTCCGCGAAGATGTCTTCTACCGCCTTAATGTGCTGCCCATCCACCTACCCCCCCTGCGCGAGCGCATCGATGACATCCCCCTGCTGTGCAACCATCTGCTGCACAAGCATGCCGACGAACTCAATCAACCGGACAAAGTCATATCGACGGAGTTAATGGGGTTATTTAAAACACGCCACTGGAAAGGCAACATCCGTGAGATGGAAAACCTGATCATTCAGGGCATGCTTTTTTCCGGCGACGAGATCATCAAGCCGGGCGACGTCGGGTTGGGTTCGATAGCTAACCCCCAAGGGGTTTGGGAGGAATCCTATAGCGGACTGGCCTATAAAGCAGCCAAGGAGAAAAGCCTGCAGAACTTCAACAACGCCTATATCGGCCACCTGCTGGACACCCACAAGGGCAACATCACCCAAGCAGCCAACGCATGCGGTATGGAACGCCAGGCCCTGCAGCAGATCATGCGCCGCTATAACATCGACGCGCAAAAATACCGTGCCTGAGCTTCTGCGCCAATTTCAAACCGTCAAGACGATCTGTTGCCCATCGGGACGTCTCCAATGATTCACGAAAAGTTTATAGGGCAATATTAATTGATGAAGTCGTAGAAAGTCTGATTTTCACCACGAAAGACACGAAGTGTCCAAAAAACATATTATAATTTGCCGCTTCGTGCGCTTCGTGTCCTTCGTGGCAATTTACAAACAGGGTTTCTGGGCGACTTTTTACGAACCCATCAATAATAAAAAAACCGCTGCCAAAAGGTACGGCAACCATGTTTATAAAAAACCTATTCAAGCACTGGACTTATAGGCTTTTTTCTCCAACAAAAGCGCTATCGGGAAAGTATGAGGCGTTTAAATCCCTTTTAACGCATGACCAACGGGTTCATGTACTTATGGCTGATCTGGAAGAGATATATTACAACCGGGCAAGGGTAGATTTTAAAGCCATCGAAGATAAGTATATTGACCTATCCCACCACGTTCTTGCGATGCTTAAGGACTTTGAAATAATGTGCCCCACCTGCTACCCGGATTTGAAAGCATATTTTAAAAAATTCGACTCTTACGTAAAATACATTTTTGCCGCAAAGGAACCTGATGCGTCCGCCCCTTTTACCATCCCATTAAAAAGTATTCCTGATGGCAGCCAGACCCTGGTTGGCAGCAAAGCCTTGAACCTGTCCATCGCTGAAAGGTATTTGCGAATTCCCATACCGGAGGGGTTTGTGATTACCACAAATGCTTTTCACTACTTCATCGAATTTAATAATTTAAGAAAAACGATCGACGACATGTTAGTTAAGCTGGACATTCATAGCACTGCCTCGTTGAATAAGATTTCACAAGAATTAGTGAATAGCGTGATGAATGCTAAAATTCCTTCCGATATGAAAGAGTGCATTCTCTATGCCTTTAACTCGCTTCAAAGCCGGACAGGCCGAGCGGTCAAGCTCGCCTTGCGAAGCAGTGCGGTGAGCGAGGACACGCGCTCATCGTTTGCAGGTCAGTATCGAACGATTCTGAATGTAAGCGATCACGGTATGCTTGATGCCTATAAATCGGTTATCGCGAGTAAATACTTGCCAAGGGCACTTTATTACAGGATCAGCTACGGGCTCCTGGACAATGAAACTCCCATGGCGGTTGCAGCTATTGAGATGATAGATTCAGCGGCAAGCGGAATTGTTTATACGGAAGACACGGATAATCCTGATTCAAAGATACTTGCCATTCATTCCATCTGGGGGCTGGGTGAACCATTGGTGGAAGGCAAAATATCACCGGATATCATCAACGTGAATAAAAGTCATAGACCCGAAATTATCCACAAACAGACAGGAAACAAACCTGTGCAGATGAACCTCTCAGCGAAAAATTCCACTGAGACCGTCCCCGTTGATGCGGATAAACAGCAGTTGCATTCTCTTGAGGATGGCCCTGCCCTAATTCTTGCCGATTGGGGAATACGGCTCGAAAATCATTTTAAAGAACCTCAGGATATCGAGTGGTGTATGGATCGTGACGGCCGGCTCATTTTACTTCAATCAAGACCGCTTAAGTCGGAGGGACCCGAAATAAAGCCCCTGGAATGCAAGTTCGAAAACATAGCGAATGACGTGAAAGTGTCGGGTGGAGAAATTGCCTGTTCCGGAATCGGAGCAGGAAAAGTATTCAGAATAGACCGTGAATCTGATCTTGAAAACCTGTATGAAGGTGCGGTCCTTGTTGCCCGGAACGCCTCTCCCAATTATGTTACGGTTATGAACAAATTAAATGCCGTTGTTACGGATACGGGAAGCACCGCCGGCCATTTTTCATCCGTAGCACGCGAGTTTGGCGTACCGACCCTGGTGAACACGGGGGTTGCAACCACCCGACTGGCCCATGGGCAAGATGTTACCGTGCATGCGGATGGCAAGGCAGTATACGACGGATTGGTTCAGCAAATGATAGAGAGCCCCTGTGCTCAGAGGGACCTGTTGTCCGACAGTCCTTTTGAACGAAAATTGAAATATGTCATAGACTTTATCTCACCGTTGAGACTCACCGATCCACAAGCTGAATCCTTTGTTCCCGAGGGATCAAGGTCGCTTCATGACATTCTTAGATTTACCCATGAGAAGGCGGTACAGGAAATGTTTCACATGGGAGACCGGCGCATCAGAAAAACAGGAGGCGCAAAAAAACTAACTTCACACATTCCGATGCTTTTTTATGTCATTGATGTGGGGAAGGGGCTCAAGCTAGATACAAAAGAAAGGAAAGAAGTTGAAATTGATGATGTTTTGAGCGCTCCTATGAATGCCTTGTTTAAAGGGATGAGTCACCCGGAAATAAAATGGTCTGATTTTACCCACTTTGACTGGGCGGCGTATGATAAAATTGTGATGAGTGGCGGGATCATCAGCCCTGAAGCTGCCATGTTTGCAAGTTATGCCGTTCTTTCGGATGATTACCTTAATCTGAATTTGCGTTTTGGATACCATTTTGTCATTGTCGATACAATTTGTGGAGATCAAACAGAATACAACTATATCCTGTTCAGATTTTCCGGCGGCGGGGCCGACTTTTATAAAAGATCCTTAAGGGCGGATTTTTTAAGTGGTGTTTTGCACCGTCTTGGATTCCATGTGGATAAAAAAAGCGACCTTATTGAAGCCCGGTTGAAGGGCGAGGAAAAAAAAGCAATTGAACAGAAGCTTGATATGACCGGTCGTCTTCTCGGGGCGACAAGGTTGATGGATATGTATCTCAAGGATAATGAGATGGTTGAAAGCTATATTGAAGAATTTATTAGCGGCCGGTATCATTTTGCGACTGAAAAAGACGCGGTCTAAATTGCAGCGGCAAAAGGAAAAACGCCTATGAAAAAATACCGGCTTACATGGGTAACGGATCATCTTGCCGTTGGCTATGCACCTATGTCGTATGAGGATCTTGACGAAATAAAAAATCGGGGTGTAAACGCCATTATTAATCTTTGCGCTGAATACTGTGATTTACATCAAATCGAGCAAAAGACCGGCTTTGAAGTCTATTATCTGCCCATTATCGACGAGCAGGCTCCAGATATGGAGGAGATGGAAAAGGCTCTTGATTGGTTGGACGAAGCTATCGGTGTCGGCAAAAAAATACTGGTTCATTGCCGATTCGGCATTGGCAGGACCGGTACATTTGTAACTGCCCATCTGATCAGAAAAGGATGCAGCCTTAAGGTGGCTGGAAAAAAATTGAAGCATACCTGTTCTTCTCCCCAGACCTACAAACAATGGAAACTCCTGAAAAAATATGCCCGAAAAATATCATAATCCGGCTATGCAGAAAGCCCAAGCGCAAGAAGAGGTTTTGGATCGCCGGTGAGGGTCGTCAGGTGGGGTTTCCGGACACGCCATCACGGTCCAAGCGGGGCAAGCGGCGCTGCGGGCGTCCCGCAAAACTCGCATACGCCCAAACCGTGCGGGACGCTGATCCTCCGCTGTCCCTAAGCCCCACTAAGACCGCATGGCTGACGCCCGGCAACCCCACCTGACGACCCTCACCTCCTGTTTTCGCTTCGGACATATGGAATAATTTTCAATCGGGATTGGCGCTTTTGGCAGTGGAGGTCTCTTGGTTTTTCCTGTATTGTCGGCGAGCTATGGCCTTGCCGATCAGATACCAGCACAGATAGGTCGTGAGCAAAAGGACCACATAACAAAAAAGCGCTCCGAACACTGTTGGTTCGCCATTGGAAGCGCTTAACTCGATCACGTATTTTTTGCCGAATTTGGACATCAGATTGTCCGGTTTATAGGCTTCATTCACATAGGCGGCCACTATTAAACAAGGCAGATAAACGGTGAGAATATTCTTAAGCAGGCCTTCAAAAAAATAGTCGTAATAGACCTTGTTGAGTTTGCCTTGGTCGATGTTCTTGGCAAGCAGCTTGCCTTTTTCGCGGTCCTCGCAGGCAAGTGCTTCCTGGCGAAGGTTAAACCAGTGGGTAAATTCTTTTTTTAGGGTTTCATATCTTTTGGTAGTATAAATCCGGCTTAAAAATTTGGTCATGCAGACCGTGACCAGAACCAGGAAAACAATCACCGGTAAGGGGCCCCTAATCTCCAGCGGTGCCAGAGCCTGACCCACAAATGCGAAGGCATGGCCTACACCGATAACGATTTTTGTCCAGACGATATCCAGCAATTCATCCATATGCACATCTTACAAATAAAAAAGGGGAGAGACGCCAAGGTCTCTCCCCGAATATATAGCATAGCTTTCCGGCTAGATCCATATCTCGATTTTGAAGAACCGGAAGAACAGGAAGAACAGGGTGATGGCCAGTACAATTTTCAGCGTTTTTTCACTGAACAGCTTCTGCGCGCGGCTGCCCAGCATACCCCCGGCAAATCCGCCAATGATGATGGAAATCATCAGCCACATGTCGGGGTAGTAGCCGGTCATCAAGTATCCGATAAAGGCGCCGATGCTGGAAAAAGAGGTCCCGATGAGCGAAATCGGCACCGCCACATACATGGGCAAAGCGCCCAAGGTGGTCATGGCCGGCACAAGCAGAAACCCCCCGCCGATACCAAAAGATCGTGATACCACGCCGATGGCAAGGCCGAGAATGGCAAACAGCAGGGGATTGATCTTAAACTCTTCTCCCCAGAACTTGAACCGGTAATCCACCAGGCTGCTCTTGACCGGTTCGATACGCCCCATCTCCACGGAAGTTCCTTCACTCTTGGCCTTGGCCACCGCTTCATTGAATTTTTTAACCATGGCCTTAATGTTTTTGCGCTTTTCCATTGCAGCGGGTCTCAACTCCCGCAACGTCTGGATGCCCATGAGCACCACAAGGATGGCAAGCCACTCCTTGTATGCTTTCATCGGCAGAACCGCCGAGACATATTTACCCAACCAGATGGAGCCTATAAAAATACCGACGCCAAAGGAAATACCCACAGGCCAAGCCACTCGTCTTTCCACCACCGCATATCTGTAAAAAGAGCCCAAGGGGGAAAAGAGGGTCAGGGCCATGTTGGAGGGTTTGAGAACATTGGCCGCATTGATACCCACCGGCCCGGCCGTGTGGACAATCAACACCTGGAAAGCGGCCATCAGCATACCGCCTGCGGCACCAATCATGGAAAAATAGGTACCGACAATAATGGCGCCGATGATGATCCAGATCGGATTCATGTAACGAAACCCCTTGCTCAGCCAGAATCCCTTGGCTTTTACGGTGTAGGATCCGACATTGGCTCCGTTGACATAGACATCAAAATCGGTTTCCGGCGGCGTGTGACGGAAGGTTTTAAAAGAGGCGGTGAATTTACCGGTGGCTTTGTCCAGTTTGATGGATGTACCCTTGTCCCAGTATTTTCCGCTGGTGGCGTGATCCGTAATGACGGTACGGGAAAAGATCGTCACTTTGCCCACATTGTTACCTTCTTTGACGATGGTGTTGATCCCATAGCCGGACTCATTGGCATATCTGAGAAAATTCCATTGATCCTCTGATTGGATAGGCCCCAGCATCGCCTTGGCCGTGGGAGAGACATCACCAAATTTCTTTTTCAAATAAAACATGGTGGTGGAGTATATCCCCTGACCTTTTTTTAGCAGCACAGAGGGGCCGCCGAATCTTTTCTTGCCCTCACTGCCAAAAGCAGACGGATCTGTGGTGACGATGTAGTAAAGCGGGGGAATCGCCGTATCGTTGTTGAATTTGGCCTTTTTGGCATCTTTTTTAAGCCGTTTGACCTCATGGGTACCGCTGGTGTCTTTGGGGGCGAAAGTTTTTTTCTGAGCGATGGTCACATAGAGATCCTGGCCCGGATCAATGGCACCGTCGATGCTCACCGTATCGCCGGCTTGGTATTGGGCAGCCGATATTTTACCACTGGATTCACCGAACGCTGCACCGGAAACGCACAATACCGTCATCAGCGAGAAGAATAGTAACCAATACGAAAGCTTCTTCATTTAATCCTCCTAATAGTTTATTGGTTACAATAGAAAAACCGTTTCCCGATAATATGATCAGGCGATATCAATTGTTCTTCTATTGTTTTAGCTGCCCTTTATGTTCGAATACTTTAATGAGAGCCACGCTCCCAGACCACCAAACATCGCCGCGATGATGATAAAAACCAATATCTCGACCCAACCCATCAGACCGATACCCGTCATTTTAACCGAAAAAATATTGAGTGAAAGGCACACCAGGACAGCGATGCAAAACCCGACGCCCACACCCGAAAGCTTTTGGTATTGAAGCTTGTCCCGGGTGCGATCCAGAAGCGTATATCCGGCCACGGAAGCATTGAACGCCAAAAACCATGGCAGGTATTTGACAGTTTCTCCTAAAGGCATGAGGCCGGTCAAAAACAAGACCAGCAGCAAACTGCCGAACAGACCGGTCAGGACACTGTAAAGGACCTGTCCCCACAAAGATGATTTGACGTTGGAAAAGAAGCCCATTTTTACCATCTCAGACATTACGCTTCACCGATTTAGCCTGTTTTTATACGTCCAAAGCCTTGAAAGCCATATCCGGACGACCCTGCCAACCTCTTATATGTAAAATGATATTAAATTCTTATCCAAAAGGTTCGTGGCTGAGCGCCTGACTTTTCCGGTATCACCCGGAAAGCTGAATAGTCAAGTTGTTAGGTCAAGATAAAGCAAGGCGTGTGCCATGGTATTTCCTGCATCGTGTCGTCATGCCGATCAGCATATAACCAATTGAAATTTTGCGATATATTTACACATAGACCATATGCGACGGCACGAATGAAATCCAAACCCGGCATTTTCACCCTACGATTATGCATAAAAATAGTTGCACCCCATCGAAAAATTCTAAAAAAAAATATAATTACATATAGTTAAATAACAGCATAAAAAATATTTGACTGCATTAATTACATTGCACCTTCGGCGCTCAAAATTGTTTTTGTCCTTCGGTTAAAATCTTGGTAATGTTTTTGAACGCGACCTTAAAAATTATCATTGAGATTCGACAGTAAATACCCGTTGACTATTTGGGAGGCATAAGCATGATCGCATTTCTGATTGGGGCTATTTTTCTTATCTCCCTGGTGCTGACCATGGTCGGGCTCGGCGGGGGACTTGTCTTTTCCCCTCTGTTTCTAATCTTGGGGTTTGCAAAAGCCGAAGCCGCATCAACTTCTTTATTTCTAAATCTTCTTGCAGCGGCTTCCGCCGCATACACCTATTCCCAAAAAAAGATGGTAGATTTTTCCCTATCCATTCCCTTGATCCTCTCATCGAGCCTGGCGGCCCCGGTGGGGTCCTATTTGAATGTCCTTATCGATCTGAAACCTTTTCTGATGATCATGGCCGTCGTCTTGGCCGCAGCAGGTGTCCGCATGCTGACATCAACCCCCAGCGAGTCTGAAACAAGGGCAATGGGGGCATCGGCAAAGATTATCGGAGGTATCTGCATCGGCGCCTGTATCGGGCTTGTGGGCGGCCTGTTGGGTATCGGCGGCGGCGTATTCATCGTACCCCTGTTAATCTATGTACTCAAAACACCAACCAAAATTGCAGCGGCCTCTTCAACATTCATCGTATGTTTTTCTTCATTGACTGGTTTTCTGGGGTATGCGTCCATGGCAACGATCAACTGGTGGTTTATTCTGCCTGCCGCCGCGGCCTCATTTGCCGGAGGACTTGCCGGGGCACGGATCATGAGCTCCAAGATGAAGGGAAAAACCATTCGACGCATTTTCGCTTTTCTTCTTTTCGCTTTGTGCGCCAAATTGGTTCATCAGGCGATGACAGGTTTTTAATTTTATCCATTTAATATCATGGGTCATAAGTTCAACGCCCGCAATGCATTGACTTCGTTTGTGGTTCCGGACGCCATCGCGCAGGAAAAATCGAGCAACTCGGTCCATGGATTCTGCGGGTGGTTCGGCGTCTGCGACCACGGCGCAGGCGGTGTCGACATCAGCACGAACACGCGGTGCCGGCTCTGTGCAAACACCTGCCAGCTCTGGCCCGATTGAAAGGACCATTTCCAATTGACGTCGTAGCGCCCGACGGCGGAAAAATCGCGCGCCGTGAAGCGAACGTCGACCTCGACCGTGTTTTGATTGTTTTGATTCAGCTAATAAAACAAAAAGGTTGCCCTTGTCATCCCATAACAGGATTTTTAATGTTTTGGCTTATGAGCTGGTGGGGTTGCCCCCTCCCCAAGTTTGAGGGAGGGGGAAATATTCAGTAGATTAGCACCATACCCGAATACCATAGGGACCGGTACCGTTGGCGGTATCGTAGTGCTGGATCTGGACCGTGTAGGTGCCGGCTTTCAGCTGCATTGAGATCCGCGGATTGAGGCGGTCACCACTGTCGTCATCCCTGGCCATGGGGTGCTCCAGATCTTCCGGACCGAAAAGGGCCATGGTCAGGTCGGTGGCACCGATAGTCTCAATGACGTAGCGGGCCTCTTTGTTGGCGGTAAAGCAATACTTGTGGATATTACCGGCCACCACCAGATCAGCGGCCGTGGCGGCAAGTTCCATCACCGGCAACTCCACCGGACTGGTGTCGGGTCCTCCGGCGGCCACGGCGAATGCGCGCTGGTTGCGGAAATAGTCATTGACCGGTCCATATTCGCTGTATTGGGGTTGTTGGTCGCTGGTGATCAATTGTTCGATTTTGGCATGCAGCTGCTCGAAGTTGCCTTGAAATTCGCCATTATTCCAGGCTTCGCATAGAGCCATGGTAAAAGCGCCGCCACCGTAGTAGCCGCTTGAACCGAATCCATCACGGCAGCCGCCCATATGAATAAGCTGGGCCTTGATGGCCAAGTCCCTGGACCGCATGGCGGCAATGGGTTTAAATGTACTGGCTTCACGATTTATGATGGTGCGAAGTCCTCTGTAGTTGGTGCCCGAATTGCAGCTATCGCTGATCATCACTACCCGCACCCCTTGGCGGAAGCGCAGCAGGGCGGCATGGATTTTGTCATCGATGACTTCACGGTCGTAGGCCACCAGCGTTTCATCTTTGCCGTCCGGTTCCTCATCGTTGTAGTCCGGTTGCTGACCGCCATGCCCGGAGTAGTAAAACACGAAGATGTCGCCGGACACGGTTGTCTCAGCTGCCCGATACAGCGAAGACAATATAGCGTCGCGGGTGGCCTGGGCAGTTTTTAGGGTTTTGATCTGATAGCCCAAAGGGTTTAAGATGCGCTGAATGTTGTCCACGTCCAGCTCGCATCCCCAGCACCCGGCGGTGCCGTCCCAGTTGTTGTAGGCCGCGGGATCTACACTTTTAAGACCGACCAACAATGCTGATGCATGTGCCATGGTTTCCTCCTGTTTGGTTATTAGTTGTCTCACGGTTTTGGGTAAAGGGCATCGGTTGCCCTATGGCAGACCACTCCGGCCGGCAGGTAGCCAAACAAGTTGCGGTATGATTTACAGAATCAATGCGGTAAGATAACGTATTGACCATTGCATGGTTCAGTGCCAATGGTCATGTATCGGTACAGGATCAGTTGCGGTGCCGTACGTCTGTTACAATGCGCTTAGGAAGGTGGTATTCGGGCTCAATGGGTTTTGCGAATGCCGAACAGATATATCCCCGGGTGACGGCCCTTTTGAATCTTTTCAATGTATTGAATTCAGGGCCATTGATCAATCATTATTTTGTTGGGTGCCGTTCAGGGTTGCCATTGGATAACCTGGTCGTCAAAATCAATGATATATTTCAATCCTTCTAGGAAACTCATGCCCAGCAACCCATTGTAAAGCCCGTCCTGTTCGTCTGCAGGGGCTTGATAAGCGATGATGCTTGCGCCAAGGTTCTTTTTCTCATGGGGGCCAACAATCACATACTGAAGTTGCACCAAACCGGTATCGATTTCAATGCCGCCCACCCCTTGGGCTTTTGAAGGTGTGGCTTGCTCGATACCCAACTCGTCGGCTAAATTTTGGTGCAAGACCATACCGCCGGCACCGGTATCCAGCACCAGGGTGGTTTGAATCCGCCTGTCCTGGTAAGCCAAAGTGACGGGCACAAATACTTTGTTATCTTGAATGGTTACTTGGGTTTCAGTTAGCGTGGGGTTGTCTTGATCCGCATCATCGGATGCTTCGATGACCACCATCCGGTCCTTCTCGCCCGGTTTAAACACATGAATCTCTTCCAACTGGTAAGGGCGGCTGCCCTGCGCCGGAAGCGGCGGGACGGTTCTCCAGACAAAGGCATGGTTATGCGGTTTTAAAAGGGTCTTGAGACCTTCTTCCAATTCACGGTCATTGAAGGTGGCGGTAATCTCAGGATTGATTTTGGGATCAATCCGAACCACGATACCATTGTAAGACAACGCCCGTAACAGATCCTGAAGGGGTACCTTGTCAGCTTTTACTGACAGTTCGTCGTCATGAATTTGAAGTTCAAAAGCGGCCAGATCCGATTTCGGGGCCAACAACATACTGACCAAAAGAACCAGTGCCATCAGGGTTTTATGATTCACCGTCATATCTTTCCTTGGATTCGTTCCATCGCGATCTAATTATCGCACTATATAAAATAGCCCATTGTCAAGCCTGGGGCAAGTTCAGCCCGCGTTTAAAATAGTTCTCAATGCTCCAAAGTGGGGCGTGGGGTAATACGGTGGGTGATGGCCAGGCCCAGTCACGGGGCCACGGGGTCTCAAATTGCATGCGATGCCCACGTGTGGGATGGTCAAACGCCAATTGGTGGGCCAGCAAGGCGATACGTCCATGGGCCAATGGATGCGGCGCGCCATAGTTGACATCGCCTACGATGGGGCAGCCGATGGCGGCCAGTTGCGCGCGAATTTGATGACGTCGGCCACTGCCCAATTCGATGGCCACCAAAGCTCGCTTTTTTTTAGAATCCACCAACCGATAACTCAGATGGGCTGCCTGACTACCGGGAGTATCTTCTGGGACCGCTTGGCTCAAGCGGCCTTTGCGCATAAGGGAATGCACCAATTTAGCTTCGGATTGGGGCGGGCAACCCTCAACGACTGCCAGGTAGTGCTTTGCTACGGTGCGGTCGCGTATTTGGGCGCTGAGCCGTGACGCCCCTTTGGACGTCCGGGCCACAATCACCACACCGGCCACGGGACCGTCCAGGCGGTGCACCAGACC
This sequence comes from Desulfobacteraceae bacterium, assembly GCA_050291605.1. Taxonomy (GTDB): domain Bacteria; phylum Desulfobacterota; class Desulfobacteria; order Desulfobacterales; family Desulfosarcinaceae; genus JARRKU01. The sequence continues at coordinate 40,739 of JBNKKB010000142.1, read as the reverse complement.
GGCAAAAGCACGACCGGGTTTATGATACCGGGTCTTGATCCACAACTTGGCCAGATCCAGCAGGTTGGCCTTGTTCTTGTGATCTCGCTGCATGATCAAGCCCGCCGGCTTGTAGAGCACCAGCAGGTGGTTATCTTCATAAAAAACGGGCCAGCGTTCATGAAAAAAGTGCATCGAGAAATGGCTTTGTTGGAATAAATTATTATAGAAGCGGCTTCAAAAACCCCTCTCGGGTTCAAGATCAAGGCGTAGTGTGATTTTCAACCGGAGGAATACGTTTCGTATTTCGAGGATTGGAAGTCACGCTACAACGCAGAGATTGGGCCCGAGAGGGGTTTTTAAAGCCGCTTCTAGGTGAATAGCGCTCCCACACTCTCCCCCGTGTGGATACGTTTAATGGCCGCGGCAAAAAAACCGGCCACGGAGAGCACTTTAAGTTGTTTAAAGTGCTTTTCTCGGGGCACCGCAACGGTGTTGGTAACCACGATCTGCACGGCTGAAGATCGTTTTAACTTCTCCACGGCCGGGCCGCACAGCACCGGATGCGTTGCCCCCACATATATGGTTTTGGCGCCGGCGGTTTTCAATGTGTCGATGGTCGACACAATGGTGCCGCCGGTGGAAATCTCATCGTCAAAAATGATGGCATTGCGGTTTTTAACATCACCCACCACCAGCCCCTGTTTGACATCCACATCGCTCAGGCGGCGTTTGTCAATGATGGCCATGGCGGTATTGAGACGGCTGGCAAATCGCCCCACCCTCTTGGCGCCACCGGCATCAGTGGCCACTACCACGGAGTTGGACAGATCAAGGGTGTTGCTGAAATAGTCGCAAATGGAGGGTATGGCCGTAAGATGATCCACCGGGATGCTAAAGAAACCATGCACCGAATCAGCGTGCAGGTCCATGGTGAGCACCCGATTGGCACCGGCGCTCATCAACAGGTCGGCCACTAGCCGACCGGTGATGGAGATACGCGGGGCGTCTTTTTTGTCCGAGCGAGCATAAGAGTAATAGGGAATCACCGCGGTGATGCGCCGGGCCGAAGCACTGCGCAAGGCGTCCATAATGATCATCAACTCCATGATATGGTCGCTCACCGGATGAGTAAACGATTGCACCACAAACACGTCGCGTTCGCGCACATTTTCTTTGATCTGCACCGAAAGATTGTCATTGGAAAACCGGGATATGTCCAGCCGGCTGGGCGCCAGGTCCAAATGAGCACAAATTTCATTGCATAGGGATGGATTGGAATTGCCGGAAAAAACTTTCAAATCGTCTTGCATGGGGGCTCCTGCAGTTGACTATTTTCTCGTAACTTAGCAAAAAAAAGATCAAACGCCAATGCCCATGCGATGTTGACTTTCGGCTGCCATACTAAGACAAGTGGAAGATTATGCACGGTTGATGGGAGGTATGAGGTTGTTTAGCATGCCGGCTGTGGCCATGCAGGTGACCCGCAAAATTGATGGGTATACGCTATCGGTCAGGCGAGCAATACTTTAGCGTGCTCAAGCATTGTATCCGGTTTATAAATTTATGGTTCAATATTGAATTTGCAATGTCACCACACCGCCAATATCGCTCTCAAAATGAGGGTCCTGACTATAATTCACCGACAGCTTGGCAGCCAACCGATTGTCCAAAAAAGTTCTCCCGGCGCCTAGAGAGTAGTGTATTGAGCTGTCTTTGCCATGCACAGGGGCATCATAAGCCACATAGAGAGCATCACCGCTGATAAACCCGGTCTTGTCCAGATCAAATGGATTTTGCCAAAAAAAGTATCCCCTGTAGAGACCATATGTATTTTCCGGCGTTTTCCCATCCATGCGGCCCACTTCGGCGCCGATCTGGCTATCACGCGAAAAATTAAGGGTGAGCAGGCCGGCCATATACTGACCGAACTCTTGGCGCTGATCATACGTATAGCGTTTTGCCCGCACACCCACTTCCACTGCTCCGGCGCCTTGGTATACCGTGTCGGCACCCACGATGGCCAGGGTCTTGTCTCTTTCTTTGAGGAACCGAAGGGCGTTGTTGTCCTGATGGGTAGTGTCAAAATAGTCTTGGAATTGAGAATACGGATAGGACGGTTCATCGGTATCGTCGATATCTGGGCTCACTGGCAGACCGCCATAAACACTGGTCGAGAACGAAGACCCCAAACCCGTCTCCACACGAATGCCGGCAACGCTTTCACCGCTATCACCGGAAAAGATGCGTGGCCCGACAAGATGGGTGCGCAGCCGGCTGTAAGGTTGAGCATGCTGAGGATAGTCGCTGCGGGTCATCTCTTTGATGCCCCAGACCCAGCCATAGACATGCACCGAAAGACCGCCGGTGTCGGTATCACCATTATCGCTTCCAACATACGCGTATACCGGTACGGTGTGTTTTGCGTCGCCCGCATCGATATCCCTTCCGGACCCATGAGTGGCGGTATTCGGGCGAACGTCAACTTCGGCAGCTTGAAGCTGGGGGATCAGAAGTCCAACGCAAAGCACGATCACAAGCATATGTCGTACAAAATGCTTCAAATATCCTATCCGTCTCCTGGTAAACTCCTGGGGTTCAAATCGCAAGGTCAATGCAAGTAATTATATAATGCACACAGCATACCAATCCAACCACCCGTTTGGGGCAGGTCAGTGGATCCTTGATCCTAACCTGCTTTTAATTTAAGATATATTTAATTTTGGGCCTGCCGGTTGTAAGATGTGGTTGGAAAAAAACCTGCGTGTCACGGATAATGAAAAGCCAATCATCCGGTTGAGTGTGCAAAATTAGGTACACCGTGCCAAAAAATCTGCACTTTAAATTGAAACGTTGATGGAGGGATTCGGAGAACGCACTGGCAGCACCACGTTTGTTTAGGACCTCTGTTTCGGCAGCGTCAAGACCTGATTGATCGCATTGTATAAATCGGCCATTTTATAGGGCTTGTTGACGGCGGCCAAAAAACCGTATTGTTCATAGTTGGACATCACCGGATCAGTGGAATAGCCGCTGGAAACAATGGCCCTGGCTGAAGGGTCACGCTCCAATAGTAATTTTATGGCCTCTTTGCCCCCCATGCCACCGGGGATGGTCAAGTCCATCACCACGAGATCAAAACCATCGCCGTTGCTTTGGGCACGTCTATAGATATCCAACATTTCCTGCCCGTCTTTAGCAAAGTCCACGCGGTAGCCTTCGCGGGTTAACATCTCGCCGGCGATGCTTCGAATAAGGGGCTCGTCATCCATGAGCAACACTTTGGCTTTATCGGAGGCAACCGTCGTCGGGGCGGCCGAAGCCTCATATGCCACCTTATCCGCAGCGGGCAAATAAATCGAAAAAGTTGTGCCGTTGCCCTCGGTTGAATCCACGGTGATGAAGCCGCCGTGTTTTTCGATGATGGAATAGGCCGATGCCAGGCCCAAACCACTGCCCTCTTGTTTGGTGGTAAAGAAGGGGTCAAAAATGCGGGACAAATTGACTTTGGAGATGCCAAGGCCGTGATCTTTAATCGTGAGTTTAACATAATGTCCATCGGGCAAGGGAAGACTCGACTCTTTGGCCAATACAATATTGGCCATCTCCGCTTGAATAACCCCACCCTCGGGCATGGCTTGGACGGCATTGAAAATCAAATTGTTAATGACTTGGCTGAACTGGCCTTCATCCACCTCTACGGCCCACAAATTATCAGGTGGCGTATACGCCAGCTTGACGTTGGCGCCGCCCAATGCAAAGGTGGCGGATTCATGGAAAAGCCGGCTTAAAACGATGGGTTTTTTTATGGGCTCACCCCCTTTTGAGAAAGTGAGCAATTGATGGGTTAAGCCCTTTGCCCGGAATGCCGCATTTTCAATCTCATCCATTTTGGTGTGAACGATACTGCCTTCAGCGATATGGTCTTTGGCCAGGGCGATGTTGCCGATAATCACCGTTAGAATGTTGTTAAAATCGTGAGCAATACCGCCTGCCAGAACACCGATGGACTCCAGTTTTTCCACCTTAAGCATCTCTTGTTGCATACGATGCTTTTCAGTGATGTCCCGAAATACCAGCACAACGCCGACAATTTTTTTCTCCTTCTCAAAGATGGGCGCGACGCTGGCCGCGATAAGCCGTTTAACACCTTTTTTGTCCAACAGCATGGATTGGTTTGGAAACGCGAATGTTACCCCACTTTGGATAACCTGTAATATGGAATCTGAAATCGGCGAAAAGGTTTGCTCTTCCATAATGGTAAAGACGCCATCTACCGGCTGCCCCACGGCATCGTCCTGCAACCATCCGGTGAGCTGCTGGCCCACTCGATTGATCAAAACGACCCGGCCCTCAACATCCGCAGTAATGACCCCATCGCCAATACTTTGCAGGGTTACTGAGAGGCGCTCTTTTTCCGCGGCCAGGGTTTTTTGATACCACAACCTTTCCAGTGTATTGCAAACCAGCTCACCCACCCGTCCTAACAATTGGACGTCCTGATGGGTCCAGAGTCTGGCTTCATGAATGGCGTCCAAACCCACAAATCCACGCAACTCGCCCCCGTACATCATGGGGACACGGACCACCGATTGAATGCCTCTGTTTAGCCAAAGTACTCTTTCAGCCTTGGCCTCAAGGGGCAGGCCCGCCACCTCAGGCGCCAAAACATAACCGCCGTCGACCATTTGCCGGGCAAACCAGGGGATGTCCTTAAGCGACAACCCCTCCATGCGGCTGGATTGGGAAGCCGCGCCGGGGCCGCACCATTCGTGCGTATGGCCCACCAAATAATGTTCCATTGAGATCTCACCCACATAGCAGCGATCAGCGCCCGTGTACTCACCGATCTGTTTCAATGATGCCTGGATCACCGCATCAACTTTATGGTCTGAAAGGCGAATGAAACGTCGCGAGATTTCCGATACCAACTGCTCCTGAACAATGCGGCGGTTCAGCTGCATCGTCATGCGGTTAAAAGCCATCGACAACGTGCCGATTTCATCGGTACGGGATAAACTGGCCACCTGACTCTGTTGGTGATTGCCGCGGCCAATCAATTCAGCCGCTCTGGCCAATGCATCCAAAGGTGCCGACAAGCGCCTTGCTATAACCATCAACACCAAGGCCGCTGCAATCAACACCACCAAACCCCCACCCAACAGATAGGTGCGCATCTGACTTGCCTGGCCGTATAGTTCACTTTCGGGCGCACTGGCCAGGATATACCAGCTCCAAGGAGAGAAGTATTTGTATACCGCCAGCAGCACTTGATTATTTTCGTAATGGTAACATTTGCCTTCAAGGCGGCCGATGATCTTTGGGTACCACACTTGGTCGGCAACGCTCTTTCCGATCCGGTTCGAATCCGGGTGCACGACAATGGTACCTTCAGCGTCGATCCCCCAAAGATAGCCGGATGGGCCGATGTTGACCATCTGCATGGCCTTACCCGCATGAGCCTGGGCTTTGGCGACATTGGCTTCTATGCTGCTCAAACCGTACTTACGCAATATCTCAACATCCTCGGAGGCCATGCGGATGGCATCCAACAACTTGGTGTCCAACCACTGCTCAGCCAAATGGGCCATGGCGCCAGCGGACAACGAGTAAGCCAATCCACCGACAAGCAGGATCCCGGTGACGATCAAGGGTAGGATATTGGACAGGATGCGTGGATAAATCTTCACTGCTTATTCTCTCGCCGAAAACTCCGGATAAGCGGTCATTTGTTTCAAAAGGGCATCTGCACTTTTTAATACTTCAAAAGGAATATCAATGTTGAGCTGTTTGGCCCGGGCCATGTTGACCATGATACGGTTGGCCACCGGATTGACGATGGGGATGGATCCAGAATCTTCACCGCTGAGGATGCGACCGGCAATGACGCCGGCGTGGACCCCTTGTTGATGCATGTCCACCACCACGCCGCACAAAAATCCTTCTTCAGCCAATACATCGAGATAAGCAATGCCGGGCCGCTTGTTGTTTTGCAGCATCCAGCGCACCACTTTTTGATGGGGGACATGTTGGCCGTGGGCATCCACCAAAGTCCAGGGCAGAAACATTACGATGCTGTCCACCCGCTGCTGATATTCCAGAACCAATTGTTTTAACGCTTCAAAGCTGTCGGTAAAGACCTGTTTGATAATACGCATGGGCACCTTCGCCAGAACCGCATCGTGATTGGCCGCGCGAAGCATTTGGCGCGATAAGATGCTTTTATCAGAGACAAAAAGCACCGTTTTGATCTGAGGGTCAATCTGATGCAACACATTAAACCCGGCCCCCAGAGCGATGCGCTCAAGCACGCCGGTAATGTTGTGGCCGGGTTGCACAATGGAATCGGCCAGCGGACGGCGCTGGATCCCGTTAATCCAGCCATAATCCTCATCTGTGGGAAACAAATTGACGCCGCCAAAAACAACCGGCAATGGGGTGTCCAACAGCTTGGCCCCCACATGGCGAAGCGCATCATCATCCATCACCAACAGCACGTCCGGTTGATGGGATTTGATTTTACGTAATAATCCTGGAGCGACGGCCTCCATTTGGCGGGCGGATTTGTTCTGGGTTTTGGTGTTCATGTGCAGGCGGATGATATCGATATTACGCCCTTCAACATACCCCATGGTGGCCAGACCATCGGCAATGCCGCGATTTTCGTCTTGCACAGCCCAGAAGGTTGTTTCATAGCTGAACAGCACCACAACCTTTTTGCTCAGGCCGATTACATCGGGGCCCGCAGCGCATACACCGACAGGACCGCAAAGGATCAGCATCAAGGCCATACTCATCATCAGAAATAAAAAGCGGCGTGCGGTGTGTGTGTGCCGGTTCAGCAGAAGGTTCTGAAATGACCCCAATTCTTACCTCTTCGGACAAAGGCTTTTGTGTATCAATATCATTCCGCTACTGCTGATTTTGTGATTAACATTAAATGTGTAATAATGAATGATATTCACTACCTTGTCAACCATTGCGCCGGTGAAGTCAACAACCTTGCAATCTACTCTAAAATATTGTTAATACAGACAGATGCATTCACGGTTTAATCCCAAGTGAAACGGCAACCATGAATATCCTGCTAATAGTAATGGTTGGCACGGCTTTTATCTTTGCCGGCTGGCACCACCTAAACTGGATACCCGCGGCGGGTGAAAATTCGCCCATGCAAATATTGTCCAGTACCATGATTGAATCGGCTGGTGGTGCAGTGGAATTGGCCATCGGGCTAGTGGGCGTCATGACCCTTTTTCTGGGCCTGATGAAGGTGGCCGAAGCCGGCGGTATGCTGTCGATTCTGGCCCGTCTTATCCGGCCGCTGATGATACGCCTCTTTCCCGAAGTGCCGGCGCACCACCCTGCCATGGGCGCAATGATATTAAATATGTCCGCCAATGCCATGGGTTTGGGAAATGCCGCCACCCCATTTGGTATCCGCGCCATGCAGGAACTGGACAAACTCAATCCTCAAAAAGGCACCGCCACCAATGCGATGGCCCTTTTCTTGGCCATCAACACGTCCTCCGTCACCCTGTTGCCAACCGGTGTGATTGCCCTGCGCGCGGCAGCCGGATCCGGCTCTCCCGCCGCTATTTTGCCCACTACCTTGATGGCCACCATCGGGTCCACTGTTGTGGCTATTATCGCTGCGAAACTTTACAGCCGCTGGACCACCCAATCGACGACCACCACAGAACAAGGTATGCCGGATGCGGTCGATACCGAATCGGCGGCGTCGACAGATGACAACCCATCCCAAGCCTATCCCTTGTGGATCTGCATTCTGGCGCTGATCGGACTGATGGCCATGGTGCCTTTAGCGGTGCGCTATGGGCAGGCGATCTCCCCATGGGTTATTCCCAGCTTGATGGTGTTTTTCCTGCTGTTTGGGTTCTTGCGCAAAGTCCGTGTGTACGAAGTCATGGTTGAGGGGGCCAAAGAGGGCTTTCAGGTGGCCCTGCGCATTATTCCCTATCTGGTGGCTATTTTGGTGACGGTAAGCATGTTGCGGGCCAGCGGGGCCATGGAAGCCCTCGTGGGTGTTTTGAGCCCCATTACCGGCAAGCTGGGCCTGCCGGCTGAAGCCCTGCCCATGGCTTTGATGCGGCCCCTATCCGGATCAGGCGCTTATGGTATCATGGCTGCCATCATCAACGATCCGGCTACCGGGCCGGATAGTTACGTAGGGTATCTGGTCACCACCTTGCAAGGCTCCACGGAAACGACGTTTTATGTTCTGGCAGTGTACTTTGGCGCTGTTCAGGTCAAGCGTATCCGCCACGCGATGGCTGCGGCGCTCACCGCAGATGCTGCCGGCATCGCGTTTGCTATTATCGCGTGTCAATTATTTATTGCGGATTAATATCCAAAACAAAAAAAGGGCCCGGCATGGTGCCGGGCCTTTTTTTTATTTCTTTGCTTTGATCACCGCATCGTCTGCCTTAATCGACAGTAAACGGAGTCAGCGGCGGGAAAGGGAACAACCAAAAAAGCGGGTTGGGATGAATTTCAACACGGTGTCTCTTTGCATAATGGCGGTAGTGGGGTCTTTGGGCGTAGTAGCGATGAACACGCCGGTGATTTTTGTAATGACGCGGATGCTTATAATGACGCCCAGCATGCTTTTGATGATAGCCTTGTTTGTATTTGGGACCATGGTGTCCGCGATCTCCGCCCTTTCTGCCGTCGGCCAAGGCGCCGGTTGCCAATACAAACATGATGGTCATGATGCCGATCATCCATTTCAATGTCATTGTCTTCATAGTGTACCTCCCTTGGGTCAACGTTTGGTCTTTGGGATTTGAAGACGTCCGGTGGCCGGAAAAGTTTACAGACCATCTCAAATAGTTTTAAATTTTATACATCATGCTGTTATCACTTAGTAAAATTATTTATCTGTTGCTCCAACCTTAAATGTCTCATCAAATATATTAAGGAGATGGAGGGTCTGCTCACTAATTTTGAGGCAGGCATTGTTGATACCGTAGAATAAAATACTGAGGCGCGTTTTGGAAACACTGCTGCGAATCCGGTCCACTTGGAGGCGATCAAAATCCTCTAAATGCTGTTTCAAATCGACGTAGTGGTGAGCCACTTCACGGTACTTAAAAGGCTCACGGTTAAGCAATATCCGAGATGTATTTTGCAACAAGGCCTCGGTATTTTTTCGAATTTGCTGCAGTTCTTTTTTTTGAGCCGGCAGCAGGCCCGCGTGCTGATTGGAAGTGTGCACATGACAGCGCAGGATCATATCGCGCAGACTTTCCGCGATCTCTTGCAAGGCAGACACCACCGAGGCATATTTTTGCGCATTTTGGACCTCTTCCTGATGCAGCAGGCGTAAAGTTTTAAATATGTTGGCCACAATCATGTTGGACCAGGCCTGCACCTTGCTGGTCTCGCGGCGCAGATGTTTGAGCGCCTTGCGGTCCTCGGTCAAGATCCCCTCAAAACATAGCGACAGGTTGGTGCGAATGACTTCAAGATAATGGCCGCTGTGCTCGAAACAGGTTTGAACGGCAAAATCGGCATCCGTGACCCGCTTCAGATCAAGCAGTTCCAACTCCCTGGCTGCTTTTTCGCGGCGCCCGTGAATTTTAAAATTGCGAACAATCATAAGTGCCGCCACCGTCAGCAACAATAAAATGGCAAGCCACTTATTGAGAGACATCAACACGAAGGCAAAAATTAATGCCACGCTAAAGGCGCTCAAAGCAGTGAAAAACCATCCACCGATGACAGTCAATACACCTGTGACACGGAAAACCGCGCTTTCCATCCCCCAGGCCCGATCAGCCAATGAGGTACCCATGGCCACCATAAAGGTGACATAGGTCGTGGAAAGGGGCAGTTTCATACTGGTGGCCCATGCGACCAAGGCACTGGCCACCATCAAGTTGACACTGGCGCGCAATAAATCAAACTCAGGCACCTGACCATCGTATCCGGGCAAGGGTGCTATATCGCTGTTGTCAAACCGGCGCCGGGACCACAAGCGCAAAGGTTCCGGGCACGCTCGGCTGGCGGCATCCATCAGACGGGTCACCATGCGCACCACAATTCGCGAAAGCTGTGACGAATCAAATCTTTCCAATCCCTCTTCCTGGCGGCCTAAGCTCACTTCGGTTTTGGTCACCGTGCGCGCTTTGCGGGATAGCCACAGGGTGGCCACCATAATGGCACCGGCGGCTAACAGAAAAAAAGTGTCGGTTTGAATTTTTTTCTGAAGGGCCACCATGGGTACGGTCAGGGGATCAGCTGATAATTTGGCCAATGTGAAAGTATGAAATCCAGCCAACGGTACACCGATAAAATTGACCAGATCATTGGCGGCAAAAGCCATGGCCAAGGCAAATGTACCCGCCAATACAATGGGTTTGAGGATATTGATGCGTGTGGTCATCATCAAAACCTGAAACAAAATGGCGAACCCCGCAAACCCGCTGCCAATCATCAACAGGGTGTGCCCTTTGATCCAGGTTACCATCTCAGGAGTCATAAAAGAGGCTCCTTTGGAACCCTTGATCAAAACAAAATAGGTAATCATGGTCAGGGCCAATCCACCCCACAAGCCCCCATAGCGCCTCAAGCGACGCTGATAATCAAAAGTAAAAAGCAAACGGGTGGCAAATTGGGCCAAGGCCCCGCAGACAAAAGCAATTCCCACCGAGAGCAGGATACCGGAAATAATGGCCAAGGCCTTGCCCGTATTGATATATTCGGAGAGCAGCACCATGCTTTGGCCGCTTTGGGTAATTTTGACAATGGACACGGCAATGGCCGCCCCCAGCAGTTCAAACACAATTGAAACCGTCGTGGAGGTGGGAAGACCAAAAGTATTGAACAGATCCAACAGCAGAATATCGGTGATCATCACCGCCAGAAAGATGGTAATCAACTCCGGCATCACAAAAAACTTGGGATGGAAGATGCCCTTACGTGCTACCTCCATCATGCCGCTGGAAAAAGTAACGCCGGCCAGGATTCCCAGGCTGGCGACAATCATTATGGTGTGGCGCGGAGCGACACGTGAACCTACCGATGAGTTCAGAAAGTTAACCGCATCGTTGCTGACACCCACCACCAAATCCATGATAGCCACCGCAAAAAGAATACCCACCGCGAACAGATACATATCCATTGAGCTTCCTGTTTCGACAATCTATTTTTACTTATATTTCATATTGTTATGCGAATACTCAGACACCATCTGCGTATAACGCAATGCATACCATCCCAACGCAATCGATGCGCCCTTAAAATACGTGCGGATTGTTAGGAAATTGTTAGGCAAAAGTCAAAGCTATAGTTATCGGCAGGCCGTTTTATCTGTGGGCGGGGCAAATTTAACATAGACGCTGACATTTCAATCGGCTTCCCGGTTTGAGGCTTGGGTTGAGGACGCCAATGGTTTCATATTGCAATCGAAGTTGATCTGTCTTGACCCCTTTATCAGTGGCTGATATTGATACAACCCAAACAATAAAACTTAAAAAACAGTTTTTAAATGCCTACGACTTTTGGTGATGGGATCCCCATACGGCGGCAGGCGCCTCGGATGACTGACGTGCAATGGGCAGCATGATGTTTTATATCCGGGCATCTGCATATTAAGGATGCCAAAGTGCATTATTGATGTGGACCGGCGACAGGCGATTTCAGGATATAGCAAATGAGCGCATCACACCTAAAACACAATGCGATTCTGGAGGAAAACAACACTCAGTTTTCAATGGACACATCCCAGCCGGCACTTTCGGGTGAACCCGGCAAACTGAAATCCTCGAGTAAGCTGCCGGAACGTTATACCATAAAGGCCGTCGGCGATGACCGTATGCTCATCTGTCTGGAAGCGCCTAATTTAAATGTCCATATTGAGGCCGGTTTATCCGTAAATGCCTCAATGGCCCGTAAATCACCCGGCGGCACGATATTTCTAGATGGTGTGGCGCAATGCGAACCCTTTATGGATCATGAACGCCAGGTTTACAATTTGGATCACCATGAAGGCTGTGTGCGCGCATTTACCCTGGCCACCTGTGAACAAACCCTTGTGATGTATATGAAAGGGCTCGATCTGCAAGGACGGGAATGGCATATATTTGCCAACGACCCCGATCTGGATACCATCCTCGCCATTTGGATCCTTCTGAATCACGCACGCATCGGCCGACTGGATGACACCCAACGACGGATTTTATTTGCTTTGGTGCGGTATGAGGGGCTTGTCGACGCCTTGGGGTTAGAATTAAAAGAGCTCAGCGCCTTGCCACGGGATTTGATGCGAAAAATTCAAAGAGTGGTTGATCATCTGCGCAGCGATGAAATCGCTTTGAAAAAGGAGGGGCGTTGGGAGCATACCGACTTCCTGACCTATACGATCTCCATCCTGCATAAAATAGATCAAATTTTTTACAAACCGGATGATTTTGCAGACTACAAGGGTATTGAAGAACTCGCCCGTGTTGAGTTGACCGACCATAAAATCGCCGCTGTGGTTGAAGCTGATATGGGGATCTACGAAATTGAACCGCATTTAAACAAACTGTATGGCAACCGGCTCGGAGTCGTTTTCCTCAAGAAAGGTGCTGCATCTTATACCGTGCGCCAAGCCGACCTGTTTATGCCCATTACCCTGGATAATATTTACGAACATCTGAATTTCGTGGACCCGGCGGTCAAATGCCGCACTCGCAAGAACAAATGGGGTGGTGCAACCGATATCGGGGGTTCACCCAGGGAAAGCGGTACGCTCCTGTCACCGGCAGAAATTGCACAAGCCTGTCGTGCGGCCATCCACCGCCTGGGCTTCGGTCAACAATGTTACCGTTTCGGCATGGCTGCACTTCTGGTGGGATGTATTCTTTTGGTTGCCCATTTAACCCGCCTCTATTGGGCCCCTGACAAGTGGTTCAAGCTGGCAGATCCAAACCCTTTCTGGTTGCTGCCCCATACGGGTTTTATAGCGGCCTTGGCAACGGCCGCAACCCTATCTTTACTACTGATTGCACGTTGCCGACCCTGGCAATATGGCTGGATTATGCCAACCGGCAATAAATGGTGGTTGGTGACACCGGTCGCTTTTCTGGCCGCTACAACAGGCGGGGTGTGGTCACCCAGCGGATTGGCACAAGCTGCAACATGGCCTGCAAATTTATGGCTCTATCTTCTGGGCTTACCCCTTGCCGCTGAAATATTATTTCGCAGTTTGGCCCATGGGTTGCTCAGCCAAGGGGCACGTATTCAGCGAAATGACACCCCCTGGTTTGCTTCTTATCCCAATATCGGCAGTGCACTGATGTATGCTGCATTGGTGTGGACGCTGTGGGCGACCGGTCCGGACAGCCCATCGCCCCATAACTGGCAGGTGGTAATTGTCTTGACATCCGCCACGGTGTTCGGCATTTGCATGGGTGTTGTCCGGGAACGATCCCAAAGCATTTTTCCTGCCATTTTGCTTCACGTCCTATCTGCCGGTTTCGTCTTTTTCATCAGCCGCCTTTTTTAACCCCTAGTAAATATCCTGACTCCGCAAGCCAGCCATTGGGTCAATCCCGTAAGGGGTTATTTTTTCGCGAGCCCTTAGCGTTTTGACGATGTTACGGCATCGCTAACCAAAATCGATGGAATACCTTAACTTAAAACTGAACACTTAAAACTATTTTTCTAGCGTGCCTTGGCACGACGACCCTGCCCCCGCAGTACAAGCATAGCAATGGTTGGCGATCACAATTTGGCGGTTTTTGAGCTTATCAAAATCGAAGATGTCGATGCGCTCAGGGGCGCCATGATTGACAGGAAGCGCCAACATCTGATTGAAATCACAATCATAGAGCATACCATCCCAGCCCACCGACAAGGTGGTACGGCACATCACATTTTCAACAGCCGACAGATTAAATGCATTGATGAGTTCGGTCATATAATCTTCATAGTTTTCTGAACGAATCAAATACTCCAAATAGCGCCCTATGGGACAATTGGTCAGGCAAAAAAGCTGATTGAAGACAGCCCCATGCGCTTTGGCCAAGTGGGTTTTGTACTCAAGCAACAACGCTTCTTGTTGCCCCGGCAGGTAAGCCCCCACAGGATTGTAGACCAAATCCAAAACCAGTCCGCTATCGGGATGACCGTACCCCAGGGCATTGAGTTTCAGCATCGCTTGTATCACCCGTTCATACACCTTATCCCCTCTTTGGCGATTGGTGCGTTGCCCGGTGTAGTCCGGCAAAGAAGCAACCATCTCCACCTTATTTTGGGCATATACATCCATAAAATGGCGATACTTGGGCTCCAGTAAAATCAACAGATTCGAGCGCACCAGCAGTCGGCGCCCCAGTTGGGCGGCTTGGGAAATAAACCACGCCAAATGGGGATTCATTTCAGGGGCGCCTCCCGTAATATCAATTGTCCCGATGGGATGTTCAGCCAAAATCTGCAAGCATTTTTCAAAAACAGATCGACCCATTAATTCATCGCGGTGAGGGCCTGCCTCTACATGACAGTGCTTACAGGTCAGATTGCACCGCCGTCCGACATTGAGCTGCAAAATCTGTATGTCTTCAGCGAAAATGGGGCGATCCAACTTATCACCAAAAGATATATCCCCGGGAACGTCAACCAAATATCGGAGTTGCTCTGCAGGTAACATGGACTACATTTCCTTCTTTTTTATGATTTTACGCATCTGGGTGGCATGGGCCAATACGTCGCCGGCAGTCATGGCAGCACCGACATGAATCGCCTCCATCATTTGATCATTCGAAACGCCCAATGCCAAACATTTGTTGGTGTATGCATCAATACAATAGGGACAGTGCCGAACCGTCGCCACGGCCAGTGCAATGAGCGCTTTCTCCCTTTCGGTCAGATGACCCGCACCGGTGGCTTGGGCATAATATTCGAAGAATTTTTCTCCTTCACGGCTTGCATGCTCGGTAATGTTCGGAAAGTCTTTTAGATCTTTGGTCTCATAATATTGTTGCGACATGCAGATTCTCCTCTCTGAATATGTAATCCGACTTTTTAATTAAAGGTCCTTCGCTAACCACTGTATCACCCGGATGATACTATGCTCATCAGTCGGGTTTAATCTCTCACCATTACAGTAAAAATTCAAATCCAATTGGAAAACTGGATAGATACTATGCCGTTTCTTATACAGATTATTTATGACGACGGAAAAACCCTAAAACCCTGCAGCAAGGTTGCCTTTGACAACCTAGTCTTTTTTCATTATAGTAATTTGGCAAAAATAACAAACGCTATCAGCAGGTTAATCGATTCCCACTCATGCCCAAGGAGCGGCGAGGATGGTCCAAAAGCTTGCAGCTGAAATACTAACCGGCGACAGTGATGAGATTGCCGATCTGAAAGCCAATCTATCTACCTTAGAGGGTTTTATTGAACTGGCCCGCGAAATTGATAGCCTACCCAATACCAAAAAACGCTTTTTCGAAGAATCACGCAGCCTTTTTCAAACAACTGCATTAGGCCGCGGTATCGATGAGCTGGAATCCTTTTTAACTAAATTTTTCGGTTCTGCCGTTAAACCCGCCGGTAAGCCATTACCGCGCAAGCTCCGCAAAAATTCGGTGGTTAAATATCTAGGCGGCATCCAAAAAGACCAATCCCTGTTCATTATGAGCTTAAAAACAGGCCAATTTTATGGCGCCCTCTGGCCCTGGCGGCGCAATAAATCTAAAATTGAGGTTCATTTGGGCTATTGTTCCGATTGGATGAGCGATGAAGATTACGATCAAATTGAAACACTGGTTAGCCAATGTATCAGCCATAGCACCTTTCAAACAATGGATGCCGGCATCGGCGGCCAAATCCATGGCATCAGCCTGCCCTCTTTTTTGCAAATGGCTGAAATGGAGAAATCCTCATTTTCACTACGCATCACCTCCCTCAACAGAGTTGGCAATTTATACTTGGATGAGGGTGTCCTTATTGATGCAGAGATTGACGACATCAAGGGTGCTGAGGCCGCATACCAGATCATCAGTTGGGACGAGGCATCCATTCAAATAGACCCTCCGGATGCATCCAAGAAAGATAACATCAAACAACCCTTGATGCAGGTGCTGATGGAAAGTCTCAAGCTCAAGGATGAAGCTGTGACGCCCAAAGCAGCCTCTGATGAGCTCCAACCCGATGACCTTGAAGGGGTCATGCCGACGGCCGCAAAGCCGAAGCCACGATCAGAACGCCCTTCTCCCGGCCGTCTGGTTCGCCTGGAACGCGCCCCCGAGCCTAAAATCAAAGGCAGAAGATTCAGCCTCCTGACTTTCGCTGCCATTGCTTTGGGAACTTTGGGTATTGTTGCCGTCATTTTTTTTGCAAGTCTTCGTTTTGCCAACGAGCGGAAAGCATCCGATGGGTATGAAAAGCTACTTGCACAGGTTGAGAGCACTCGGGCCATTGAGCAAAAATTAACCCTCCTCCAGAAATACCTGGACACCTACCCGAATTCTCAACATACAGCTGATATTCAAACCAAGATCGCGACAGAAACTGCAAAAATTGCAGACAGAGAGTTTGATCAGGTTCAACTAAAAATCAGTGCGATGCCGGTGGATGAAAAATATGAGAAAAAGGCCATCGCGATCTATCAGCAGTATTTGGAAAAATATCCCAACAGCCATCATAAAAAAGAAATTAACATCGCCATCGGTAAAATAAAAAATTTGATCGATCAATTCTATTATGCTGAACTTAAACAAGCAGCCCGCCTTGATTTCAGTGAACGCATCACCATTTATCAAAACTATCTGGCGAAATTTCCCAAAGGCAGTTACGGCAAAGATGTTGAAATACTCATTGAGGAGATGGGCAAAAGCTATCTGGCGTATTTGGAAAAAGAGGCGGTGCAATGTGAAGCCAAACGGCTCTGGGATCCCTGCATTAAGCATTTTGACACCTTCATAAAGGCGTATCAGGGCCAACCGTTGGGACAGGCAGGTACGACGCTCAAAGCTAAGATGGTGGACAAACGCGATTTAATTGAACTGCGCCGCCAAGTTTTAGATGCCGGCACAGATTATCAGAAAGGGTATCAACTCTATCAATCCTATTTGGAAAAGAATCCCCAGAGCACCCAAAAAGAGGCCATCGAAAAAGAGATCGCGAATCTGGAGAGCCGATTAAAAACGCAAGAACGATGGATCGCCGTCAAACAATACGCTCAAAATCCGAAAAATTCATTGATTCGACGCATTCAAAAAGTTGACCGCTATCTTAAGAAAAATTTAAGCGGCCCTTACGCCGGGGATGCACAAAGCATGCTCTATCAACTTGACGCTGAGCGCAAAATTTCATTACGCCAACAACAGGCCCTATCCAAACAGCGTAAGGAACAAGAGCGCATCCAACGTGAAAAAGAGTTGAAAGCCCAACAGCAGCAACGCATCCGACGACTGCGATCGCAAGTCAATGCCCAACTCAGTAACTCCAAACGGTTCCGCCCCAACAGGAACGGTACGGTTTTGGATCAGTCCACAGGACTGACCTGGACGCTTCTGGACTCATTCCAGGAATTGGGTGATTGTCTTAGCTATGAGGCGGCCCAAGCCTATGTTCAGCACCTGAGCATTGGCGACCAAAGAAATTGGCGTTTGCCCACGGCCAGTGAATTGGCAACCCTTTACAAAAAAGCCCCCTTCTACCCCAGTAAAGGGAATCAATGGTATTGGAGCTCAGAGACCTATGCCAAAGGCTATCATTCAGTAGTCGTGGTGGTAACGGACAAACCGGAAACCGTTTTCAAACGTGAAAATCGTACCATGACAGAATGTGGCGTGGTGCGAGCAGTGCGTTAATTTTTGTTCGCCCTTTTCCCAAATTCTGATTGAATTCTTGGCCGGAACATACTATAGAAGGTCCCTTCGTGCTTTTGGAAATGTTAAGGTACCGCCATGTGAAACAGGAACAGGTGGAGCTAAACGACAAGCTCGCCCCTTGATGATGGGCAAGTAGTTGAAACGGCAACTAAAAATTGCCGGATCAAAACAGTTAGCCGTTTTTAACGCTGTTCCAGTTTGATGATCGTTAGAGGGAGAAAAAAGATGCGAAAATCTGTGTTGTTTGTGACCGTGGCATTCTGTTGTTCACTCTTGGGTTCGCTATTGATGGCCGCCGAGGAGATGTGCGTGCCCATGGGGGATATCACCCTGGAACCGCTGGCGCAAGAGAGCAAGCGTTCAGAAGTTACTTTTCCCCATGCTGTTCATTTCAGTTATGATTGCCAGAGCTGCCACCATAGTTGGTCGGCCGAAGAACCTGTGGTCGGCTGCACAACCTCCGGTTGCCATGATCTGGCCACCATGCCTAAAACTGAAGATGGCAAGCCGACCAAGGATGCAGAGCTAAGGATCCGGTACTACAAAAAAGCTTACCACGACATGTGTATCGGCTGCCACAAATCGATCAAGCAACAGAATAAAAAAATGGAGACGGCCAAAGCCGCTTTGGGCCAAAAGCTGGCCCCCGTCGGCCCCACCAGTTGCAATGCGTGCCATCCGAAAGAGTAGCAAAACCGATATAGACTTAAATTTGAGCCACGCCGTTAAAAAACAAACCCCCGACCGCTTACGCGATGGGGGTTTTTGTTATTTTTACAGCCAACAAAACACTAAATACTAATTCATATCATTAGGACTTCTCAATGACAACGCCCCCTCTGAAAACTTCAAACGCAGTTTTTAGTGTCTCTTTAAGATAATCCTTCTTTTCATCAACAATTTTTTTACTGGCCTCCCAGAGGACGACACCGGAAAAAAGGGACCAGAAAATATCGGCTAAAGCAGTGGGATGGCGTCCCAAAAAAGCGCCGCTTTCGATACCCTCTTTAAAAATGGTGGCAATGGCGCCAATCGATTTACGTGAAAGAATTTTGATCTCATCCAACAGCTCATCCGATAGGTTCTTCAAAGTTTCGCTGGATTGCAAATGGAACATATTGATGATGATCAACGGATCAAAATCATAGACATCGTACATGGCCTCCATGAGGGCGTCGAGTTTGGCAACCGGGCTGAGGTTGGGTTCTTTATTGACATGGGCCACCCGAATGTCCAGGTATTGTAAAATCCGCAAAGAAAGGGAGGCGTACAGCTCCTCTTTATTTTTAAAATAAAGATACAATGTGCCGGGACTCAGCTCTGCTTCCTTGGCAATATCCTCCATGGTGGCTTTGTTAAAGCCTCTTTCTGAAAAAACCCGTTTTGCCGCCACAATAATCTGTTGGCGGCGACGCTCTTTTTCCCTCTCTTTACGCTCCTGTATTCCCATTTTCAAATTCCCGAATTCGATATGATATTAGCTATTAATCCATCATGCTAATGCAGCATTCACCCTACCCAAAAGAACTCAAAAGCAATACGATACCAATTGGTTAGCGGTTCATTGGTTTATCAGTACACTTTTTCAATCAATACATGAACCATATTGTGACAATTGTCAATTATTTAATGAATGAAATTTTATGCTTTAAATAATGGGGTGCTGATATAGCGTTCGCCGGTGCTGGGCAAGATCACCACGATACGCTTGCCGCTGTTTTCTTTGCGCCGAGCCACCTGCAAAGCCGCCCAAACAGCGGCCCCGGATGAGATGCCGCACAAGATCCCCTCTTGGTCGGCCAAGCGTTGGGCCGTCTCAAAAGCATCATCATTGGTCACCGTAACCACCTCATCAATAATGCTGCGATCTAGAATCGCAGGCACAAAACCGGCGCCAATACCTTGGATCTTGTGGGGGCCTTTTTCACCTCCGGATAAAATGGGTGAATCGGCCGGTTCCACAGCAATCGCCTTAAAATCGGCGTTTTTGGCCTTGATCATCTGGCCGACCCCGGTGATGGTGCCGCCGGTGCCCACACCTGAAACCAGCATATCCACACGCCCTTCAGTGTCCTGCCAAATCTCACGGGCGGTGGTCTCTCTATGGGCCATGGGGTTGGCCGGGTTTCCAAACTGATCGGGCATGTAGGCGTTGTCGTTTTGACCCATGATCTCTTCCGCTTTGGTGATAGCCCCTTTCATACCCTCAGCACCAGGGGTTAAAATCAATTCTGCCCCCAAATGCTTAAGCAGCTTTTGGCGCTCGATACTCATGGTATCCGGCATGGTCAGGCAAAGCCGGTAACCCTTGATCGCGCATACGTACGCCAAACCAATGCCGGTGTTACCGCTGGTCGGCTCGATAATCAGCGATTCTTCGTTGATGTGCCCTTGTCGCTCGGCTTCGGATATCATATAGGTTGAAATCCGATCCTTAACACTGCCCAGCGGATTGAAAAATTCCAGTTTGGCCAATACTTCAGCATCGGCCCCTTGGGTTACACGATTCAATCTGACCATTGGCGTGCGCCCCATGGTACCCTCAATATTGTTATAGATATGCATGTCAGGCTCCTTGATTAACTGGTTTATAGACCAGGCGAGGCTGCTCCATCAATACGGTGGTATCCGGAGGCACCGATTCGGTGAGCCACACATTGCCGCCCACAACGGATCGTTCGCCGATAACGGTGCCGCCCCCTAAAATGGTGGCACCGGAATAAATAATCACATTGTCCTCGATGGTGGGATGCCGCTTTTTGCCACGATACTGTTGACCGGCATTTTTAGGCAAACTCAATGCACCCAAGGTCACGCCTTGATAAATACGGACATTTTTCCCGATTTGCGTCGTTTCACCGATGACCACTCCCGTACCGTGATCAATCACAAACCGCTCACCAATAGTAGCACCGGGATGGATGTCGATACCCGTCAAGCTATGTGCATGTTCGCTCATGATGCGAGGCAGCAGCGGCACACCCAGCTCGAAGAGGCGATGCGCCACCCGGTGAACCATAATGGCGAAAATTCCCGGATATGAGAAGATTATCTCATCATGGCTCTGGGCTGCCGGGTCACCGTCATAAGTGGCTTGCACGTCGG
Organism: Desulfobacteraceae bacterium; assembly: GCA_050291605.1. Taxonomy (GTDB): domain Bacteria; phylum Desulfobacterota; class Desulfobacteria; order Desulfobacterales; family Desulfosarcinaceae; genus JARRKU01. The sequence goes on along the minus strand of JBNKKB010000142.1, from coordinate 19,806 downwards.
TACCCAAGACTCGCCGAATGTCCGGAATTGACTCCAAAACAGCTAAAGCTTTGGATTGACCGCTCTCTTCGCAATGGCTGCAAGACTGATCGAAGCGCAAACAATCATGCCGGATATGGTGAATAATTTGTTCGGCCAACTTATCATAAAGCACCGACACGGTTTGTCCGAGGCTGTATTTCATATTGGCCGGATCCAGAGGGTCCTTTGAAAAATACCCGGGAAAAAGCAATTCTCGAAATTTATCGATCATGTCAACCACATACCCTTCCGAGGGAATCGGCTCGTAATCGATGTGCGTATAGCACTCATTGCCGCGGCAGGGGCCAATGATTTTTTCTGCAATGTCGGGAACCTTGTCCTTCATTTGTTGACATGCCACCAGATCCAAGGTGCAGACATCAATTTCTTTTTGACAATCACTCATCGTAATGCTCCTAATTTCGCTGTGATGGTATGCTCCCTACCACGACGGGTGTGGTCTAACATAAGACTGATAGATTAAAAATCAAGCCATCCCGGATAGTTGAGGGATTTTTAGCCTTTTTTGCCATCTTTTTCATACAACTGTGGGGCATACGTCCAAAAGGATAGCCCCGCTGCCTTGATTTTCATAAAATCATACGCAGTTTATTTCTCTGATATCGATCCGGATTAACAAGGAGATAAAAACGATGAACATCCCCCAACGCTTTGATGTGGTTATACTGGGTACTGGTCCCGCAGGTCTGCAGGCTGCCATTCACGCTGCCCGAAGAAAAGTGTCGGTTTTGGTTATGGGCAAGGAGGCCAAAAGCAGCCTATTCAAACATCAAATCGAAAATTTTTGCTGTATTTTTAAACTCAATGGTGACGAAATGATCACAACCGGTCGCCAGCAAGCCGCAAACTTTGGCACACAATTTATGGACCAGGATGTGTTGCGTATTCAGGCCATGGATCATGAATTTGAAATCGAAGTGGAAAGTGGTGCTGCGGTTCAGGCCAAAACGATTATTTTGGCCACGGGTACGGCACGCAAACAGCTTGGCGTCCCCGGCGAAAAATCGCTTCTGGGAAAAGGCGTCTCTTATTGTGTAGACTGCGATGGAAACTTTTATCGCAACCAGAACGTGGCCGTTGTAGGAGGCGAAAGTGCGGCTGTGGATGGTGCCCTTACCCTCACCGATATCGCCCAAGACGTTCACCTGGTTTACCAAAAACTGGAAGTCGCTGACGACATGAAAGCCAAACTCGATAGCAGTTCGGTCATCTGCCATCCAGGTGTAAAAGTAGAGTCCATTGAAGGCGATCAAGAGGTAAAATCCTTGCTGCTCAGCGATGGCCAACAACTGGATGTTTCAGGTGTCTTTATTGAACAAGGCGCCAAAGGCATCATGGAACTGGCCACCAACCTAGGAATCATGCTGGATGCTGAAATGAAGTATATTGCCGCGGACAAGCAACAAGCCACCAATATCCCGGGAGTCTATGCCGCCGGTGATGTTTGCGGCCCGCCTTGGCAAATGGCCAAAGCCGTTGGTGAAGGGTGCGTGGCCGGTCTAAGTGCCGCCAAATACGCCAAGAAGCAGGCATAACCACAAGCGTTGCATGCACCCATGCGTTATTTCTGTTGTAACCTTGGGCGTAAATCTGGTTCCACATTGATAAAGAACGCCTTATCGCATAAATATGAAAGGAGGACACCATGGCTATTGATCGTATTGTTATGGCTTTTGCGGGAGCCGTCGTACTGGTGAGTTTGTTGCTCTCTCAGTTACACAGCGCCTATTGGCTTTTGTTGACCGCCATTGTGGGAGTCAATTTGTTTCAAGCGTCCTTTTCCGGCTTCTGCCCATTGGCTATTGTATTGAAAAAAATAGGACTAAAGCCGGGAATGGCATTCAAATAAACCCCATTGTTGCAAACAACCGGGGTTAATGTTTCTATACCAGGTGATGAACCCAGGTCTTGATAAAAATTGCCTTGAAGCCGCTTTGCGCCTGTTGACCCGGCGTGACCACAGCTGTATGGAATTAAAACGAAAGCTGAAGAAGCGCAACTTTGACGAAGACCAGATCCGGCGGACTATCGTTGAATGCCAACGACTGAACTACCTGAACGATGAGAAATTTGCCCATGGCTACAGTGAGCAACTTCAACGCAAAGGCTATGGTCCCCACCGCATCCGTCAAAAGCTCGCATCCAAAGGAGTGGCGCCCCAACTGATCGCACATGCCCTAGCCCCAGTCCGTCAAGAAGCAAAAGAGCGGGATGTCTGCCGCGCAGTATTGGTTAAAAAGCTTAAAACAGAATACCGCCGCTCTTCTGAAAATCCCCCCATGGAACGCCTCTATCGTTTCTTGTCCGGCAGAGGTTTCACACCAGGAACCATCCGGCATACTTTGGCAGAAGTGCCGACTTTAAAAGAGGACTAGACCGGCAAGAAGAATCAGGCACATTAGTTTAAGGCGCAATTGCCGCTGGTCAGAGATGGGCTTTAAGTTTTGTTTTTGTCCTGAACGTTTTTAAGTGCGGCCTTGATACGCAAGCAGGCCTCATCCGGCAGGCTATTGCAATCGTCCGGCACAGGCGCGTCCTCGCCCGGAGTAAATCGACATACCATGCGAAGCGTTTCCATTTGCTTTTTTACATTATGGCAAGCCGGACAAACCCAACTGTGAATCTTGACCGAAACTTTGTCCCACAAAGAAAGCGGCTGGTCCAATTCCTTAGACACCAGCTTTGAATATTCTTTGCAGTTGATCATCCAGGTTGTCATGATATACTGCTCCTAAGGGTTGTCACCCAACCATTTGATCTCTAAACACTCTCTTAATTGCATGCGGGCTCTGTATAGCATTACCCAGCTATTGGACTCCGTAATCGAAAGTTGTTTACAGATTTGCGGGGTGCTCATCTCTTCAATTTCACGCAGCATAAAAATATTGGCCAAACGCTTAGGCAATTTACCCAAACACTGATAGAGGACATCCATAAACTCTTGCTGTTGAAAGGCAGCATCCGGCTTTATTTGCCAGTCGTTCGGCATGACGCGCCAATGCCCACTATCTGAAAACATTTGGTCCACATGATTGGCCACCGTTTCGATATCACCAAAGGCCTGTTGATTGCCCGAGCGTCGATAGTGATCCACAATTTTGCGTTTTAAGATTGCAATCAGCCATGTTTTAATGGATGAGCGTCCCTGAAAGCGCGCAAATGCTTGAATTGCCGCCACAAGCGCCTCCTGAACCAAGTCTTGGGCCGTCTCCGCATCGGAAACACGCCCTAGTGCATACCGATACATGTAATTACCATAAAGATCCACCCACTGCTCCGGATCAAGGGAGGTATCAACGCTTTCTTCAGGTCTAGGGGCCATACGCCAGCCTTCCATCGGCAAGTTCAATTTACAGCGTCTGAAATTTCCACAACCTATACCAGAGCTAAGGTCATTTTTCAATACAGGCTGTATAACCTTCCCTCCCGTTTCCCATATGTCGCCAAAAGGCCCTGAACCTTACACAATTGCTGCATCTTTGTACCGATCGTATGCGTTGACAACCCTAAAGGCAGCGTTACTGTCTATACAAGACCTAAAACCGTCTTTAGAACCGATCGGGGCATCCGGAGGGTGCAAAAGGTATATTGGCGTGTGCCTCAAATTTCTCTTGAAGGTCGCACCGATGGAAGGAGTCTGACATGGCAATCAACAAACAAACGTTCATAATGAACCTTGAGCTTTTGAACCGATATAACGGAGAGGGATGTCCGGCGTGCGGGCATAAATTTACGTTAGGTGATCCAGTGGTGGTCGCGTGCGGCGCCTGGGAAGGCGGTCCTAAAATGATCCACGAAAACGAGGCGGTGCTTGATCCTTCCACGGGTGAATTTGTTGAACGGCGCTGCTATTCTGCACGTCAGGCTGTTACACCCGCTTGAGCCGAATCGGTCAAACCGGCAAAGCACCAAAAAAGGCAGCTTTACTTTAAGGTAAAGCTGCCTTTTTTTATAACCAATGATAGTGTGGAACTAGATGGCGTCCTTAAGCTTCTTACCGGGTTTAAATTTTACAACATTCGTGGCCTTGATTTTGATCACTTCGCCGGTCTGCGGATTTCTTCCCTTGCGGGCCTTGCGACGAGTTTTCTGGAAGGTGCCGAAACCTACCAATGTCACTTTCCCGTCTTTTTTCTTCAATGCTTTGGTGACACAATCGATAAATGATTCCAGACAGGTTTGTGCCGCAGCCTTGGTGATACTGGCATCTTTGGCCATTTTCTCAACGATTTCCGCTTTAGTCATCTGAATTCCTCCTTTTTAGAAAAAAGTAACAATCCGCCAACACACGTCATTTCTGGCATTTACAGCCTTGCCATAACTTTGTCAACACCTAATACATACCATTAGCGGTTTTTTAAGCTATAGAGTCCAAGAAGTCCCAAGGTACGGCTTCCTTTGGAGAATGAAGAAATTGGTTTTGTAAAAACGAAAGGCCATCCAAAGTACCTTCCGAGACCACAAAATATTACAATACTAACGAATGCAGGGGGCGGGGAATTTTTTCTTAGTTTGAGCTGGGCCTGCGGTTGTGGGCTTTTGGAGTGTGCATTTGCAAAAAGGTCTTCGTTATTTCAATCGGTTATCCATGGTGGAGACCACGGCGCCGCCGACTGGCGGAGAACGGAGAGGGGGCAGGGAATGCCCCCGTGGAAGACCGGTTGAAATCACCAGATCGGGAGCGACGCACACTCCAAAAGCCCAAACCACTGGCGTCGGCACCTGGTGAAAAACTGCCCGACCCCTCAACGAATTACACATTATTTACGCTGTTGTTCACCTATTTTCCACTCACATCTAAAGCCGCTTATCGATACATTTTTTTCGGTCGATTAATACTGAGTGCACCTAAAAGAAGTCGAACTTCATCATTTTCTTTGCTGCTCAGCTAGATCATCACGGCTTGCCGGTCTAATGTGCGGTATTGGATCGCCTCAGACAGATGGGTAACAGCGATATTATCTTCTTGGGCCAGATCAGCGATGGTTCTCGATATCTTTAGTATACGATGATAGGCTCTTGCGGACATGCCAAATTTCACCATAGCCGCTTCAAGAATCTTTCGGGTCGATTCCGATAGCCTGCAGTGTTTCCCAACCCATGCACTGTTCATCTGTGCATTGCAACTGATGCCTGCGGTTTTAAAGCGTCTTAGCTGACGGTCACGTGCCAGCATGACGCGCCTGCGTATGGCCTCGGAACTTTCAGCACAGGACGTATTCGCTAAATCCTTAAATGTTACCGCCGGCACCTCAATATGAATATCAATGCGATCAAGCAACGGGCCCGATATTTTCGAACGGTACCGGTAAATTTGGGCGGCGGAACAGCTACACGCTTGTTTGGGATTGGAAAGGTGGCCGCAGGGGCAAGGATTCATGGCCGCCACCAGCATAAAACTGGCCGGATAGGTAACGCTGGATTTAGCCCTGGAAATGGTCACGCAACGATCCTCCATCGGCTGGCGCATTACTTCCAAGACATGCCGTTTATATTCCGGCAATTCATCAAGGAATAACACGCCATTGTGGGAAAGACTCACCTCTCCGGGCTTCGGCATCACGCCACCGCCGATGAGCCCGGCATCTGAAATGGTGTGATGGGGTGCTCTAAACTGCCGCTGGGTTACCAACGCCTGATCCGGCTTCAGCAGACCCACCACACTGAATACCTTGGTGGTCTCGAGAGCCTCCTGAAAAGTCAATGGGGGTAAAATGGATGGCAGACGCCGGGCCAGCATGGTCTTGCCTGCGCCTGGTGGCCCCATCATCAACAGGTTGTGTCCCCCGGCAGCCGCAATCTCCAATGCACGCTTGGCCGCTTCCTGGCCCCTGACCTGCGCATATTCTTCCGGCGCCTCCGGAGGCGTCGCAAGCAATGCTGTGATATCAACTTGCTGTTTTTCTATATCCCCGTTCCCATTGATAAATTCGGCGACCTGAGACAAATTCCGAGCACCATGCACGACAATCCCTTCCACCACGGCGGCTTCTTTACGATTGGCATAGGGTACGATAATATTTTTATATCCAGCCTGCTTGGCAGCCAGGGCCATGGAGAGCGATCCAAAAACCGGCTTAATGCGGCCATCCAAACTCAATTCTCCTAAAAAAAGATAGCGGGACAATGCTTCGCGGGGAACCGCCGATGTGGCACCTAATATGCCAATGGCGATGGGCAAATCAAAGCCGGTCCCTTCTTTTTTTATATGCGCAGGTGCAAGATTGACCGTTATGCGGTCATCCGGGAAAGTATATCCGGAATTTTTAATGGCCGCTTTAACCCTTTCCTTGCTTTCTTTGACAGCAGTTTCGGCAAGCCCTACCGTAGTGAATTTCGGCAAGCCCGCGGCAATGTCAACCTCCACTTCCACAAAAAAAGCGTCTATACCAATAACCGTGCTGCTTAATACTTTTGATAGCAACAAAATCCTCCTTTACGCCGGCAATTGATGACATGATCACCGATGGATCAGCAGCAACCAGGACAAAAGAAGCCGGAAGAGGTATTTTTTGATCCAATCAACGAGAATGCAAAGGTCAATAAAGAAAATTGTCAAAACCCCATCTAGGCTCTATGACGGGCTATTTTGAACCGGCTCGAATCCTTTGGTTATCAAAATAGGATAGAAGCCACCTCATAGGTGCCTTAAATTTGCACAATTTTGTTGTCAAAGGGCCCCTTATTGGGGTAAAGAGTGTGTCAAATTAGTCACAACCGAACAGGTGCTTCGGCAGACGATTGTTAAAAATAAATTTTGTACAATAATTTTAAAATGATAGCCTTACTGTGGCCACAGTTGCATTAAAGGGCATAACTTTTGCTGATATCAATAGATTCTGCTGCGACTGCAAATAATATTTGATCATTGAATTTGACTGTTCGATAGGGCGCTTCCGCTATATAACAGCAAAGGCCAAAGGCCACAAGGGAATATATTCGCATGAATCGCGACCACTCCCAAAGAACCACAGCTCGTTCAGCTTCATGTTCGGGCATCGGCGTCCACTCCGGGAAAATAGTTAACGTAGCGATCAACCCTGCCACTATTAACCATGGCATCAAGTTTGCCCGCGTTGATTTACCCAACCAGCCGGTTGTCCCGGCCCGCTTTAATCGGGTCGTCGACACCAGTTTGGCCACGGTGCTGGGTTCTGATGGCTTTATTATCTCCACCGTTGAACACCTCATGGCCGCTTTATCAGGTATGGGCATCGACAATGCTTTAATTGAAGTAGACTCCTACGAACTACCCATTATGGATGGCAGCGCTTCACTATTTGTCGAAATGATCAAAGAGGCGGGTGTCCAATCGCAGCCCGCCCAACGCTGTTATTTTAAAATTCGCGAACCGGTAGAACTGGAAGAAGATAATAAATTTGTGGGAATCTACCCGGCTTCCGATTTCCAAATCAGCTGCACTATAGAATTCGACCACCCCCTTATTCAAACCCAACATTTTAGTACCGCAATTACAGCACAAAATTTTGAAAAGAAAATCGCCCCTGCCAGAACTTTCGGTTTCGTGCATGAACAGCAATATATGAAACAATATGGACTGGCCAAAGGAGCATCGCTGGACAATGTCGTGGCCATCGACAAGAACAGCGTCCTCAATGAGGACGGGCTCCGGTTTGAGGACGAGTTTGTGCGCCACAAGCTGTTAGATTGTATTGGGGATTTTTCTTTGCTGGGTCTACCCATCTTAGGACACATCGTCGCCAGACGATCGGGCCATCAGTTTCATCACGCATTCTTGGTAAAATTGTTTCAAATTAAAAATGCATGGCAAACTCAAACTTTTGGTAAGAATGAAAAACCCACCGCTACAGCATTAAAACAAGCGGCCAATTAATGGTGGTGTCAAACGGGTACATCCGGCATGTCATGCAAACACGTAAGGTCAGCTTGTCTTTCCCAAGTCACATACCCATCACCGTCCTGATGAAACGATCAACCGCACAGCTCGCCATCTTTTTATGTGCCGGCTTGCTATTGGCGTTCTCATCCGTGACCCATGCTCAAGAAGCTCAATTGGGCAATATCGTCGTTACCAATACGCGGGACGATTTGCTGCTTTACCTGACGGCCAAACAGGCTTTTCCACCTAAAATCGAAAAGGCCATTCAAAGCGGCTTACCCACCACTTTTTCATTTTATATTAATCTTAACCGAGTACGTGGATTTTGGTTCGACAAAGAGATCGCCGAAATCAAACTCACCCATACAGTAAAATATGATACATTAAAAAAAGAGTACGTAGTGATGCGTTCATGGCAAGGCAACCAGACGCAAACCACCAAATCGCTGGACGAAGCCAAAAAACTGATGTCCGAAGTGGACAGCCTAACCATCGTCCCGCTGAGTCAATTAGAAAAAGGCCGTCAATATCAAATCCGTGCTAAAGCTGAGTTGAGCAAAAGGACCCTACCCTTTTATTTGCACTATGTTCTATTTTTCGTTTCGCTGGGAGATGTTGAAACGGACTGGTACACCATTGATTTTATCTATTAACAAGAGATGTCGCTTTAACTGAGAAACATGTCTCAAATTTCATATGCCACATGACTCAATCCCCGACTGAAACCAAACCGGCCCTGCCGGACAATGAACACCGCCGCCGCAAGCGTGAGCGCATTCTCATTGTCGTCATTACTGCAGTTGTGGGCTTGTTTGCCCTGATATTGAACCGAAAAATTTATTTAACCGCAGACTTTTCCTCATCCAACCAGGTGCTCTTGTTCATTCTCATCAACATCAATTTACTGCTGTTGTTGCTGCTCATTTTTCTGGTCTTTCGAAACCTGGTCAAATTGCTCTATGACCGTAAACGCAAAGTCATGGGTGTGAAGTTGCGCACACGACTGGTGGTCGCCTTTATCGCCTTGACCATGCTGCCCACGACCGTATTATTTGTTTTCTCCATCAATTTCATTACCAGCAGTATCGAATTTTGGTTCAATGCCCCTGTGGAACAGGCCTTGGAAAACTCCCTACAAGTGGGCCAAACCATCTACCGGCGATCTGAAAAAAAGAACCAATTCTTTTTAGAACGGATTGCATATCAAATTGACAAAAAAAGCCTGCTGGCCAAAGAAAAAGCAAAAGCATTAAACCGATATATTCAAGTGGTCCAACGTGAATTTAATCTGAATGCGATCGAAATTTATGATGCCAAAGCACAGCGTCTGACCTATGCTTTGGCCACAGAACTGGAAGCAGAACCCTTCACTCGCGTCAAAGCCGACGATTTACAAAAAAACCCGTCGGCAGAAGGGGTGCACACCATTGTCACCACTACCGGCTTGGGCGAAATGATCCGATCCATCGGATCGGTTCCTTTTGAAGCTACCACAGCCGATGCCGGCGGGTTTATCGTTATTTCAACCTATCTGCCCCCGGACCTTGCAGCCAAAATGGCCTCCATTGGACGTGGTTTTGAAGAGTACCAACAAATAAAACTCTACAAACAACCCGTACAACGTGTCTATTACATTACATTGACCGTGGTGGCGCTGCTGGTGGTGTTTTGCGCCATATGGCTCGGCTTTTATTTGGCCAAAACCATCACGATTCCCATCATGCGATTGGCAGAAGGCACCCGCAGGGTTGCCGAAGGGGACATGAGTTTTGCACTGGATGTGCAGGCCGACGATGAAATCGGCAGCCTGGTCTCATCGTTCAATAAAATGACGGCCGACCTTCGCATCAGTCGAGAACAACTCGAGCTGTCTGCCCAAATGCTGCGACAGCAAAACATTGAAATCGAAGAGCGCCGCCGCTACATGGAGATCGTTCTCAAAAATGTCTCGGCCGGTGTTATTACCTTGGACGCCAAAGGTGTGGTGACCACTTTTAACACATCTGCAGAGGAGATGCTGGGCCTGAAAGCTGACGAAATCCTCAACCAAAGTTATCAGAAATTGTTGCCAAGACCGCAGCTGACATTGGCCAGGCAGATCATGGACCAGTTGAACAGCACCCATGATCGCGCACTGGAGATACCGCTGCGACTAAACATTAGCGGTCGACCACGCAGCTTCTTGGCCTATATCAATGCACTAAAAGATGAAGCCAACCAGAACATCGGTATCGTGATGGTCATCGACGACCTGACCGAATTGGAAAAAGCTCAGCGCATGGCGGCATGGCGCGAAGTGGCCCGCCGCATTGCACATGAAGTTAAAAACCCGCTGACCCCGATCACCTTGTCGGCCCAAAGATTGAAGCGCAAGTACTCACAAAAAGTTGGCGAGCCCATATTCGATGAATGCACCCAGATGATCATCAACCATGTGGAACTGATCCGCAATCTGGTGAATGAATTTTCAGCCTTTGCCCGGTTTCCTACGGCTGATCCTAAGCCATGCGATCTGCCGCCGATCATCGAAGAGACCGTCGCGCTTTACCGCGAAGGGCATCCGGATATCCAGTTTCAGGTCATCATCCAGGATGATATCCCACAGATGAGCCTGGACTACCAGCAAATCAAACAAGCCATGATTAACTTGGTGGACAACGCGGTCTCCGCTGTACGCGATAATGGCCGGATTGATACCATCGTCTCGTATGACCCAATTTTAAAAATGGTGCGTATTGAAGTCACCGATGACGGCATTGGCATTTCCGACGAAGATAAGATACGTCTGTTTGAACCCAATTTTTCCACTAAAAAAGCGGGTATGGGGCTTGGGTTAACCATCGTCAACAGCATCATCACCGACCATAATGGTAGAGTCAGCGTTCAGGACAACGCACCCCAAGGTGCCAAGTTTGTCGTAGAATTGCCCGTTTAGGCATCCATCGTGGATAGCGCTAAGCATACAAAAAAAGAGCGTGTCATCAAGGCCCGCGATTAAATAGCAGGGTCAATTTTGGAAAGGAAAAGCGAACATGTTTCCCCAAATTATGGTTGTGGATGATGAGAGATCCATCGTGCAATCGCTCAGTGGATTGCTCATTGACGAAGGTTTTGAAGTGACCACCGCGGCAAACGGATATGAGGCTTTGCAACAGATCGAATCCGACGCACCCGACTTGGTGCTGTTAGACATCTGGATGCCCGGAATCGACGGTTTGGAGACTTTAAAAGAAATTAAAAAACACCATCCGCGCACCCATGTCATCATGATTACCGGCCATGGCACCATTGAAACAGCGGTGCAAGCGACAAAACTTGGCGCTATGGATTTTATCGAAAAACCTCTGGCCTTTGAAAAAGTCATTGTGGCCATCAACAATGCTCTGAATTTTCGCCGCCTGGAGGAGGAAAATCGATACTTGCGCAAAAAGACCATCGAGAAGCACTCCATCACCGGCAACAGCGAAATCGTGCAGGCACTTAAAGCCCACATTGCCAAGGTGGCGCCCACGGAGAGTTGGGTTCTGATCAAAGGCGAAAACGGCACGGGCAAAGAACTGGTGGCCCGAACGGTCCACAATTTAAGCCCGCGCGCCATGAAACCGCTGGTAGATGTCAACTGCGCCGCCATACCCGAAGATTTGATTGAAAGCGAACTCTTTGGACATGAGAAAGGCGCTTTTGCGGGCGCCAACTCCAAAAAAATCGGGAAATTTGAATTGGCGGACAGCGGCACCATTTTTTTGGATGAAATTGGTGATATGAGCCTTAAAACCCAAGCCAAAATTCTGCGCGTATTGCAGGAAAAGCAAATTCAACGCATGGGCGGCAGCCGAATATTACAAGTTGATGTGCGGGTCATTGCGGCGACCAACAAGGACCTTGAGGCCGAGATCGGCAATGGCACTTTTCGAGAAGATCTTTACTACCGATTGAACGTGGTCCCCATCGACGTGCCCCCGCTGAGGGATCGCCGTGAAGACTTGCCGCTACTGGTAGAATCCTTTTTGAAAGAGGCCGCAAATAAAAACCGTATCACCCCCAAAAAAATCTCACCTGAGGCGCTCAAGATGCTCACCAACCACAGCTGGCCGGGAAATGTACGGGAACTTAAAAACCTTATCGAGCGCTTAGTCATTATGGTGGCCGACGATACGATCAGCGGCGACCACCTGCCCAAGCCATACAATCCTGCCACCGGATCAGCCGGCCCTGAATCGTTGGAGCCGTTTTATAGTGTAGACAACTTGAAAACCGCCAAGCATCTTTTTGAAAAGCAATTTATCAATCAGAAGTTGGCTGAAAATGAACAAAATGTATCCCGCACTGCCAAAAAAATCGGCGTTGAACGAAGTTATTTGCATCGCAAAATTAAAAAGTTGGAGCAGGATACCTAGCGCGGTGCTATCATGGAGAAATACGCGTGCGCATTATCAGTGGCGATCTTAAAGGACGCAAACTTCTATCGGTACGTGGAATGGCCACACGGCCGACATCCGACCGCGTCCGCGAAGCGTTGTTCAATATCCTTGGCGCCCGGACCCATAATGCCAAAGTGCTTGACCTGTTTGCCGGCACCGGCGCCTTGGGCATAGAGGCTCTCAGCCGAGGGGGCCACAACGCCGTTTTTGTTGATCACAGCACTCAGGCGTTGGCCGTATTGCGAAATAACATCCACCGCTGCAATTTGACCGCGAACAGCCGAGTGATTCAATGGGATATTGTTAAAAATTTAAACTGTCTCAACGGTTTTGAACCGGCCTGCAACCTCGTTTTTCTGGATCCCCCTTACCACAGGCAATGGATCGCCCCCACACTGGACCATTTGCGCGCCAGTCAATGTCTGTGCAGGCAAGCCGTCGTCGTCGCCGAACACGAACCGGGTTGCACCATCAAGCCAACGTCCTCGGACTGGGTGCTGACAGATTGCCGCCGCTATGGACAAACCGCGCTATCCATCTTCTCCTTTCAGCCTTCTACCCGTTGAAACATTGCAACTTCATTGATTCCGTGCTAGTATTCGCCATTGTCAAAATTTCCAAGATACCCATTGACAGAGGATCCCATGAAGCGAATTGCCATCTACCCTGGATCGTTTGATCCCGTCACCAACGGTCATCTGGACATCGTACGCCGGGGCGCCGCCCTTTTCGACCAAATCATTGTGACCATTTTGCACAATCCTAAAAAACAGTCGATGTTTACCTTAAAAGAGCGCATGGAAATGCTCCATGAGAGCATGAAAGATGTACCCGGTATTACCTTTGACACCTTCGGCGGGCTGTTGGTAGACTTTGCCAAACAACGTGGCGCGCATGCCATTTTACGCGGTATGCGAGCGGTGTCTGACTTTGAATATGAATTCCAGTTGGCCTTGATGAATCGCAAACTCAACCGCGATGTTGAAACCGTGTTCATGATGACCGGACTGAGATGGATATTCACCAGCTCTTCCATAATCAAAGAGGCCGCACAATTCGGCGGTGACATCACCGACATGGTGCCCCCCATAGTTAATAAAAAACTCAAAGAAAAATTAGGCTCGGCGACTCAATAAACGATTCTTTTCCGATTTCGAGGTGGTATGGATTTATGGCAGCTTAAAATTTTTTGCAAAGTCATTGAACTGCAAAACTTTTCCAAAGCCGGTGAAGCTGTCCATCTTTCTCAGCCTACCGTAAGCACACACATCAAAGAATTGGAAGCCCACTTTGACACCAAGCTGGTGGATCGCCTGGCCCGCCAGGCCCTGCCCACCAAGGCGGGTCGATTGCTGTATGATTACGCCCACCAATTGATCGCCCTTCAGGAGGCCACCGAAGCGGCCATGGCCGAATTTTCAGGCCAGATCAAAGGGCGCTTGATCATTGGCGGCAGCACCATTCCCAGTGGGTACTTGCTGCCGCAGATCATCGGTAAATTTGCTAAAATCTATCCTGATGTCCGCATCGCTTTAACCGTAGCCGACACCTCCGAAATCATCACCAAAGTATTAGCCGGTCACATCGAACTGGGCATAGTGGGCGCCCGCACCGGTGACAAACAGCTGAAGCAAAAAGCCCTCACAGACGACCAGCTATGTCTGGTGGTTCCCAAAGGCCATCGATGGGCACGCCGCAAAAAGATCAGCGTCGATGCCTTGCTGGCAGAACCTTTCATTGTCCGGGAACAAGGTTCCGGTACACTGAAATCGCTGGAGTTGCTCCTTCAAAAAAAAAATCTGGGCATCCCGGATTTAAACATTGTCGCAGAAATGGGCAGTACGGAGGCAGTGCGCCAGGCCATTAAAAACGGCGTGGGTATCTCCGTTCTATCCACCATAGCCGTTGCCGAAGATTTGCACGGCGGCCTGATCCATACATTATCTCTCGAGGGTGTGGAATTCAAACGCAACTTCTATCTCACCACGCATAAATATCGAAGCCTTTCCCCACTGTGCCGCGCCTTCATCGATTTTTTGAACCGGGAACTGTCTCCCTGATTCAATGGCTGCATATCAGCAGATCCTTCCTATCGCTGCTGGGTCAGCTCCAATTGAACCATCCCAAACGGCAGCATTGGTTTACATAACCCCAAACAAGACTTATTCTACATTACGTTCTCATCGGGACTTTACCAAGGGCGTGCCAGTCAAAAACAGACAAAAGGAGGCCTTATGAAACATGATTCTATATGACCCCACCATACCGGCGAGCCTGTTGGAATTTGGTATTCAGATCCCCATACGCAACAGCCGCACCACCCAAACTTATGAGGCTTTGCGCCGCCATCCGCGCATCGGCAAGCGACTCACGCAATTGCACCATGCACGCATTACCGAAAAGTTAGACAGACAGGATCTGCAGCGGGCGCATGCGCCGGACTATGTCGCCAGACTCTACTCCGACCAACTGGAGCAGGTTATTACGGCCACCTATGAGCTGCTGGATGCTCAGGGCCAATACAACCGTTATGATCCCGACAAAGCCCAATTGCCGCTCACCGATCTGTTTGAGCGCATTTTACACAAAGCCGCCGGCACGGTCCAATGCAGCCGGCTGGCTTTGGCCCATGGCTTTTGCTTCTACTTTTCCGGCGGCATGCACCACGCCCACTTCGACCATGGCAGCGGCTTTTGCCTGATCAACGACCTGGTCATCGCCGCCCGCAAACTACAGGCTGAAAAAAAGCTGCAACGGGTGTGGATTATCGATGTGGATGCCCACAAAGGGGACGGCACCGCCGCCATCACGAATCATGACCCCACCATCACCACCCTGAGCGAACACATGGCCGGCGGATGGCCGTTGGATGCGCCGACCACCCTTGCCGACGGCAAGCCCAATCCCGCCTTTACGCCCAGCGACATCGACATTCCCATTGAATCCGGTGAGGAGGGCCTCTACCTGGATAGACTTGAGCAGGGTTTGAAACAATTGGCACACGGTACGCCGGCAGATTTGGCCATTGTAGAGCTTGGGGCGGACCCTTATGAAGAAGACGAACTGCCTTCGACCGCCAAACTCAAACTCAGCCTGGAGCAATTATTGCTGCGCGACCAGCTCATATACAATTTTTTAAAAACGCAGGGCATTCCGGCTGCATTCGTAATGGCGGGCGGCTATGGTGAGACGGTATGGAAAGTCTTCGCCCAATTTTTAACCTGGGCGCTTGAAAGTAAATAACCTGGCTCAATGAACCAGGCATTGGGTCAACCCCGCAAGGGGATACTTTAAAACGCGTTGCCAGCTATGGCCATTGCGTTTTGCCGATCTATGTCATGGGGTTTTGTGGCGCTCCAACCGGCCGGCGCAGAGGCCGGCCCTACCCTGAATCGATGGCGGCCAGGCAGATGATCTTCGTAGGGCCGGGCTCTGTCCCGGCCGGTGCTGATAATGTTACGGCAACGCCGCTTGAAGGCATCTTGACGGCGGTGAATTTATGCCGTGCAAATCACGTTTATGCGCAATCCCTTTAAAACTCAAGCACCATCAATGAATTGGCGGGCAGTACAATATCCGTCCCGGTGGGTGCGACGGTTCTTAACGGATCGACGGGATCATCGCTTCCGTCAAAGGCATATATGGTATTGGGCGCCGCCGCCACACTGTTCAACTCCACCGTTACGGTGCGTCGGCCGGCATTCCGATTCACAAGCAATACACGAATGACGCCACCGCCATCACGTGAGACCAGGACCGCCCCCCTCCCCGCATCGAGCTTGCCATCACCGAACCCTGCCGGAGAGAGGCGCACCGCACCGGGGACGATCACTTTGGCCATCAACTCGTACCCCCGATAGAGGGTGCGCGGCTGGCCGCTGTTATCTACCAACCCCAGTGCGACGGCGGGATGGTAATCGTAAAATAGGGCATGGTGCGCCCGATCCAGACCGGCAGCCGCACCCAGGGCGATCACGGTGGCCGCATGCAGCGGCGGCCCCATACCCGACGCATAGGTCTGATCCCCGACGCGGGTGGCTAAATCCGGCCCCCACTCGGCCAGCACAATTTCTAGATTCGTGTAGTTGGTGGAATTTTGGGCCGCCGCGGCCACCTGCTCGATCTTGTCCAAAATCACCAGCGGATCATCATCATAGCCATGAAAAGAGATAAAATCCATGGGCACCGGCACGGCATCAAACCCATTTAGGGCCGCGATGGCGGTTGTTTCATAGGCAAAACTGCCCAAGCCGAACTTCAATCCCGAATTGCCGGAGCTGGTGCGATATGCATCCAAGGCAACCAGAACCGGCACGGCCATATCAAAAAAAAGCGAGGGATTTGTCCAGCCCGGTTGCCAGAAGTATAAAAACTCGGGCTCATTCCAGACCTCCCAATAGGTCACATTGCGCGGGCGCTCACTGCCGGTTTGGGTGCCGGTCCCTTCAACCACACGCTGAACCAGGCCCGTCACCGCGCTGGCAAAAACGGTCGTATCCTGCGGCTGGTTGTTGGAGACCGCGTTCATGAAGGTGGTGGCGCAATCCACGCGATTGGCAGTTTGATTATTGGACAAGGCACGGGGCATGATGTCGATGGATACAAAAGATTCGGCGCCAAAAAGTTGTGCCGCATCAACCACTGCGCGAATGTAGTCCAAATCGTAACGCCCGTTATCGGCAGTATCCCCAAGGGCCACCGGGCTGCCGTCGGTGTACGTAAACCAGTCCCTGGCCGCCATCAACTGCTCATCCGTGGTGGCTGTGGTGGAAAAAATACCTGAAGACGGGGGGCATACGGTTGAATCGGTAAGGGTGGCCAGCAGTTCAGAACCTTGCTCCCAGCGCCCCGCACCGATGCGCCATTGGGCAAAACCGACATCACCCATGGCGGATATCAGTCCGCCGATATTGGCATAGTCATATAGTACGCCGGAAAGATCGTAGTGGCCAAGCAGAGCTGGATTTAATGCAGTGCCGCTGCCCGTTGTATCAATGGCAATGGTCCATGCGTCAGAACCGTCCGTACCGCCTCCTGAACCTGATCCCGAACCGCCACCGGAACAACCCATCATCAACACCAGAAAAACAGCCAGCACAACTCTGATCATCCATCATCTCCACATGAATTGGGTTCTAAAACAACTCAGGATCAAAAGAACACGATGCAACAACGACATGTCGACAGCATTATGACGACACCATTCTATAAATTAGAACACATCCTCTAATAAAAGCAAATATTTCACACACCCGAAATTGATTTTACCCAAAATGATCCTTTTGGAACAAAACTTCGGCAGGCGCGCTTGCAGGGACACGCAGCATGAAGTCGCCCCAAACATGCTATCCTCAGGTATTGTCATTATTTTCTACCGATATCACTACTTTTCCTATGAAATGTCCTTGTCCAAAATACCGGAAAGCTTCAGCCGTCCCACTCAAGGGGAAGCATCGATCCACAACCGGTTTTATTTTTCCGGATTCAAAAAGTTCGCTAACCATGTTCATATCTTTGTTGGGTTTATGCATGATTAACGTCAATTTTTTACTTCCGGCCTTTGAAATTAATGCGCCAAGGGACACGAGTTGTAAAATTCGAACAGACTTTCCGCCGACAGTGACATAAATTCCATTGGAACGTAGAGCGCGCCTGTAGTCAAATATAGAACGATTGGTCTTGACATCCAAAATCAAATCGTAATGCTTCCCATATTTTGTAAAATCTTCTTGGGTAAAATCAATTACATGGTCTGCGCCCAGAGATTTTATCATCTCCAGTTTACCCGTGCTGTCTACACCGGTCACTTCAGCGCCAAATGATTTGGCCATCTGAATGGCAAATGTACCCACACCGCCACCGGCACCATTAATCAAAACGCTTTGTCCCGGTCTGACTTCTGTTTTATCGCAAAGCCCCTGCAGGGCAAGCAGGCCCGCTTGGGGGGTGGCGGCCGCCTCTTCAAATGTCATCCCGGCCGGTTTAAATGTCAGCTCATTTTCACGGGCACATGCATATTCGGCAAAACCGCCCCAAGCACCTTCGCACAGGTCTCCATATACCGCGTCCCCCGGTTGAAACTGCTGTATATTTTCCCCGACCGCTTCGACGCACCCGGCAATGTCGCAACCCAGAATGTTCGTTTTTTCGGGCTTTAAAATCCCGCTCAGGAGGCGGTACTCAAACGGCCGACCCGTCAGCATATCCCAGTCCCATGAATTTATGGATGCCGCCTGAACTTTTACCAGGACCTCATCCTGTTTGGGAACAGGTTTTTCTACATCCGTAAACCGAAGCACATCCGGCGAACCGTATTTTGTGAACACAACCGCTTTCATCAATCTCTCTCAAGCCATCTATCATTCTGTAATTATTCAATTAAATATAAGCATTGCCCTCCTTGGGCATGTACCGCCGACCTTGGTCAACGTGAGAACCTTTTAAGGGAATTGCTTTGGGTAAACCTGGATCGAATTTCGATGCAAGTGACCCTATATCCTGGAAAAAGAAAGATCAGCGAATAAAAATAGAGCGAACTAAATTTCAGCTCGTCATTTTTCCTTTCAATGAACATGCACAAGAATATGGTGTGACAAGGGCGAGGCTTGAAAAGCAGGGTCAGCCGATCAGGGAAAGGGATCTGCAACTTGCCACCATTGCGTCGGCAAATCGGCTTTATGTGGTGATGCATAATACCAAAGCGATTGGCCCCATTGCAAAGCTCAGGGTTGAGGACAGGGCTTCAGGATAGATATGTGATAAACTCAAACGCATCTATTCAACTCTGAATTGGCAACTTATAATCGGATCAGCGTAATTCACCCGCTTAACTTTTCACCGTCATCTCAATATACTGCACATCCGTGACAGTCAGATCCGGAGCCTTCACAAAGTGCTTTGCCGTTTGTGTGCCTGAAAAACCACTACAACTCACCGAAGTGCTTTATATTACTGGTCGGGGCGAGAGGATTTGAACCTCCGACCCCCTGCTCCCAAAGCAGGTGCGCTACCAGGCTGCGCTACGCCCCGATGATGGCGCTGCATATCATGCTTAAGTTTGAGACGCAACGATAAAGGCCGGCGATTCAACAGCGGGGCAGGTGTGTCCGCCACCCCCTCCGGGCCACCGGATTGACAATCATTTCTTGTTGCGGCCAGGGCCTGCATAAATATATTGACCCTAGGGTTGCTAAGTGTTAAAAATCGAACCGTTTTTCGGGAGGGATGGCCGAGTGGCTGAAGGCGGCGGTCTTGAAAACCGTTGAGTGAAAGCTCCGTGGGTTCGAATCCTACTCCCTCCGCCATTATTATGGTCGCAAGTGGCAGATGCCAGCAGAGCATCCATGAATCTGAGCATCGCCAGCGGCCATGAACCAGGCGCGAAATTTCGGAGAGATGGCCGAGCCGGCTGAAGGCGCTCGCCTGCTAAGCGAGTGTGGGGGGAAACTTCCACCGAGGGTTCGAATCCCTCTCTCTCCGCCA
>JBNKKB010000141.1:0-14865 GCA_050291605.1 Desulfobacteraceae bacterium | reverse complement strand
GGTGCAGGAGGCGCTGGACCGGGTGATGGCAGCGCCGTCACAGGGCAGAGCGGAAGTCACAGCGATGCAGGCGCCGATTCCGGCATCGGCAGGGTTGGCACCGCGGCGACCGGTGCGCCAGGTGCCGCGGCAGCGACGGGTCACGGCCCCATGTTGATACACCAACTGGATGTCATGCATCAGGAGGTGGAAAAACACATAAAAGGCGAGGGCGAAGTCTCTTTGGAGGATCTGGCCAACGCTATCTTTGAAATGAAAAAAGAGCTGTTCGAGGGGCTTGAAACGCAAAAAGCGCTGGGTGTGGCTTATGATAACGAATCCCAAATCATTCAAAGCGCCAACCAGCTCACAGACAAGGTCATCTTACAGCTGATCAAAGATGAATACGCCGCCGACCCGGAGATGCCCATCAAACGTTTGGCCTTGATCATCACACGGCTTGTACCCGAGGCCAATGATCTGAAAAGGCTGCTTCCCAAAATCAAACAGGTGTTGATCAACCAAGGGATGCCACTCGCCCATTATCTCGATCTTATTCAAGAATTAAAAAATGAGCTGAAAAGTGATGAATTGGCTCGCGTGCTTCAGGAAAGCTCCGATACCATTGGTGTGGACAGCCAAGGCCTGCTCAACGAAATCAAACAAAACCCTGACCAGGCGGCCAAGCTCATCTATTTGGCCTCAGAAATCCGAAAAGGCACCGGGGACGAGTCCGCGTTGTCTGATATCTTGGTGGACTATGTGGAACAGATGGCCATGGATGCCGCGCAGGACAGTCCAGACAATGGGGACATCCATATTAAAAAGGTGGTTACCGATGTAGAGTCCACCATCCTCAATCAATTGGGGAAGATGAATGTGGACAGCAATGTGTTGTTAAAAATGGAAGATCGCATCAATGAACGCATGGAATCCGTATTGGATAAAATGCGCGTGGAGTGGCTTAAAAATCAATCAACGCTTAAAAAAACAGATCACAAATCATTGAGTGTGCTGCAAACCCTTGAACATAATACCGGTGACGATGAAGATCTTGGTGAAATTCTCAAATCCGTTCGGGCCAAAGTTGAGGCGGGTGAGATAGAAGAGAATAACTTTAGCCAAATCCAGGCGGAAATTAACCGGCAAACAACGCGCCTGAAAGCTGAGTCAGAAAGTATTGAACTGCCTGACGGAGTTCTCAATCCCGATGAGCTCATCTTTGTCTTGGACAAGGAGATTGCGCGGGCCAACCGCTATAATGCGCCGTTTTCTGCTTTGGCCTTTTCGCTTATAAAAGCCAAGCCCAAAATGAAGTCGCTGGCCAAAGTCATCACCACCGAAGCGGTGATGGTGGCGACCCTGGAAAAACTGAGTTTTGCCATTCGGGAAGTCGATTACATCGCCCAAATCGGCAACAATAAAATGGTGGCCCTTTTGCCGATGCTGGACGATGCGGAGGCCAAAAAAGCGTTAAGCCGGGTGATGAACTTGCTCCATGCCGAACCGCTTAAAGTTCACGGTGTGCCTGTTCTGCTCCGGTTGGCTGGGGTTGCCGCGGCCTATAATAGCGAACAAAAACTAGACGCCCACGGGTTTGCCAAGCAAATCACCAACCAATTGATGGATATGGTGGCGCGGGTCAAAAATATTCAGGTACTGTTTTAGTATATATCCCGGCTCACAGAGCCAGGCATGGGGTCAACCCCGTAAGGCGATGCGCATAAAAGCTTGTTGCCAACTTCAGCCATTGCGTTTTGCCGATCTTTGCCGCTCCAACAGGCCGGCGCAGAGGCCGGCCCTTCTACGCTGAATCGATGGTGCCAGGTCGGTGATCTTCGCAGGGCCGGGCTCTGTGCCGGTCTGTTCTGACAATATTTCGGCAAAACCGGTCGACAACCTGGCCTTGACCGGATTTCTTGTTTACGGAGATGGACAGCGGGCCAACTGCTTAAAATGCGACAATTGTGCCCATGAAAAATCGTTCCGGCTGCAGGGAAAAATCGAGTTATTGGTAAAAATCGGGTCGGCCTCAAGGTCAAAGCGTGATGTTTTGATTGCCGCGGGCCACAAGCGAGTGTGGGGAATGGGTGTATAATGGGCCAGCACCGGTTGGATTCCGGCTGTTTGGACCGCTCGAATGGATGCCTCCACCGCCGATACGCTTTGGCCCGGCAACCCCACCAGCAAATAGGCACCAATTTGCCGGGCTTCGAATCCCGCCGTCTTGAAATAGCCAACGGCCTGACTGAATTCATCCCGGGTAACCTTGGCGTCCAACTCCTGACGCGATTCAAAGGTGGTGGTCTCCAACCCCAGACGCAGTGTATAAAAACCCGCTTTTTTCATTAGACCGGCGATCTCAGCAGTGACCGCACGAATATGAATGGCGTTGGGAGTGTGTAAAAAAATCTTCCAGTCTTTGGCGATGAGCCCTTTGAGCAGCGGCACCGCGAAGTGGGCGGCATCGGCCAACAAAGCATCATCATAAAAGGCGAAATCCACAACCCCATGCCGGCGGTACCAATAGCCGATCTCGCGAATGACCGCCTCCGGCGTGCGCCTTTGGATATGAGGTTCCAAATAGCGCGACGCACAATAAGCACAATCAAACGGACAGCCGCGGCTGGTCAGCAACGGAATGTAGTTGATGCAGTGTTGAAGATCAAATGCGGAATAGGGCCACTGGTCAAAAGTTCCCGCAGGATGTTCGTGGAGCACGCTGTATCCTGTGTATCGGGCCACCAGCTCGAAAAGCGAAGCCCCGTCATCCGCGACCACTTCATCCGCCCCGCTGTGAGTGCGGGCATGTTCGGTGCAAAGCCTGGCATAGATCCCTCCCAGAACTATCGGCACTCCGGAAAATACTTGTTTTAACATACCGATGGTCTCAACCACACCGGGATACCAATAGGTCATCAAAGAGGTCACGAATATTAGGTCAGGCCTTTGCAGATCCGCAAGATCCCGGCGAAACCATTCCGGCTCGATACCATAGCGGCTGTAAGTGCGTTCAATGCCGGCAAGCGCTCCGGGAACGGGAAGCGGTCGCTTGCGATAAGGCCCGCGCCCGTGGCGGGCAAGCGGATCGCAAGGCTCTTCGCGCGGATGAAATCGATCCAAGCAATCGATGTACGAAACCCGACAACCCAGCTGCCGCAATAAAGCCGCCAAGCTCAACAGACCGAGGGGCTTGGCCCAAAAATCGTATGCGGCAAAATCGTGAATCCAGGGGTTGATGCATAGGATATGGGGAGGGCGGTTGTTCATAGATGCCTGGATTATTTATGCTGAATCGGGTGTTCCCACGGCAGAGATATTGATAGGTGCCCCAGTCTAAAGATTAAAGTTTAAAGGTGTTGTTGGCGGCTGATAAACAAACCGTCACCATGTAAGCATATAGCCGGTGCGCGGATAAACCCCACTGCTGCATAAAAAAGATGGCAAAGATGGAAAAAACGTTATCCGCACGGAACAAAATAGATATCATCCTCGCTTTTTAGCACTAAACCCACGGTGCACTGAAGGATCGGGTCTAAGATATACCATCTTTTCTACCCTGCGGCTTTTGCAACAATGGGGTAAAGTTTCTGACAACTGCAAAACATATCTCCAATAGACCCAATACCTTCACTTTAAACTTTACACTTTAATCTTTAAACTTGAGCCTAATTCTATCCCACAATAAAAATCCCACCCCTCGATGCATTCTTAACCACAATCCTTATTTAAAGTACTTCATGGATGTCTTTTTAAATTCTCGTCGGCTGAACAGCAGCTTATATTTTTGTACACCTGTTTTTTGGGCCATTTTGTCAGCTGCGCGGCGACAATCGGCTTCGTCTTTGCCATGGATCATGGTGTAAAGATTATAAGGCCACTGGGGAGTGGGATCGCGCCGATAGCAATGAGAAACCTCTTTGAACTCGGCCATGGTACGGCCCACAACTTCAATATCTTGCTCTTCTACTTGCCAGGCCGTCATGGCGTTGGCCGTAAACCCCGATTTTTGATGACGCAAGGTGGCCCCAAATCGACGCATCACGCCCCGAGTTGAAAGATCACTGAGCACTGCAAGCAACCGGGCTTCTTCAATGCCCAATTGTGCCGCAATTTCAGCATAGGGGCTCGCCGTAATGGGCATATCGCCTTGAATGGCCGCAATAATCTTTTTTTCCAATTCCGTAAGCATCGTTAGCCGGTTCCTCTCCTATCTTTTTTCCGGGAACATTTCCAAAACCGCCGTTTCATTGGCATCGCAGATGCCCCGTTCGGTGATAAAGCCCGTGACCAGCCGTGCCGGTGTCACGTCAAAGGCATAATTGGCAGCACGACTTTTGGCCGGCGGAATCAAAACATCCGCAATGCCGGTCAGGGTCTGCCCTTGAACAAATCGCACTTCATCCGGATTACGCTCTTCGATGGGGATCTCTTTGAGGCCATCGCGCAGTTGCCAATCAAAAGTAGAAGACGGCAAGGCCACATAAAAAGGAATGTCATTGTCTTTGGCTGCCAGGGCTTTTAAATAAGTACCGATCTTGTTGGCCACATCACCGGTATAAGTGGAACGATCGGTGCCCACAATGACCACGTCCACCATGCCGTGCTGCATGAGATGACCGCCGGCATTGTCCGTAATCACAGTATGGGCAATGCCCGCTTTGCCCAATTCCCAAGCGGTCAGACGGACGCCCTGATTCAACGGGCGGGTTTCATCTACCCAAACGTGGACACGTTGTCCTTGCTCGTGGGCCACATAAACCGGCGCAGTGGCCGTGCCCCACTCCACACATGCCAGCCAGCCGGCATTGCAGTGGGTCAGCACATTAACCGGTGCATCGCCTTTGGCCGCGCTCAACCGGGCAATCAATCCGGCGCCATGTTCCCCGATGGCGCGGCAATTGTCCACTTCCTCCCGGGCAATGGCCGCCGCTTCAGCCTGGGCGACCGCCAAACGCGCCGATAGATCTTCGCGCTCAAGCACCTTGGCCAGGACCCGATCCACACCCCAGGTCAAGTTGACCGCCGTGGGCCGAGCCTGGCGAATACGCCGGCATTCACGGAGAAAATCATCCTCTTCCGAAGCCGTTTTCAAAGCCACCCATGCGCCATATGCACCGGTCACGCCGATCAGCGGCGCACCGCGCACCACCATATTTTGGATGGCGTAGATCACTTTATCCACCGAATCTAAATCCATGAGGGTAAACTCATGGGGCAGGCGACGCTGGTCAATCACTTGAACCGTTTGACGGGGCTCATCCAGCCAGATGGGACGCATCTCCTTACCATCGACTTTCATAAGCAACAACCTTTCAATCTATTTAAGCACTAAAACTGTCATCTTAAACCACATCACCCGACCCGGGTCAATTCCAACCTATTGGATTTGGACCATCGAATCATTTCACAATAGGCAACATAGATGACAAATCAGTTGACAGTGCACTAGAATATAGACAAATTTATTAAGAGATAAAACAAAACCTATTGTATCATTAACAAATTGGCAAGGGGCCCAAGTATGAACGAAACTCGCAAAGAAGCAATTGAAAATCTGCAGGAATTTGGCATTTCCGGTCCATTGGTCTATCTGGTTGACCTTATCCCACTGATTGAAATCATGTGGGCCGACGGTAAGGTGCAAGCAGGCGAACTGGAAGTGTTGAATAGCTATCTGGACACCCATGTGGAACGAATCAATAAAACGGCAGGATGCCAGGTGTTGACCCTTGAGCAGGCACACGCCTTTATCCAGCAATTCCTTAATGCACGCCCCGATCCCCGGCTGCTCAAATGCCTGCGTAGCCTGGTCAACCCGGTACGCCTGACCGGGTCAGATCAGGAGAGCAACCAAGCGTTGCGCAGATCGCTGCTTTCCGCTTGTCTGGACATTGCCGCCAGTTCGGTGTGCGAATACCCCTATGGCCTTGGCGACCGTTTTAATGCTGAAGAAAAACGCAGCTTCTTTGAAATAATCGATTCACTCACTGCATCGCCTTCCGGCAAAAAGCCATCTGATGTATAGCAGAGACGTCGAACATTATCGGCAGTTTTACATTCCCGCCGGGTTCACGGAAAACCCTGTTTTCACTTTATGACGTATGAAAAAACCATACGAATCAGAGTGTATTGAAAAAATATTTACACCGCACCAAATGCACCAAAGAGGCGCCCAGACGCATGCAAATTGAATTATTCATCAAATCGTGCTTAAAATCTGCCATCGCACCTTCCGCTCCTTGAGTCAGGACCTATACAATTATGATGCATCTTCAAAATGGAAAGAGAGCGATCACTTCATGTTTTACAGTTTTTGATATACAGGAGGCATAAATGCAAAAGACGCTTAAACCCGGTATTGCGTATACCCACAGATTCACGATTTCATCCGCCAAGACAGTGCCTGCTCTCTATCCGGAAGCTGAAGAATTTCTGGTCATGCCTGAAGTGTTTGCCACCGGCTACATGGTGGGCCTGATTGAATGGGCATGCATCAAGGCAGTCAACCGGCATTTGGACTGGCCTGAAGAACAAACGGTGGGTATCCATATCAACGTCAGCCACCTGGCTGCGACACCGTCTGGAATGGAGATTGTAACGAAGGTAAAACTGGTGGAAGTTGATGGCCGCAAATTGGTGTTTGAGGTGGAAGCCCACGACGGCGTGGATTTAATTACACGTGGCACGCATGAGCGTTTCGTGATTCTCAAAGACAAATTTGATGCTAAAATAAAAACGAAAGCGGCACAATGTTAAAGGCAAGGAACATACTCTCCTTTTTTATAGCAATGATGTGCTGGATAGTCCCCCAGGTCTACGGCAATTCGTTTGGCGACGCTTTGTCCGAAGCTGCCAAAGCGCGTACCCGGCGCCCTATCACTTACGATGGCGCCTATTTTAAAATGGATTACCCCAATGGCGATGTACCGGCCCATCTGGGCGTGTGTACCGATGTAGTGATTCGCGCCTACCGTGCTCTGGGCATCGATCTGCAAAAAGAGGTCCACGAAGATATGGCGAAGAACTTCACAGCCTATCCTTCCCAGAGAATCTGGGGTCTAAAAACCCCGGATACCAACATCGACCACCGCCGGGTACCCAATTTACAGGTGTTTTTCTCCCGAAAGGGTCAGAAACTGCAGACCAGCGCCAATCCCGCAGACTATCGCCCGGGCGATCTGGTCACCTGGACGATCCCCGGCAACCTGCCCCATATCGGCATCGTGGTCGCCGACCGCTCCAGCGACGGGTTGCGCCCGCTGATCGTCCACAACATCGGCCGCGGCCCCAAAATGGAAGACATGCTCACCGTTTACCCCATCACCGGCCACTACCGCTATGAGGGCACGGACCAACCCAGCGCCTTGCTACCGGCAAAGCGCAGCAGGCATGCATCACGCCCATAGGTTTTTGTATAAAAGTGGAGAGATTTTTCGAGATGGCTTCTATCCGGATTTTTGCATCTGCCTCTTGTAACATTGCGGACAAACACTGTGTGAAGCCATGGCACCGGATATATTATTGACATATGTTTCAATCGAAACCCACTTGCCTGTTTCTTCCCGAACATTCTTGCAATAGCTGCAGATGGGATAGATCTTGCTCAGATCATGGATCAAACGATCCCGGGCTTCTATCTTCTTCTGATCGATAACAATGCGAAGGGACAATTCTATCATCCTCTTGATCTGCTGAACCAGTCTGATGTGTATTTCATTATGAGCATTCTGCCTGTTGTCCAGAAAACATACGGTCCCGAACTGGCTTCCATCGGGACGCTCAATGGGAATACCCATGTACGAGATAATGTTCAATTCAACTGCAGCTGAATTGGATTGCCACTGAGGATCATTGAGCGCATTTGGGATCAGACAAAGCCCCCTGCTCTTCAAAGTTTGCTCACAGTACCACCCTGAATCCGGGTATTGAGATTTGCACCCAGCCGGATAGGGATTGCCTTCAGTATCACTTGACAAAAGGATCTCAATCTCCCGGCCTTCGACACGTGTGATCAGTCCCGCAGGAACTCCAAAAATCTCAGCCGTCTCATTGAGCACGATTTGCCATTCCGCTAAAACATCTTCGGTAAGTGTTTCTCTATCGAACGGATCAGCATCCATAATTTATATTCTCACATCCTCTTGTAAAAGTTGCAATGGCCGGAGGATTCCGGAGTCAAGGCACCCAGGGGTGAAGCTGTAGCAACGCTACTGCGATCCCCTGGCAACGCAGGATCCGGGATCCTCTTGCTAAAGTTGCAATGGCCGGAGGGTTCCGGAGTCAAGGCGTCCAGGGGTGAAGCCGTAGTAACGCTACTGCGATCCCCTGGCAACGCAGGATCCGGGATCCTCCGGCCATTGCAACCTATTCGCCGTCGAACTCTACCAAGGAAAACATATTATGCCCATTAAGCTTTTCTTTGCCTTTCAGATCCGGCAGATCGATGACAAAAGCACACTCCAATATCTGACCACCGAGTTTTTCCACCAAATTGATGGCTGCGCCGGCCGTTCCGCCGGTGGCAATGAGATCATCCACGATGACCACTTTTTCGCCGGGCATCACACCGTCCTGGCTCATCTCCACTTCATTGCTGCCATACTCCAGGGTATAGGCTTCGCTGATGACGGGTGGCGGCAGCTTGCCTTTTTTGCGCACCGGCGCAATGCCCACATTGAGTTTGTACGCCAATACCGCGCCGAAGAGAAATCCACGGGCATCAATGCCCACGACTTTTTCCACCCCCATGTCCTTATAACGGTCATAGAACTTATCGCAGGACCATTGAAACGCATCTGGATCTTGCAGCAGGGTGGTGATGTCTCTGAAGGTCACCGGGTCGATGGGCCAGTGCGGTACCGCGCGAATCTTCTCTTTTAAATCCATGGGGCACACCTCATTTAATTTTGGGGATCGTATTGATAAGCAACTCTTCCACATTGGCGGCGTTCTTTTTAAACACCGCTAATATTTCATCCCAGGTCACGGGCGCTTCATCTTCTTTCCAGCAATCGTAGTCGGTGGACATGGCAACGGCTGCATAAGGTATCTCCAGTTCATTGGCCAGGATTGCTTCCGGGGCAATGGACATGTTGACCACGTCGGCACCCCAGAGACGAAACATCTTGGATTCGGCTTTGCTGGAAAATCGCGGCCCCTCAATGGTCACCACTGTTCCTTTGGGATGCACCTTGAGGCTGAGTTCGGCGGCCGTCCGGGTCAATGCGCTGCGCAATGCACCGTCAAAAGGCTCGGCCATGGATGTGTGTTTGGGGCCCTGTTCGAAAGATTCAAAAAAGGTGGCTTTGCGATGGCGGGTCAGATCGATAAACTGGTCCAGCACCACAAAATCGCCGCGGCCGATCTTTTCACGCAAGCTGCCGCAGGCCGTGGTGGCCAGGATATGGGTCACCCCCCGCTCTTTGAGCGCAAAAATATTGGCGCGATAGTTGACTTGGGAGGGGCTGAATTGATGCTGCCTGCCGTGCCGGGCAATCATAACCACTTCCGCTCCATTGAGATGTGCGCAGGTCAATGGTGCCGAGGGTGCACCGAACGGGGTCTCAACGGTAACCTCCTGAGCATCTATGAGCATATCGGAATCATCCAGTCCCGAACCGCCGATTATGCCAACTTTTACCATCTGATCGTTCTCCAGCGTTGATTTTTTTTAGCGTAACACAGTTTTTTATGGCAATATTAAACATTCTGTCAAGGCAAGGCACCACCATAGATATAAAGCAGCCATAGAGGGTGCTGATAATATCGATATCAAGCAATTGATTTTTTGATGATTTTATGTATTTCGGTATTGAAATAAAAATGCCGTTTAACTCTGGATCAATAGAAATGGCCGATGGGCTTAAAGATTAGCTCCCGGTGCATCGCATACCTTTGTTTTAGATATTCACACGCTTTCTGAGGGACTTCAAGCGGCCGCGTTTGATTTTACTTTCGATCCGTTTTCGACGAGAGGCTCGTGTGGGTCGAGTCGCTTTTCGTTTTTTGCGCTGGATGCCGACACTTCGTATCAATGCTTGAAGACGCGCTAAAGCTTCCGCCCGGTTTTTTTCCTGGCTGCGATGCTGTTGGGCTTTGATGATCACCCAACCCTCTTTGGAGATCCGCTGGTCCGCACGGGCCAACAATTTTTCTTTGTATGAATCCGGCAATGAAGAGGCCATGATATCAAAACGCAGATGGATAGCCGTGGACACTTTGTTGACATGTTGGCCGCCGGCGCCTTGGGCCCGGATCGCATGCAGTTCTATCTCTTCCAATGGGATGGCAACCGTTGGGGTTATGCGCAATGCAGGCATACGAACTGGTCCTTTGGGGTGAGGGCGCTAGCCGGTTGCAATGGTACGCCCCACGCGGGCAGCTTCCCGCAGCAAAGGGGCCAACTCGATGGTTAACAATCTGCGATCTTGAACAACCCATCGCCCGGCCACCATCACATCGCGCACATCTGCACCTTGCGCCGCATACACCAGGTGAGACGCCGGGTGATAAAGAGGTGTGAGATGGGGCTGAGCCAGATCGATAAGGATCAAATCGGCTTGCTTGCCGACTTCCAAAGAACCAATGGCATGGTCCAACCCAAGCGCCCGGGCACCTTCGATGGTGGCCATGCGCACCATGATGGTCGCATCCATTGTTGTGGGATCGCCGTGCTGCACCTTGTGCAATTTGGCGGCGCAGTCCATCTCGCCCCACAAATCAAGATTGTTGTTGCTGGCACACCCGTCGGTGCCTAATCCTACAGCGAGACCGGCGGCGATGAGTTCCGGCACCGGCGAAACGCCGGAAGCCAATTTCATATTGCTCTCCGGACAGTGGGCCACGCCCACCCGGCTTTGCGCCATAATATCAATGTCATTTTCGTCCACCCATACGGCATGGATCAACAGGGTAAGGTTGTCCAGCAGGCCCAGTCGATGGAGGTAGGCGATAGGACTGCAGCCATGGTTCCGTTGACACTGATGGGCCTCAAACGCCGTTTCCGACACATGAATGACAAAGGGCACCTTTAAATCGCCGGCCGTCTTTTTGGCCGACTGCAAAGTTTTGTCCGAACAAGTGTAAGGCGAATGGCAGAAGATAGCCGGTTGTACCAGGGGCGTTTGGCTCTGCCACTGCTGCACAAATTTCCGGGCGACTGCAATATTTTGTCCCGGATCAGGTACACCGGGTGCGGGAAAATCTATAACGCCCTGGCTCACGATGATCCGCAGACCGGTTTGGGCTGCAGTTTCAGCGATATGATCGGCCAGAAAATAGCCATCACAGCAGCAAGTGGTACCATTCAACAGCATCTCGGCAATGGACAGGCGGGTGCCCAAACGAACATTGTCCGGATGGATATGCCGGGCCTCAGCAGGGAAGATGTGACCGTTCAACCATTCATCCAGTGCCAAATCATCCGCCAAACCCCTGAACAATGACATGGGCAGATGGGTGTGGCTGTTCACCAGCCCCGGCATGACCAACATGCCACCCGCGTCAATGCGCTCTTTGGCTGCCGGTAGGCCGTATTGATCCGAGGACGAACCCACTTGAACAATCCGGCCATCGTCCACGGCCACTGCACCGTTGGTCAAAACCTCAAACTGGTCATTCACCGTCAGCACGGTGACATTGTAAATCAAAGTATCCACCGCAGACATGCTTAATTTCCCCTGATGCAAATTGAACGCCGATGCCATATACAATCGGCAGAATACATCAACTTTAAACTTAATGCTTAAATCTTAAAACTCTGGGCTTTTCGATGAATTCAGCTTACAGCTGATGCAAAATAAAAATGAAATAATAACAATTAATTCCACAACATCAGGCCCAGTACGTTTCAGCCGCCGATGCTTCGTCCAGATGCTCCAAAACATGCTGAACGATGGATTCCACCTGGGGTGCCGCCGTCCGGGCCACGCCGACAATCTCTTCCACGCTGGCCAGAATGGGGGCTTCGTGCAGACACATATTGGTAATAACCGACAATCCCAGCACCTGCATACCGGCGTGCCGAGCGGCAATGGTCTCCATGACCGTTGAAAAACCGACGGCATCGGCGCCGATGGTGCGTAAAAAACGCATCTCCGCCGGCGTTTCCAGTGAAGGGCCCAGAAGCCCGGCGTATACCCCCACTTGGGCGCTGAAGCCGGCCTCTTGGGCGGCGATCTGGGCCAATGCTTGCAACTGCTGATGATAAGCCTGAATCATTTCAGGAAAACGGGGGCCCCATTTGGCGTCATGTGGACCGGCCAGGGGATTGGTACCCGTCAAATTAATGTGGTCGTCAATGATCATAATTTGGCCGGGGGAAAACACAGGATTCAACCCGCCCGCCGCATTGGATAAAATAAGCGTCTGAACCCCCAGAGCTTGAAGCACCCGGATGGGAAAGGTCACCGCCTGGGGAGTATATCCCTCGTAGAGGTGGCATCGCCCCTGAAGCACCACCACAGCTTGCCCCGCCAACGTGCCGCCCAATAGTCGGCCTGGATGGGAGGCAACAGTTGAGATCGGAAAATGAGGGATCTCCTGATATTCGAAGGAGGCATCAACCTGGAGTGATGACGCCATGTCCTCCAACCCTGTCCCGGCCAGGACGGCCACCTGGGGCAATTGCTCAAGGTGTGCACGTAAGAATTTAGCTGCTTTATTGGCCTCGCTGCGGTTGTGTTTGGATTTTCTGGCCATGGATGTCGCCCCCCCGAGTCAGATGAAGTAAACCGTCGTATTCAGAGCCATCATTGAACAGTATCGCGCTGTCGTGACGTTATACGTCACATAGCGGTATAGGGTCAAGGATGTCCGGTGGTCAGGGACACCTAATTGCATACCCTTTGCGGGGAAATTCAAGATGCTGTTTGGATTGACTTTGATCCAACTTTATGGGATGGTTGCAGGCTGTAATTTTGTACGCAAACGGTCCGAACCGGTGGCTTGAAAATGTTTATCATTCCCAACGGTTCCGTTCCGCAAAAATCAGGAAACAAGGAGATCCGGCATGCCCCCTATTCATCATCCCGAACACGAAGACATAACGGATGAGATGTGGACACAGATCGATTTGATCATTGCGAAAAACCGCCCGATATCAGGCTCCATCATTGCAGCCTTGCGCGAATGCCAGGAAGTCGTGGGTTATTTGCCTGTGGCGTTACTGGATTACATCAGCCAAGGGTTGAATCTTCCCTCAAGCGAAGTTTACGGTGTCGCCTCATTTTATTCCCTGTTTTCCATGACACCCAAAGGCCGCCACACGATTAAGCTTTGTTTGGGAACGGCCTGCTACGTTAAGGGCATCAAAGAGGTATTAAACCGCATCGAGAACCAGTATCAGGTCAAGGAAGGCGGCACTTCTGAAGATCGGCGCTTTTCCCTGGAGGGGGTCCGCTGCCTGGGTGCCTGCGGTCTGGCACCGGTCATGGTGATCGGCAAAGACACCCATGGCGATGTCTCCTCAGATAAAATTATCGATATTCTTGAAAAGTACGAATAAACCGGAACACATCTTAAAAAGCAGGTCAAAAAATGATCATATCCGAACTCCAAGAAATCCTAAAAGCCCGCTTATTGGTCGGTGAAGACCAACTTAAAAATGTAATCACCGGTGGCGGTGCCGCCGATCTGATGGACGACGTACTGGCCGCGGCCGCCAAAGGCTGTGCATTGCTTACAGGTGTCACAACCCTTG
Organism: Desulfobacteraceae bacterium; assembly: GCA_050291605.1. Lineage (GTDB taxonomy): Bacteria > Desulfobacterota > Desulfobacteria > Desulfobacterales > Desulfosarcinaceae > JARRKU01. The sequence goes on along the minus strand of JBNKKB010000141.1, from coordinate 1,184 downwards.
AGGTCATGCAAACGGCAAAGATTGTGCAGGTCGGCGCGGTGGTGATCGTGCGGGGAAAAACGCCCCCCGACGCCATGGTTGAATTGGCACAAAACTACGGTATTCCCTTATTGTTGACCGACTACTCTTTGTTCGTCGCCTGCGGACGGCTTTATATGAATGGAATTAGAGGATTGGACGGATCGTGGTAATCATTTAGGAGCGGAGTACAATGCCGAAATTTACAGTGGAAAACCTGAAACAGATCCAGGAACAGCGCAAGTCCAGGATGGCTTTCGCAGACAAGACCTATCTGCTTGCCTGCGGCGGTACCGGCTGTCATGCCACCGGCAGCTTAAAAGTCATGGAAGCGTTGCGAAAAGAGGTGGCGGATAAAGGATTGCAGGATAAGGTTGAAATTATAGAAACCGGCTGCAACGGTTTTTGCGCTGTGGGGCCCCTGATGGTCGTGCAGCCGGGCGATATCTTCTATCAGAAAATCAAGCTGACGGATATTCCCAAAATCGTCGAAGCGCATCTGATCAATGGTAAACCTGTTGAAAAACTTCTGTACAAGGACCCGGGCACCAAGAAACGGATCCCCAAACTGCACGATATCCCCTTTTTTGCCAACCAACAGCCGGTGGCCTTACGCAACAAGGGGTTGATAAACCCTGAATCCATTGACGACTATATCACCCGCAACGGGTACATGGGCGTCGCCAAAGCCCTTTTGGAAATGCAACCTGAACAGATCATCGAAGAGATGAAAATCTCCGGCATTCGAGGCCGTGGCGGCGCAGGGTTCCCCACAGGCATGAAATGGTACTTTGCCAGCCAAAGCCGGAGCGACATCAAATACGTGCTGTGCAATGCCGATGAAGGCGACCCCGGTGCATTTATGGACCGCAGCATACTTGAGGCCGATCCCCACGCTGTGGTGGAAGGCATGGTCATCGCCGCCCGCGCGATCAATGCCACCCAGGGGTATGTCTATGCCCGAACCGAATACCCCCTGGCCATAAAACGCCTGCAGATCGCCATTGACGCTGCAAAGGAACGCGGTCTGCTGGGAGAAGATATTCTGGGGTCCGGTTTCAGCTTCGATATTGAAATTTACCAGGGTGCCGGTGCCTTTGTGTGCGGAGAAGAGACCGCGCTGGTGCGTTCCATCGAGGGCCGTCGCGGCATGCCGCGACCACGGC
>JBNKKB010000140.1:0-6088 GCA_050291605.1 Desulfobacteraceae bacterium | reverse complement strand
CGGCTAGTGAAAACCGAAAGTTGAGTTTTTAAGTTGTGGTATTCTGCCGATTGTAGGAAACGAGAGTCGAAACAGGCTGTCTTTGTGGCCGACGGGGTTCGATTCCAATCCTTAACTAAAACTTTTAGCTTAAAACTTCGCCGAATGGGCATTGCAAAGGATGTTATGAAATGAGATCTTTAAATTAGAAAAATAAATAGAATATAAGCGCAGAACAAGGCGACCCCCATGAAACCTCGTGATTTAATCCTACCCCATTTTAAGGCCCACCGGCGCATTATTGCTGCCGGGTTATTGGCATTGATTGTGGTGGATTTCGTGCAATTGATGATTCCCCGGGTCATCAAAGCGGCGGTGGACGATCTGACCGCCTTGGAGGCGGATGCCGAACGCCTGGTTCGTTATGCTGCGATGATTGCCGGTATCGGGCTGCTTATTGGCACCTTTCGCTATTTGTGGCGGCGCTGCTTGTTGGGTACGGCCCGTCGCTTGGAGGAAACCTTGCGCAACCAGCTGTTGGGGCATCTTCAGACCTTATCGGCCAGTTACTATGACCGGATTAAAACCGGTGACCTGATGGCCCATGCGACCAACGATATTCAGCAGGTGCGCATGGCAGCCGGCATGGGATTGGTCGCATTCAATGACGCCATCGTGCTTGGCACTGCCGCCATTGGGTTTATGCTCTATATCCATGTTACTCTGACCTTGTACGTGCTGATTCCCATGCCGCTGATCGTCTTAACCACCCGGTTGCTGGGCCGGCGCATGCACCGCGGGTACCAAAAAGTCCAAGCCGCTTTTGCTGATTTGACCGAGACGGTGCGTGAACGTTGTGCCGGCATGCGCATGATAAAAGCCCACCATGGCGAATCTGAGGCAGGGGGAGCCATACAGGCGGTTTCCCAAACCTATGTCGAAGAAAACATCAGACTGGTGGGCATCACCGGTGTTTTTTTCCCCATAATGATGCTGCTTACCAATCTGAGCCTGGCCATGGTCCTTTATTTTGGGGGTCGGCGAACGATTTTGGCTGAGATCACTCCGGGTGATTTTGTAGCCTTTATCAGTTATTTGAACTTGCTGGCGTGGCCCATGATGGCCTTGGGATGGGTCACCAATCTGATGCAGCGTGGCGGGGCGTCATTGACCCGCCTCAAAGCTATTTTTGAGCGCCAACCTGAGATTGTCAGTCCTCCGGCTGCCCATCGCATGCCCCCATCCAAAGGTGCCATCGGCTTTGAGGCCCTCTCTTTCGGATACGATTTTCAGCCCATTTTGGAAAAAATCGACTTTCAGGTGGCGCCCGGCCATATGGTAGGCGTAGTGGGGCCGCCAGGCAGTGGTAAAAGCACCTTGCTGAGCCTGGTGCCGCGTTTTTACGATGCCCAAAAGGGTCGAGTGACCCTCGATGGCCATGATGTGCGCGATTTGGATCTGAGGGATCTGCGCAGGAGGGTCGCGTTTGTACCCCAGGAACCTTTTTTATTCTCCGGCACGGTGCGTGACAATTTGGTGTTTGGCGCCCCCGGCGCCAATGAGACGTTGCTTGCACAGGTAATCGCAGACGCTGCCTTACAGGAGACTGTGGCCGAACTTCCCAAGGGTTTGGACACCGTGGTGGGTGAAAAGGGTGTTTTGCTCTCAGGCGGGCAAAAGCAGCGAATCGCGTTGGCCCGGGCGCTTCTGATCCAGGCGCCCATTTTACTGCTGGATGATCCAATCAGTCAGGTAGACACCGCTACCGGTCACCACATCATTGAAGCGATCCGCCAGCGGGTGGGGCGAAAAACCGTTATCATCGTCTCCCACCGCCTGGCGGCGGTGCGTGGGGCCGATATGATTGTGGGATTGCAGCGGGGCCGGATTGTTGAACGCGGCAACCATGCGCAGCTAAGGTCGGGTGACGGTTATTACGCTCGGGTAAACGCCCTGCAGGAGCTGGAAGATGCGCTCTGATTACGGTTACAGTGAAGAAGACCATTTGGGTAAACCTTATGATCTGGCGCTGCTTAAACGCTTATGGCCTTTTTTGCGCGCCTATCACCGGCTGTTGGCCGGTTCGATTTTACTGGTGGTCGTCATTACCCTGCTGGATTTGGCACTGCCCTATTTTACCAAAGTGGTTATCGACGGCCATATCGTTCCAGCACCGGCAACGGTCGGTGAATCCGCCTCTGCTTCTGATGGCCGCTTACTTGAGCGCTATTTGGTTTTGGATGCAGATGACCCGGAGATCCAGCGGATCTTGGATCGGATGCCCGACCGCTTTGAAGTAGTCGACGGCCAAGCGCGCCTGGCTTATCAGGAGTTTTTGGAACTCGAACCTGAGCAGCGTGCGTTGCTGCGACGACAAGATCTGTCCGGCCTGGTTTGGGTGGTGGTGCTGTTTTTTGCATTAGTTGTAGCTGATTTTGGGTTCACCTTTGTCCAGAAAATGATCATGGAGTACGCAGGCCATAAGGTTATGCATGATCTGCGCGTCCGACTCTATGACCACATCCAGTCCCAGGCCATGGCCTTTTTCACCCGGCAACCCGTGGCGCGGCTGGTGACGCGCATGACCAACGATGTGCAGAACATGCACGAATTATTTACAACATTTATCGCTTTGGTATTTAAGGATATCTTTTTGCTCGTAGGTATCGCCGTGGTGTTGGTGACCCTGGATTGGCGCCTTGCACTCGCCGGCTTTACGGTGCTGCCGGTGGTGGTCTGGGCCGCAGCACGTTTTTCTACGCGCGCCCGCGATGTATTTCGGGCTCAACGTGTTAAGGTGGCTGAAATCAACGCTACCATTGCAGAGAGCATCGAGGGCATCAAAACCATCCAATCCTTTGGGCAGGAGCAGAGCAACCACCGCCATTTTATCCGGCTCAATTCCGAAAATTATCGCCTGGGGATGCGTCAGATACACATCTACGCGCTTTTTATGCCGGTGATTGAGATGCTGGGTATCGTTGCTGTGGCCGCGCTAGTCTTATTCGGCGGGCTGCATGTGTTGGGTGGCCAGATTACCTTAGGGGCTTTGGTGGCGGCCCTGTCTTACATGCGCATGTTTTTTCGGCCCATGCGTGAGCTAGCTGAAAATTACAATGTGCTTCAAAATGCCATGGCTTCCGCGGAACGAATTTTTACCCTGCTCGATACCCACGAAGAACTGCCCAAAGGCAATCCGCCGGTCCATACCGGCGAGACATTCCAGCAGTTGGCGTTGGAAAATGTTAATTTCGCCTACAGTCCGGGCGAGCCGGTGCTCCAGAACCTGTCCTTCCAACTGGATCGGGGGCATACCCTGGCCTTGGTAGGCCCCACGGGTGCGGGCAAGACCAGCGTTCTCAACTTGATTTTGCGCTTTTACGATCCCCATACCGGGCGGGTGTGTGTCAACCATACCGACGTGCGCCGTTGGGATTTGGGGCATCTGAGATCCATGATGGCCCTGGTTCCCCAAGAGCCGGTACTGTTCTCGGGTACCATTCGCGACAACATTTTCCCTCATCCTGAGCGGATGGATGATGCTGCCGTGGCCCGTATTATTGAAGCGGCCAATTGTGCCGATGTGTTGGCGCGCCAGCCCCAGGGTATCGATACGATCCTGGTCAAAGGCGGCGCCGGCCTGTCCAGTGGGGAGCGCCAGCTCATTGCCATTGCACGGGCCTTTGCCCGTGACTCCCAATTGATCCTGTTGGATGAAGCGACTTCCTATATTGATTCGCAGACAGAAGCCGCCATTCATCAGGCCTTGGACAACCTTATGGTTGGACGCACCTGTGTGATCGTGGCCCATCGTCTCTCCACCGCTCGCACAGCGGACCATATCGTTGTCATGCACCACGGTACCGTTCGGGAGCATGGCACCCACGACGAACTGATGGCCGTTGAAGGCCTCTATTGGCGCCTGAATCGGCAAGGCGATATTTCTGCAACGATCAGCGTCCCCTGAGCCCTCTCAGCGATACGCTAAACCTGCCTGCTGCCGAGGGTTTGGTCTTGCCAAACCCCTGCGTCCATGGTAATACGCTCTTTCTGGGTGATAGCATCATAACTAGGCTTTATCATTGCCCATCGACTTCAACTTTTACCCCAAAAAGACAATCGATTAGTTTTTAAAGTGAGTTCTGCTTTATTTATTAGAAACGGTAAAAACAAAAAAGGAGGTTCACGCGATGCCTTACGATGCAGTAAACATGGCAGATTGGCAGATTTCCGAAGCGGCCGAAGCGAATATGCCGACACCGGAGCAGTGGCAAGAGAAGCTCGGACTTCAAAAGGACGAAATGCTCCCCATGGGGCGTCTTGCCAAGATCGACTTTCTCAAAGTCATTGACCGTCTCAAAGACAAACCCGATGGCAAGTACATTGAAGTTACCGCCATCACCCCAACCCCCTTGGGTGAAGGGAAAAGTACGACCTCTTGTGGTTTGATGGAAGGCTTGGGCAAACGGGGCGTGAATGTGGGTGGCGCGCTGCGTCAACCTTCCGGCGGTCCCACCATGAATGTCAAAGGAACCGCTGCCGGAGGCGGCAACTCCTTGTTGATTCCCATGACCGAGTTTTCCCTGGGACTGACCGGCGACATCAACGACATCATGAACGCCCATAACCTGGGTATGGTGGCGCTGACCGCCCGTATGCAGCATGAGCGCAATTACAACGACGAGCAGCTCGCCCGCCTGACCAAAATGCGCCGGCTGGACATCGATCCGACCCGCGTGGAGATGGGCTGGATTATTGACTTCTGTGCCCAGGCGCTGCGTAATATCGTCATCGGCCTGGGCGGCCGCTTTGACGGCTACACCATGCAGTCCAAGTTCGGCATCGCCGTGGGTTCCGAGCTGATGGCCATCCTGGCCGTAGCCACCGACCTGGGCGACTTGAAAGAGCGCATCAACAATATCACCGTGGCTTTTGACAAGAGCGGCAAACCGGTAACCTGTCGCGACCTGGAAGTGGGCAACGCCATGACCGCCTTCATGCGCAACACCATCAACCCCACCCTGATGTGCACCGCAGAATACAACCCCTGTTTTGTGCATGCCGGCCCGTTTGCCAATATCGCCGTGGGTCAAAGCTCCATCATCGCCGACCGTGTCGGTTTGAAGGTGTTCGACTATCACGTCACCGAGTCCGGTTTTGCCGCCGACATCGGCTTTGAAAAATTTTGGAATGTCAAGTGCCGCTTTTCCGGCCTGAAACCCCATGTTTCCGTACTGACCTCCACCATCCGCGCTCTCAAGATGCACGGTGGCGGGCCAAAGGTTGTGGCCGGCAAGGACCTGGATGAGGCCTATACCAAGGAGAACCTGGCGCTGGTTGAACAGGGCGTCGAAAATATGGTTCACATGATCGGCGTGATCCGTAAAGCCGGCATCAATCCGGTGGTCTGTATCAACCGTTTCTATACCGACACCGACGCCGAGTGTGCCATTGTTCGCAAGGCGGCTGAAGCCGCCGGCGCCCGTTGTGCCGAATCCAAACATTGGGAGCTGGGTGGCGAAGGCGCCCTTGAGTTCGCCGATGCCGTTATCGACGCTTGCAATGAAGAGAACGATTTCGACTTCCTCTATCCCTTGGAGATGAAGCTGCGCGACCGCGTGGAAAATATTGCCAAGGAAGTCTACGGTGCGGACGGTGTGGATTGGCAGCCCGAGGCCAATGCCAAAGCCGAGATGCTGGAAAACGATCCCAAATACGCCGACTTCGCCACCATGATGGTCAAGTCTCACCTGTCCCTATCCCACGACCCGGTCAAGAAGGGCGTTCCCAAGAACTGGCGTCTGCCCATCCGCGACGTACTGATCTACTCCGGTGCCAAGTTCCTGTGCCCCTGCGCGGGTCCCATCAGCCTGATGCCGGGTACCGGCTCCAACCCGGCTTACCGCCGCATCGACGTCGATCCGGTAAACGGCAATGTCACCGGTCTGTTCTAACCGGTTCCATCTCGTACCACGCTACCACGGCCCGGGCGTTTCGCCCGGGCCTTTTTTTTGCAAATGATTGACAAAAATAGAAAAATACCCGTAAGATAGCTTCAATCGAAAACCGTCACGGCCACAGGGAACCGATGGAAAAAATCACCGACGAC
>JBNKKB010000139.1:0-1732 GCA_050291605.1 Desulfobacteraceae bacterium | reverse complement strand
GCCGATATCGGCACGCCTTGATCGATGGCCGCTCCGGCGGAGCTGTCAAGGTGCAGATCGCCATGGACGCCGTCGACAAACAAGGATAGCGGCTGATTGCTCAGATTGCCCGACAGACTGGCGGAGCCGCCGCGATCCATCAGGTTGTGGGTCAAAAGGTTGTTGATCAGGCTGACATCGGTATTGACAAACCGCCACTCAATGGCCGCAAAAGGTGCCGCGGCAAATGCCACCGTGTTGTGCACCGCCCGGGCGCCGCAGGCTTGGGTCAAGGCGATTCCGCTGTCGGCGCCGAACTCCGAAGCAAAGAGTTCAGCGCGGTTCGCTCTAATGAAGTTGTTGCGGATGATTCCTTCGTAATGGTCCACATAGCCACTGGCACCGGGACACGGAAAATCCGCATAGGTGCGCCCGGTACCGTTTTCCCGAAGCCCGAACCCTACGCCCCGGGCATTATCGATAAAGATATTACGTTCCACCACCGTACCCCGGCTGCCGGTCCAAAAATGTACGCCATGTTCAGAGAGGCCCTGCTGGCACCAAAAGCCCTCGATGGTATTGTCCCGGATCACCCATCCCCGGCTTTGGTGACCATCCACCCCACCGGTATAGCAACTGCCGTTGATGTCCCAGACCTTGGCCCGTCCGGCATCGGTCAGTTCGATGGTCGAACAGGCTATGACGCCGTCATCGGCAAAATGGACCTTGGCGGCATGGGGATTGATCTTGATTGCCTGTTGACCGGGATCGATGATATGCACATTGTAAATGAGCGTATTCAGCGTATCCCCGCTATCGGTGGATACCACGTGGATGGGATGGGTTCCTGCCCGTTTGATGGTCAAATCGGCGATGGTCACATTGGAAGCGGCAATGGTGATGATCTCCGAGCCGGTGTAATTGTCGTCCAGGATGACACGCTCGCGATGGCCGCTGGCCGAGCGCAAAATCACGTTGGGCGTATCAAACCATAAATAGTAGCCGCTCTGCCCCAAATTGTAGGTGCCGTCGGCAATCATGATGGTGGTGCCCGCAGCAACATCGTTAACCGCATTAATAATCCCTGTCTCAGAATCGACTGTCACGATGGGCCCGGTGGGCGCCGGCAGGGCTGGACAGGCCCCGTCAAAGCCGGAAGCAAGTGCCGCCGACAACAACAAGAAAAAGGCGATTGCAACTATCGATTTCAAATTGACGACTGCCATGTTGTACCCTCCGAAAAAAACAAGATGCATAAAAGGCATGCATGCAGACACCGGTGTTCAGAAAAAAGCACGAAATACGCCAAAATAAACATTTTTTTCACCAATGCGCCAAGCCCTGATAAAATGACCTATTCACACTAGGCTGAACGCAAAGATGGTTCCATGGCGGATTTGGGCTGAATCCGGTGACCTGAAATGAGTTTGGAAAATCCAGCCATGCCTATTGGCAGCAAAAAACATGCCGGTGCCATCAGCATGTGCTTCAACCGCCTCAACCTATCCTTTTCCGGCCGGCCCCATTGGATTATCAGTTTTGGCGATATTCAAAAAATAAAGTAGGCGAAAACGACCAAGCGCTCAGTAATTGAATAGGCCCGATCCTCAACTTAACCCCAATGTTGCATAAAAAAGATGGCAAAAGGTTGGCAAACCCATATGGGTGTTAAAGCTATAGCGCATTGAAGCACTTTGCCAGGAATAAACCCATGGTGAACTTGAGGATCGGGTCTATTTCAGGCCATCTTTTT
>JBNKKB010000138.1:0-4126 GCA_050291605.1 Desulfobacteraceae bacterium | reverse complement strand
GTTGTCTTTTGCAGTTCAATTACGTTATCGTTGCTCATGGTGTGTGTATCCTTTCCCATTTCGGTGGACGGTTAATTGCCTACGAAACAATCAACCGGTGGATACACCACCTATCCCTCTAAACACAACTTTCGATTATAGTGCGCTAATCGTAACAAAATAGTGTAACGCTGGGATAAGATACCCAGCTTACCCCGCAACCCTGCTATCTCCTCCAAGGTTTTATCATACCCCGCATACCCCGCCGCCCTGGCCCGTGACTATTTCGATAATCGGTCATCCGTTCAATTGCACAGTTCATCCGCCGTTTGAAAAGGCCGTGTAAGTGTTTATTTTCAATTCAAATAAGGGAAAAGCCCGAAAGGATCGTTTCGGGCTTTTTGAGATAACCTTCGGTACAAGACCGAAAGTCGCTGCAGCTTTTCTATTAATAGAGCGGCTTCCGGCGCTTGGCAAGGTTGGAAGTCGTGTTTCTGATTTGCATTACATGCCATTTCTGTCACGTTTGCTTTTGTATCTGCCGCAGCTGCTATCGCCGGCAAGCGTATTGTGGCAAAAGATGCCGTAACATAGCCCGTCGATGCGCCCATCGGCAAGCCCAGCGCCGATACCGACAAACCAAAAGGGGCAAGCGCCTTCATTGTCTCGCCGAAAACCGCCGCCGTCACAGGGATCGGTCTTGTTCAGAAAACATGGATGATCAAACTACAAAGTTGCAGACGCTTCGTTGTAAAAGGGCGTCCGCGAACCACGCAAATGGCGTCTCGTTTCAGCCCGGTGGCCGGGGACGCTGTCATTTTTGCGGCCGATGGGGGATCGTTTTGAGCGCATTCCCCCGAAGGGACTATGGCTACCGGGCACATGGCCCCTTGCCGTTGCGACTGTGAAGGTCACAACTGCCCGATGAAGGAAGATAAAAGCATGAAAAGACGATTTTCAGCGGACGAGTTGCGTGAACTGCGCAATAAAATTCCCATCGACCGGTTGATCGAGGATGTGCTTTCGATCCCGGCCAAGCGCAGCGAGGGTTTTTTCGTTTCCTATGCCCCATTTGCAACGAATTTCAAACGGCGGTCAAACCCGCCACCAATCTGGCCAGGTGTTTTCGTTGCCAGAAGAACTTCAATACCATCGATCTGACGATGCGGGTCAAAAACATGGGGTTTGTGCAGACCGCCACGTATCTGACCGACATCCTGCATGCAAAGCGCAGGCTGCCGGAACTGCTTTCGGGCATCGCAAGCCCCATAAATACGGCGCGGTCATGAACCATCGATTGAATGCGCTTGAGCAGGTGATTGATAAGCGGCGACGATCCTTTTACCAGATCGGCAAGGCACTGCGGGAGATTCGCGATGAGCGGCTCTGCCGTGAGCTTTTGTATGATACCTTCGAGCAATATCTCAAAAAGCGTTGGGACATGGGAAGGTCCCAAGCCTATCGCCTGATCGAGGCCTCACGCGTGATCGACAATTTGTCCCCAATTGGCGACATCCTGCCGCAGAACGAAGCTCAATCACGGCCACTTCGTAAACTAAAGCCGGTGGATCAAAGGCGGCTGTGGCAAGATTTTCTCGCCGCGGGTGTGGAGTTGAACGCCCGCAATATCGGACGTTTCGCGGCAAGGTTTGCCAACCGGAAAAAGGCCGGTATCGATCTGAGCGCCGTCATCGGCCCCGGGTTCAAGGCGGCGGCCATGGCCCTGATGCAGGAGATTACAATGGCCCAGCAGGACCGATGGCGCGCCACATCCCGGCAGGCCGGCCTCTTCTGGTTGAGGGTGCTGCGCGACAAAGTTACAAGGGGGTCGCATCTTAATTCCCAAGATCTGCGATTAATAAGGATTTATAGGATATAAATATTGAAAAACCTTGTTGATTCAGGTAGATATGTGTCACCACAACGACATACAAACCGAACCAACGAGGTGAGAATCAATGATAAAACAAACCGTGCTGCCATTCAAGCTCGAAGAGACGAAAGATCTGATCACAGCGCATGCCGGTGTGGCGCTTTTGGGCGAATTTGCGGTAGGTCTGGGCCTGTTGAATGCTCTGGACAAAGAGTTGCCGGCACCGGGCAGTGGCGCCGGATACCGTGCAAGCGAACACGTATTTCCGCTGGTGCTGATGCTCAACGGTGGCGGCAGAAGTTTGGAGGACTTGCGGCAGATCAGAGATGATGAGGGTCTGCGCGAAGTGTTGCCGCTGCACAGGATGCCTTCATCGGATGCCACAGGTGACTGGCTTCGCAGAAACGGTGCCACCGCCGGTCTGGAAGGTCTGGGCAAGGTCAATCGCAGGGCCATAAAGCGTGGTCTCAAGTATGACGGCATTACAGGCTACACCTTGGATATCGATGCAACGGGGATTGAAGCGGAAAAAGACACTGCCAGGATGACGTATAAAGGATATCTGGGCTACATGCCCATAGTGGGTCATTTGGCTGAAAACGGGCTTATTATTGGTGATGAATTTCGAGAAGGCAACGCGTCACATGCGGCCAGGAACCTTGAATTTATAAAGTATTGCGAGCAGCAATTGCCCAAAGGCAAATCTATTAAAGCCTTCAGGCGCACAGTGTCGCCTATCAAGCAGAGATAATCAACTATTGTAATGCCAAGCAAATAGAGTATGCGATCGGAGCTGATCTTGATGAGGCGGTGGGCAGACAAATCAAAAGCATTGGCAGCCGTGATTGGCATGTTTACCAGAACGGATTCATTGCCGAGACAGTACATTGTATGAACAAGACCAAGCAGGCGTTTCGTCTGGTAGTAATCCGGCGCCCTGTTCAAGGCAAATTGTTTGAGCAAACTGGTGAAACTGAAAGATATACAGCAATAGCGACCAATCGCGCGCAAGATCTTGAGCAGTTGGTGCAGTGGTACAACCAGCGCGGTCAGTGCAGTGAAAATCGGATCAAAGAGCTCAAGATCGGTTTTGGCATGGAAAGGATGCCCTGCGGCCAGTTTGAGGCCAACACGGTATTTTTTCGCATCGGCTGTTTGGCTTACAACGTTGGTCGGCTATTTGTACTCAAAACGTTGGACAAGTCTTGGCACCGGCATCAAGTGCAAACGCTACGATGGAAGCTTTATGCGACAGCAGGCAAGATTGTGTTTCGCGGCCGCTACGTTTGGTTGAAAGTACGGCGCCATCTGCGTGGTCTTTTTGCTCAGATCCGGGTGGGGAGTTGGCAGTTTGCAAACAGTTAGAGGGCAAGCACAGGTCTGTCAAAGGAGGCACAACTGGATAGGTATGCCCAAATGCAGCACAAAAACATGTGATCGTGCTTGTTTGGGCTGACTTGAGCCAGATTAGACAGCCGAACAGAGTTCGGAGCGGCCGGTGTGGCGGCTTTTTGACCCATTCTGGGTCAGTGCACAACCTCATTCAAAACCAATCGCGGATTTTGGGACGAATGATTGGCATTGACTCAGTTGTAATTTTTGTTCTATAGATAAGTTACTGCCTCTATCAAGACACCTCAATTTTGTGATGCTTTCCTATCTTGAGCGCTTTGCGGAATTTCCGAGCTCATCTTAGACTGGCGGCTATAAACAATCCCATCCGATGGCGCCAGATTTGGGTTGGTCTAAAATGCGAAACCGCCAGTGAATATTTGGGATATGTGCCGGTGGATTCAGCGCCGCAGTCGGGCGCAAAGAAAAGCAAGATGGGCGCAATTATTTTCTTCCGCCAGCATTATACCCATCGTTCTCCATTTAGCAGGGATATCGCCGTATTTTTACAACCTCAACCAATAGGAGGGAGATCATGGATGTCAAAGACTTTTGTTCGGCAATGGAATCAGAGATGACCTCATGGAAGGCTAAAATGTATGATGCCATGCGCAAGATCGACAAGTTCGGAACGGCTGAAAAAAAGAAGCTGCTGATGAACATTCAAGACCTCAACATTCTTATGGACGAGATGGCCCAACGGGTGGAACAACTGCGAACCGAGTGTCCTTCGGATTGGAGTCCCATCAAGAAGGAAATGGAGCAAGGCTCCATCGACATGCGCGGCAAGTACGAGGAAACCATGGAATTCATCGGCAAGGCCGCTCCGGTTTCCATCCCCGGTTAATATGGATTTTGACTGCTACCGCAAAAGGCCGATTG
>JBNKKB010000137.1:0-21219 GCA_050291605.1 Desulfobacteraceae bacterium | reverse complement strand
GGCATTTTCCAGGGCCGTCATTTTTGAAAACAGGCGGATGTTCTGAAAGGTCCGGGCGATGCCCTTGGCGAGAATCTGGAAGGGGCGTTTTCCCCGCAACGAGGCGCCGTCTAAGGCAACGTCGCCTTTGTTTGCCTGGTAAACACCAGTGATGACATTGAATATTGTGGTTTTGCCGGCACCGTTGGGTCCGATCAAGCCGACAATTTCACCGGCTTCAAGGGAAAAGCTAATTTCGGAAAGGGCTTCCAGGCCGCCGAAAGTGACGCTGACATTTTCCATGCAAAGTTCAGTCATAAGCAGATGCAGTTCGTTCGCCGATTAAATAAGTGCGGGTCCGTAGTCACTAAAAAGATCGATCAATCGCCAATCTGTCATAATGGTTTGACCATTACTATCGATTGCTTTAGTCAATGTCAATATAAAAATTGGGTGTAAATAATAAATCTTATTCAGCTGCCTAAAAATAAAGGTTGGGACGTTTAAAGCAGGACCGCCAGGGGAAGGTCCCTGTATTTGATGCGAATGAATTACAGACGATAGAGGGTGGGTTTATTATCTGCGTCGATCTCGATCCCTACGGTATCGCCGGTTTTGAATCCCAGGGAATTGAACCGTTTAACCATGGCATCGTGTCTGTCCTGATGCCAGTAGACCGACCACAAAGGAGTTCGAACCGTGTCGATACCGTATGCATCATGGCTGCCTAAATTGATACGCAATTTATCTTTTGCGATCATGGTGTCAGCTTCCGCAATAAAAATATCGATTTGGTAAATATTATCATGCAGTGCTTTTGAAAACTGGGCCTGGAGCTTTGGTGTATCATCCAGATAGTGACTGGCAATCTGGTAAAGATCTTCAGCTTCTTCAAGGGAGAGGCCCAAAACGGCATAACGGTTATGCCTTAAAGCGAAACGTTCCATCTCCTTTTCATAAACTTTTATGGTGGCAATCAAGTCTTCGATTTTCGGTTTGGCCCCTTTGCAACCCAGCACCATATCTTCGCACTTGCCAATCAAGTGGATATAAAAAGAGCGGTTATCAATCACAAAAAGCGGCCGTTCACGATAGCTTCGACGTACACGGACCCGCCGAATACCATCCAGTTTGATGGATCGGTCACTCTCTTTTTGCTCCAAGGTTTCTATATGTGAGATGTCTTTTGCCTGGACGACATAAAGATCCCCCTCGTTGGAAACGATATACTCAATTTCGCACCGAAAGCCCATGGTCTTCTCTATCTTTTTGGACAATTGAACCAACCGCCGATCGTGGGGAATTCGGGTGATATGAGGTTCCTGCTGGATTTTTCGGGACCGCTCCCGGCAGTAGCCAAACTCCCAATGATCAGCCAACACCTTGGCCATGACAGCAGTACCCTCGATAAACGGCATGACAAGCACGCCCATTTGTTCCAAGTCAACTTGGGGCGCATTGTAAAAATGCTGCTGCCGGCGAATGGAGAGTTGCTTTGTGCTGCCGGCTTTGCGAATCATCTTTTTGCGAGCGTACTGAATCCCCCCCACATCGGCATAGGTGCCAAAAGAGTCAAAGGTGCCGCTTTTAAAATTTTCCTCATCGATGTGAGCGCTGCGGGCAATGACCTTAAAACCGTCGCAATGTGCTCTTAAAAAATCTTCAAGGGCTTGAAATTTGCCATCTCTGAAATCATCAGGCGTCAGGTAAATAAAAGGCGGCACATTGAATCCGGCCTTGGTCAATATCTCCAGCAGCCTGACTTTTTCCGGAAGTTTCTTATCCATTCATTTACACCCTAGTTTAGGCTTGATGGCCAAAGCCAGCATCATTGGACCTTGATGCAGGAATCAACTATCGGAAATCAATCTTCATTGACATGGGTCGCTTAGGGTCATACTACTAACCGACTGATTATTCAGTTTTATATAGCACTGTTAACGGAGTCATGTCAAAAAAAATACCATGATGCAATGTCATGCCACCATCCTTTTTGCCCGCAAAGGGTATAACGGTGCTTCCATAGCAGAAGTGTCCCGAATGAGTATTGTGGCCGGCGCCGCCATTTATGACCATTTCGAGAGCAAAGCGTCACTTTTGACGGCCGTCTTAATTCTATTTTCGATGTTGGATGGCATCATACGCCTTAATACCCATATACTCAATGACAATGGCACACTGCACCAGGAGCTATTGACCTGCTTCAGTCGCATGTTGCGCGCCCAAAAGGATATGGAGGAGACAATACTTGCAAATCCGCATAAGAACGGATAGCACTTCCGAACTTTTCCTTTATAGATTACATGATTTTTATTTGCCCAATCGAGTTCTTTTAGTTGACGATGGTCGCAAACTGGTGCAAACCTTGTCCATGGATATCGATGCGTTGCGCCGGATGCTCAAACAGGCTCATAAAAAAATCTAACGTTGAAAACCACAAGCGCCAACAAGGGAGGAAATAAATGCCGGCCCAAACGATCCTGGGAGATCACGGACTTCGTTTTTTTGGAAAGATGTCGGCCGCCAACGCCCATGAAATAAAGAATGCCCTGGCCGTTATCAATGAAAATGCCGGTTTACTTTCGGATTTGGTGATACTAGCCGAACAGGGTGAGTCACTTGACCCAAAACGCTTAAAGCGGCTCGCCGAATCGATCAAGCAGCAGGTCTCACGGGCCGATACAATTGCCAAAAGCACGAACCGTTTGGCCCATAGTGTGGAAAAATCACATGGGCCGGCGGATTTAGGCCAGTCCCTGGCCTTGGTGAAAACCATGGCCATGCGTTGGGCCACCAAGCGCCATATCGGCATCGAAGTGGTGCCCAGCAAGTCTACGATAACCCTATCGGTTCAGCCCTTTATGTTGCTGCACCTGCTGTGGCTGTGCCTTCAATGCGCCATGGGAGTCGAAAACGCAGAAAAAACATTTCAAATAACGATGCAAAGAACCCATGGGGAAACCATTGTTCGCTATGGGCCCCTATCCCACTTGGAAGAGACTACGGTGCCAACGCTGGTGTCCATTTTGGAGGTTGATGTGCTGCTTCAACTAGTAAACGGTCGGATTGAAGCGGATTTCCAAACAAGCGATTTGGTGCTTATATTTGAAAAACAAGCCGGTGTCTGATGCCGGGCGCGGCTTTCATTTGCAAACAGATCATCAGTATGAGGAGGATTAGATCATGACTGAAAAGGTATTGCTGGTCGACGATGAAGAGGATTTTTTGGAAATTATGGCCGAGCGCATGACGGCCCGCGGGATGGAGGTCACCACTTGCGAGTCGGCAGAGGCAGCCTTGAATAAAATTCAAGCGCAAGCCTTTGATGCCATAATTCTGGATTTTATGATGCCGGGGATGGATGGATTTCAAGCCCTTAAAAAGATCAAGAAGTTAAGGCCGGAGATGCAAATCATTTTGCTCACGGGTCACGCCACTGTGGAAAAAGGTGTTGAAGCCATGAAAATGGGTGCCACCGATTTTCTTGAAAAGCCCGCTGACATCGAGGCTTTGGAAAAAAAGATCAAGGATGCCAGCGCTCGTCGCATGCTGTTGGTGGAAAAAGCCACAGAGGAACGCATAAAAGACGTTATTCGTCGTTTTGGCAGTTGAGTGGGGTGAGGTTGAAATTTTTGCTGTCCTTTTGCGCCAACTTGTGCTAATTATAACCAAGCTGCAATATTGGCTTCGGTCGCCATGGCCCCCTTTTGATCAAATGGAGGTTGGGGGCCTTTTTTTGGACAGTCGTTATGGTAAATTTACCATAACGATAATCAGGAAACCGCATGCAAGACTTTGACGCCCTTTTGCAAGGATCCGCCCAGGCGCACGGTCATCTATGCCCCGGCCAGGTGGTGGGTGTGCGCATGGCCATGCTGGGCTGTGAACTTATCGGTTTGAACGAGCCAAGCCAACTGCCTCAAATTAAAAAAATAATCGTATACATCGAAATCGACCGCTGTATGGCTGACGCCATCGCCTATGTCACCGGAGTCAAATTGGGACGCCGGTCGCTTAAATTTGTGGACAACGGCATAATGGCTGCCACCTTTGTAAATTTGGAAACAGGCAAGTCCGTTCGCATCGTTTCAACCGAAACGGCAAGGAATCTGGCTGCCCGATATGCACCCGGTTTTGAAGAGAAAAGGCACCAACAATTGGCGGCCTACAAGGTGATGCCTGATGATGTGCTTTTTAAAGTTGAGCCCGTAAAAGTGGAGGTTCCAATCCATGACATGCCGGGGCCATCACAATTTAAATGCCAATGCCAAACCTGCGGTCAGGTCGTAAGGGACAAAAAAGAAGTGCTGATCAGCGGAAAAGTGCTATGTCGGCCATGTGCCTACGGCACTTATTATCAACTTTTTGACAGGGATGCCGCGAATGATGACTCGCGTTTTAAACCCGACATAAAAACCGTGGTTCAGTGACAACCCTAATGGAGGTTATGCACAGAATCCAAGATATCGAGCTAACCCTTAACCAAATTTAAGAGATGCCGCCCATGAGTAATAACAGCCATTGTAACAAAAATGACGATTTTCCGGCCAAAATCCGCGTAGAAGATGCGATTGGAACTTGCCTGGCGCATGACATTACCGAAATTCGATCTGGTGAGTTTAAAGGCCCGGCTTTTCGCAAAGGCCATAAAGTGCAGCGCCAGGATCTGTGTCGCCTCATGCGGCTGGGCAAACGCCACCTCTATGTATTGGATCTAAAAGAGAATCAGGTCCATGAGGATGAGGCAGTGTTCGAACTGGCCGGAGCCCTGGCCGGACCGGGCGTGACGTTCAGCGGCCAGCCCAAAGAGGGTAAGCTTCAACTCAAAGCCGCCTACTCCGGACTGCTGAAAGTGAACGCAGAGTCCCTTGTGGATTTTAATCTCATCCCTGACGTGATGTGCGCTTCCATGCACAACAATACGCCTGTATCCCAGGGGCAGGACCTTGCCGGTACCCGCGCTATCCCGTTGATCATAGAACGATCCGTATTGGATCAAGCTCTGAGCCTGGCCAAGAAGCGGTATCCGATTTTTAGCGTCAAGGCTTATACACGATTGCGGGCGCGGCTGATCATCACCGGCAATGAAGTGTATGACGGACTCATCGAAGATAAATTTGAAGATATTGTTCGACGCAAGTTGGCATCTTTGGGGGCTGCTTTGGAAGAGACAGTGATCCTACCCGATAACGTGAAAATGATCGCCGATCAAGCCCATCGATTTTTAACGGCCGATACCGACATCATCATCACCACGGGGGGCATGTCGGTAGACCCTGATGATGTGACCCGTCTGGGCATCCGCCGAGCCGGAGTGGACACCCTCTACTATGGTGCCGCCGCCCTACCCGGCGCCATGGGCATGCTGGCCTATAGTGGTGATATCCCCATTGTGGGTATACCGGCTTGCGGATTGTATCACAAAGCCACGGTTTTCGATTTGCTGCTGCCGCGCTTGTTGGCGGGAGAAAATCCCGACCATCGGGACCTGGCGCGCCTGGCTGTTGGCGGCATGTGCCTGAATTGTAAAGTGTGCCACTACCCAGTTTGTAGCTTTGGTAAGGTTTGAAGGGAAAATTTTCAGCACAAATAGGATACTCAAATGACGAATGCAAAAATCATTGCTGTTTCAATCAGCCCGGAAAAAGGTCAAAAAAAGTCCAATGTGGATAAGGCAAAACTGATTCTCAACCATGGGCTGGATCAAGATGCACATGCCGGGGATTGGCATCGACAAGTCAGTCTACTGGACATGCAAAGCATCGCCAAGATTCAGGCGAAAGGATTGGAAGTGGGGCCGGGCAATTTTGCCGAAAATATCACGACCCAGGGCATCCGCTTGTGGGAATTGCCCATCGGTACGCGCATGCAACTGGGAAAGGAAGTGCTTGTCGAAGTTACGCAGATCGGTAAGAAGTGTCACGACCGCTGCGCCATCTTTCACCAAGTCGGCGATTGCGTGATGCCGAGGGAGGGAATTTTTGCTAAAGTGTTAGAAGAGGGGACCATTCGTCCGGGGGATGCTATCGATATTCTGGATCGCTAAATTACTGAATCCCTTAAGTAAAAAGCTTAAAGCTGGAATTCTGAAATCCACGAAAGATGTCATGCGATGCCGCGTTTAAGAGACCAATACGATCGAACAATAGATTACCTGCGTATTTCCATTACCGATTATTGCAACCTGAAATGCCAGTATTGCGTACCATTGGGTGGACGATCCAAGCTACCCATGACCGATATTCTTTCCTATGAAGAGATGTTCACTATCGCCCAAGCAGCCGTGGCCAATGGCGTCACAAAATTCCGCATTACCGGTGGCGAACCGCTAATGCGCAAGAATATGATTCAGTTCTGCCGCATGTTGTCGAGCTTGCCGGAAGTCAGCGATCTGGCGGTGACGACCAACGGTGTTCGACTGGCACCCATGGCGGCGGAACTGAAGGCGGCGGGGGTCAATCGCGTCAATATCAGTTTGGATACGCTGGATAGAGCGCGTTATACTGAAATTACCGGCAAAGATGAGCTGCACAATGTATTACACGGCATCGAAAAAGCAGGTGAAGTGGGTCTTGCGCCAATTAAAATAAACATGGTCCCCATGCGGGGAATTAACGATGACGAGATAACAGCGATGGCCCGCTGGACCCTTAACGCACCTCTTGATATCCGTTTCATTGAGCTTATGCCCACTAGCGGTTGGGCCAAAGAACGGCACGACCGATTGTTTATTGCCATCGATGAGATTCGGAAAACCGTGGAAACCATTGACCATTTGGAACCCATCGCCCACATCAAGACCCGAGGGCCGGCCTCTTATGCGCGACTGGGCAACGCCCAAGGCCGCATTGGATTTATCGCGGCCCTGAGTCATCACTTTTGTGACACCTGCAACCGCTTGCGTCTGACCGCCGACGGCAAATTACGCGCTTGCCTTTTTGCAGAAGAAGAGGTGGATATCAAAGGCCCGTTGCGTGATGGCGCCCCTTTGGCCACCCTGCAAAAAATTATTCGGGCGGCTGCTTCGGCAAAACCCAAAGGGCATCACCTGAATGACCTGGCCAACTGCCCCATCAATGGTCGTATGATGCGCGCCATTGGTGGATAGTTTATCCCATGGTTGCAAAAGCAGAAAAGTCACAACAAAGGAAAGGTCGTAAATCGATATTTGAACCTGCTCCTTTATTGACCCTTGGGGTCAACAATTTCAAATGTCACACTGTCAGGTGGCAGTTGGTTGGAAAAATGCCAATTACCGTCTTTATCACGCCACTTGAATAGCGTTTCCGCGGGCGCTTCAAATGATGGATCAAATGTTTTGGTTTTCTTGGATGTCACCTGCTGGACAACTTGTTCAACTGCATCCTCTGCCTTCTCCTGGGCTTTGTGACGCATTTGTTCGGCTTGTCGAAACAGAGAGGACCACTCCCCGTGAAGGGATCGTTTAAATCGCTCCAAATTCATCAGCGGTTCGCCGCCGGGACCTGGGATATAAAACAGAGCGCCCACGGCAATCACCACCACAAGTACCATGCCAATTAAATAGAAGAACATTTTTTTCATTTTATTCCAATGTCATGGCTCCTATGGTCTTCCAAATTCAGCCCGCCACATCTGACCACCTTTTCGAACCACCACCTCATTCGGACTGATGGTAACAATGTTGTAATCATCAACGCTGTTGCCTTCGCGCACAATTTTACTATTGATGACGGCCATGCGCTCGTCCGCGATGGGAGACCATGCAATGGCCTGCACTTTAAGGGAGCCGTCGGTCAAACGATCAAGGACGCCATATGATGGGCTACTGGATGACCTTCCTGTTAGCGCTGGCTGAAGAGGTTGATCCAGGCGCGGTGCATTTTGGAGAGATGGCAATTGAGGTACAGCCGGATTTCTTACCGGTACGCTGGTCGATGGTGTCGGTGAAGGCTTAGCAGAAAAGGCGGCCTGTGAGCTTGGTTCATTATTGGATGACGTGCGATTTTGGTCCGGTTCTTCGCTTCGAAGGGGTTGCCGCCCGGCTGGAACTGATTCCGTGGTGGTTGACCAAGGCAGGCTTTCTCTACGCTGCTGTTTCCCTGCTACTTCGGGTGCTCGAGAAAGCGTTGTTTCCAATGAGACAGATTTTTTCCCCCTATTGTTGTCCGAAGGTATCGATGCCTGTTTCTCCGCAGGGGCGCCCCGTCCTTGGGGGGAATCAATTTTCTGCGGCATGGATGTTTCAGGGGCGCTAAAATGCCAGAAAAGAGCGGCGCCTGCCAATAGACACAGCACCATTCCGAGCACGGCGCAGTTAATCATCCGGCGGCCAAACCTGAAACGGTTGTTCCGGGTGGAAGGCTGAATTGCATCCAGTTGACGCTGCTGGTCGGTATCGAGAGCAGGGGCCCGTTCCTGCTCGACCTTTTTAAGCGCATCTAAAATTGTGCTCACGCCCCAGTTCCTTTGCCTGGGTTTAAAGAGGGCAGCTTAAACGCGTCGGCCTCCCGGATTAAAAAAATCTTGGTCAGCGGCCCCACCAAGCCATCTATTCCGATATGATGGCGTTTTTGAAAATCCATAATGGCAATCCGAGTCTTTCGATCGAATTTTTTGGTGAGGGAGACTTGAGGATAACCCACTTGGCGCAGCAGCGTTTTCACCACCAACACGGCTTTGGTATTGGCACCTTGACTGATAATGGCATCATAGCCTAGGGTGTTTTTCCAAAAGACATACGCGGTTCCTTTTGCATGCCTCTGAATGGCTTGAATACGGGTCTCCAGGGTACGCTGGAGCCCGCCATCGGCCAAAATCATACGCTCGTTTCCCCATCCCACCAGCGCCAAATAGACCGCTTGCTGGGTTTGGGGGTGATTGAACACAATGACAGCCGGCAAATTGAGCCGTTTGATCATCGACCAATCGTCTTCAGCTACATATGCCCGTAACCCATACTGTCGTGCTGCAATTTGAAAAAAACTGTGTTCATCAATATTATCCGGTATCACATCAGGATTGGGCCGCGGCTGTCCCCAGCGTGTCAGCATGGTAGTCAACGCATTTATGCGCGACGTGAGAGGGGTCAACTCCCTCAAATATGCTTGCAAGGGATCTGTTGTGGACGGCTTCATTTCGGATGGCGGTGAGACTACGGGTGGCTGCTGCCCTTTGGGCATGGGTATCATTTCCGCACTCGGTGCGGTTTCCGCGGATGGGGCGGCTGCCTGTTGCGTTGGACGATCTGCTTCTGTTTGTGATTCGGCTTGTACTGGCGGTTTGTCAAGCAGGGATGTATAGGTGGGTATTTTATAGGCTTGTCTATTTTGTTCGATGGAAGCCGATGGCTTATTTTCAGCAGGGTTGTTTTTAGCCAGCCCAGGGCCGGCCAAAAAACCTTTTTGGAGGATCACAAAACCGGCCACCAGCAAAAAAATCACCGCCAATGTGAGCCATATATAAATGGGATTGATCCACCGGGTTTTTTCCGTACGCCCACGGTTGATGAGTTCCGTCGTGACTTTTTTAACCAGATTAAGCGGGATTTGGCTGTAATTCCGGCTATAGGCCGCCAGCAACGCCCGATCACAGGCAATGTTGATCAAGCGGGGAATGCCGCCCGCATGGCGGTGGATCTGTCGGCAGGCGTCCGCTGAAAAGATATCCGTCCGGCGCAGGGCAGCGACACTCAAACGATGTTGGATGTATGCCGCTGTCTCTTGTTCTGTCAGCGGCTCCAGACAACAATTGAGGGAAATTCGTTGGGCCAATTGGCGCAGTTCATAAGATTCCAGTCTATCACCCAATTCGGGTTGGCCGACTAATATAATTTGTAATAGTTTGCTGCGCGTGGTCTCCAAATTAGAGATCATGCGCACCAATTCTAAATTTTCAACCGACAGCCCTTGGGCCTCGTCAATCAGTAGCACCACCTTACGCCCTGCACTATTTTGCGTAATCAAATAGTGGTATAACCGATCCAGTAGTTTTTTTACCGTGTCCGTATCGCTGGTTTCAATGGCATATTCGTGGCAAATACTGGCAAGCAATTGAACCGCATCAAGTTGGGGATTAAAAATATAGGCGGAATCAGTTATATTATCAAGTTGTTCCAGATAATTACGACAGAGAGTGGTTTTTCCGGTACCCACTTCGCCGATGATGACCACGAATCCATCCCCTTGATCGGTCGCATAGTTCAAGTGGGCCAGAGCGATTTCATGGCCTTTGCTTAAAAAAAGGTAGTCCGGATTAGGAACCAGCTTAAAGGGTTTTTCGCGGAATCCGAAGAAAGAATTGTACATTTTTCCTGCTCAACGATGCGGGTAATGACGGCTTGATTGGCTCTACTATGTCAAAAATAACCTTTAGGTTCAAGCCTTTAGTTGATGGCACACTTATAGCCCACAAGGGCGGCGTGCAAATCGGGCCCCCTTTGTGTCCCCATAGGACCTTCAGCGTTGACGCATCCCAAACACTAAACACTATACACAAAACATGAAAAACAAAAAGCCCCTGCTCACTTTTATTCGTGAACCAGGGGCTTAGATAGTTAGCAATAAATTCCTTACTATTTGTCCTTGCTTGCCTTTTTAGCCGGGGCTTTGGTTTTTGCGGCCTTTGGTTTTGACTTGGTCGTTTCTGATTCGGTTTTGGCCTCAACCTCTTTTGCGGGCGCTTTTTCAGCGTCAGCTTTCTTTACCGGCGTCTTTTTAGCTGCACGTTTTTTCGCCGGGGCCTTGGTTTTTTTAGCCGGTGGAGCGGTTGTTTTTTTGGCTTTTGGTTTAGCCTCTTTTTTCTCGTCATCAGCCTGAGTTGCTTTGGCATCCCCTGCTGGGGTATCTTCCATGGCGTCTGACTTGGCCTTTATCTCTGCTGCTGCATCCTCATCAGGTTTATCCGCAGCCTTCTTCGTGGCTGTGGGTGCTGGGCTTTGTTTTTTGGCTTTGGTTTTGCTTTTTTTCTTTTTGGGCTTGTCTGCCACCTTGACCAATTCAATCAGAGAAACTGCAGCCGCATCACCCGGCCGATATCCGATCTTGACAATACGGGTATAGCCGCCATTTATCTTGCCGAACCGCTTTTGGGCCTCTTCAAAAAGTTTATGCACCACCTCTTTTTCACGCACGATAGCCAACGCCTGGCGCCGGGCGTTCAGGTCGCCCCGCTTGGCCAGGGTAATGATATGGTCGGCCCACCGGCGCAACTCTTTGGCTTTGGCATCGGTGGTGCGAATGCGGTCATGTTTGAACAAAGAGGTCACCATGTTGCGAAACATGGCTTGACGATGACTGGTGGTCCGGTTTAGCTTAATGCCGGCTTTTCTGTGTCTCATAGTAACGACTACTCCCCTTCTTCAAGATCTTCTGCCGGGACTTCAAACCCTTCAAGCTTCATTCCTAAGGATAGCCCCATTTCGGTCAATACCTCTTTGATCTCATTAAGGGATTTGCGGCCGAAGTTCTTGGTTTTAAGCATTTCAGACTCTGTTTTTTGGACCAACTGGTGAATTTTATTGATCTCGGCATTTTTCAAGCAATTGGCGCTGCGGACCGATAATTCCAATTCCTCAACGCTGCGAAACAAATTATCATTGAATGCAGAATTGGCCTCATCCGTTCCTTTTTCAGACGCTATGGGTTCTGCTTTCTCATCGAAATTAATGAACAAAGTCATTTGGTCTTTAAAAATCTTAGCGGCATAGGCGACAGCGTCTTCGGGGCTGACACTCCCGTCAGTCCAGACCTCCAAGGTCAGCTTATCATAATCGGTTCGCTGCCCCACCCGGGCGTTTCCAACAACATAGTTGACGCGTTTGACCGGTGAAAATATGGCATCGATGGCGATGGTTCCCACCGAGGCATCCTCGTCTTTATTTGCCTCTGAAAGGGCGTACCCTTTTCCCACAGTAACGGTCATCTCCATAGAAAGTTTTCCGTCGCTGGCCAAAGTGGCAACAGCCAAATCTGGATTGAGAATTTCAAGCGCTCCGTCCGGACTGATAAAATCACCAGCCTTGACAACCCCTTCACCTTCAGCTTGGCAGACTAAAGTGTGCGAATTAGCGTCGCTGCTGCGCATACGGACCTGTTTCAGGTTAAGTATAATCTCGGAAACGTCTTCTAACACGCCGGTCACACTACTGAATTCATGCTGTACCGAATCAATTTTTACAGCAGTGATAGCCGCCCCATATAAGGATGAGAGAATTATACGACGCAATGAGTTGCCTATGGTGATGCCATAGCCTCTTTCCAGAGGTTCACAGACAAACTTCCCATATGTCTCCGAGCTGGACACTTGCACTTTATCCGGCTTAATCATCTCTCGCCAGTTCATGTACATAAGTTCATTTGATGGCATACGTTTCTCCAGCCTTAGGGATTAATAAAAAAGTATGAACCACATAATATGTGCTGCATAATAACCTGCCGATTACTTAGAATAAAGCTCAACAATAAATTGTTCCTGCATCGGCATGGTCAGATCGTCACGAACCGGGAAGGCCTTCACAATGCCTTTCATATCGGCTTTCTCTAGCTCCAACCATTGCGGTACACCGCGTCGTACAACGGCATCCACGGCATCAGTAATGGCTTGCACTTTCTTGCTCTTTTCGCCAACACTGATCTCGTCACCCACCTTAATCTGGTATGAGGGAATATTGACCTTTTTGCCATTGACCTGGAAATGGTTATGCCGAACAAAATGACGGCCCTGATTGCGCGAGTTGGCAAAACCAAGCCGATACACAACGTTGTCCAATCGACGCTCTAACGACACGAGCAGATTGGTACCGGTGATGCCTTTTTGGCTATCTGCTTTTTTGAAAAACAGCCGGAATTGCTTTTCAGACAAGCCATACATCCGTTTGACTTTCTGTTTCTCGCGCAACTGGATGCCGTAATCCGAGATCTTACCCCGGCGACGCTGGCCGTGTTCACCCGGCGCATAGCTACGTCGATCAAAAGCGCATTTGTCTCCGTAGCAGCGATCACCTTTAAGAAAAAGTTTAAGATTTTCTCTTCGGCATATTCTACATACCGAACCTGTATAGCGTGCCAATATTGCCTCCTTTAGCCCTCTTGTGAGCTAAACAATAAAAATCAAATGGTATAAAGGCGGCGCCTACAACCATTTTTCTAAGTAAACGTTTGACCCCAGTGGCGAGCACCTATACTCTGCGTCGCTTGGGTGGCCGGCAACCGTTATGGGGTACCGGTGTGACATCTTTAATCAAAGTGACAGTAAAACCAACGGCTTGCAGCGCCCTTAATGCTGACTCACGGCCGGCGCCGGGTCCTTTTACATAAACCTCAACATTGCGCATGCCATGTTCTTTTGCTTTTTTTGCGGCATCTTCAGCTGTTAACTGAGCGGCAAAGGGCGTACTTTTACGTGAACCTTTAAAGCCCATCACACCAGCACTGGACCATGAAATCACGTTACCGCCCACATCGGTAATGGTCACGATGGTATTGTTAAAGGTCGATTGAATATGGACAACACCATTACCGATATTCTTTTTTTCTTTTTTCTTGGTACGGGTTTTACGTGGCATCTGTTATATCCTTACAATCCGTATTGACGGTTACTTTTTGGTAGCAGCGCCTTTTTTCTTGACAGCCGTTCGTTTCGGGCCTTTGCGTGTACGCGCATTGGTACTGGTACGCTGGCCATGCACCGGCAATCCCCTACGGTGGCGCAACCCACGGTAGCTGCCCAGGTCCATGAGACGCTTGATATTCATGGACACTTCGGTTCGCAGCTCACCTTCAACTTTATGCTGGCTATCAATTACTTTTCGGATGCTGTTAATTTCGGCATCCGTCAAATCATCTGTGGATGTGCTCGGATCGATCTTTAATTGAGCCAGGATCTTTTGCGAAGTGGACCGTCCTATTCCGAAAATATAGGTCAGTCCAATCTCTATCCTTTTACGTCTGGGTAAATCTACACCCGCGATACGTGCCAATGTTCTTCCTCCTCTATAAAACCGGCCTTAGGGTCGTGGGACAAATCGAATTCACGGCGCCTATCCTTGTCTTTGTTTATGCCGTTTGTTCTCGCAAATCACACGGACCACGCCCCTGCGTTTGACGATTTTGCATTTGCTGCAGATCTTTTTTACCGATGCCCTGACCTTCATTTGAAAGCTCCCTGATAATTGCTTATTTAATCGTTTCTTTTGATGCCGTCAAAATCAATTGGCACCGTATGGGTTTTTTACTTGGAACGATATGTAATCCGACCCCGGGTTAAATCGTATGGCGAAAGCTCTACAGTGACGGTATCGCCGGGCAATATTTTGATAAAGTGCATCCGCATTTTCCCGCTAATGTGGGCCAGCACCTGATGCTTGTTTTCCAACTCAACCTTGAACATCGCATTGGGCAATGTCTCTAAAACTGTGCCTTCCACTCGGATCGGTTCCTCTTTCGCCATCTGTTCCCCCTGCGGGTAGTGCGATTTTCAAATCGATTTTGCGGCTGCGGCCCTATCGCCGCCCTTTGACGCCGCCTTTTTTCAAAAACCCCTCGTAGTGGCGACTCAACATATGCGATTCCATCTGTGCAATGGTATCAATGGCGACACCCACGATGATAAGCAATGCTGTACCACCAAAATAAAACGGCACATTAAACCGCCTGATTAAAAGGGTCGGAAGCACACACACGGCAGATACATATATGGCGCCGCCAAGTGTAATCCGGGTCAGAACCCGGTCAATGTAGTCTGCGGTTCGTTTGCCGGGGCGGATCCCCGGAATATAGCCGCCGTTTTTCTTCATATTATCGGCCACATCAACAGGATTAAAGGTAACGGCCGTGTAGAAATAGCAAAAGAATATTATAAATCCTACAAACAACAAGTTGTAATACACCCCGCCGGGTGCCATCGCATCACTGATCGCTTTCAACCAACCGACCTGCGCAAACTGGGCAATGGTGGCCGGAAACATCAGAATCGATGACGCAAAAATCGGGGGAATCACACCCGATGAGTTTATTTTCAGCGGCAGGTGCGTGCTCTGGCCACCATACATACGCCGGCCCACCACCCGTTTGGCATATTGCACCGGAATGCGGCGCTGGCCTTGCTCGACATAGATGATAAAACCCACCACCGCCACCATGAATACCAACAAGATCACCAAGGTGAAAATGCTCATTTCATCTTGCTGCAACAATCGAAAGGTATTCCCGACGGCGTTGGGCAATCGGGCCACGATACCGGCAAAGATGATCAACGAGATGCCATTGCCGATGCCGCGTTCGGTGATTTGCTCGCCCAACCACATGATAAAAGCGGTACCCGCGGTGAGTGTAATCACTGTCATCAGTCTAAAATCCCAACCCGGATCCAATACGACTGCTGCACCGGTGTTGGATGTGGTGCTCTCCAAGCCGACAGCTATCATGAACCCTTGGATGATACTCAACACGACCGTACCGTAACGTGTGTACTGGGTAATCTTTTTGTGACCGGCATCGCCCTCTTTTTTCAATTGCTCCAAATAAGGAATGACCACCGTCATCAACTGTAAAATAATCGAAGCACTGATATAGGGCATAATGCCCAAAGCAAATACAGACAATTGTTCCAAGGCGCCACCGGTGAACATATTGACGACACCGAAAATAGTACCCTGCATGCTATCGAAAAACGATTTTAAGGCGGCGCCGTCTATGCCCGGCGTCGGTACATGCACACCGACGCGGTATACAGCCAGCAATGCTGCTGTAAACAAAATCCGTCGTTTCAATTCCGGGATCTTAAAGATATTGCCGAATCCGCTGCCAACCATGGTCAGATTTCCTCTACCGAGCCACCGGCCGCTTCTATTTTTGCTTTGGCGCTAAGGCTAACGGCGTTAATTTTAACGGTCAAAGCGTTACTGATCTCTCCTTGGCCGAGCAACTTGATGCCATCGCGACGGCCCTTGACCATCCCGCTGCGTACCAAGGCCGCCTCATCGACAACGTCACCCGCTTCAAAAACTGCCAGGTCGGCAACATTGATGACCGCGATCTGTTTTTTAAATATATTGGTGAACCCACGCTTGGGCAGACGTCGATGAAGGGGCATCTGGCCACCCTCATATCCCGGTCGCACACCACCGCCCGAACGGCTGTTATGTCCTTTGGTACCCCGTCCGGCAGTTTTACCGGTACCGGATGCCACGCCCCGTCCGAGACGTTTGCGCGCTTTGTCCGCACCTTTGGCAGGTTTTAATTCATGCAATTTCATGACTTGACCTCCTCAGCCTTAACCAGATGCGACACCTTGAAGATCATGCCCCGGATGGCCGGTGTATCTTCCAGGCGAACGGTCTTATTCAATTTGGACAAACCCATGCCCCGCAGAACCTTGCGATGTTTTTCGGGTCTTCCGATCATGCTTTTCACGAGGGTAATCGCTAATTTTCCAGCCATTTGATCTATTCCTTACTTATAAATCTGCGCTTCGCAGGCCACGACGGTGGGCGACCGCATCTGCACTTTGCAGTTGCTGCAAACCTTGGATAGTGGCCTTGACCACATTATGCGGATTATGCGATCCCATACACTTGGTCAGAATATTTTGAATGCCCACGGCCTCCAACACCGCGCGCACAGCACCACCGGCAATAACGCCGGTACCTTCAGATGCGGGTTTAAGCAACACCCGACCGGCACCGAAGCGGCCAATAACCTGGTAGGGAATGGTGCCTTCTTTTAGGGCCACCTGAACCATGGTTTTTTTAGCTTTTTCAACGCCCTTGCGAATCGCTTCGGGCACTTCGCCTGCTTTTCCCAAACCAAAACCGATGCTGCCTTGACCATCGCCAACGACAACGATGGCACTGAAACTGAAACGTCGCCCACCTTTTACCACTTTAGCCACACGACTAATATGCACCACTTTGTCAATTAAATTGGTTTCATCTATATCTTGTTTGTACAAAAGCCTGCCTCCTTATAAACATGTCCCGGTGTGGCTATAATTCAAGGCCCGCCTCTCGCGCGCCATCGGATAGCGCTTTGACCCGGCCATGGTACAAAAAACCATTGCGATCGAAAACAACCCGTTTGATGCCTTTATCCAACGCGCGCCGGGCCACCAATTTTCCGACAGCCGAAGCAGCGGCCCGCTTATTTTCAAAATCGGATTGGCCCTTAACTTCTTTGTCCGCAGTAGATGCGGCCACCAGTGTCGTACCGGCGCTATCGTCAATAATCTGTGCATACAAATGCTTCGCGCTGCGAAAAACCGACAGCCTGGGCTGCTCAGACGTGCCTCTTATCTTTTTGCGTATACGCGCCCGGCGTTTGATACGGGCAGCTGATCTTGGGTTGGTCTTACTCATATTGTTCCTCGTTCATATCCTTGGGGCTTTGAATCGCAAGGACTCGTGCAGCGATCCAGCCATAGTGACTTTCAAAAAAGCAAAATCCATTATTTGGTGCCGGTTTTGCCTGCTTTACGTTGAATATATTCCTCAGCGTACTTGATCCCCTTGCCTTTATAGGGCTCAGGTGGCCGCAATTGGCGAATCTGCGCCGCTGTTTGACCCAGTAATTGCTTGTCAAAACCGGTCAATTTGACCACATTGTTCTTTTCCACTTGGGCCTCAATCCCTTGGGGTAACGGAAAATCAATGGGATGGGAATATCCCAGGTTAAACACAATGCTTTTGCCTTTGGCTTCAGCGCGGTAACCGATGCCATTGATCTCTAAAGCGCGTTCAAAACCCTGACTCACACCCTGCACCATATTGTGGAGCAGGCTGCGGACCATTCCTTGTAAAGCGATGGTCTTGCGGTTATTATCTTTGGGCATTACATCGATTTGGTTATTCTCTATTTTCAGATCCACCTTGGGATGAATCGTCTGGGTCAATGTGCCGTTCTTACCCTTGACGGTAACCCTTCCACCGCTGTATGTAACCGTAGTCTTATCAGGAATCACAATGGGTTTTTTGCCTATGCGTGACATCTTTTTCACCTTTGTTATACATCCCGGACCAATTGATTGTGCCGGAATCTTTATGCGATCAAAATGCGCTGAATAATGTGCGAATCGAAACGATACCCCGTTAGAAAACGGTGCAAAGAATCTCACCGCCAATATGCGCTTTGCGAGCTTGCTTGTCCGTTAGGATGCCTTTGGATGTCGAAAGAATCGCAATGCCCAAACCATTATATACGTTTTGCACATCGTCGGCTCCTACATAGACCCGTCGAGATGGTTTGCTTACCCGCTTGAGTTCTTGAATGACATGGTCCTGTGAGTCGGCGTACTTTAGATAGACTCTCAAT
Organism: Desulfobacteraceae bacterium; assembly: GCA_050291605.1. GTDB lineage: Bacteria > Desulfobacterota > Desulfobacteria > Desulfobacterales > Desulfosarcinaceae > JARRKU01. Next base: position 2,956 of record JBNKKB010000137.1, on the reverse strand, counting down.
ATCCCCTGTTTGTCATCCTTGATAACTTTATAATTGCGGACAAACCCCGATTCTTTAAGCACTCTAGCCATCTCGGCTTTAAGGTTTGAACGCGGAATATCCACACTCTTGAACTTTGCTTTACCGGCATTTCGAATCCGGGTCAGCATATCGGCAATTGGATCGGTTATCGCCATTATTTTCTCCGTTTACATCAAAGTACCTGATTTTGAGAGGTCGCCTCCGGCTCAGCCGGCCTACCAGCTCGATTTGGTCACTCCCGGCAGCTTGCCCTGAGAGGCCATGTTACGAAAACAGATGCGGCAAATGCCGAACTTTCTCAGAAATCCGCGCGGTCGTCCGCACAAAGGACAACGGTTATATGCCCGGACTCTGAATTTGGGCTTGCGCTGCACTTTCATGCGTAATGCTGTCTTGGCCAAATCTACCTCCTTAAAACGCTTCTATTTGCGAAAAGGCATCCCCATCAGCGTCAACAATTCCCGGCCCTCATCGTCATTTTTGGCCGTTGTGACGATACTGATGTTCATCCCTTTAATTTTATCGATTTTATCATAGTCAATCTCCGGGAAAATAATGTGCTCTTTGATCCCCAGAGAATAGTTGCCGGCGCCATCGAAAGCTTTGGCAGAAATGCCGCGAAAGTCACGCACACGGGGCAAGGCAACGTTCACCAGCTTGTTGTAAAAGTCGTACATATGCTGGCGACGAAGGGTCACCATCACACCAATGGGCATTCCCTCCCTCAGCTTAAACGCGGCAATCGATTTTTTGGCCCGTGTAATGACCGGTTTTTGCCCGGCAATGTTCATCAATTCATCAACAGCCGAATCCAGAATCTTTATGTTTTGAATGGCCTCACCTAAGCCCATATTCAATACAATTTTATCCAACTTGGGTATCTGATTCACATTGCGATAACCAAACTTGTCTTTAAGTTTGGGAGAAACTTGCTCGTCATAATAGTCTTGAAGGTTTGACATTCCTATCCTCCGCAAGAACGCGTTCGCATTGCTGCCATTTAGGCGTCTATCTGCTCATTGCATTTACGACAAACGCGTACTTTTTTACCGTCATCCAGCTGTAGCATCTTAATCCGTACCGGCTTGATACACTTGCTGCACATCAACATCACGTTGGAACTGTTCACCGCAGCTTCAACTTCTACAATACCGCCCTGCCGATTTTGGGCATTGGGGCGGGTGTGGCGCTTGGTGATATTGATATTCTCAACTAGAATGCGTTGCTTTTTACGGTCCACCTTAAGGACTTTTCCGATTTTACCGCTATCTTTCCCGGTTAAGACCTTGACCTTGTCGTCTTTCTTAATATGGATTTTATGATGTTGCATAAAGCTCTACTCCATCGCTAGATAACTTCAGGGGCCAGCGATACAATTTTCATAAAACGCTTGGCGCGCAGTTCACGTGCCACCGGTCCAAATATACGTGTACCCAGCGGTTCGCCCTGGTTATTGATTAGTACTGCGGAATTGTCGTCGAACCGGATAAAAGACCCGTCCGCACGTCGCACCTCTTTTGCGGTTCGCACCACCACAGCTTTAAGCACGTCCCCTTTTTTGACCTTTGCATTGGGGATGGCATCCTTTACGGACACGACGATAATGTCACCCAAACTGGCATAGCGACGTCGGGAACCGCCTAAAACCTTAATGCAATATAGCACCCGTGCGCCGGAGTTATCTGCTACCGTTAATCTGGTTTCACTCTGAATCATTTTCTCTTCCCTTGATTATACTAAACGGCTTTCTCGATAATGCGACTGACACGCCAGCGTTTGGATTTACTCAATGGCCGAGTTTCAGAAATCATCACACGGTCGCCAATTTGACAAGCATTCTCATTGTCATGGGCCATAAATTTATTCCGGCGCCGAATATATTTCTTATATAATGGATGCTTGACCAAACGTTCAACTTGAACCACCACCGTTCGATCCATCTTGTTGCTGACCACGGTTCCGCTGACTTCTCTTTTCGTTCCACGTGTTTTCATAAGCGCCCTTGATTATCCGTACCCTGGGAGCTACGGACCATTTCATTCAACACGGTATTGAGCCGTGCGATATCTTTTTTGGCCTGATTCATCTTGGTGGGATTTTCAAGCTGCCCTATACCATGTTGAAAACGCAAATTAAATAGCTCATGTTTTAAATCCACAAGCTTTTGCTGGATTTCGTCGCGACCCAGCTCTCTTATCTCGCTGGCTTTCATAGCATGTCGCTCCTCTCAATAAATCGTGTTTTAACGGGCAATTTATGGGCAGCCAGGCGAAAAGCCTCCATGGCCATCTCTTTGTCAACACCCGCGATCTCATACAATACACGCCCCGGCCTGATGACGGCAACCCAACCTTCAGGTGCGCCTTTGCCTTTACCCATGCGCACTTCGGCCGGTTTTTTGGTGATCGGCTTATCGGGAAACATGCGGATCCATATTTTGCCCCCCCTTTTGACATATCGGGTCATGGCAATACGGGCGGCTTCAATTTGTTTGGAACTGATATAGCCGCAATCTACAGCCTGAAGCGCAAATTCTCCAAAATTAAGATGACAGCCGCGACGTGCGACGCCTCTCATCTTTCCTTTTTGCTGTTTGCGAAATTTTACTTTCTTGGGGCTCAGCATAATGTTCTATCTCCTGATTAAGCGCGTCCCACCATGTGGATCGTAACCCTATACTTTTTGGAAAGCGCCCCGGCCTCATTCGGCCCGATCATCAACTTGCGAGTTAAGCCGCTTCTTTCTTCAGTATTTCCCCTTTGAAGATGAATACTTTCACTCCGATAATACCATATGTGGTCCGCGCTTCGATGAAACCGTAATCGATATCGGCCCGCAGTGTATGCAGGGGCACGCGCCCTTCACGGTACCACTCTGTACGCGCCATTTCAGCGCCACCCAGCCGGCCGGCACAGATAATTTTAATCCCTTGGGC
>JBNKKB010000136.1:0-2623 GCA_050291605.1 Desulfobacteraceae bacterium | reverse complement strand
GCCAAGGCCAAGTACTTTGCCGGGGAAACGGTGAACAAATGTGCCAACTACGCCATGCGCATCCTGGGCGCTTACGGTTATTCCACCGAGTATCCGATTGCACGGATATACCGCGATACGCCCACTTACTACATGGTAGAAGGATCCACCAATATCTGTAAATGGATCATCGCGCTGGATCAACTGGGTTACCGCAAAGCCAATCGATAATGGGGAAAAGACGTATTGCATTCACCGATTTAGCAGGCAGTATCTATGGAGGTAAAGGCCGTTCATGAAATCCTACTTCAGAAAAATGAAATCTTTTGGCAGTAATCTTCCCGATCAAGCAAGCAAAGATACCCATGAGAATGTTCAGAACATCTTCGACGTCGAAAAGAAGGTTGCCGACGCCGTGGAGACGGCTAAAAGCGCCGGCTTTCCCACCGAAAAGATCAACGCCCGGGGGCAGATGACCCTATGGCAACGGCTGGAATACCTGGTGGATGAGGGGACCTGGTGCCCATTGCACACCCTTTACAATCCCCATGATAATGTCGAAGGGACCACCAATGTCTTCGATGGTCTGGCCAAAATCTCCGGCAAATGGTGTGTGGTCGTCGGTTTTGACAACAAGGTGATGGCCGGCGCATGGCTGCCCGGGCAATCGGAAAACATTCTCAGGGTCACCGATCTGGCCAAGCGATTGAACATTCCGCTGATCTGGGTGGTCAACTGCAGCGGCGTCAAGCTGACCGAGCAGGAGAAATTCTACGCCAACCGCCGCGGGTCCGGCACGCCGTTCTACCGCCATGCCGAACTTAACCAGATGGGCATCCCGGTACTGGCCGGTATATACGGCACCAATCCTGCGGGCGGCGGATACCAAGGCATCAGCCCTACGATCTTGTTTGCCCACAAAAATTGCAATATCGCCGTGGGCGGCGGCGGTATTCTCAGCGGCATGTCGCCCAAAGGCTATTTCGATACGGAAGGGGCCGAGGCCCTGATCAGCGCCGCCAAGCAGTACAAGGCCAAACCACCGGGATCGGTGAGCATTCATTATGACGAGACCGGATTTTTTCGCTATGTATACGAAAAAGAGACCGAGGTGCTGGATGGACTCAAAGCGTACATGCGCGATATTCCGACCTATCATCCCAAGTTTTTCCGTGTGGACGATCCACGATTTTCCAAATACGGCGTCGACGAACTCTACCAGTTGATCCCGTACGAGCAAAAGCGCGCCTACAGTTTTACCCAGGTTCTGGCGCGCCTGGTGGATGGTAGCGAACATCTGGAGTACAAGCCCGACTACGGTCCTGAAGTCTATACCGGACTGGTGAAGATCGACGGGTTTGCCGTTGGCTGCATCGGCAACAATCAGGGGTTCCTGAAGCCGGATTACCCTGAGTATGCGGACTATACCGGCATCGGCGGCAAATTGTACCGTCAGGGACTGATCAAGATGAACGAGTTCGTCACCCTTTGCGGCCGGGATCGGATCCCCATCATCTGGTTCCAGGACACCACCGGTATCGATGTGGGCGATATTGCCGAAAAAGCCGAGCTCCTCGGCCTCGGTCAAAGCCTGATCTATTCCATCCAGCAGACCGATGTGCCCATGATGCTGGTGGTACTCAGGAAGGGAACCGCCGCTGCCCACTACGTGATGGGAGGGCCCACCGCCAATCGGCACAACGCCTTTACGCTGGGCATCGCCACAACGGAGATTTACGTGATGCACGGAGAGACCGCCGCAGCGGCTAGCTTCTCGCGCCGGTTGGTCAAGGACAAGGACGCCGGCAAAAAGCTGGATCCTACCATTGAGAAGATGAACCAGATGATGCAGTCTTACTACGACAACTCGCGGCCATTGTACTGCGCCAGGAAAGGCATGGTGGATGAGATTGTGAAAATGGCGGATTTAAGAAAATATCTGGTGGCATTTACCGGGGCGGCCTATCAAAACCCCAAGTCCATCTGCCCCCAGCATCAAATGCTGCTGCCCAGGAGCATCAATGGATAGAACCGGGTCAACCCATGGGAATCAGCGCCGAGCCCTGCGAAACGGATATCCGGAGATCGAAAATGAGCAGGAAGATTTTACTTTTGCACCAATGGGGTTTGCTGTGCCGAATTATCATCAAAATACATATCAAAAAAGTAGCAGTCCCCCATAGGCAAAAAGTCAGGTATATCGTACCAGCGGTTGCGGATTTTTGTTAAGTAGAGTTGGCGATATTGGGAAAAGCGGAAGTTTTCGCCTATGACGATATAGAAGGTGCCGTCTTCAAATTCCATTTGGTGGTAGGTGACTTTTTCAAAAAAGGGGGCATAGCGATGCTTGGCCGGTAATGTGTGCAACGATAGGATATTTTTACCGTCCAGTTTGCGGAAGTCCGTTAGCTTGTCATCGTAGCGGCCATGTTTGGACCCATCCATGAAGATAATAAAATATTCACCACTATGGTAGGTCATGGCCGATGAGGTGTAATAGCCATTGGTGGCCATTACATAGTCATGGCCATAACGATCCAGAATGGCCTGATAGAGTGCTTGGCCATGATAGGCCATCACCAGATCATTGTAATACTGGTGGTTCTTGAACAGGTACAGGGGGCGCCATGCCAGGGCGCTGAAT
>JBNKKB010000135.1:0-15121 GCA_050291605.1 Desulfobacteraceae bacterium | reverse complement strand
CCACCACCTTGTAAACCGCATTGATGTCGCCTCCCTTGCGCGGTTGGTTGATACCCACCCGCCAGGGCCGGCCGTCAAGGCGGTATCCAGCCGCATAAACTTCACCACCGATTTCTACCAGATAACGATCGAATCCCATTTTTTTTAAAAGCAGCGCCACTTGATCCACGCCATATCCCTTGGCAATGGATGACAAATCAAGAGTGACATTTGAACGGCGCTTTTGCAGATACCCTTGGGGCAACAGATCAATGGCATCGAAACCCACCTGTTTGCGGGCCAGGATAATATCTTTTGCATTGGGGAGCTTCTGGATGGGATTTGCCGTGCCAAAACCCCACAAAAGGACCAAAGGTGCGACCGTTGGATCCCACGCCCCCTGTGTCAGCGAAAAAACATATTTACCCACGCGTATCACTTTGTAAAAATCTTCGGAAATTTCAAAATGTTGATCGGTTTGCTGCAGGGCGTTAAAATGGCTGATTTCGCTCTGAGGCCGATAAGTGGACATGCTCTGGTTGATCTGCGCCAAGCGCTGGTCGATTCGCGATTGCACCTGGACCGTCGATTCTATCCGGGGTGCAACGATCTTGACATGATAAGTGGTGCCCATGGTGCGGCCCGAAAAGCGGTGCTCTTTCTGGGCCGACGCAACTGTATGTACGCCCAATGTTATCATCGCAACAAGTGCGATCTGGATAGGTAGAAACCGAGCAGTCATCAAGCCGTCCTTGCCATGGTATTGAATAAACGCAAGATAGCGGTATGCCGACGCCAAGTCAACTTCCCCGTGAATCATAAAATTAACGGACCTGCAACCCGATACAAGGCAATATTGCATGTCCGTTATAGCTCATCAAAGCTCGGTGGCTGATCCGGTATAGGCAAGCCACAGCTTTTTTTTGACATCCGTACCTCATTTACATACATAGTAAGTATCCCTATCATTTGAGTATTGTTTGCCATAGCTTGTATAAGGATCGCGCCATGGATTATCGGTTTCAACGGTTGAACGTCATTTGCATAGGCCGGCTGTTCATGCTGGTTGGCATATTATGCGGGTTTGCCGCTGGGCCATTGCTCTCGCCGGTCAACGCTGCTCAAAATACAACAGGCCCCTTGGATCTGGTTTTTGTTATCGACAATTCCGGCAGCATGAAAAAAAATGACCCCAAATTTGAGATCCGGCAGGCAATTCAAGATTTTGTGATCGTGCTTCCCCGGCAAAGTCGGGTCGGCATGGTGCTCTTTGATGAGAATGTTCGTCTGCTGCACCGTCTGCGCATCATTTCCAATCCGCGCGTGCAAAAGCAATTTATCAGCAGCCTTGAAAAAATAGACTATACCGGCCGCTATACCGACAGCCCCAACGGTATCGAACGTGCCCTGTATGAACTCAAAACCAATGGACGCACTGCAAGTCGCAAGGTCCTTGTCTTTCTCACGGATGGCCAGGTTACCATCGGCGACAAAGATAAAAACAGACAACTGACCCAATGGCTTAAGCAAGATTTGACGCACGAACTCAAGCAGTTGGGCATTCGCATTTATGGTGTCGCCTTCACCGATGATGCGGATTTTTCCATGATTCAATCCTTGGCTTCGAGAACCGAAGGTGAATACTTCCGCGCCCGGGATGCCTCCCAAATCGCATTTGCTTTTGCGCGTATACGAGACTATCTCAAACCCCTGGCCGCTCAACCGGACATAGCGCCCCTGCCCATAATTTCACCCGAGGAAGGCAACACGCCCTCTTCTGCCGCTGAAAATGAAGGGACCCGTGAAAAACCGGTGGTCATCGTCACCCACTACCCATGGATACTGTATATCTGGCTGGCACTAATATCTGCACTGCTCACCGCTGCGGTGATTCTTTTTTATACTAAATTCCAGAAACCCAAATCCGGCGATGCCCGGCCAAGCCAGCCGCTGATCCGCATGCCCAAGGCGAGACTGGAAGATCTAAACGGTGCCTGCAAAAGCACCACAACGACATTCACGCTGGACAAAGCCAAATTCACGGTGGGTCGCGGTGATCATAGCGACATCCGTATTCCCCAAGCCACTATTTCCAAACACCACGCGGTGATCGAATATAAAAATCTGGCATTCTATGTCATGGACCTGAAAAGCACCAATGGCACGCATATCAATGAAAATAGAGTTCCCGCTCATGAACCGGTACGCTTGAAAACAGGAGACCGGATCGGCTTTGGAAAATTCCAGTTCCAATTCGAAATGCCTGAACAAGTCCCTTTTAGCGAGACCATACTGCTGTCGCGCACCTCTATAAACGACCCTCAGGATCAAGCCACCATCATGATCGATCTGGATGAGACCCATAACCAAGAGGCCTTGGTCACCTGTTTGCAACACCACCTGATGCAGATTGAAACCTTGGGATCTAAATACAAAACCTTTGTTCGCGAGCAATTGGACTACGACACCCTCAAAGCCCTTGCCATCGAAGGGGATCGAAATCTGATCAAGAGCCAAAGCGATCGTCAACTGCATTGCAACTCGCAGGTACGCAACAAACTGTTTTTTCTGATCTGCAGCCTGCCGGTAGCAACCCAGGATGCAAGCAAATGGTATGGTGCAGCCTATGGCGGCTTTACCCAATTCGTGCTGCAATGGATCAAATCCGATGCCTATCAATCCGCTCAATGCAATACGCTGTGTATTGTTACCTTTGGTCAGACACCGACCCATTGGGTGAGTCTCACGATCGTACCCAGCCACAATCTACCTGATCCGGTAGAGATCATCTCAGTGGATTTTCTCAATGCGGAAGAGAAATCCGCATTGGCTCTCGAACAGAATAGTAGCAGCCAGGTGGATGCCCCTGCCGGAGAGACGCATGGTTGAAAAGGATGCATCCCATTTTACGTTCAGCAACGCGTATTTTGAAACCTTGGTCGGTGCCTGCCCCGATGCCATCATCGGTATCAATCGCAAAGGCAACATCACCATTTTCAACGAAGCGGCTGAATTGCTGACCGGTTGGAAGGCCGAAGAGGTGCTAAACCGCATGCATGTCACCCGGCTCTATCACCCGCCCGAAAGCGCCCGCCTTGTAAAAAAAGCGATCTATCACGCAGATAAGGATGGGGTGGGAAAGGCAAAAAATATTGAAGTCTCGATGAAAACACGGGAAGGACAGATCATCCCCATCATGTTATCAGCGGTGGTCCTGCGTGAAAACGATACAGAAGTGGGCAGCGTTGGTTTTTTTCATGACTTAACCCACACCAAACAACTGGAAGAAATATCCATCACCGACGATCTGACGGGTTTGCACAACCGACACCATTTCCACTCCGCCCTGGCCAAAGAGATGGAGCGAAGCACACGCTACCAGCACCCGTTGACCCTGATCTACCTGGATCTGGACAATTTCAAACCCTTCAACGACAATTTCGGCCACAATCAAGGCGATAAAATTCTGCGCCTGGTGGGCAAATGCGCACGGCAGTTGCTGCGCAACCAAGATGATGCCTTCCGCTTGGGTGGTGATGAGTTTGCGCTTTTGTTGGTAGAGACCGATCTGTCCAGCGGCGCTTTGGTGGCCGAACGCTTTCGCCAAGCCTTTAATGCGCAATGGTTCGAAGCCATGTCCGCCGCGGGCAAAAAACTGGGCCCTATATCCATCAGCATTGGATTGGCCCAATATTACAGCAAAGCCACCAAAGGCGACACCGGTGAAAATGCGGATAATCTGGTGATGCGTGCGGACATGGCCATGTATGAGGCCAAACGCTCCGGCGGCAACCGCGTGGTCAAGGCCGGGCCTTATATCGGCAAACAAGACGTTCCCCATGGCATATAAAAAGCGCCTGTTTTTAAACCCCTCCCAGGCAGTAAAAGCTATTTGTAGCGATTTTCGTCAGTATGAACCGCAATTGATGCTCTTTGGTGAAATCCTGCGTTTTATTTCAAATGATCATATTCGTCTCAAGCGCGATCCCGCCAAACCGGGTGCCTGGATCAACAGCGCCGGCCGTCTCAACATGCGCTGGTTGAACGACCGCGAATTGGTGGCCTATATGTGCCATGCCCTGGCCAAAGCCCACTTGAGCCTCGATATGCTGGCTGCCGTTTGCTCCCGCACATTTCAGACCCGCGCCTATGTCAAACAAACCCCTAAAAATTGCAGGGCGGGTATTTATCTAGAGACGGATATGGAAAACTTTTCCTGCCGTCAGTGCGGTCAGTGCTGCCGCACGCTGGACTATCACAACGAGGTTATGCCCAAAGACATCAAATGCTGGCGGGCCAACAACCGCGATGATATTTTGGAATGGGTCGGCACCTATAAAGGGGCCTCAAAGCCACACTATCGCATATGGATTCATCCCGATACCGGCCAATTGGCGCCCCAATGCCCCTTCTTAAAAAAACATGCTGCCCAAAACCACTGGTATTGCGATATCCATGATGTCAAACCCACCATCTGCCGCAACTATCCCGTGAGCCGAAAACACGGCCTCATGACAGGGTGTAAGGGATTTTCAAAGTCGCGTACATCCGATCCATAACTTCAGCGTGTTCAGGCAGCTAAATTGGGAATTGAAAGATAGTTTAAACTTTTATTCTTAATCTATCACCGACCCTATACCGACCCACTAACTTCCATCCGCCGATGTTGGATAAAAAATCTATTTTTTTGTTGCTATTGTTTATAACATTGGTATGATCACCCGCGACATTCTCTCATAGTGTCTCTTGTCACAAGGGGGAACGAAAGCGGCGACCTGATTGCCGCGCATTGAGAAAACAGGATATCCATCCGGACCTGATGCCTTCTTCGAATTGACGCAACACAAATCGACTGCAACTGTATTGGATCGACCATGTACCGGTTTAATCCAGTGTGCCTGTTGAAGGTGCACTGAAATGGGGGACCGGCACACCTTTACACTGACCTGACCATAATCTCGCACAGCTTTCACCATTGCCCGCCGGAAGACGGACCAACGGCATCGCTACCTGTTATCGAGCGCATCGAATTTCAAGCGGATGCGCCTTGTCCCTTAACCATTTTAGTATTAAGGAGAAAATGATGAGAAAAGAAATTGTATCACTATTGGTTCTTGCTTTTGCAGCGTTGTTTGTTGCTGTATCCTTCCAACCGACCCTGGCCGGCAGTCAGGCCAAAGAACAAGGCAAGATGGCAACGGACCAGGCCATGCAGACTGAAAAAATCAACATCAACACCGCCGACGTGGTTGTCCTGGCGACACTGAAAGGGGTGGGCCCCAAGTTGGCTCAACGTATCGTAGACTTCCGCAGCAAAAGCGGCAACTTCAAATCCATTGAAGATTTAAAACTGGTCAAAGGTATTGGCGATAAACTCTTTGATGCCATCGCACCGCAAATTACAGTAAAATAAGCGCCGCCAAATGAAGGGATACCCGCACCCGGGACAAAGGCACGAACATCTTTGCAGCCCGCATCCCGGGTACGGGTGACCGCCTGAAAGGTTACTTCTTCTTTTTCTTTTTGGAAACATATAGGTTCTGCCGGCGTGATGCGGAAAGCTCAGCCTTTCGCAGGCGCAACGAATGGGGAGTGACCTCCACCAATTCATCTTCGCGAATAAAAGCAATGGCTTGCTCAAGCGTCAACGGCTTGATCGGTGAAAGCAGTACGGCATCATCTTTGCCCGCCGCACGAATATTGGTGAGCTTTTTCTCCTTGCAGGCGTTGACATCGATATCCTGCGCGCGGTTGTGTTCACCCACAATCATGCCTTCATAAACCGGCTCACCGGCGGTGACAAACAAGCGGCCCCGCGGTTCCAAATTGAACAAGGCATAGGCCACGGCCTTGCCGGTACGGTCGGCCACAATTGAGCCGGTAAACCGGCTGGGGCAATCCCCGCGGTAATTATCGTACCCATCGAAAAGCGAATTCATGATACCCGTACCGCGCGTATCGGTGAGAAACTCATCCCGGTAACCGATCAAGGCCCGGGAAGGGACCGAAAAATCGATCCGCACGCGCCCTTTGCCGTTGTTGACCAGGTTGGTCATCTTCCCTTTTCGCAACGAGAGCTTTTCGGTAACCACCCCTAAGAACTGTTCCTCACAATCCACCAATAGTTTTTCGATAGGCTCCAGTTTCCGGCCGTCCGCATAGCGGTAAATCACTTCGGGACGGCCCACGCAAAATTCAAAACCCTCCCGCCGCATGGTTTCGATCAAAATGGCCAGTTGAAATTCACCCCGGCCCTTGACCACGATGCTATCCCGATCTTCAGCCGCCGCCACCTCGATGGCGACATTAAGCAGGGTCTCTTTGTGAAGCCGTTCGCGCAATCGGCTGGATTGAACATATTTGCCCTCTTGGCCGCCAAAGGGCCCATTGTTGATGGAAAAGGTCATGGAAACGGTGGGTGCATCAACGCTGATGCGCGGCAAGGCCTGGGGGTTGTCCTGGGTACAAATGGTGTCGCCGATGGTGACCGCTTCAATGCCGGCCAACACGACAATGTCACCCGGCTGCACCTCTTCGACTTCACTCAGTTGGGTGCCCTCGTAGATTTGCAATTTGGATATCTTCAAAGGTGTGCTGCCGCCATCCTGACCCAGGCACACCAATTGGTCCCTGGAACGGGCCGTCCCATTAAAAATCTTTCCCACCGCCAAGCGGCCCACATAGTCCGAGTAGCCCAGGTCTGAAACACGCATCTGGAAAGGCGCTGTGGGGTCATAACAGGGACCGGGAATAGCCTCTAGAATCGTATCGAACAACACATGCAGGTCCTTGCCGCGCTCATCGGGTTGGGTAACGGCAATGCCATCCCGCCCTATGGCATATAGCAGGGGGAACTCCAACTGCTGGTCCGTGGCATCCAAATCGATGAGCAGGTCGTAGATCTCATCCAGTACGGCATCACAGCGGGCGTCGGGGCGATCAATTTTATTGATCACCACAATGATCTTGAGTCCGGCGATCAGGGCTTTGTTGAGTACAAAGCGGGTCTGGGGCAACGGCCCTTCCGAAGCATCCACCAATAAAATGGCGCCATCGGCCATGGAGAGCGCCCGCTCCACCTCACCTCCAAAATCGGCATAGCCGGGCGTATCGATGATATTGATGCGCACATCCTTCCACATCACCGAACAATTTTTCGCGGCAATGGTGATGCCCCGCTCGCGCTCCAGGTCCATGGAGTCCATCAAACGATCATCCACCTCCTGGTTGGCACGAAAAAGACCGCTTTGGCGAAACATGGCATCCACTAAAGTCGTCTTACCGTGGTCGACATGGGCAATAATGGCGATATTGCGCAGGGCGCTGTTGATCTGCTGGGCTTTCATCGATAATTTTCCTTACAAGGATTAAAGCAAAGGGGCAATTTAACCTTGTGGCAAATAATTGCAAGGATTATATTCCAAACACACAAAGTGTAAGGAGTTTGTGAGCAAAGCTACTAACATCACGTTAGCCCGGTACGATTAAAATAAAAAGCGCTTATCCATAAAGCTCAAGTTGATGTTTCTTATGTCCAAAGCGAAAACTGGAGGTGAGGGTCGGCAGGTGGGGTTGCCGGACGTTAGCCATGCGGTCTTAGTGGGGCTTAGGGGCAGCGGAGGATCAGCGTCCCGCACTGTTTGAGCGTATGCGAGTTTTGCGGGCCGCCCGCAGCGCCGCTTAGCCCCGCTTGGACCGTGATGGCGTGTCCGGAAACCCCACCTGACGACCCTCACCGGCGATCCAGCACCTCTTCCTGAACTTGAGCTTTTTGGATAACCGCAAAATAAAAATCCGGTCCTGGAATTTGGCTTACCGTCAGCGCGCTTTACACCATCGCCTGCTGGCAGGAGAGGGAGGTACATCGTGGGCAAAACAGATGCCATTGTAGATGAAAACATCGCCTTGCTCGATCAGGCGATTTCGATCATCTCAAACTTACCCGATGCCGTCTATACCAACAATGACAGCCCCTATTTTCTCAGTGGTGTCGGGCGGCATATGCGCCACATTCTTGATTTCTATCAAAATTTAATAGAATGGGATGGTCGGCAGATCGATTACGACAACCGTTCACGATCGCGGGACATTGAAACACGACCTGGCAAAGCGCGGGAAAAAATAAAAAACCTGCGAGCGGCACTGGTGTCCATGGGTCCCCTGCATCGTCCCGTGCAGGTCAAGAACGACGATGGGGGTCACCGTTCCGGCGACGCTGGATTCAGCCCCTCCACCATCGGTCGTGAACTGCAATTCCTGGCCAGCCATACCGTGCATCATTTTGCCTTGGTGGCCATGATATTGCGGTTACAAAACATCCAGCCGCCGGCTGACTTTGGGATAGCGCCTTCGACGCTGCAATATATGCAAGCGACATCATCCGACTCCCCCTGATGCGCTGACGCCAGTCGAATGCTCAGCGCGAAAGCACAAGGTTGAGGATATGTTCAATGGCGGAATAAAAATAGCCCGACACGCAGCCGCCGCCGGCTGGCGTTGGTATCTTCTCATCTATCTGATCCTGGTAATGATCTCCAATGGCCTGATTTGGGTCCAACCGGATCCCGGACCTGCAGATCCCGATCAAAATAGCGTGCGGCTCAGTGGTCAGGCTCCATCGGCCGGCACGCCATCAGAGGTAAAAATCCGCTATTTGGAAGCGGACAATCCAAAATCAACGACCGCCCGACAACCCGTCCTGCTTTTGATCCATGGCAGTCCGTATGCAGCCAGCGAAGTGATGCGCGATCTGGTCAAAGCCCTGCAACCGGCGGGTCGCGTGATTGCGCCGGATCTGCCCGGTTTCGGCCGATCCACCCACCACATCCTGAATTACGGTTTTCACGCCCAGGCCGCCTATTTGTCGCAGTTGCTTGCACAGCTTGAAATTACCAATGTGCATCTGGTCGCCTACAGCATGGGGGCAGGCACAGCGCTTCATCTGGCCCAAAGGTTCCCCGGGCGCATTGCCTCCTTAACCCTGATTTCAGCCATCGGTGTTCAAGAACACGAGCTGCTCGGCGAGTACCACCTCAACCATGCCCTGCACGCCACCCAACTGGCCCTGTTGTGGGTGTTGCACCACGGGCTGCCCCACATGGGTCTGGCCCGTTATTTCCCCCTCAGCATTGAATATGCGCGCAATTTCTACGACGCCGATCAACGCCCTTTGCGTCAAATGTTGGCGGATTGGCAACCCCCCATGCTCATCCTGCATGGCCGTCGGGACCGCATGGTCCCCTACGCGGCAGCCCTTGAGCATCAACGGATCGTACCCCAAAGCGAACTGATCGCCTATCCCGAGGGTCATTTGATGATTCGCAATATCACACCCCAGGTGGCCCAAAATATCTCCGCTTTTATCCACCGCGTCAACGCGGGTGAGGCAAAATCGCGTTCCCAGGCAACGCCGGAACGTATGGCGATGGCCGGCCAACCGCAACAGCTGCAAAGCGTCGCACCGGCAGACGCGACGGCAACGATAGCAGTCATGCTGCTGATCGCCCTGTCCACCTTAATCAGCGAAGACTTGGCCTGCATTGGTGCCGGGCTTTTAGCCGCCCGCGGCGTCATTGGATGGGTTCCCGCTGTAGGGGGTGCCTTTACCGGCATCGTGGGCGGCGATGTGCTGTTATTTTTAAGCGGCCGCTTTTTGGGCAAACCGGCCCTGATGCGGCGGCCGCTCAAGTGGCTGCTCAAGCCGGGTGATATTGAAAACAGTGCGCAGTGGTTTGCCGCCCGTGGACCTGCAATTATCCTGGCCAGCCGATTCATTCCCGGCAGCCGGCTCCCCACCTTTTTCAGCGCCGGCATGTTGGGTCGCGATTTGGCGCCTTTTCTCTTTTACTTCTGCTTGGCCGCTGCGCTCTGGACGCCGGCGTTGGTGGGTCTGTCCGCCATGGCCGGCCAGACCGTACTGAGCTACTACCATCTGTTTCAAGCCTATGCCCTTTGGGTGGTCCTGATACTGGCCCTCGGTATATGGGCATCGGTCAAGGTCATTATGCCGCTGCTCACCTATCGCGGCCGCCGACTGTGGATCGCTCGCTATCGCCGTATGACCCGCTGGGAATTCTGGCCCCTGTATATCTTTTATCCGCCGGTGGTTTGTTATATCCTCTATCTTGGATTGCGGTTTCGCGCTTTGACGCTCTTTACCAGCGCCAATCCCGGAATTCCCGCCGGTGGTATTGTGGGGGAATCCAAATCCGATATCTTACAGGGTCTGCAACCCGATCAAGGAAACGTTGCGCCCTTTATGCGTGTGGATCGCACCCTGCCGCTTGACCAACGAACCCACCAGGTGCAGTCATTTATGCACCAACAGCAACTTGACTTTCCCCTGGTGCTCAAACCTGATGTGGGACAACGCGGTGAAGGCGTGGCCATGGTGGACTCACTGGAACAAGCCCATCAGTATCTTTTACGCGCTGCCACCGATACCATTGCGCAGGCCTACATTCCGGGGCACGAATTCGGTGTCTTTTACTACCGGCTTCCCGGTGCACCTTCCGGCAAGATATTCTCAATTACAGACAAGCGGTTGTTGACGCTGACGGGCAACGGCCAGCACACGCTGGAAAAGCTCATTTTAGAACATGACCGCGCCATGTGCATGGCGCCGGTCCATTTTCGCAAGCATCGGCAGCATCTGCATACGGTGCCGCCCAAAGGAGCGCAAATCGCTCTGGTCGAGGTCGGCACCCATTGCCGCGGCGCCCTGTTTCTGAACGGGAACCACCTGATCACCCCACAGCTGGAAAAGGCCATCGATCGCCTCAGCCGCCGATTTAAAGGATTTTACTTCGGCCGCTATGATATTCGGACACCATCCATAGAGGCTTTACAACAAGGAGAGGACTTCACCGTGGTGGAACTCAACGGTGTGACATCCGAAGCGACCCATATCTACCATCCCGGCAGCTCCTTGTTTGATGCCTACCGCACTTTGATGAAACAGTGGCGACTGGCCTTTGAAATCGGTGCGGTCAACGCCCGACGCGGCAATCCACCGTTGTCGATCAAAGCGTTTTTAGGATGGGTCGGCACACGAAGGTTAGCCAAATAGCCCAATGGTTGAACAAAGAGGATGGGAAACATGGCCCAATTGATTGATTTATCAGATGCTTTTAAACATCCCATGGCCAGCGCTGCATGGCGCGCAATCCAGTGGCCCGTTGAACGATTGCTGGCCATCGATCATCTCAATCGCAAGTATGATCGTCTGAACCGAGTCCTGACATCGGGTGATGCCGAGCACTGCCCTTTTGAGACCGCCCTGGACATCCTCCAGGTACGCTATCATGTAGACGATAGCGATCTGGCGCGGATACCCGAACAAGGACCGCTGGTGGTGGTCGCCAACCACCCCTTCGGGGGTATCGAAGGCATCATCATGGGGGCGATGCTGCTGCAGCGACGCAAGGATGTGCGGATTTTGGGGAACTATCTGCTTAAAAAGATCATCGGTATTGGTGATCGCATCATCGCTGTTGATCCATTCGCCACCCCCACGTCCAGCACCGCCAATCGCGGCGGGCTGAAGCAATCGCTGGCATGGCTGAAAAAAGAGGGCGCCCTGGCGATCTTTCCTGCCGGTGAAGTCGCCAGCTGGCAACGCTCAAAAGCCCGAATTACCGATCCCCCATGGAACTCTCATATTGGCGCCTTGATACGGATGACCCGGGCCACGGCACTGCCGGTTTTTTTTCCCGGTCGCAACGGCGCTTTTTTCCATCTGCTGGGCATGGTGCACCCGCTATTGCGCACCGCCTTGTTGCCTCGAGAGTTGGTCAACAAAAAGATGCAAACTTTAAGCGTACACATCGGCAGCCCCATTGAATGGAAAAAATTAGCACGCTGTGCCGATGATGCGTCCATGACTCAATTGCTGCGTAACAATACTGAAATTATGGTGACGCGTACCCACACCCACCGGCCCAACACCCCATTAAAGCGTCTGGCCATCGGCGCCAAGCGTACCGCCCGCATGGCACCGGTGATTCATGCAGCAGGCCAAAAAATCATCGCGCGCGATGTTCAGGGTCTGCCCGAAGATCAGTGTTTGATCCAACGGGGGGACTTCGGGGTATATTTTGCGCGCAGTGTTCAGATTCCCCACGTGCTGAACGAAATCGGTCGTTTGCGAGAGGTCACTTTCCGTCAAGTCGGCGAAGGTACGGGCCAATCCATCGATTTGGACCGATTTGATGACTATTATCTACATCTTTTCTTGTGGAACCATGCCACATCGGAATTGGTAGGTGCTTACCGGATGGGTTTGGTGGATCATATTTTACACCAATATGGCCCCAAAGGCCTGTATACCAGCGAGCTATTTCACTTCAAGCCGGCATTTGTCGACCAACTCACCCATGCCATCGAAGTGGGGCGTTCGTTTATCCGCTCTGAATATCAAAAAAAATACAACAGCCTCATACTGATCTGGCGCGGTATCGGCGCCTTTATGGGCCGTCACCCGCAATACAAAATCCTGTTCGGCCCGGTCAGCATCAGTAGCGACTATCATAAATTGTCAAAAACACTGCTGGTTCGCTTTCTGAAACAAAACAATTTTAACACGACCCTGTCCGCTTTGGTCCGCCCACGACGGCCATTTCGATGCCCCCGCATCAATGGCTTGGATCAGGAAGCTCTTTTGAGCACATTTCGGGACATCGACGACATCTCGTTTCTGATATCCGAAATTGAAAAGGATGGAAAAGGCATACCCGTATTGCTCAAACATTATCTTAAACTCAATGGGAAATTGTTAAGTTTTAATTTGGACAGGGCGTTTTCCAATGCATTGGACGGCCTGCTGATGGTGGATTTACGAGAGACCGATCCTAAAATCCTGAAACGATTTGCCGGCCCGCAAGGGGCGGACAAAATACGCAACATGCGTCCCTTGGCCCCGTCCCCAGGGCCATCGAATCATGAAGCGAAACCCTAGCCCAATGCACTGACGTTTAAGTTGCGAGGTCGATACCATGAAAAAACAAATTCTATTTATTCTGCTCCTGGCAACGGCCGGAATCGTTTTCGCCCAAGACCCGGTCGCCCAGCGTCTATCCCATTTTAACATCACGAAATCCGGACTGGCGATTAAAGGATACGACCCGGTCAGCTATCATCGAGGAAAACCAGCAAAAGGAAGCGCACAATTCACAGCCACCTACCTGGGATTGAAATACCGCTTTGTCTCCGATGCCAACCGCAAAGCTTTTGAAACCGAGCCGGCAAAATTTGAACCGGCCTACGGCGGCTGGTGTGCCTGGGCCATGTTGGAAGGAGATAAAGTGGATTTCAACCCCCAACGGTTTAAAATCATCGAAGGGAGAACCTATCTGTTCTACGATGGTTTTTTCGGCAATACCCTCAAGAAATGGCATAAAAAGGCGGAAAAGACACCGGAAGCTGAAATGGTTAAAATCGCCGATCAGCACTGGCAAAAATTGATAAATTCATAAAGCGCACCACAAACCCACGGCAACGCTGGTTCTTGAGCGCAACAGCACTATCTGCAAAGACCGGAGAGCTCCAGAGTCAAGGCGACCGGGGGTGAAGCTGTAGTAACACTACCGCAAACCCTCGGCAACGCAGGATCTGGAGCTCTCCGGTCTTTGCAGAGTTAGCAGATTCGGGGCAACTGCTCCCCCGCCAACATACCGACAATGCGTTCACCACCAATCCGGGTTTGCATGACCACCCGGCCGGGATGTTGATCCACGACTTCGCCAATCACGCAGGCCTCCTTGCCCAATGGGTCTTGTTGCATGGCAGACAAAACCGCATCGGCCTGCGCTGCGGGTACGATGCAAAGCAGTTTGCCTTCGTTGGCCAGATAGAGGGGATCAAAGCCCAGCAGCTCGCAGATGCCGGCCACTTCATTTTTAACCGGCATTTTTTCTTCAAAAAGTCTGATGCCTGCTTTAGATTGCTGGGCGATCTCATTTAAGGTAGTGCCGACACCGCCCCGGGTGGGATCGCGCAGCACATGGATCGATGGGGTGATGCTTAAAAACGCCTGGACCATGTGATTGAGGGCTGCCGTATCGCTCCGGACGTTGGACGCAAACTTGAGCCCTTCGCGTTGGGTCAGCACCGCAATGCCGTGGTCGGCCATGGTCCCTGATAGAATGACACGATCGCCGGGACGCGCTCCTTGGCCGCCAATAGTTACCCCTTCCGGGATCACCCCGATACCCGAAGTATTGATAAAAATTTTGTCCGCTGCACCTTTGGGCACCACTTTGGTGTCACCGGTGACCAGTTGCACGCCGGCGCGGGCCATGGCCTTGCGCATACTGTTTAAGATCCGTTTGAGATCATCAATGGGCAGCCCCTCTTCCAGAATCAACCCCATGCTCAAATAATGCGGCACGGCCCCGCACATGGCCACATCGTTGACCGTGCCGTTAACCGCCAAATCGCCAATATCGCCCCCCGGAAAAAAGATCGGGTCCACCACAAAGGTATCGGTCGAAAAGGCCAATCGGCCCGGTGCCATCTCAAAAATGGCGCCATCATGCAGCTGGGCCAGCAAGGGGTTGTCAAACAGCGGCAGCAGCAATTCAACGGTCAGCTGATGGGCAATCTTGCCGCCCGAACCATGATCGAGAAGTATTTTGTCGGTAGTCATTTTATATCTTTCGTTTCATATCATCCTATTAAAATTACGCCTCGGCATGGAGTTCACTTTCGTACCGGCAACATCCAAACCATCCCCATGTATTGCATACCCTGACAGGCCGGCACAGAGACCGGCCCTACGCTTTTAGTGACCAGAAGCGGTTTCAAAAGTCGTTAATGCCATATCTTTTACTATCGGCAGAGTTCCTTCAACTTAAAACTTTCTACTTTAAACTTTAAGCTCATTCGAGATTACCGATCCCGAATCTTATGTCCTCCGACTCCCGCAAACCCTGACCAACGCAGAATCTGGCGTCCTCCGCCAAACGTGCCTAAGCGGGAGGGCGCCAGAGCCAAGGCGTCCGAGGGTGAAGCCGTAGTAACACTACCGCAAACCCTCGGCAACGCAGGATCTGGAGTCCTCCGCCAAACGTGCCTAAGCAGCAGGGCGCCAGAGCCAAGGCATCCGAGGGTGAAGCCGTAGTAACACTACCGCAAACCCTCGGAC
>JBNKKB010000134.1:0-1762 GCA_050291605.1 Desulfobacteraceae bacterium | reverse complement strand
ATCGATCTTCGCGCCTTGCCCATTGACGACAATGGGCCTGACCCACACCACGTTTTTCAGTCTGGTCGCGTGATCCGGTCCCACCGCGCCTTGTGCCTGCATCACTGCCGCTGTGGCCATCTCCAGATAGGCCACGCCCGGTAGCACGCGTTGGCCGTTTATGACATGATCGGACAGGAAAAACTCCTGGCCCGTAAAGGTTGAACGAAAACGCTGCCGATAAAAATCAGAGATGTTTTGATGCAGCAGCGGATGAAGATGTGTATTGTGTGCACCATTGCCTGACACCTGATCCAGGAATTCTGCCTCCGGCAACCAATAGCGTTGCTGTTCAAACGGATAGGTGGGCAAGCTGATCCGGCGAGGTTTGGCATCGCCATACAGCTGGTTCCAGTCAAAGACAAATCCCTCTACCCATAGGGTCAGAATTTTTTCGTATTTTCCCTGTTCAATCCACTTAGCAAAGGTTTCCTGAAAGTCTGAGTCACCGGCAAATACGGATAGGGTATTGTTTTTGCTTTTGACCTGCCCGTGATACAGGTCCGCCATGTCAGTGCGGCCTTCAATAAATGTGGTCAATTTTTCCACAAGATTTTTCATCGAGTGAACGATCATGGCCAAACGCACTTGCATGGCTTCCCGGCCCACCTGCAGCGTGTAAGCCGCATCGGCCAACCAGCTGTCAGGCAACTGTTGATCACTTACCACCTCCAGCAATTGCTGCGCCTGCATTTTGAGTCGCTCCTGATTTCTTGCCGATAGGATGATCATTGCCGGTGTATTTGCGCTCACAGCCAGTGAAGCGTCACAAGCGGACCCGGCCGCATGCTCTTCAATAATGATATGGGCGTTGGCGCCTCCGGCACCAAAAGAGGAGATGCCGGCTATGCGAGGATATGTTTTTTCCCGGCCGTTGACCCTAACCAGGGGCCGTTTCCATTGCCCCGTTTTTTGCTGTACGGTAAAAGGGGTTTTGGTAAAATCAATGTTGGGATTAAGTGTCTGTGAATGCAAAGACGGAACGAGTTGACCGTATTTTAGCTGCATTAAAACTTTTGTAACACCAGCGATGCCGGCCGCACTTTCAGAATGGCCGATGTTCGATTTGACCGAACCGATAGCGCAATATTGCCGCTCTTTACCGTTTTTCCCAAAGGCGTGTGTCAGCCCGGCAATTTCTATGGGGTCACCCAATGACGTGCCTGTGCCGTGGGCTTCCAGATAACTGATGGCCCTTGGGGAAATATTGGCCTGCTCCATCGCCTGTTCGATCACATCGGCCTGGGCGTTGGGATTGGGCACCGTGTAGCCATTGGTTTTGCCGCCATGATTGACGGCCGTGGATTTGATAACACCATAAATATGATCACCATCGGTCACGGCCTTGGACAACGGTTTGAGCAGCACCGCACCGACCCCTTCTCCGGGCACCAAACCGTCACCGCCTTGTCCGAAGCTTTCACACCGGCCCTTGCTCGCCAGAAAGTTCCCATAGGATAGCGCCAAATATTTATTGGGATGAATGGAAACGTTTACCCCTCCGGCAATGGCCGCTTCACAGCCGCCTTGATGGATACTCTGGCAGGCCAGATGAATAGCGGTTAATGAAGAGGAACATTGGGTATCAACGGCCATGCTGGGCCCATGAAAATTGCAATAGTAAGAGACCCGATTGGCGACGGAAGAAGGACTGCCGGAAAGGGTCACCGGCCGGCCCTGAAGCTGCTGCTGTACGCCGTATAGCTGGTACTCTTCGTACATG
>JBNKKB010000133.1:0-4249 GCA_050291605.1 Desulfobacteraceae bacterium | reverse complement strand
TCATGAACGAGCTTATCCGAGAAGGGCATGTGATTACGAAGGAACAGGCCGCCTGTCTGTCTCCATATCGCAAGGACAGCATCAACCGATTCGGAGCCTATTTCCTGGACGAGCTAAGGGAAAAACTGATCATTGATTTTTGTTTGCCGGTGGTGTCCCTATCCAGCTGTATTTTAAGGAAAAAAATGTCGATCGATTTCCAGAGTTGCGTGATATTGCAGGGATCGGTTCCGCCCCTCGAATCCGCTCAACGCCAGGAGCGCCATCAGCGGTTTTGACCATGGATGTTTGGGACAGATAGGCAAACATTCTTGGCTGCTTCGTGGCCTGGCGTATATCAATAGATCCTGGCGGCCGCCTGCGAAGGTTTGGCTAAGGCAGGAAATCGGTGTGAAATAAAGGCCCGATATGGTTGCGGCCATGACGTATCAGGCCGCTGAATCCATAACCAAAACATGTTACCAGAGGCAAATGGCTTAGAGTAATTTTTCGTTCCAATGATTGTCAAACGCTAATTTCATGATTTTATTCGATCAAATGAAGATGAACAAAACCAGGACATTTATTCTGCGGCAAATTCTCCTATTGGTGGCGCTTTTATTCTGCCCATCTCACGGATATTTTGCAGATGCGCAACCAGACTACTGGCCCACCAAAGGCTGGCGGAAAGCATCTCCTGAGAGCCAAGGCGTAAACTCAATAGCATTGGCAAATATGCTGGAAAAAATATTGGATAAAGATTTTCAATTGGACAGCATATTGGTCATTCGAAATGGATATTTGGTACTGGACGCCTACCGTCATCCCCATGATGAAGAGGATTCATTTCATATTCAATCCATTAGTAAAAGCGTTCTTTCGGCTCTGGTCGGCATCGCCATAGACAATGGGCATTTAAAGGGTGTCAACCAGGCGGTCTTGGAGTTCTTCCCGAATCGTGTAGCCCAGAATCTAAATGAATCAAAAAGAGCTGTGACACTTGAGAACTTGTTAACCATGACCCATGGTTTGGCGTGCAACGATCTGTATCAACTCAACAGCCTCACAGATTTGAGCAGGAGTAAGGATTGGGTGCAGCAAATAATCGATCTGCACATGAACGAAGAGCCAGGCGATCAATTTGCTTATTGTAATGGTGCCGCGGTTCTTCTCTCGGCAATTTTACAGCAACAGACGGGAATGAATGCGTTTTCATATGCTAAAAAAGTTCTTTTTAGACCGCTGGGTATTAACCATGTACACTGGCCCTCAAATTCACAAGGAATAACCGTAGGATACAATGGGCTTCATCTGCGCCCCCAGGATATTGCCAAAATCGGCTATCTTTACCTGAACCATGGCTTATGGGATGGCAAGCGTATAATATCTTCCCAATGGATAGAGGCTTCAACCCGGGAACATATTCCAACCCGTTCAGGGATTGGGGCCGCCTACGGATATTTGTGGTGGATTATTACGCCAGGTATCTACACCGCCTTCGGTGCCCAGGGACAGTATTTAATGGTCGCACCCGAAAAAAACATGGTGGTTGTTTTTACCGGCCACCTTAGTCGCAAAGATGTTTATATTCCACTAGGGCTGTTGAGCGCCTATATCCTTCCGGGGGTTAAATCGCCAACCCCATTGCTGGAAAATCCAAAGGCGGAAAAGGCGCTCAAGTCAGCCAGTTCACGATGGCAGCATCCAACCCCCATCGCCTGTGAGGAAAGAAAACTAAACCCTGAAGATATAACACAGAGAAAGATCCGTGAAGACTATGTGAACAGCGCCTATGGATTCGCGGCAAATTACGATGCAAACCTCCTCGTGGCGGACAAACAATTGAAATCGCCTTTGGTGTTTAGAGCGCGGGATCTAAAGGGGCTTCCTCTTTTCGCTGTTTTAGTGGATGATATTCCCCAAGAAATGGAGTTGGAATATACAGCAGACTATCTGATTGATCTCTATAAAAATATCTTCCCGACAGCTTACCATGACGCATATCATAAGGTTAAAAAAGAAAAACGCATGAAACTATCTGACGGAACAGATGCCAACTACATTGAAATCAATTGGAACGTTCAGTACCGTGGCATATTAAAAACCGTGGGGGTTTTTACGTATAAAAACAAAAAATTAATAGGGGCTGTGGCTGGCGGCATGGCAGATATGCCGATCGAATCCTTAGCGCAGATGGCAACCTCTTTGACATTTACCCAGTAAAAATAGTGGCTATTCAGGATTAAGCGTACCTGGGGTTGAAAAAAATGGACATCCATGTCTTTTTCGTTGAGGTCACGACACCTTAAACGAGAGGAGACGATGGATGTCCAAAAGCCTTATGTACCATGGATTTGGAATCATTGGATATCGATTTTGACGCACTGTGTTCAAAAGCGGAGCGGTTTTTTTTGGAATTGATCAAGATCGTTTCAAGCTAAAATGCTTCGTAAATCGGAAAAGGGGTTGAGTTTTCAGTCAATAAACTCCTGTAATAAAAAGATTTAAGCGATAATACTGGCTGTCTTTACTTAAATATCGCGGCCACAAAGATTAGATGTAAAAGATTGAATGTAAAAAATTTTACATCTAATTTTCAAAGAGGAGAAAAGGAAACGGGTTTCAGGCGAATTATCGTTTATAATATGTAGATTCAATATGTTAAGCTATGAAATGTAATGGGGCTTTCCGATTTACGAAGCGTAAGTGGTATGTAATTATGTTATGATTACCTGACCCACTGGGTGGTTACCACTTCCTCCGCGTTTGTCGAACTGCCGTATAAAGCTCATCCCATGGACTATCAAGTACTCGGTACACATTGTCCGGCTCATATCCTATGTCCCTAATCAAGCGGGGATGCAGGCGAGATAGTGCGAGTAAAGCACGGCGCTGTTGCCGGACTGCGAGGTAGGCATTCCACCCTGAGCGGATGGCGTTCCAAAAATTCAGGCTGACCGGTTCGGCTTCATACAGTATCACTGCTTTATTGACTAACATGATTTTAATTTCCTGTTTTCTGATCATGGGTAAACTGATATTAATTTCGATCAAACAAATTGAACCGGTTCAATAATAACCCCTTAATGCAAGGAGTCAAGAAAATAATTGAACCGGTTCAAAAAAATTACAATTGTTTTGGATAGTGCGTTCTTACTACCGAATAATCGAACGGAGTAACTGTAGTGACACAAAAGCTTGACCCAGAAAAACCTATACGGCTAGCTGATCTTGCTGTGGCGGCGGGTGTTTCCAAAGGCACCGCCTCCAATGTCTTTAACCGGCCCAATATCGTTAGTAAAAAGGTTCGTCTACATGTTCTTAGTATGGCCAAGAAGATTGGCTACAAGGGCCCGGATCCCAAAGGACGGCTGCTGAGCGCTGGTAAAGTGAATGCGATTGGTGTGGTCACCACAGAAAAACTTGCTACTTTTTTTACCGATTCCTTCGCGCGGGTATTGGCGAGTTCAATCGCACAAAGCTGTGACCAACAGGGTATCGGGCTATCTCTTGTTTCGGTTGCCAATGATAAAGAGCTAGTCTGGAATATGCAGAGTGCCGTGGTCGATGGGTTCATTCTTTTTTGTGTGGACGGTTCGGATACACTTGTTGCGCTATCGCGTGAGCGTTCATTGCCCGTAGTTGCCCTGGCCTTTGGTAAAAACGATAAAGATATTTCGGTTGTCGGCGTGGACAACCGGAATGCCTGTGCAGAAGCTGCTGACTATTTGGCTAGCCTTGGACACCGTCGCTTCGCCATCCTCACCATGGAGTTCGATCTTAGTGGTAACCGTGGGCTGGTGGGTGTTTCGAGAATCGAGCACGCCTATCATCAAACAACGGTTGATCGGTTACTCGGCTATTTCGACGGGTTACGCCAGCATGGTATCGATACTGACCGTGTCCCTGTCTATGAAACCCAGTGTGACGAAATCACCGTCAAAGAGGCGCTGCAGGTACTTTTTGATGGTGAGGAGCCACCAACCGCTATTCTGGCTCAATCTGATAAAATCGCCTTGTTAGTGATTGATTGGTTGAAGCAAAACGGATGGAAAGTGCCTGGTGAGGTGTCGGTGATGGGTTTCGATGGTGTTCCGGAGGCGCAATTCAGTGAACCGGCATTAACAACAATCATGCAACCCATCAACGAAATTGGTCGCAAGGCGGTTGCGGCCATCTTAACCCCGGCAAAGACTCCAGTTCATACTTGTTTGGCCACTGAACTGGTAATCAGAGCATCAACGGCGCCACCGAGTAGTTGTAGCGATCC
>JBNKKB010000132.1:0-5024 GCA_050291605.1 Desulfobacteraceae bacterium | reverse complement strand
TGACTATCTTCCCTTTTTGGGCGCAACCGTCACCGTGTGCGGCATGAAACGCGCCACGGCCGGCACCGGAGGCCTGGCGATTCACATTCCGACCGGCTTTCCGTTCGCTCCCAAGCTTCCGGACAATGACGACGAGCTGTTTATGGGCAGTTCCACGGTCATGGCCGACGGCGATCCGCTCAGTTACACAGCCCTGCCGGTGCTTGGCTGCCAGATCGCCGGCATGTTCAGCCCGCCCCGGCTCAAAAAAAAGAAATCGCCCAGCGCCTCGCTGCTGCCAACCACATTCAACCTGGCCATCCCCACCAATGTTGTCGTGGGCGGGGCGCCCACCATCTCACTGACCGCCATGGCTTTCAAGGCCGCCTTTGCCGGTATCGGCAAGTTTATAAAATCCAAGTTCGCCCAGAAGTGGCTGGATAAGTTTCGTGAATTTCGCAAAAAAAAATTCGGCCATCTGCCTTCCGGCTTTCTGAAATGCAATATCTTACGCGCCGAGCCGGTTAACATTGTCACCGGCGAAGTGGCGGTGGAGCAGGAGGATTTTGTACTGCCCGGCCGGATTCCCCTGCCGTGGGTGCGCAAATACACCTCGAACAACAACCGCTCGGGCGCCTGCGGCTACGGCTGGGAAACACCGGCCGATATCCGCCTGGCACATGACCCTGAAACCGGCATGGTGATTTTTCATGTCCCGGACAACGACACCGCGGTTTTCCCCGGCTTTCCCTTTGAAAGAGGACCGGCCGGCGCGGTGCTGGAAATGTGGAACGGCGCCCGCCTCAGCGACGAAGGGGATTGCTATTGCGTGCAAACCAAGCAGGACCTGATCTACCATTTTCCCAAAACCCCGATCAACGCCAACGAATATCTTTTGTCGCGCATCACCGACCTGTGCGGCAACCTGCTTGAGTTCGAACGCCGCGGCGCACAGCTCACCGGCATTGCCGCATCCTCCGGCCAGCGCCTGGAGATCCACAGCCGGCAGGGAAAAATAACCAGTCTGGCCCTGTCTGTGCCCGGCACGGGCTATCGCCAGGCCCTGGTCCAATACGACTACAACAGGGACGGCGACCTGGCCGAAGTGCGCGACGCCTTAGGCAACCCATACACCTTTGTCTATGACCGGCATCACATGACCCGCCACACCGACCGCAACGGCCAGTCCTTTTACTACGCCTTCGACACCACCGGCGACCCCTGGCAGGCCACGCGCGCCTGGGGCGACAACGGGCTTTACGACTACACCTTCCAATACTTGAAGCAGTTGAACGAAACCCGCGTGACCGACTCCCTGGGCCATGTCTCCATCGTCAAGTTGGACGAAACCGGCCTGCCGGTGAGCGAAATCGATCCCCTGGGCGGCATGACGGTCTTTGAATACGATGAGGCCGGGCGCACCACCGCCGTGGTGGACCCGGACGGCCATCGCTCCGAATACCTTTACGACGACAGCGGCAACCTGCTCAAGCTCACCCGGCCCGATAATCAAAGCATCCAAACCGAATACAACCCGGCCGGCAAACCCGTGAGCATCATCGCTTCCAACGGCGCGACCCGGCAACTGCAATGGGACGGGCGCGGCTTGCTGGTGCAAAGCAAAAGCCCGCTGGGCGCCGTGGATTGCTACAACTATGACGAGCATGGACAGCTCACCGAGCACATCAATCCACGCCAGGCCCGCACCCGGTTAGACTACGACAGCCACGGCAACCTGATCCAGCTCGCCAACGCAAAGGGCCAGGCCACCCAATACAGATACGACGCTCCCGGCAACTTGCTGGAGCAAGCCGATCCTTTGGGCTTCACCACCCGCTACATCTACGACCGCAAGGGGCGCCTTGTGCAGGCCGATCTGCCCGGCGGCGCCATCCAGTGCGCCTACGACGCCGAAGACAACCTGGTGCGCTACGTGGATGAAAACGGCGCCGAAACCCGGATGGAATACTGCGGCCTCGGCCAAATAAAACGCCGCACCCAGCCCGATGGCCATACCATCGAATACCACTACGATACCGAAGAACAACTCATCGGCCTGACCAACCAGCGCGGCGAGACCTATCACTTAAAACGCGACGCTTTGGGGCGTATTACACAGGAGATCGATTACTGGGGCCAGTCCCGGAACTACACCTTCTCCAATGCCGGCCATATCCAACAAAGCATGGACCCGCTGGGCCGGACCATCCAGTACAAAACCGACCCGCTGGGCCGCATCCGCCAGAAGAAACTGCCGCACCCCCAACAGCCCGATCAGACGTTTACCGAAACCTTTGACTACGATGAAAACGGCAACTTGACCGCAACCGCCAACCCGCACATCGAAATCCAGCGTCAATTTGATCCCGAAGGCCGGCTGATCAAAGAAGTCCAGGGCGATTTTATCATCAAGTACGCCTACGACCCGAACGGCAACCGCATCCAGCGCAAAACCAGCAACGGCAATACCATTGACTACACCTATGATGACCTGGACCAGATCGCCGCCATCCGGATCAACGATCAACCGCCTATCACCATCGAACGCGACGCCCGCGGCCAGATCACCCGCGAGACCCTGGGAGATGACCTTTCCCGTCACTACGGCTACGATCCGAGCGGCCGCCTGACCCACCAGCGCCTGTTCAGCGGAAATCAACGTCTTTCACAGACCCGCTACAGCTACGATCCAACCGGCAACCTGATCGAACGAAGCGACAGTCACCAAGGCACGGATAAATATACCTATGATCCCATGGGCCGCATTCTGGCCCACACCAACCCCCAGGGCAAAATCACCCATTTTTTACAAGACCCGGCCGGCGACTTTCTGCAAACCCGGATCGTGCGCCGGGAATCGGGCCAGGGCCAGGCCTGGTCGCGCGAAGGCCGCTACGGATCAACCGGCTACCGCTTTGACCGTGCCGGCAATCTGACCGAACGCAGCGATCACGAAAAGATCAGCAGTTTCAGCTGGGATGCACAAAACCGCCTGATTGAAAGCCAAACCAACGGACAAACCACCACCTATGGCTACGATCCGTTGGGCCGCCGGGTTTTTAAACAAAATGGCGACAAGCACACCCGGTTTTTCTGGGACGGTGATGCGCTGGTGGGCGAAACAAGTCAAAGACCAGGTCAAGATGCAGATGAGGTAAACCATGCGACGGTAGAAACCGAGCCAGGGCATCCACAACAACGCGAGTATGTATATTACCCCACGACCTCCGAACCCCTGGCACTCATCGATTCTGGCAGCGACAAACGATACTACTATTATCACAACGAGCCCAACGGCAGCCCGACACGCTTGACAAATGACGCCGGCAACATAGCCTGGGCCGCGCGTTATAATATCCATGGTGCCATTCAACAAATAGACGTAGATCAAATTGAAAATAACCTGCGGATGCAGGGTCAATACCTTGATGCCGAAACAGGACTTTGTTACAATAGGTTCAGGTATTTCGATCCGGAGATTTGTTCTTTTATAAGTCAGGACCCACTTGGACTTGCGGCGGGGGAGAATGTATATGCCTATGCCCCCAATGTTTGGGCCTGGGTTGATCCGCTTGGGTTGGTTTGTGATGCCTCAAAGTGGGTACCGAAACCAGTTAAAGCTTTTGAAAAAGCTGGCATTAAATACACCGAACACTTTGCAACTCGTATGTCAGGTCGTGCAGCAAGAGGTGTGACGCCTCAAAAAGCATTAGAAGCATATAATAAGGGGCGGCTATATTATAATCCAGCAACAAAAAATTATATTCGACACTCTTCTAAAACGGGTGTTTCAGTTGTAGTTGATAAACCTAGTAGAGGAACTGCAATTACGGTATTTGAAGGCAAAGCATCGCCTGACTGGGTTCCAGTTAAGTGGAGGTCTGGAAGTGCAAAATAAACCTACAATAAAAGTAAAAAAAGAAAAAAGTATGGGTATTAGTAACCTGTTACCGAGATATGATCAAGAGTCAAATATACTTGAAGTTGGCAATCCCAATGTAAGAGAGTGGCCTTATGGTATCGATATCGATGGAAATATAGTTTTTGACTTAGATAAACAAAGAAAGCTTGTGAATTTTGATTTACTAATACCAATGGACTTGTGGAAAAAAAAAGAGAATATTATTCATCCAAAATCTGATAAAAAATATGATCTTGTTTTTGATCAATCTACAATCGAGGTGAAGAGTTTCAACCTTCCTCTTTCAGTATTTTCGACAAAGAGAAATCGTAAAATATTGATACGCTTTAATAAGGAAAGCAGAAATGAAGAATTAATTAAATTATCCGATTCTTGCATGGCAATATTATCAGGAACAACTCTTTCAGGTTTTTACATAAAGCTTAATAATTAATGCCTCAAAGAAAGTATTTCCAAATAATCCAAAGAATTTTAAACCTAAAAATTTAATGATGGTTAAGGGTAAAAACGGTAAATATACATGGAGAGAATATAAAGGATTGGATTCTCTATAGCGCGGGTGGCACCGGCAACTGGTTGCCGGTGTTGCGAAGCAACAAGAGGTCTTGCCCCACGGTTCGCAGATTGGTTTGAGAAATAAAGCCCAGCCTGCGAGACTTTGGGGACGTACTAAACTTTTTAACTTACTGCCAAATAAACGAACGACGGCGGTTTATAAGGATTGAATTCCTTGATTAACGGCGGCTTAGCCAGGTAGAGTGCATTCTATGCACCATTTGAACATCAGCCGCCGTTCTGAATCACCTTTGCCTTCCCCAAAAATGCTTCTCCCCATCAAAAAATCGTCCAAAGGATGGGGTCCATCGCAAGGGAAGGTTTTCATCCTTTATCCTGGATCAAAGATATCTATTAGCATGTGCGAGATATGTGGAATTAAATTCCGTACGGGCAGGATTGGTAAAGAAACCTGAAGATTGGCCCTGGAGCAGTGCCGGGCCACATACCAAACGCAAAGATGACATTCTTGTAAAAACAAAACCATTGCTGGAAATGGTAAAATCACCCTGGAAAAAGTTTCTATCCGTAGATGCCCGGGAATCGGAAATAGCGCTGTTCAGAAAAC
>JBNKKB010000131.1:0-66622 GCA_050291605.1 Desulfobacteraceae bacterium | reverse complement strand
GAAATATTGGATTACATCACATACTACAATAGTATCCGGCTTCATTCTACTCTGGGATATTTATCCCCGATGGCATATGAGAAAGAGCAGTATTTAAAAGCGGCTTAATTTTGTGTCCGTTTTTTGTTGACCATTACAAATATTATCTAACTATCTGAAATTATAGTGGTGGGCGATACTGGATTTGAACCAGTGACTTCCACCGTGTGAAGGTGGCACTCTCCCGCTGAGTTAATCGCCCAATAGCGTTTTGCCGGACGTGATGGTTTATTAATAGTCGGCTAACAGTCTGGTACATATAGATTTTGATCCCACTAAAAGTCAATGATTATTTGGGAATCGTTATCAGTGAACCGATGAGGCCTGGTGTGGTGGTCGGGTTGCAGTACATTAGCCGCACTTGGACCTTATGGCGTGTCCTGCAACCCCATCCCCACTCCAGGCCGCTGGTCGCATTTCAGACATCGCCTCCCTGGATTGTATGGCCAAACCATAATGTAGAAGGTATAAACTTATTGAACGTTCGATGTACGAAGTTCACCCACGATATTACCCGTCCACTTTTAGGGGTTAATCTAATGCCCGACCCTCGGGCCAGGAGATTTACCTTTTTTGTTTCTCACATGATGCGTTTTTGGTGTATGCAAAAGTTGGGTTATGAACAGCGCCGCTTTTGTCTGCAATAGATGAATGTGTTGCGGTTATATTGGATGGCGATGTTGCGATGTGGTGCGGTTTGGCCGATATTTTAGCTGATTTTTTGGCTCTTTGGGCATAAACGCCGCTACTTTCAGGCTCCGGCATTGATGCAGCGCCGGATCCGTACGGCCTGAGTGCGATTGATTTGGGCATTGACGGACCTGAATACCCGGTCGCGATAGCCATTTTGCTGTCTGAAACTGACTCATCTGCAGAGAGATCTTTTGGTATGCCGATCTCTTCAATTTCTTTGGGTGTTGGCAGGTCTTTGAGGTTCTTTAATTCAAACAGTTCCAGAAAGAGTTTGGAAGTCGCGTAGATTAACGGGCGGCCCGGGATCTCTTTGCGGCCCAGCACGCGGATCAATTTGCGTTCTAATAATTGACGCAGCACTCCCCCGCAATCCACACCGCGAATATGTTCAATATCGGCCCGAATTATGGGTTGATTGTAAGCCACAATGGCAAGGGTTTCCAGGGCCGCACGACTAAGGCGCTGTGGTGAAGGTTGTAGCAGCCGTTTGATGTATTCGTTATATTCCGGACGTGAGCGCAATTGCCAGCCGCCGGCTACTTCGCAGAGGCGAAATCCGCCACCGCGTGCCACATACTGGTCCGCCAGGGCGTCCAAGGCAGACCTGATCTCTTTGGTATCAGCAGTTTCCAATACCGATTTTAGTTTGTCGACCGTCAGCGGCTCATCGGCGACAAACAGTAAGCTTTCGATAATATTACGAATATTTTCCATATGTCTTTCTATTGGTAGAAGAGTCGAATAACGCTGTCTTGCTTATTTTGGACCACACGGACCAGGCTGATTTTCATTAATTCCAGCAGGGCCAAAAAGGTGGCAATAAAGAAAGGCTTCTCGGTTCGCCCAATAAACAGATCGGAAAACACAATGGATCCTTTCTCTTCTAATACTGATATCATATCGTTCATGCGATCTTTGACTGAGATCTGGTCGGATGCCAAATCTACATTATGATCCTTGCTCGTTTTTTGCATGACGCGCTGAAAAGCATCAATTAATTCAAACAACCCCACCTGAACCAATTCCTGCTCACCCGACAAATATGTTTTCGAGTTGACCTGGCGCGAAAAAATTTTCTCACCCAATAGATCTCTGTTGGCCAAGGCTTCTGCTGCCGCTTTAATACGGAGATATTCCGCCAGCGGGCGTACGATTTCAAGCCGCGGGTCCTCGTCCTCTTCTTCATCTCCATGGGTGGGCAGCAGTGTACGCGACTTGATGTGGGCCAGTGTGGCCGCCATCAGCAGAAAGTCGCCCACATTGTCTATGTTCAGCAACTGCAACCACTCCAGATAGGCCAAGTATTGTTCGGTGATCAGGGCGATGGGGATGTCATGGATGTCGACTTCGCTCTTTTTGATCAGGTGGACTAGCAGGTCCATGGGACCCTCAAAAACATTGTCAAGTTTGACTTTGTAAGGGCCCTTTTGATCCAACCGATGGTTATTTGTGGTCGTATTCATTACCGCTGCACTAGTAGTTGATTTTTAGGGCTTCTTTAGCTTGTTTCATGGTCTCAATTGCCACCTGACGCGCCTTGCGGCTGCCTTCTACCATGATCTCATCGACCATTTCAGGGTGGGACTCATAGTAGCGGCGTTTCTCATGAATGGGTGCCAAGGCTTCGAGCAGACTGGCAACCATGATTTTTTTGCACTCAACGCATCCTATTTCAGCACTTCTGCACTGTTTGTCAATCTGTTTGATGGCGGCTGGATCTGAATACAATTTGTGAAATTCAAAAACATTGCATATATCAGGGTTGCCCGGATCGCTGCGTCTGGCCCTTTGCGGGTCGGTGATCATTTGCATCACTTTTTTTTGTGTCTCTTGCGGGCTATCCGACAGATAGATTGCATTTTGATAGCTTTTACTCATTTTGCGTCGATCAATGCCCAATATTTTAGGTGTTTGCGTTAAGATGGCCTCAGGTTCGGGGAAAATTTCACCATATAGATAATTGAAGCGACGCGCAATCTCGCGGGTGATCTCCACATGGGGTACTTGATCAATGCCCACAGGGACACCTTGGGCTTTGTACATGATGATATCGGCTGCCTGCAGCACGGGGTAGCCCAGGAATCCGAATGTGGATAAATCCTTGTTCTTTAGCTGGACGATCTGATCCTTGTAGGTGGGATTGCGCTCAAGCCAGGGAACAGGTGTGATCATTGAAAGGATCAGGTAAAGCTCTGCATGTTCGGGAACTTTGGATTGCACAAAGATGGTGCTCTTTTCGGGCGAAAGCCCGGTGCTCAGCCAGTCAATAAGCATCTGGTGGGTATATTCCCCCATGGGGCCGGGATTTTCATAATCACTGGTCAGAGCATGCCAGTCGGCGACGAAGAAAAAACATTCGTATGAGGTTTGCATCGCTACCCAGTTTGATAAGGCACCGAGATAATTTCCCATGTGCAGTGGACCGGTGGGTCGCATGCCACTCAATATCCGTTTTTTTGCAGGCATCTCTAGCTCCAATAACGCGCGGTTGTCGATATATATATACAGGTCCTTCCTGCGTACCCAATAAAAGGGCCAGCTTACTGATTCAGTGAGTTAGAATCAAGAAAATTGTGACTGATGCAAGTGCAAAACGGTAAGATGGAAGCTTAAACAGCAGATATGGGCTTAGTAGTCTCTTTTTTCCGGGCCCACTTGTGGACAAAATCCAATTCATCCTGTCGGGTCTCAATCGTACCATTGAGCTTGGCATCCAGCAGGGCTCCCAATAGATGACCAATATCGGGACCGCTGTGTAAACCGGTTTTGATCAGATCTTTGCCACTGAGCTGGGGTTTAATATTTCTTAATTTATTATAATAATTAGATATCTCTTTTTTAACGGCCTCATTGGGTGTAGCCGCGATCATGTACAGAATGAGCTCTGTACAAAAGTCGCAGAGGTGATGATAAAGGGCGCTGGCGGTTTTCGGCAAGTGTCGTTCCATCTGCTGTAGATGCATCTGAGCTTTTAGTCGCTGTTGGCACAAAAGACGTTCATTGCGCTGACCCAATCCCATTTTTCGGCAAATTTGAAGTGATGTATCCAGGTCACATGGGTGGATCAAAGCCATGAAGTAGACCGCCCATCGATGGTAGGGCTCGTCCAAAAAGAGAAGGTCGTGCCAAGAGATGACGCTCCGGACCGCGTTGAGCAGATCGACCAGGTTTTGGTTGAAAGAAATCGATGGATGAATCACTTTGAGCAGATCGAAATCATGCATGCGTACAATGGCACGGGCCGGATTTTCTTCCTGCAAGATGAGCCGGATCTCAGCAAACACGCGGCGCCCACTCAAACGTTTAAAAAAATCCATCTTTACCGCATTTTCGATGAGGCTCGCGGTCAGTTTCCCAATGGTGAAATTGAAGCGCTGCTCAAACCTCAAGGCGCGAAATACGCGTGTGGGGTCCTCCACAAAACTGAGGTTGTGCAGAACCCGGACAGCTTTGTCCTTGACATCTTTTTGGGCTGAAAAAAAATCAATAAGGTTACCAAACGTGTTGCCGTTGAGGTGGATGGCTAAAGTGTTGATAGTAAAATCACGACGGAAAAGATCCAGCTTGATAGAGCTCATCTTAATATCGGGCAAAGCTGCTGGTGCGCGGTAATACTCTAGCCGAGCGCTGGCAACATCTATTTTCCGTCCATTATTAAAAATGATGACCGCCGTTCCGAATTTTCGATGGGAGTGAATTCGGGCACCGTATCGTTCTGCATAGATGCGGGCAAACGCAATACCATCGCCTTCAACGACGATATCGATATCTTCATTGCTTCGATAAAGAAAAAGGTCACGGACAAACCCACCCACCACATAAGCCTGGCATTCGAGTTGGTCGGCAATCTCACCTGCATGGCGTAATGTCGTTATCACCTGTTCCGGTAAGCGTTCGCGCATGAGATTAACAATGTTTCTTTGGCGCGCAGATACCGGTTCATTGAATGGATCGGGTGTACTGTCGCGGGTCATCCGATGTCGTTGAACCAAGACGTTGAGCAAATCCGTACGTGTGATAACGCCAATCATTTTACGGTTTTCAATTACCGGCAAAATTCTTTGTTTATGGCCGATAATTTTCTCTTGGACTTCCATGATGTCGGCATCGGGTCCAATGGTGGCGATTTCGGTGGTCATATAATCTTTTACCGGTACATGGCCGAGTTTATGGTAAATGGTCTTTTCAATCACCTGGCGTGTGATGTAGCCTAAAAGTTCGTGATTCGATGTAACTAGCAAGGCGTTGACATTGTAGCGCGTCAGCAGCGTATTGGCGTCGATGCAGCTGATATTTTTTTGAACAGTAATTGCAGGTGAAGACATCAAATGGCGTGCTTTTTTTAAAGCTTTCACATGGCGTTGAAGAATTTTCAGCAATGCTTGTTGGACCTGAGTCAGCGTTTGGCCTTTGATGGTAGCCGCAGCCGCAGAGGGATGGCCGCCACCACCTAATTCGCCGACGATAACACCGGCGTCAACGTTTTCTGAGCGACTGCGAGCGACCACGTAAACTTTATTATCCATTAGTGCCAACGCAAAGATTGCATTGATATTTTCCATTTTAACCATTTTGTGAATTAAAAAGGCGAAATCAGGGAGGTAGTGATCCAGCGTAATTTCGGTCAGGACAACTTCTACCCCATTGATCATGTAGCGTGAGGTGGCCTGGATTAAATCGTTAAGATGGCCCACTTGCTCCGGGCTGATTTCGCGGGTAATCAAATTGGCAACCATGTTGATGTTGGCGCCATTGGATATGAGGTATGCAGCAGCGCGCAAGTCTTCGGGCGTCGTGGAGGAAAAGGTGAATGAGCCTGTGTCTTCATAAATGCCCAGGCACATAATGGTGGCTTCTTCTGATGTCACAACAATCTTTTTTTTTCGAATAAGGTCTGTCAAAATTGTGACGGTAGCACCCGTTCGAAAATTCACTTCGTGATGTCCGCGAATGTCATCGGATTTTACCGGATGATGGTCATAAATATGGATTTCCAGCTTCGGGTTACCGAGCACC
Source organism: Desulfobacteraceae bacterium (assembly GCA_050291605.1). GTDB lineage: Bacteria > Desulfobacterota > Desulfobacteria > Desulfobacterales > Desulfosarcinaceae > JARRKU01. Next base: position 60,874 of record JBNKKB010000131.1, on the reverse strand, counting down.
TGGACCATTTTGCCGATGCGTTCGGTTCGACGCGTGTCGACCAGTACCAACCGTGTGACGGCTGACAGGTCGATATCCCTGATTTCGGCAAGGTTGAAAAGGTAGACCATCGATTGGATAAAGAAATTACGTAAGTTTTTCTCTTGTGAACCGGGAAAAACCACTAGTGCATCTGGGTATAGTTTTTGGGCAGCAAGCATAGAAGCCAACGCATCGAAATCTGCGTTGATGTGGGTAGTGATGACCGTCAATGAATCAGGTTGGGGCGATGCCTGTCCATCCGCTCTGTGCATATTTTTTCTCCATGGTTGCGCAACCGCTGCTGGTATTTATTTAAGATATCAGTAGGTGCGCTGTTTTGGCAACCCAATCCCCGGCGATGCGGATGCGTTGTGATCGCAAAGGAATGCGTGGTGTAATGTTAGCAGGTTGGGTCACTGTGTAATCTATAAAGCAGATGCGATATGAATCCATGGAATTGATAACGATAGGCACAAAATTTGCATAGATTTACGTATCAAATGTGAAGTTGAAATTATGAACAAAATAAATTTGTTGTCGTTTAAGCTTGTTTATGGTACCAAAATTATGTGAAAAATTCAAAATTAAGATCGGGAATTGGCCGCATTTATAAAAATAGTGTGTTCATAATTTTATCCATATCCTGCATATCACTATGTTTCAGTTGGACGAAGCTCTGTTTTACTTGAGCCAGATCATAAACCAGGGGGAGTGCTATGCCCGTTTTTTTGTGGGAAGGAAAAAACCGAAATAATCAGATCCAAAAAGGAGAGCTGGAGGCGCCTAACGAAGAAGCCGTAAAAGCGCATTTGAACCGGCTGCGGATAGCTCCCAAAAAAATAAAGAAAAAACCAAAGGACTTGCTTGAAAATGTAAAGTTTTTACAACCCAAAATAAAAGAAAAAGACATCATTGTTTTTGCGCGTCAATTTTCAACCATGATTGATGCCGGTTTACCTATTATCCAGTGTTTGGACATTCTTCAGGGCCAGCAACCCAACGTAACCTTCAAATCCATGGTTAAAACCATAAAAGAATCGGTAGAGAGCGGTACAACGCTGGCAGATTCTCTTAAAAAATACCCTAAATATTTTGACAATCTGTTTGTTAACATGGTGGCTGCCGGTGAAGCGGGTGGTATCTTGGACATTATTTTAAAACGCTTGGCCGGATATATGGAAAAAGCGGCAAAGCTTAAACGTAAAGTCAAAGGTGCGATGGTTTATCCGGCCATTACCATAATTGTCGCTATCGCAGTTGTGGCTGTAATTCTTGTATTTGTGATCCCTGTGTTTCAAGATATGTTTTCCAGCTTTGGCGGCACACTACCAGCTCCAACTCTGATCGTTATCGCAATGAGCGAATTTGTAAAAGCAAAAATTCATTGGATGATTATCGGCATAGTCCTGTTTGTCGTGGCCTTTAAAAAGTATTACAAGACAGATAAAGGGCGAACCAGCGTTGATGCCCTTATGCTAAAGATGCCCGTTGTCGGCATTCTTATTCGTAAAGTAGCCGTGGCCAAATTTACACGCACGATGGGTACGATGCTCTCCAGTGGTGTTGCTATTTTAGAAGCGTTAGACATTGTCGCCAAAACATCGGGGAATCGTATTGTTGAAAATTCCATTTACAATGTACGAACCGGCATCGCTGAGGGTCGTACGATGGCCGATCCTTTGCAGGCCAGTGGTGTCTTTCCGCCCATGGTCTGTCAGATGATTGCCGTAGGCGAATCCACAGGTGCCTTGGACGCCATGCTTGAGAAAATTGCGGATTTTTATGACGAAGAAGTGGACCAAGCCGTTGAAAATTTGACTGCAATGATCGAACCTGCCATGATTGTCTTTCTGGGTATCATTGTCGGCGGTTTGATTGTTTCAATGTACCTGCCGATTTTTAAAATGGCAGGCACCATTCAATAGAACTCATGTGGAGTTTTCATACTATTTGGGAATCCGCTTCCGATCCTGCCGGTGATATATTTTCCAGACTTAAATGGTTGATGTTAACACGACTGGTGTTCACTGCTTTTTTACTTGGATCGACCATTTTCGTGGATTATCAGACCACAGATACTTCCATAGCCCCGATGCTGACCTTCCTCTACTTGGTCATCGGTATTATTTTTTTTCTATCTTTGCTCTATGCTTTTCTCGCGAAGCGTATTAAACGCCAAGCCATGTTTGGTTATTTTCAGATTGGCGTGGACTCTTTTATCGTTACATTAATTGTGTTTGTCACCGGGGGTTTTTTTAGTTTTTTTTCCTTTCTCTACTTGGTAGTGATCATCTATGCCAGTATGATTCTCTTTTTAAAGGGGGGGATCATTTTAACTTTATTGTGCAGCCTTCAGTACACTTTAATGACAATTTTGCAGTATGCTGAAATTGTCCCCGCCATCCGCATTGGTATTGAATATGCTTTTTATGATTATAATATTTCCAGAATCTTATATAAAGTGTTAATTACATCGGCTGCATGTTTTGCAGTTGCAATTCTTAGCGGCCTGTTAACTGAACAAAACCGCAGGACCCATAAAGAGTTAAGGGCAATGGAGACCCATGTCCGGCGTGTGGAAAAAATGGCATACATGGGTGAAATGGCCGCTGGCCTGGCGCATGAGATAAAGAACCCACTGGCTTCCCTGGCGGGATCAATTCAACTACTTAAATCGGATCTGCATTATGATCCGGATCATGAACGCCTGATGGATATTATTTTAAGAGAAACGGAGCGCTTGAGTACGCTAGTCAACGAATTTCTTTTTTTTGCAAAGCCACCGACCGGTAAACCCGAAAAGATAAATTTAAACGCAGTTATTGATGAGATAGCAGAATTGTTTAGGCAAGATGCCCTGTCGTCCAATAAAATCCATATTAAAAAAGATCTTTCTACTGAGACATGGGTAGTGATGGATGCTGCCCACTTGCGACAGGTGTTGTGGAATTTGTTGCTGAATGCTGCACAAGCAATCGATAACGATGGGCTGATACAAATTAATACAAAGATAAAAAAGCAGAAAAAGGTTACCATTGAAGTAATTGATAACGGTTGCGGTATACCGGACGAAGTGGTGCAAACCATATTTGATCCATTCTATACCACTAAACCTGAAGGGACAGGTCTAGGCCTTTCTATTGTTCATCGAATTCTTGAGGCGTATGATAGTCGACTGGATGTTCGAACCATGGCCAATGAGGGTACGAACGTTTCTTTCACCCTGGCGCAGACGCGCCCATCTTCCTGAATCGCGTTTTTTTTATAATTTTTTTATTCTCGATTATTGATGGCAGAGCTATGATGGGTAGTGAAGATTTTTAATTGGCTTGACATTTAATATCACCGCCGATATGCCAGGCGCTATGGAAAAAGATAGGAATCATTTATACGGAAAATTAGCGCTATGGCTAATTGTCTTTTGTACCGTTGTTCGCGTGTTTTATGCTCAGGCGTTTTTATTGTCACCGGATGAAACCAATTATTGGCAGTGGTCGCGTCACCTGGCATGGGGATATCATGATCAAACCCCAATGATAGCCTGGGCCATACGGTTGGGAACGTTGTTTTGTGGGCAAAACGAACTTGGCGTTCGCCTGCCATCCATTATGGCTATGGCTGTTGGTGCTTTCTACATGATGGTGTTTGCGCGTCGCTGGTTTGGTCCGCGCATCGCCTGGCAAACTACCTTGCTGGGCCAGTCCATATTCATATTCAATGTCGGCGCCATTTTAGCAACAGCCGATGGATTGATGGGCGCGGCATGGGTTGCCAGCAGTTATCATGTGGCTCGGGGATTTGAGGATAATCAATGGCGCCACTGGCTTTGGGGCGGACTTTGGTTCGGGTTCGGCCTTTTAAGCAAATACTCAATGGTGCTCTTTCTCCCGTTTATTTTTGTTTTTGGCCTATTGGTAGGTTCGAAACGACATTGTTTAGCTTCGATAAAACCATACATCGGATGCGTGACCGGACTGCTTTTATTTACGCCCGTGGTGCTGTGGAACCATGCCAATGACTGGAACTCTTTTCGCCATGTGGCCTATTTAAGCGGCGCCAACCAGGATTTTGAATTGCATTTTAACTTCCTGGCTGATTTTTTAGGTTCCCAGGTCGGCCTGCTGACCCCAATGGTTTTTTTGATGATCGGGGCCAGCTGGCTTTGGGTAATAAGACATTGGCCGCATCCCGGCCAATGGGTTTATATGTTTCTTTTTTTTACTTCTTTTCCGATGGTGGCCGGATTCGCGTTACTTAGTTTGCATACCCGTATTTATGGGAACTGGCCGTGTGCGGGATATCTAACAGCCACGATTCTCTGCGCAGGGTTATGGGCTTATGATGCAAAAGCATCCGCATCTAATACCAAAATAAGCACCCGAAAGATTTGGCGCTGGACGGTGGGCAGTTCGGCTTGTTTGTCCCTTTTGGTGCTGGGGCATGTTCTTTATCCCATCCTTCCTATTCCGAAAAACTTGGACCGCATTGAACATGAGCTGATGGGATGGGACCAATTGGGCGTCCAAGTTGCCAACGTGCATGCTTCTATGCCCAAATCAAAAGCCGCCTTCATATTTGGATTGAATTACCAAATGGCTAGTGAATTGGCGTTTTATACTCCGGGCCAACCCGAAACTGTATCGATTAATCGTTGGCATCGTCCCAATGTCTACGATTATTGGTGGGAGGATCGTGATCTTATGGGGCAAAACGCCGTTGGCGTTATTTCGTCGTCCATAGAACAAACCAAACTGGAGCAAGTATTCGAGCATGTCGAACTCTCTGCTTCCCATTTTAAACTCTATTCGAGAGATGACACTGATTTTAAAAATCCCATTAAGGATTATTTCATTTACCGCTGCTATGGTTTCAAAGGAGGATTGAGATGGATTCCCAAAAACAGCAATGATGTTCGGGCGGGTGGCTGATTCCCATGCCAGTTTCTAACCCTGGCGGTGAATGGCCAACATACCTTGGCATCTAATTTTTGATTGGGTATTGTGCACAAATATGCAAAAAATGTGTTCTAAATACTATACAAACCGCATCAACTGCCTTTCTTTGATCATTTTTTTTCCAAAATCATATCCAACGAATTGATATTTAGTGATAAAATTATATCTCCGAAAGCACAACAGGTGGCACTAAGATTGCATTTTAAACACAATCGATAGGGGTAAGTTCTTTAATATCACGATAAGCTCGAAAAAGGCAAATCATCCGAAAGGGTGAGACGCAAAGCCAACGGCCTAAGTTCTTTTCTAGGGATATGGCGGCAGGGTTGCCGGGCGATCACGACATCTCTCGATAGATGCGTTTCGCACGGTCTAACAAATATCGGGGGATGTTCGTATGAAGAAACGACTGTGCCACTTTCTAAGAGTATTTATTGTAGCCAGCTATTATTTGCTGGTGGCCTTTCCGTTGGTTGTCTCCGCGGCTGTCACATTGGCATGGGATTCCAATGATCCCCCTCCCCAAGGTTACAATTTATTTCAACGTACGGATGGCCAGGCATATGATTATGCCGCTCCCATCAACGCCGAACCCATCACCACAACAACATACCAAGTAAACCATCTACAACCCGGTGAAACCTATTATTTTGTGGTGCGGGCATTTGTGGGTAGTGATCAAAGCTGCGATTCCAATGAGGTGGCATACTCAGAACCGGGCACTCTAAATGATCGGGATGGCGATGGTATTGAAGACGCACTGGATGCCTTTCCCGACAACCCGAATGAGTGGCTTGATACAGATAGCGATGGTGTGGGCAACAATCAAGACAGTGATGATGACGGTGATGGAATGCCGGATAGTTACGAGCTGCAAATAAACGGTCTGGACCCTTTATTGGATGATGCCGATGGCGATCTGGATGGTGACAATGTGAGCAATAGAGAAGAATACGATAATGGTACCGATCCTTCTCAAAAAACAAACTACCTCCCCAATAGGCCCAGTTTGTACGCACCTGCGGAAGGGGCCACGGTTTATTTAACTCCGACGCTGGTCACCCAAGATTTTTTCGATGCCAATGGGGACAGCCATGCCCAAACGCGCTATCAAATTGCGCTGGATAGCAATTTTACCTATCTTGTATTTGATCGACAAACAGGAAAAGATCTAATCAGTTTATCTTTGATGGATTTGATTCTGGATCCAGATACGATTTACTACTGGCGGGCGCTATTTGTCGACAATCAAGGGGGTGCCTCTGTTTGGTCCCTGCCATCGTCGTTCGTCACCCTTGATTATACCGCTGCAGGTGATGAAGATGCCAATGGCATTTTGGACAGCCAAGAGATTTCTGATATGCATATCGACATGGATGACGACCGGGTAGCAGATGCTATCCAGAGCGATATGCTGTGTGTGCAGACAAACGATCATATTAATCCCCAAGTGGGGGTAAAAGCCGGCGGTGCCGGCGTTCAGATTGGTGCGGTGCGCGCCATGGTGCTCGAAGATATGGGACAGGCGCTGAGTCTCGGTCCTTCTGATACACTTACCGGGCTAATCAGCGCTAAGCTTTACTTGGATCCTGGTGTAGGTTCCGCAGACATCGTTGTTTATGTCACCACTGAGGCGCCTGAGGATGCACAGTACTATTATTTCGCAGAGGATGATTGGCAGGCCTATTCCAATGTAGAATTCAGTGCGGATCGCCGTTCGGTGACGCTCACCTTGGTGGATGGCGGCGAAGGAGATCAGGATGGTGTTGAAAATGGCATCATTGTCAGTCCTGCAGCGCTGGGATACAGTTCTCAATCCGGAGGTTCGCCAGATTCAACCGATGCGACCGAGCAAACCACTTGTTTTATTGCTACATCATTGAATCAATCCTATAGTCGGGAGTTGTCCTGTCGTTCAGCTTTGATATGGATCCTCATGGGAACATGCGGGGTGGTAATTCTGCGTCGGTTGCGAAAATTTTTGTAGCAGAATTCTCTCACGATAATCCGAATGCCAAGCTGCCGTTATGGCATCTTGGCATTTTCTATTTAAACATTAGTCGACTGGCAATGCGGGCCACTTTGTCCGAAGCACCGGGCTGTCCAAGCATCTGTCGAACCTCCAGAAGATTGGATCGCATCTCTTTATAGGCGGATGGGTCAGATAATAAGCGATAGGCAGCGTTTGCTATATTTTCTGCAGATGCCTTTTTCTGAATAAACTCGGGCACAATAGATTTTTCAGCAATTAAATTGGCCAAACCGATATAGGGCACATCAATAAAAATTTTAGCGAGCCAATAATTAACTGGTGAAGTGATATAAGTAAGAATAAAAGGGGCGCCATGGATAGCTGCTTCCAATGTAGCTGTCCCAGAAGTAACAATCGAGAGGCAGTTGTGGTTAAATATTTCTTCAACCGGCTCATGAACGATCTCAACTTCCCTAAAATCTTGTTCGGCAATGATGCTGGGAATTAAATCGACACCCAAGGAGGGCGCATTGGATACGACAAAGCGGATGCCGGGCAACTGGGTCTTTAAAAGTTTAGCCGCGTTGAGCATGGGGGGTAATAAGCGAAGGACTTCGCACTCCCTTGAACCCGGCAAAAAAGCCACTTTGGGGTGCCTGGAATCGACAGATTTTGATGGGTAAGTCGCTTGTTCGGGAATCGCATCTAGAAGCGGATGCCCGACAAAACTTACCGGCACAGCATGCTTCTCATAAAACCTCGCTTCAAACGGCAGGATGACGGCCATATGATCAACGCGGGCTTTTATTTTTCTAATCCGACCGGATCGCCAGGCCCATACCTGGGGACTGATATAGTAAAGCACGGGAATACCGAGTTTTTTCGCTTTAGCGGCCAAGTGCAGGTTGAAGTCGGGAAAATCTATTAGAATCAGCAGGTCCGGCTTAAGATTTACCAGTAATTTCTTGAGATGGGACATGGCTGCCAAAATCCGTGGCGCTTTGGCGAAAATTGCCGTGAAACCCATAACGGACAGCTGGTTGGCGCCAACAACAATCTTGGCACCTGCAGCCTGCATGGCAGCACCGCCAGCGCCGCATATAGAGATATGCGGGTGACGTCTTTTCAGAGCTTGGATGAGATTCGCTCCATGAAGATCTCCCGAAGCTTCACCAGCCACCATAACGATTGATTTGGAGGGTGGATTATCCATGGGCATCAAAAGCTTTGTCTCCGATTGAGATCTGGCAGGACCAAAGGCTACCCGTTCAGTTGGTGTTCCTCGAATGCGACGACGGCCATCTTATAGTCATCTGCTTTGTCCACCATGGCCTGGCGATCAAATACCACTGCCTTGCCTGCTTCTATGGCCAAGGCCTGCACATTAGCGGCCTTCATGCTCTCGATGGTACCCAATCCCACTGCGGGAACATCGAAGCGTGTGTCTTGGCCGGGTTTGCAAACTTTGATCACCACTGCCCGGCCCTTGCCCAATTCTCCGCCACGCTGAATGGCCGCATCGGTTCCTTCGATGGCCTCCACAGCCAGCACGGCGCCGCCTCCCATGACGATGCATTGGCCGATGTCCAGACGGCCGATCTCTTTGGCCAGGTGCCAACCCAGTTGAATATCGCGGTTTTCATCCCGGCTGGGTTTACGGCGGGTCCAAATGCCGGCAGGGGCCAGTAGTTCCGGCAGGAGCATTGTAGAAGGTTGAATTTTAATGCCCTCTTTTTCAATCAAATCAGCAAAACCCCGTAAGACAGCATCATCGTGGGTGTTACGCATGCCGGCCATAAAAGATATAAATTTGATGTCCGGCCGAACGTTAGTGAACATGCGTGTTTTGCGAATGGCCCCCATCATTACAGCTTGAGTAACAACGTGTCGGCGGAAATATTTAATCAGTCGCCCTATTTGGCCCAGATGGAACCACTCCAATGTATCCACACAGTGGATCAGATCCGGACTGGCTTCATTCCGGTAAGCCGCCGCGACAATTTCCAACCCTGCTCGTCTAGCCGCTTGGGCAAACAGGATGGGGAATTGACCGTTGCCGGCAATCAGTCCAATTTTTTCTGCCATGTTAAGCCCCGGGTTCCCAATTAGCGGGTTAGCCCGCGCTGGGACGACTTGATAAATTCAATAAACGCATTTACTTCAGGGATGGGTTCCACTTCGGCGTTCACCCGTTCAATGGCTTCATTGAGGGTTAAGCCGATACGAAATATAAGCCGGTAGGTCTTTTTCAAGTGTTTCAGGGTCTCAGAGTTGAAGCCGTGGCGCTTCAGACCGACCTGGTTTAAACCATGCAACTTGGCCCTGTCCCCTTGGGCCAGCACATAAGGGGCGATATCTTTAACCACAATGGATTTGCCGCCAATAAAGGCATAATCACCAATACGCACAAATTGATGAATGCCGGATAGGCCGCCTACCGTTACAAAGTTGCCAATTTCTACATGGCCGGCCAATGTTGCATTATTGGCCATGACCGCTTTATTGCCCAGAATACAATCATGGGCAATATGGACATATGCCATCAAAAGGCAATCATCACCAATTTGAGTGATCCCGCCACCATCCTTGGTGCCCCGATTGATGGTTACAAATTCGCGTATGATGCAGCGGTTACCGATATGGGTCCATGTCTCTTCACCTTGGAATTTTAACGATTGGGGAACGGCACCCACAGAGGCAAACTGAAAGATTTGGCAATCAGATCCGATCGTGACAAATGGGTCGATGATCGCATGAGGCCCCACGGTGGTACCTGAATCGATGGTAACTTGATCACCGACCATGGCATAGGGTCCAATGGTTACATTATCGCCAATTTTTGCATTGGCGCTGACAATAGCTGTTGGGTGGATCACTTTTCAATTCCTATGGTTGCCATCAATTGCGCTTCGGCCACGATTTGGTCATCGACTTTAGCAACACCGGCCAGTTTCATTACTTTGGCGCGTTGTTTGAGCACATTCAATTTCAATATCAGTTGATCGCCAGGTATCACCGGTTTTCTAAATTTAACCTGGTCCAGTCCCATGAAATACATTAAAGCGCCCTTTTTTCCTTGATTCGTAGAGATGGCTGCCAATACACCGCTGGCCTGGGCCATGGCTTCGAGTATCAAGACACCGGGCATGATGGGTGCACCTGGAAAGTGGCCTTGGAAAAAAGGCTCATTCATGGTGACATTTTTTAATCCCACCACTTTTTCATTGGGGACGAGCTCCAAAATTCTATCCACCAGCAGAAAGGGGATGCGGTGAGGGATATATTCCATAATCTCTTTGGTATCCATCGGCAGTTTCATTGCCATACTCCTTTTTTTTCAATCCACACACTGACCACTTCTAGTCCGTTTCCAATTGCGCCAACCGTTTTTCCAGCGCACGAATCTTTTTATATAATGCCGGCAGCTCCGGCAATATTTTTTGGATGCGCAACCATTTGCCATGGGGCATCGCCAAAGTGGTGCCGGAGACAAATTGTTTGTCGGGTACCGACTGGGCGACAGCAGCTTGGGGACCGATGGTGACACTTTCGCCGACTGTTAAATGTCCGCCGATACCGGCCTGCCCAGCGATACGCACATTACGACCAATGACGGCGCTCCCAGCGAAGCCGACCTGGGCGGTAATCGCGGCATGTTCGCCCACGATAACATTGTGGGCGATGTGGACCTGATTGTCGATTTTGGCCCCCGTTTTTATCCATGTTTTGCCCAGAGTAGCGCGATCAATGGCGCAATTTCCGCCGATCTCGACGTCATCATCAATTTGAGCAATACCCACCTGCGGTACTTTATGATAACATCCCTGATGGAACACATACCCAAAGCCATCCGTCCCAATCACTGTTCCGGCATGAATAATGACCCTGCTGCCGATACGGCAGCGGTCCAAGATAGCCACCTGAGGATACACAATGGTATCATCCCCAATGTGTACATGATCCCCGACCACCACATTGGGGTGCAATATAACCCCATTACCCAAGGTAACATGGTCACCGAGAACCACGCCGGAAGCTAATGAGACTGCAGTTCCTAATTTGGATTCTTTTCCGATGGTTGCACGCGGATGAACACCTGGGTTGGGTCGGGAGGGTGGATGGAAATGCCCAAGCACCCTGGCAAAGGCCAACCGCGGGTTGTCGACTTCGATGGTGTGATGTGCGGGGCAGCTGGTTCCCCGAGGCACAATGATGGCCGTCGCCTTACAGTCGGCAAGCAGTTTTTTGCTGACGGTTTTATCCGTAAAAGCAATTGTACCTGCTGCGGCTTGGTCAAGGGGTGCCGCTCCATTGATAAGGGTATCCGCATCGCCCTCAAGGTGACCATCGACCAGCGCTGCAACTTGTCCCAAGGTTAATGCCATTGATCTCCCTTGTCCGGCCAATTTATCCTTTTTTTCTTTTGGCATACGCGGTGTCGTACAACTGGGTTATTTTGTCCGTTAGATCAAGTGTTTTAGGCGCGTAAACGACTCCTAATTCCTCAATAATAAGCAAATAACCCTCCTTTTTACCATAGTCGGCAATAATTTGAAGGACCTCTTTGCGCGCGTCATTGATAAGGCTGACCTGCAATTTTTGAATTTTCTGGTCAAATCTTTTTTTCAGTGCTTTGACCTCATTTACTTTGCGACCAAGTTCCCACTTTTTATCATCCAGAGCCGCTTTGCTCAACAAACCGCTGCTGCTGTTTTTTTCAATCATGCCTTTGAGCGCGTCAATTTCTTTTTTGATCTTTTCCAAATCGGCGTTCATGCGCTGGCCGGCCGTGGTAATTTGATTTTTAGCGGCTTTGCCGGCGGCGGAATTCTCGAATATTTTTTGAAAATCAACGGTGCCGATTTTTGCGACATCCGCGCAAAATCCATCCGGGCTGCCGAATGCCATCAAGGTGACCGCCGCAGCGACCAATACCACGCCTATTTTGCGGATTGCCATAATGAACTACCTCCCATTGTTTTAAATAAATACAACTCGTTCTTTTTGTAATTAAGATTACTAGTTGTTTTTGTTCGCTTTTGTGCCATCGTCATGCGCAGATCAAAAAGCACCTCCCAGCGTAAATTCCCAGCGGCCGTCTTCTTCGCCGTCACGCGGGTCAAAAATACGACCATATTCCAGGCGCATGGGCGCCAACGCTGAAAACCAGCGAAATCCACCCCCGATACTGGAGCGTCGATCATGAAAATCGATTCCATCCTCATATACATTGCCGGTGTCGAAAAAGACAACCCCCATTAGTCCTGCGTTTTTGGATATGGGAAAAATCAGTTCGAGATTGAGTTGCATCATGTAGTCACCACCAGCCTTAACTTCCTCGTCGTTAGAATTAAGTTTAGTCAAATGAACATCGCGGTAATCAAAGCCACGCAGGGAGTTTATACCCCCCAGATAGAACTTCTCATAATCGGGCAGCACCAGGTCATCTGAATTTTTATGGACATAGCCATATTTTGCATGCACAAGACCCACCAAACCTTTATAAAGGGGCCAATACCAGCCGGTCTCGGCTTTATATTTATTGAACCCGATGTCGCCGCCCAAACCCGCGTATTCGAAAGATACACTATGTTTGGAACCTTCGCTGGGATTGAGACGGCTATCTCTGGAATCGTACAGCACAGCCAAAGAGACGCTGCTGGTGATATTTTCTCCCTCCAGCACAATGATGTCATCGTTCACGTTATCTTCATCGACGATGCTGATATCACTCCACTCGTAAGCGTAGCCCAGGTATCCGCGCGTGTAGTCGAATAAAGGATAGCCGAATCGCAGACCGCCGCCAATGGAGTGGCGATCATACTCGTTTGTATATTCTTTGACTTCGTCATAGACCGACACCGTCGTGCTCAAAGGGGTATCAAAAAGCCACGGTTCGGTAAAAGAAAGCGTATACTGAGTCGTGGAGCCGCCCAGCATGGCATTTAACTTAAGAATTTGACCCCGGCCAAATAGGTTGTTTTCGGATATCTCTCCTGCCAGGAAGAAGTTTTCTTCACTGCTATATCCCGCCCCAAATGAGAACATGCCGGTGGGTTTTTCGGTCACCTCGATGGTAACATCCATTTGGTCTTCTTCACTTCCCTTGGTGGTGTCGACTTTGATATCTTCGAAAAAGCCTAGCCGATGTAGGTTGCGAACACTACGTTTAAGCGCTTTACCATTGAAACGGGTCTGCTCAACAATACGTAGCTGGCGACGGATAACTTTATCGCGTGTGCGTGTGTTGCCGCTGATGGTGATGTTTTCAAAAAAAACTTCCGTGCGCTTGTCAATTTGGAAGGTAATATCTACCGTCAGTGTCTCTTTTTTTTGTACAGTTAGGGGCCTGACATCGGCATAGGCATATCCTGCTGAGCCATAGAGATCCTTGAGGTCTGTAATATCCTCCCGAATTTTTTCGCGGCTGAAGTAGGTTGTTTTGTTGATCTTCAGGTTTTCGATATATTCTGCTTTGTTGAAGTCCGGCAGCAGATCCCCGCGGATGTCCACTTTTCCCACCTTAAATTGTGGCCCTTCTTCAATTTTAAATGTGACCCGAATACCTTCCGGTTGGAAATAAATCTCAGGGGCGCCCACGCGCGCACGAATGTAACCTTTATTATGGTAGAATTGCTTTAGCAAAGCTGTATCCTGATCCAGCCGGGTACGGTCGAAGTCGCCTGACGATGAAATCCAGTAAAAAAACCCCTTTTCAGACGTGGATATGATTTTCTTCAGTTTTCGATCATCAAAGTCCATATTTCCTTCGAAGTTTATTTCCGTGATATAGTATTTGTCGCCTTCGACGATGATGAATTCTATGTCAGCCTGGTTTTTCTTCAGTGCGTAGAGCCGATAGTCCACTTTGATGTCATGGTAATTTTTGTCCTTGTACATCAACTCGATCTGTTCGATATTGTTACGAATTTTTTTATTGTTTAATACGGTACCTGTTCGGATGGTGAGATTTTCTTTGATCTTCTCGTCATTGATTAATAGATTGCCTTTGAGCTTGACGCGCCGGATGACGGGTTTTTCCTTGACATGGAACGTAACAATCTTGCCGTTTTTCCCTGATTCGGCTTCAACCCGCACGTCGTCAAACCATCCCATGGCATAGATGGCGCGCAGATCCTGTGTGACTGAATTGGGTTGAAAAATTCCCCCGGCTTTTGTTTGGATACTGCGCAGAATGGCATCGGTTTCCAGACGTTGATTGCCCTGCACTCGAACTTCATCGACAATGTCATATTTGAATAATTGCCGTCCTATTTTGCCAGCCAGTTTTTTTAAAACGTTGGGCAGGTTCTCGAGTCCGCGTCCCTGGGCGGAAAAGGTCATAGGTGCCTCACTACCTTTAGGATTCACCATACGGGCGTCCAGGCTGAAGCTTTCACCGATCAGGGTAAAGCTGCCCCAAATGACCTGATCTGCTTGATATCGCACTGCCATTTGCCGAAGGGTCTCCTCACCGGGAAGGGCGTTTATGAGATCCGCAAGGTCGGTTTCAGTTAGGCTGATCCGGGTGGCGCCGCTGCCTTCCAGGTGCTCTGCCAAGACAGAAGCGATTTGGGTCCGCAAATAATCGGTTTCTCCTGAGGCACGTACCTCAAACGGCAGAATGAGCACGCGGGTACTTGTGGCTTCTCCAACGGCATACGGAGCGAATAGTCCCAATAAAAACAGCAAAGGCAATAAGTGCCTGATGAATCGCCAGCCCCTGAGGATGTTTTTTCGCTTATCTGAGGGAAGTTGCACGCGAGGATCCTTTATGAAAGATAGGCCAGTTGTCCATCAACCAGCGTGGCTTGTCGGGCCATGAAGGAGGCCAGTTCCAAATTGTGGGTTACCAACACCATCGCCATGCCCAGTTCCGTATTGAGTTCGAGCAAGAGCTGGTGCACCTGTTCACTGTTTTTTTTGTCCAGATTACCGGTGGGTTCATCCGCAAGCAAAATAGCCGGTTTTAAGATCAGCGCACGCGCCAAGGCCACCCGCTGCTGCTCTCCTCCGGAAAGTTCGGTTGCCTTTTGGTGCAGCCGTTCTTTTAAGCCAACGCGCACCAGTATGGTTTCAGAGGCCTGCGCGGCACGGTTGACATCCATCCCTTGAATCAGGCCCGGCATCATGGTGTTTTCCAAGGCGCTGAATTCAGGAAGCAGGTGGTGAAATTGAAAAACAAAGCCAATGGTTCGATTGCGGAAGCGCGCCAGGCGCTGGTCGCTATATCTCAGGACATTATCCCCTTTAAAATAGATAGAGCCATCATCGGGACGTTCCAAGGTGCCGAGCAGGTGAAGCAAGGTGGACTTGCCGATACCCGAGGCGCCGACCACCGCCAATGTTTCTTGGGGCCTGAGGTTCAGGTTTAGGTCCCGAATCACTTGAATGGGTTGTTTGGTGCTATGAAAGCTTTTGTGCAACCCCTTGGCTTCCAACATAATCGGTGCGGCTTCAGATATGGGCGACAAGGCATGGTTTTGAGGATCAGCCATAACGAATCGCCTCCACTGGATTAAGCCGGGCCGCCTGTTGGGCCGGGTAAAGGGTGGCGACGAAACAGATGACCAGGGCGGAGAAGGCAACCAGGACAACATCGGTGAGTTGCAGGTCCACCGGCAAGGCAGTTATATAATAAACATCGCCCGGAAGCCGGATCAAGTTGTGACGGGTTTGCAAATAACACAGCACCGATCCGAGCACCACCCCGGTTGTCGTTCCGATCAATCCAATGAACATGCCTTGGAGGACAAAAAGCCTCTGGATGGATTTGGCGGTAGCGCCCAAAGTTTTTAAAATTGCAATATCTTTAGTCTTTTCCATCACCAGCATTACCAGTGAACTGGTGATGCTGAATGTTGCCACCAGTATGATTAGGGTCAGCGTGATAAACATGGCCGCTTTTTCCAACTTCAAGGCGGCAAACAGATTTTTATTTAATTGCATCCAATCGCGATAGGTCAAATCTGCATTGGATTGGGATACAAAATTGCGACCGATCTGGGAAGCTTGGAAAATTCGATCTAGACGAATTTCAACCTGGCTAACCGATGTTTGTGCGTGGGCCAAGGTCTGCGCATCCTCCAAGCGCATAAACGCCAAGCCGCCGTCATAGTTATACATGCCGGTTTCAAAAAAGCCGACCACTGTGAAGCGTTTCATTAAAGGCACAAACCCCACGGGTGTCAAAGTGCCTCTGGGGGATACCACAAACAGGTTGTCGCCTTGAACCAAACCGAGGGTTCGAGCGAGATCGCGACCTAATACAATAGGCGGCCATGATGCAACCGGCCTTGGATTATCGACCGGTTTTGAGCTGCGCATCAGCGTTTGCAGACCCTCAACAGCCAATCCTTTTTGCGCGGCCGCCGGTTCCACCCCTTTGATTACGGCGCCGGCCGCCCGTTCTTGAGCTTTGAGCATAACTTGCAGCTCCACCACCGGCCAGGCAGCCAGTACCCCCGGAGTACGACGGGCCTGGTCGACAATGGCGTCGTAATCTTCAATGGTCGTTTGGTTATTTCTCTGAATGATAAGGTGGGGTTCGATGGTCATAATTCGAGTTTTAAGATCGGTTTCAAAACCAGCCATGACGCCAATGACCACGATAAGGGATGTCACGCCGATGGCAACGCCGATGATGGATAACAGCGCAATAAGGGCAATGATGGTCTGCTTGGGTTTGGATTTGAAGTATCTGCGGCTTATGAAGAGTTCGAATGTCATCAGCTTTTTGTATCCTGTAGGATCTTTCAGCAGGCCGTTTGGATGTTCAGCATCTGCTTACTGGATTTTGGCCTTCATATGGGGAAACAGGATTACTTCGCGAATGGACGGTGCATCCGTCAACAGCATGGTTAGCCGATCTATACCGATGCCTTCTCCAGCGGTAGGCGGCATGCCATACTCCAACGCTTCGATATAGCTTTCATCCATAAGGTGGGCCTCATCATCTCCGGCTTGGCGGTCATCCACCTGTTGCAAAAAGCGGTTTCGCTGATCTTCCGGGTCATTCAGTTCAGAAAACCCATTGGCAATTTCACAGCCGGCGATGAATAACTCAAATCGCTCTGTGATGTCCGGTTCAGTGTCACTGCGTCGTGAAAGCGGTGATACTTCTACCGGATAGCCAGTGATGAAAGTGGGTTGGATCAATTGGGGTTCAACCAACACGTCGAAAAGTTTGGTGATAATTTTACCGATTCTTTTAGTCTTGGTCAATGGAACACCCTTGGCCTTTGCGAAATCGATCAAGCTTTGACGGTTTGTCATCAGCCGGCCATCCATACCGCCGAGTTGCTCTAGCGCATTAGCCAAAGTGAGACGTTGCCATGGCTTTTTAAGATCAATGGCATGACCTTGGTAGTTGATAGAGGTGCTGCCCAAAACCGTTTGGGCCACCTTGGCGACCAATGTCTCAGTTAATTCCATCAAATCATCATGCGTTGCAAAGGCTTGATAAAACTCGATCATTGTGAATTCTGGGTTGTGCTGCGTGGAAACACCCTCATTTCTAAAATTGCGGTTGATTTCAAAAACACGTTCAAATCCGCCGACGACCAGACGTTTGAGATAGAGCTCGGGTGCAATGCGCAAAAAAAGGGCCATGTCCAGTGCATTATGATGCGTCACAAAGGGTGTGGCTTCCGCCCCTCCAGGAATCGGTTGCATCATGGGCGTTTCTACTTCCAGGTAATCTTTTTCAAGGAAAAAATTCCGGACGGTTTGGATAATGCGGCTACGTGTAACAAAGGTGTGGCGCACCTGCTCATTCATGATGAGATCGATATAACGCTGACGATAGCGTTTCTCAGGATCTTTAAGCCCATGAAATTTTTCGGGCAAGGGTCGTGTCGATTTACACAGCAGCTCCACGGCAAGGGCCAATAATGTCCATTCACCGGTTTTGGTTTGAAACATTTTACCCGTCAGGCCCACAAAATCGCCAATATCGTATTTCTTAAAATGGGTATAGGCGTCGTCTCCTACTTTGTCCTTACGGACATAGGCCTGCATCAGACCGGTGCGATCCCGAAATCGAATGAAGGCCGATTTGCCAAAACTGTTGATGGCCATGATACGGCCTGCCGCTATGAACTCAGCATCTTGAATTTCATCTTCTTTCTCTGTTTCAAGAAAAAGACGAATATCCGCTACGCTATGCGCAACCTTAAAGCCATTGGGGAAGGGATTGACACCTTGGTTGCGCAATTCCTTGATTTTTTGTCTGCGCTGCTCAATAAAATCGATGGACTTCTCGTTTCCCATAATGACGCCTTTATACGAAAAAACGGGTAGCTCGATGCAGCAAGGCATGCATCGCACCCGTTGGATTGATGTCACCTATCATTTGGTGCTGAAATTAAACATTTTTTGCTACCTTATTTACCTATTTGTGTCAAGGTTAAGTTTCTCCAAAGGCGGCTAAACAAGAGGGTATTCTATCTGCGATCCCCATCTATTGGATAGCCTTCCCGCCACTGTTCAGATCGGAACGGTGCTTGATTAGCTGTGATATCCAGTTTTTGTTAGTGGCGCATAAGATAGTTTTATTGACTTACACAGACTCGCCCCATAGGATAAATTGCTATTAAAGATGGTGGGATGAGCCGCTATGTTTCGTGGCTCGACGCATGGGTAGCGCGAGGGAATCAGGATGTTCCTGGATACACAAATTCGGAAATTTCAGCGTCTTGGAAAAGGGACCATGGTGCTGACGCTGTTTTATAACACCCTATTAACCGCAGGTTTGCTCTTTGGTTTTCCCTTGGCGATTCCTTTAATGGTCACCAGCAACAAGCGGAGCCGGACGTTGCGCAAACGTCTTGGATGGCATAGGTACCATTGGCAAACGAAGCACAAAAATAAGAACCCAGCAAGTTTGTGGGTACATGCACTCTCTGTGGGAGAAGTCTCAGCCGCCCAACCCTTAATAGCAAGGATTCAAAATCTCCATCCTGGGTTACATCTTGTTCTCACGGTGTCCACTTTTAGCGGTTATCAGACTGCATCTCGGCTCTTTGCAGGACAGGCAATAGATTTGGCTTATTTTCCCTATGATTGGATTTGTTCTGTACGCGCTGTAGCGAACAAAATAAAAGCACAGGCGGTCATTTTGGTGGAGACCGATATATGGCCGAACTTCCTTATCGAGATGAAACGTCGACGGGTGCCGGTTTATATGGTCAATATGCGCTTATCTGATAGTGCCTGGAATGGTTATCGGCGATTTAAATGGCTGGCTGGAAAATTATTTAATGCCTTTGAAAAGATATGTGTGCAAACACCATTGGACACCCGGCGTCTCATTCAATTGGGTGTGAACCCAGATCGATTGATAGTCTCTGGAAACATTAAGTTTGATGGGGTGGCCATGGCCGTCAGAGGTGGAAACGTAGCGCAATGGCGGAACAAGCTGCAAATTGCCGCGACCCGCCAAATCATCGTCGCCGGCAGTACCCATGAAGGTGAAGAGCATTTTTTGCTGGATGCATATACATCCATAAATAAAGCGGATAAAAAGGTTAGTTTGATTCTGGCACCCAGAGATCCACAGCGGGCGCAAAAGGTTCTATCAATGTGCAGCCGCAGGGGGTTGACGGTTATCAGTTTGTCGCTGTTTCTTGAAGATCGATTAAATGCTTTTCCTGATGTCATTGTGGTAGATTGCATTGGTGTTTTAAAAGATCTATTTAGCATCGCCGATGTGGCTTTCGTGGGGGGCACACTCGTACCGGAAGGCGGGCACAATCCATTGGAACCCGCTGTTTATGGAAAACCCGTTGTTTTTGGTCCGGATATGCGAGATTTTCGGCAAATTGCTGCATGGCTTCTGGAGTCCGGTGGTGCGATCCAATTAACGGATCATCATGACCTGGCGACGGTTGTTTCCCGGTTGTTGAACAACCCTGAAGTGGCCGCCGCCATGGGACAACAGGCACGACAGGTGGTTCTGTCTCACCAGGGTGCCGTGTCCAAAACGTTGAAATCTGTAAATATAGCATCCCCAAGGCACATGACCGCCAACGGTCTGGACAGCCGAAGCGCATCTTAGCGTCTATGACAAAACTGGAAACCAAAATAGCGGCCATTATGGTTCGGAAGGGACCTGATCCATTTTTTTCATTGGCCTCGGGACTTCATCTTCTATCCTGGTTATACGGGGCCATCATGCGTCTCCGGCGGATTTTTTATGAAAGGGGTTTTATTACCCGTCATCGCTTGCCATGTTTTGTGATATCTGTGGGCAATCTGTGCGTCGGCGGAACGGGCAAAACCCCATTAACACTGCACTTGGCCGAACTGTTAAGGAATATGGGTTTGAAGGTTGCGGTGATTAGCAGGGGATACAGAGGCTCGGGCGAAAAGAACGGATGCGTGGTCAGTGACGGTCAAAACATTCTATGCGAAGCCCGCCATGCCGGAGACGAACCCTATCTGATTGCTTCTCTCATTCAAAATGTTCCCGTGGTGGTGGGCAAGGACCGTGTTGCCGCCGGAAAAACTTCATTAAAACAGTTTAAACCCGATGTGCTTGTTCTGGATGACGGCTTTCAGCACCTGCGCTTAAAGCGCGACTTGAACTTGCTCTTGTTAGATGCCCGCAAACCTTTTGGTAATGGATTTGTGCTGCCGCGGGGGACATTGCGCGAACCAACATCCGCCATCGATGACGCCGATGCGGTGATCGTGACCCGATGTAACATCGCTACCCCAGGTGCCGGTATGGAACCTTTCAGGCGACGCTCCCAGCCTGTATTCCATGCCAGTCACCGGTCCGTTTTAAGGGGGATCTTGCCTGCCCATACAAGGCCTGCCGGAGGGTTTGGGGACCAGTTGACCGCTGCTGACCGCGGCAAATTGAAGGGGATGCGCGTGTTTGCTTTCTCAGGATTGGCCGATAACAACGCGTTTTGGAGTTCACTCTCAACATGGGGTGCCGAGCTAGGCGGCGTGATGGGGTTTAGCGATCATCATCCATACAATGTATCTGATATCAGACATATTGTCCGCACCGCCCAAACCACCGGTAGCGATTGTTTGGTTACCACCGATAAAGACTATGTCAAGCTTCCCCATGAGGTGCGATTATCAATGGATCTCATCGTGTTGGGAATTTTTATGGATTTTGGACCGGACCAAGAAAAGTGGCAACAGCTCATCATAGATCAAGTTGGTCGAAATTATAACACCAAAGTATGATTGGAACCGTTAGTGGGATATCCCCAGGAAATAGTATTGGTGCGCAGTTCGTATGCATCCTATGGTGGGGTGGAGCGCGTTGCAATGAGTTTGGTTGACGGATTACTCCAAAAAGGGGTGAAAGTCAGGGTATTGACCCTGCCGCGTCAAAAGTGGCCCATAGCGCATCCCCATTTGACATTTGTACCCCTTGGGATCTCCTGCGGACACCGCCTGCTAAAAGCGTGGGCGTTTAATTTAGCGGTTAATCGACATCTTAGCCGGTATCCTTGCGGTTGTATTCTAGCTTTGGATAAGGTTACGCGCTTTACCCATCTGCATGCCGGTGGGGGTACCCATAAAACCTTCTTGGAGATAAAAAAACGATACTCAAGTCCGCTGGCCCGAATTCATCTGAAAATGAGCCTGTTTCACCGCTATATGCTCTATCTGGAACGCAAAGGATTTGAAAATCCCCTCTTACAAAAGATCCGCTGCAATTCTACTATGGTCATGGATCTCATTGCAAAGGACTATGGTGTTGAACCGGACAAGATGGTCTTGGTGCATAGCGGTATTCGTTGGGAAGAGATGCAAGAGACATATTTACAGAGGGAGGCAGTAGGGCGAACACTTTGCTGTGAGAATGGTTTGGATCCGAATTGGAAATCATTGCTTTTTCTTGGCAGCGGTTTTCTTCATAAAGGGCTGGATATTGCGATAAAAGGGTTGCGTGCGATGTCATCTGATTATCACTTGATCGTCGTGGGCAAAGGGGCCAGCAGACCCTTTCAACGTATCGCTTCATCACTGGGGATTGAAGGGCGGGTCCATTTTTTGGGTCCCCAACCCAAAGGGTGGCGATATGCCAGTTTTTGTAAAGCCGTTGTATTGCCGTCCCATTACGACCCATTTGGTGGGGCGTCGGCTGAAGGGCATGCCATGGGTTTGCCGGTATTGGTTAGTGACAGAACCGGCTATGCGGATTGGATTGAACAAGGTAAAAACGGTATCATTCTTAAAACTCCGATGAGCGCTCAGAGGATTCGCGCATCATTTTCAGCCCTTGAGCAATTGATCGAACAACCTTTGTGGTCGCCTGACCGGTTGCGCGACCATGCGCGCAATGTTGATGATCATGTCGTTTTGGAGCAGTTGTTGGATCAATTTTTTTAGGTCAACAGGCCTGGATAAACAGCATGATATTAGTTCACCCGGCGCCGTCCAAGCAGCATAAATTTTTTACTGTCGGGATGTTGCCATTGCCCCAATAGCCGGAAATCCTTCTCGTAAGGCGCAGATGGCAGGTCTAATACATTATGGGGCCAGAAACGTTCTTCGTACAGAACAAAGTCAATCCCCGCCAAATCCAAGTTGGCAACGAATTGATTGTAATCCGGTGATATCTCATGCTCAAGACTTTTGGAGCAGGGGATGCTTGTCGCATTGCGGTGAGCATACAGTATAATCCACTCCAGCGCTCTTGTACGTTCGAATCCCGCAATTTGCGCCGATGGGTTTGCCTTCATCTGCAGTTCGATTATCTGGGCCGCCTGGCGGTAAACCGCTTTATCACTCTCTTCAGGTTTGAGGTTTTTAGGCAACCCAAGGACGACTATTACGATGGCTAAACAAACAGCGGGTTTTCCCTGAGGCCACCAGCGCTGGTTATGCAGCCACTGGATTGTTTTTTCTACCCCGGCGGCCATTATGATGCAGCCGGGAAATATGAGAATGGCAAGAAAGCGGTAGGAGATAATCCATGTTTTCATCACGTGCATATAGAGGACGATAAAACCGGCCAGTGCCTGCCATGCGAAATAAGCTGAACGGCGATTATGGTGGTATTGCCGCCGCAGACCGAAAAGCCCTATGAAGAAGATGAGCGCAAAGGGGTAAAATACGCCCTCTAAAAAATTATGGAAAATGACCACCAAAGGGATCATGATCAAGGTTTCACGCGAACGCTTTAAAAATTGTGCAAAGAAGCCACTTTGCGTATCATCCATATGGCCAATCCAAGTTTCCAGGTCGTGAAAATTAGATTTAAAATGACTGATATCATTAACAATCCGCCTGATCCGAAAGGTCGTGTTGATATCGGCGGTTGTTCCCATGGCCGCTACCGCGCCAGCCAATCCAATCACCACGATAGGTAACAAGAATAGGCAACATTTTTGGAGCTTGTGTTCGTTCCGAGTGACGCACAAATACACAAATGGGGCAACCAAGAAAACGATACCCTCAATTCGGCACCAGGTAGCCAATAAAAAAAGAAACGCACTGGTTATCAGGTCGTATCTGAAACGACCCGTTTTGGCACTTTCATCCCACTGACGGACAAAAAAAAGCATCCCTAAACAGAGGCAAAACCAGAACATCGGACCACGGATTACGTTGCTGCTGCCGTCTACAAAAACCGGTATTAATGCATAAATTAAAAGGGTAAGGTTGCAAACATCGCGACTAAAAAAACGACGCACAACGTGATAAAGGGGCCAAAGTGCCGCCCAGCCAAACAGCAAATTAACGAATTGACCGGCGACGATCCAGTCCTTGAAAACGGCAAAAGCCCCGGCAATACAAATGGGCAGTGGGGAAATGTAAGCTATTTTACAGGCAAGTACTTTCGACCATTCCAGATTAAAAAAAGCGCCGGCCTGATAAATATATTGAGCCCCATCGGGGTTAATAATGGTTCGCATTGAAGCCGAATAGAGGCGTATGATGAAACCCGCTATCAATACCCAGACAATCGGCATTGACAACCACCATTTTAATTTTGACTTCAACAAAACAATTCTCCTTTGGATTCATACCCAACGAAACCCGCAGCAGGCGATAAGAGGCACTTTTAAGCCCATATAATATACTTGTATTTGTTATACGGTTGTAATTGAACGAGTCTCTTACTAACAAACCGGGATTAAATCAACAGGGGATCGATTTTAGGACGGCCTTCGGAAATGCGCGTGGCTTTTAATAAAAATATGTAAAATGTAATAGTTAGCTGCAATAATGGGCCGTCCCATATGGGTTCTGGTTGGTTGACACACCCATCAGGCATTGTTATACATCCGCATTCTTTAGAGCCGCGTAACTGCCCTTTACTAAAATGGTGGACTGGATTCTCCATTGCCAAACAATACAGTTGTAAACAACACCGTTTTTCATGGCGGTGGTATTATATTAATATTATTAATTTTTTTTATTTCTTTGCTACCGGTCCTGCCGCAGGTGTCCACCTATCACAGTGATGAGCACTTCTATACAGACTCAGCTGTTTATATGGTCCAGCATTCAGATTGGTTGAACCCCCATTATGCGGACGGCAGACTTCGGACTAAAAAGCCCATAATGACCTACTGGGTTTTGATTGCCAGCTACACAGCCCTTGGTATCAATTTATTTGCTGCCCGGCTGCCATTTTTGTTGGCGGGTGTTGCGACAATTTGGGTAACTTATCAGTTTTCCGTCAAACTTTTTCAACAGCGTCGCATCGCCATGCTCTCGGCTGCCATTTTAGCCTCAAACACACAGTTTATCGTGCTCAGCGTACGTGCCACCCCAGACATGCTGCAAGTTTTATTTATGATTTTAAGTCTATATGGTTTTTTTGCGCTTGTGATAGAAAGTGACTACCGGCTACGATATTATCTGTTGACCTATATTGGGGCTGCATTTGCTATTCAGACCAAGGGTCTCTTGGGAGTAGTTCTGATTGGTTTTATGGCCCTGTACTTGATTATCACCAGAAAGGGGCTGTCTATCTTTAAGCCGGTCTATCATTGGCCCCTTATGGCCATTGCATTGGTCATTGCCCTGTCCTGGTATCTTTATGTCTACTTTCAGCTTGGAGGCGAACATCTGTGGCGGTTTTATAGAGATCAGGTGGACGGAAAGATAACGGTTTCAAAATTAAATATCGTTTTAAATATCGCAGAATACATCTGGGGTGTATTTCGAAATTTATTTCCATGGTCATTTATTGTGTTGGCGGGATATTTGGCCCAGCCAAAAGAGATTCGCCGATTTGTCGTGCAGCACCGGCAACAAGTCGTGTTCATCCTCGGATGGTTTGTGCTACTACTGGCCATTTTTTCCGGAGGCACAGATAACCGCACGCGTTATTTGTTACCTGCTTATCCGCTGTTTTGCGTTCTTTTAGCGGCTCTTTTTTGGAACGTTTTCGACCAGCCCCGAATCCAGAAAATATGGAAATGGTGCTGTGGAATCATTTTGATCTTTTTAGGTGTTTTGGGCTTGAGTTTTAGCTGGGTGGGATTAATCATACACTGGCAATTGCTTTTGGGCGGGGCGCTGTTGTTTGGTGCTGTGGCATGGACCATTTTTAAGGCAATAAGAATCAAACAGAGCCCAGCGCCTGTGGCGATAGGGCTCCTATTGATAGTCGCAACAGCAGATGTTCGGGGTATGGTCCTCCCGCAATTTGATTTTGCACCGTCTAAGACACTTATCGGTTGCATTTTACCCGAGATGGAAGCTGGCCGGGTTGCATCCGTATGGTCCGGCAAGCGTGCCAATTATCTTCGACAGATGTACACGCTTTCGAAAGGCCGTGTTAAGGTAAACTATTATAGTCAGGGGCAAGTGCCAAAGAATTTGGACCCCAGGGCCGTCGTTGTTCTCACGCGTCAAGAGAAGGATAATCTGAATACCCAAAATTACGCCATTGAACAGTGTGGTTCGGTTTTTAAGGAGCCCGATATTTCAATCGTGTGGCAGGCGCTGATTTCCATGGACAAAGAGATTGTCATGGAGGCCATTCAAGAGCCTCTCTATCTGGCCCGCCCCATGACTTGACTTTGTGAGTCTTTGTTATTGATTAGTATAGATAACCTCGCATGTGTTATGCTATGAGATCAC
This sequence comes from Desulfobacteraceae bacterium, assembly GCA_050291605.1. Lineage (GTDB taxonomy): Bacteria > Desulfobacterota > Desulfobacteria > Desulfobacterales > Desulfosarcinaceae > JARRKU01. The sequence goes on along the minus strand of JBNKKB010000131.1, from coordinate 34,855 downwards.
CACATCTTTTATATATTCGGCGACCGGCTATCCTCTTGTCCCTCCTGATGGTTATTTGGGCCTCCTTATTTATTATGCGCTGGACTGCCCCTTCAGACCTGCTGGATAAAGATCAGGAGCGACCCGCAGCTTACATGGCTGACGCCGCATTGAACGGCCATTGGATCGTACAAGTGGATGACAATGGACAGGTGTGCTCAAAGCCGCCGGTATACACCTGGATTGGGGCAGGGTTGATCCTTGTGACCGGCCGGATCAATGCGTTTGCACTCTATTTTCCCAGTGCATTGGCTGTATTGGGCTGTTGCTTGCTGATGTATTTTATGGGGCGACAACCGATGGGGCGGCAAGCTGCGTTTTTTGGTGGGGTATTTTTAATCCTTTCACCCATTGGTTTGCGAATTATCTATCTTGCTCGAACCGATGCGCTGTTTTCATTTGCTACTTTTGCTACGGCGTGTATCGGCTATGGATGCTGGCGCAAAGGATGGTCTTGGGTCTGGTTCTGGCTGGCGGCCACCCTTGCGACTTTGACCAAAGGGCCCTTGGGGTTGGTGCTGGCAATGGGGGGATTCATTGGTTTGTTGGGGCAAAAGCGGCATCGACGGCTCGGCCGTAACCCATGGCTTCAACATGCCTTTGGCTTGTCCCTGTTGCTAATCATTGGATTGGGGTGGCTGTGGTTGGCTTATCTGCAACTGGGTGATGCGGTCTTAGAGAAAATCATCGGCATCGAACTGTATGGACATGCGAGCTGGAGTTCTGGGAAGTATTCTCCAGGTGTGGCTTTTATTGTCATGCCCACGTTTTATTTTATCAGTCGATTCTTCCCGTGGTCTTTACTGGCGGTGGTCGGTTTATGGAAAGTATGGCGCAAGCCGGTGAAAAATGAGGAATCGCTGTGTTTTGAAAGATTTATGGCTGCCTATCTATGCTTTGGGGTAGCGCTTTTTTCGGTTTTCCCCCATCAGCGGCCGGATCACCTTTTTCCTTTGCTGCCGGCGGCTGGCTTATTGGCAGGACGTTTCGCGGCCCAATGGATTGAAAAACACGGTCGGTCGCGCTTATTGTTACCTGCAACCATTGGTGCCTGGATAGTGATGTTGGTCTGGTTTTCGGTCTACTATTTTATAATTGATCCAAGTACCAATCCATGGTTCGAAAGAACAAAACAGGTGCAGCAAATGGCCGAACATTATTCGGCATTTTCCAGTGACACTCAGTCGCTCTATTTTGTCGATACGCCCTATGGTTTGCAATTTTATCTTAACTTGATGAAACAGCGCATCACCTATCGAGCAGCAGCGAAGTTGCTGCTGGAAAAACAGGATGCTCAGGTTGCCGTTCGACACCCCGACCAACTCAGGCATTTTTTGCCAACAGGTTTTGAGCTGGAAGAGATATTACGCTGGCCGCAAAGTGGTAAGGGATCATATTATATTTTACGTAAGAGGAAAGTCTGATACCCTTTGCAAACGTTAGGAGAATTGTAGAATCACTATGACTCAAATGGATATCAAAAATTACATACACAATGAGGCGGTGGAGTTGTCGGTCATCGTGCCGGTATATGATGAAATAGATAATATTGAACCGTTGGTTGAAGAAATTCAAGCTGCCCTTGAAGGAAAGATTAACTACGAGATCCTTTACGTCGATGATGGCAGCAGGGACGGTACCTCAACCTTGTTAAAAAAGCTTGCGGTTGAGATCCCCGTTTTTCGGTTTATAGCTCATAACGGCAATTTCGGTCAAAGCGCTGCGGTGGCCACAGGTGTACAAATGGCAAGGGGTAAATTAATCGCCACATTGGATGGGGACGGTCAAAACGATCCGGCGGATATTCTCGGGTTGGTCGATAACCTCAGAGCACAAGAAGACCATCAGGCGAATCCGGTTTTGATCGTTGGGCGAAGGAAGAAGCGTCAGGATAGTTGGCTCAAGCGTATCTCTTCACGTATTGCTAACGGTATACGTTCACGCATGCTAAAGGATGATACACCCGATACGGGCAGCGGGTTAAAGGTGTTTGCCCGGCAGGTGTTTCAGGCCCTGCCGATGTTCGATCATATGCATCGGTTTTTACCGGCGTTGGTGATGCGTAATCGGGGTAAAGTGATTTCCATCGAAGTCAATCATCGTCTCAGGAAACGCGGGACATCAAAATATGGGCTGCATAACCGTCTCTGGGTGGGTATCGTTGATATGCTTGGGGTCATGTGGCTTTTGCGTCGGCCCCTAGCACCGATTATAAAGGACAAAAGTGATTAAGGGTTCGATCAAGATCGCAGCATCCGGATACCCACAATGGGGTTGATTATGCGTATTGCCTTTTTGACTTCCCTGTTTATGCCTCAACTCGGCGGCGCGGAAATATTTCTCCACCATCTGGTCAAGGACATGATCTCACGTGGGCATCAATGTGTTGTCATTGCACCCCAGTCTGGGAAATACCGAAATGCCTTTCAAATGACATATCCCAATGTGCGTGCACTTCGGGCGCGATCAAAACGCTTTTTGGTCGGCAACGCTTTGCCGTCACTGATGGTTGCTTTTTTAAAGCATCGCTTTGAGCTGATCCATTGTCAAGGCGAATACCATGAAACGATAGCTGCTTACTTTTTCAACAAGATGACGGGGGTACCGTATGTATGTCGTCCCGTGGGTGGTGGCTTTTCCACGGTGGAGGGTTACCCTAAATTGCAAAGAAAACTCTCCAAGGCCCTTTCACGAGTTAAGCTCATGTTTGCTCAAGGAGACTTTTTACATCAACGCATTGAGGCTTACGGCATTGCGGATGCTAGAATAGCGACCATTCATAACGGGGTGCGCATTGGAGAGATCGAGCAGTTTAAATCCCATCCACCTGTTGTCTCACCGCCTTATTTGCTTTTTGCCGGTGGACTCAAACCGGTTAAAGGCTATGATATTGCGGTTAGGGCTTTCGGGCAGGTCGCTCACAGTTTTCCCGATCTAAAATTGGTTGTATTGGGGATCGATCAGAAGAAAAAGGATTTTGATGCACTGGTATCGCAATTGGATTTGGATGATCGCATTTACTACATGAACTATTGTGACAGGCCGACCTCCATGAACTTGTTTTGTCATGCCGAGATTTATCTGTGTCCTTTTCGGCACTCGCCGTTTTCTAATGCCAACTTGGAAGCGATGGCAGCCGGCACACCGATAATCGCCACCGCAGTGGAGGGCAACAAGGAGCAGATACGTGACGGCGTGGAGGGATTTTTAATCCCTGTTGACGATCCTGAGGCCATGGCGCAGAAAATTGACCTTATTTTATCAGATAAGACGCTGCATCGTCGCCTTCGTGAATATGCCCTTAGACGTGCGCATGATTTTGAGTGGTCGGCCATGGTGGACCGCTATGAAAGGGAATATCAGAAAGTGCTACAAACAAATGGCGACCATTGAACCGGATTCGGCTGTTGGATGGGGCCGTCACAGGGATTGGTTATCGTGAAAATATTTGTTTACCGTGATAAGGAAGGGGCGTCGCGTATCTGGCAGGATAATTTTCTCAATGCATCTCGTGAATTGGGTGTTTCTGCGGTAGAGATTCAATTCGACAACCTGTTGGATCGCCCTAAATCACCGAAACGCCTTTTGCGAAAAATAGATAAACAGCACCAGCCCGGCGATAAATTCGTCGCCCGTTTCAACGATAAAAGGGCACCGGCCTTCAAGTCCCTCTATCCTGAGTTGTCGGCGCTTTTTGGACCGGAAAATATTTTTCCCGATCCCCTGGCCGTTGAATTATACAATGATAAACGGAAGCAGGCGGATTTTTTCCTGGATAAAGGTTTCCCCGCACCGACCCAAAAATGGATCGAGAGTGAAACGGAACTTGCCAATTTTATGCAAGCGTCGGTGCTGACTTTCCCCATTGTGCGCAAAGAGAGCGAAGGTGCGGGTTCGACAGGCGTATCGTTGATCCATTCATTCGAAACGCGGTATCCATTTCTGGCTCAGGAATATTGTGCTCACAATTCGGGCGACATTCGTGTGATGGTGGTCGGAGACAAGGTCTTCGGTTTTGCCAGGATCAACCGGGAAAATGATTTCCGTGCTTCCGGATCGGGCATGATTGAGTATGTCGATGAATTGCCTCAAGATTGCGTGATGACCGCACATCGAATATCTGAAGCATGCGGTTTTATTTGCATGGCTTATGATTTTGTTTTAAACAACCAGCAGCGTTGGGTGGTCGTTGAGATCTCCTATACTTTCGTGAGTGATCCGCCCCGTCATTGCCAATATTATTATGATGCCGGAAAAGGATTCGCCAAAAAACAGCATCGTGTTGGATCGGTTGAACGGTTGGTTCTTGAAAAATTGATATCTGCCGGCGCATAACCGGCCGCTGCTTTTTTCAGGACAACACTATTGCCTTAAAAACGACATCAGGATCAGGTTATGACTTCAAAAGACCAAGCTATTTCTGCGACGATCATCACAAAGAATGAAGAGAAAAACATAGAAGATTGTCTGAAAAGCCTCACCTGGGCCGACGAGATCGTGGTTTTGGATAGCGGTAGTGATGATCGCACCGTGGCATTGGCCAAGAAGTACACCGACCGTGTATTTATTGAAGCCTGGCGTGGACAGGGCGCCCAGAAGAACCGTGCCGTTGAACTGGCCAAGGGACCGTGGATTTTTTCCATAGATGCCGATGAAAGAGCAACGCCGCAATTGGCTCAGGAGATTAGGGAAATTGTTGCCAATGGAGATTGTTGTGCCTACGCTATGCGCCGGAAGAATTACTATCAGGAGCATTGGATTCGGCATGGCGGCTGGTGGCCCGATTGGGTGAAGCGCGTCTTCAAAAAAGGTCAAACACATTTCAGTACGGATGTGATTCACGACTCACTTCAAGTGTCAACTGACCTTGGGCGTCTTTCCAATCCCATTCTTCACTACTCGTATAGATCTCCGGAAGATTTTTTAAACCGCGCTTACTGGTATGCCTATCATCAAGGCCGGGAGATGTACCAACAAGGCCGCCGGGCCTCTGCGTGGACAGCGATTTCCCATGCGGTTTTCGCCATGCTCCAGACCTATTTTTTAAGATTGGGATTTCTCGACGGCAGCGTGGGCGTCATCATCGGTGCATCAACCTTCGTCAGCGTCTTTTTCCGTTACATGATTCTCAGGGACCTGAATTTAAAAAACGATATGCTTGATTTATGACAAAAGCGGAATCAAATCATAGCGGTGTGCTTTTCTCCGTCATCATCGTCAACTGGAATACGCGGGACCTATTGCTGCGTTGCCTGGATTCGGTGCGGTCCACCTGCACCGGCATGTCTTATGAGATATTGCTGGTGGACAACGGGTCGTATGATGGCTCGGTGGATGCGGTGCGGCGACATGATCCTCAAGTCAGATGTATCACTAACGAAACAAACCAGGGCTTTGGCGCCGCCAACAACCAAGCCTTCCAAATCATGAAGGGTGCCTATGCCCTTTTACTGAACACCGATGCCCAGTTAACCCCATACGCTGTTGCCAACCTGCTTGATTTTATGAAGGATAGGCAGGATGCGGGCTTGGTGTGCGGTCAGTTGATCAACACCGACGGCTCGCTGCAGAACTCGGTGGCTGCCTTTCCCACGATGTTGTCACTGCTGATCAGTGAGTCCCTTCTCAAGCGGATGTTTCCCAGGCGATATCCAAATTCCAAACGTCAAGGTACAGAACCTGTGGCTGTGGATTCATGCATCGGCGCCTGTATAATGATTCGAAAACAGATCCTTGATGAACTCAGCGGTTTTGATGAGCGATACTTCTTTTTCTTTGAAGAGACCGATTTGGCCCGAAGCGTTTGGAAATCCGGATGGAAAGTGTTCTACGTCCCTTCGGCCAAGATCATCCATGACCAGGGTCAAAGTGCGGGGCATGGCGCCCGATCCCGAATGTTGTTCTACCGCGCACGTTACCAATATCTAAAAAAGTGGCACCCCGGCCGGTTTTCCCTTTCGGTGGTCTTGATAGGTATCCGATTGCTGGCCAATACACTCTTAAACGGTTTGGGTGTGTTGATCACTTTAGGGATTGAACGCAGCATCCGCAATCGCTTCCTGCGCAATTTTCACGTTCTTAGATGGCATTTTTCTGAACCGAAGGTCCTGCGGGAATTAGATAAGCCCTATTCGTTTTAAATAAACCCATCGACGCGCTTCATGACATCGGCCACTGTTATCGATTGCATGCAGCGGCGATGATCACAGTGGCGTTTAAAGCATGGCCGGCAATCCATGGGCACTGAAACGACCTGGTGGCCATCGCCATAGGGGCCGGTTCGCCATTCGGCGGTGGGACCAAACAGGGCCGCAACCGGTGTTTCTACCGCTGCGGAAATGTGCATAGGGCCGGTATCGGTAGTAATGACGCACGCCATCTGCTGATAGAGGGCGGCCAGCTCGATCAATGATGTCTTCCCGGCCAGATTGACGCCGTGGTATTGCATCTGCCGGATGATCCCATCAATCTCTCCTTTATCGGATAGACCGCCGGTGAAATAAATGTTGGTCTGATAGGTTTCGATCAATTGATCGGCCAGTTCAGCAAACCGATGGGAAGACCATAACTTGGTATCCCACAGGGCTACGGGATTGATCGCCACAGATGGTCCGCTTCGGCGTCCCTCTGTCCGTGCCAACTGCTGGACCTTTTTTATCGCCGAACGCGAGATCGGCAAGTTGTATTCAATCCGTTCAACCGGTATGCCCAAGGCTTCCATCAGCATCAAGCTGCGTTTCAGGGCGTGTATCTCCATGCTGACCATGGGGATCTTCTCATTCAACACCCAATAGCTGTGCTCTTGGTGTGCCATGCCGGGACCAAAGCCGATCTTGCGATCTGCCCGCGTCAAAGCGATGAGTGCGGCGCCTTTCAGCGCGGCCTGATAGTCCAATACCATATCGTAACGGGTATCACGCAGTTGCTTAATAAACGAAAAGATCTCCCCAAGATGGTGCCGCCAATTGTGGGTATGCAAGCCCCTGGACCATCTTTTGCGCTTGGATACCAGCACACGATCAACCGCACCATGGCCGATGACCAGATCGGCGGAGGCCTCTTCCACCAACCAGGTGATTTGTGCTTCAGGGCGATAACGGCGCAAAGCATTGACCGCCGGCAGGGTATGCACGACATCACCGATGGCGCTGAGTTTGACAATCAGAACTTTAGGTGCTTGAGGGATCATGTCCGGTCTGTCCAGGCCATTATTTCCATCATCATTTTCATGACGCTGTCCACATCAATGGTGGTCATGCAGCGGTGGTCCAATGGGCAGTCCACCTTTAGGCATGGCGCATGTTCACAGCTGCCGAAATTTTGGATCAGGCGGCTGGCAGGGCTGATTGGTGAGGTGGCTGCCGGATCCGTGGGACCGATAATGGCAATTTGGGGAATGTTCAATGCTGCCGCCACATGCATTAATCCGGAATCGTTGGTGACAAAAGCATGGCAGCAATCAATCAACGCCATGGCCTCTCTCAAATTGGTTTTATTACACAGGTTGATGCACCCGGTGCCGACGCGAGTGGCGATATCGTCCCCGAGCTGCGCCTCTCCCGGACCTCCGAATACCAGGATGCGGTATTGGTGTTCTCCGATCAATCGACGGCTCAACTCGACAAACCGATCTGCGGGCCAGCGTTTGGCCGTTCCATATGTCGCACCCGGATTAATACCAATGATGGTGGCGCCTGCGGGTATGCCCAGCGCAGACAGTGTTAGCGCAGCGCTAGTTTTTTCTTCGGAGGTGAAGAACAGATTGAGTTTGCGTTCCCCGGCCGTTAGTCCGGCGCTGGTAAGCAGGCCCATATAGTAATCGACCAGATGGCCTTTTTTGAGATCCGGCCAGGTACGAATCCGGTCGGTCAGCAAAAGGGAGCGCGCGTCCGTGGTGAACCCCATGCGTTGGGGAATATCAGCCAGCCAGCAAATCAGTGCCGCTTCAAAGGCGTTCTGAAAGAGAATGGCCAGGTCAAATCGGTGCCGCTTCAGATCCCGCGAAAGGCGCCATCTCCCCACGGGGCCTTTGTGTCGTCCATTCGAGTCATAGAGCATCAAGCGGTCTAGATGCGGATTGTGATCAAACACCGGCATCACCCAGGATTTGGCCAGAAGCGTGATATGGGCTTGGGGGAAATTGTTGCGAATGGCAAGCATGGCCGGGGTCGTCATGATGGCGTCACCCACCCAGTTGGCAGAGCGAACAAGAATAGTTTTCGTATTCAAAAATCGATTCGGAATCATATCTTTCGGCCAAAGCACGGTATCGGCAGCTAATAGCGATTGCTCACCCTGGGGTTTGTTCTGGGCCAAGGACAAAAGGGGAGGTTTTTCCAGCGCTGGTGTACCCAAAACCACTGATCTGGAAATTTTCGCACATAGGTTTCAATGACACGGTTATAGAGTTGCGTATTCTCTTCGATATCTTTGACCGGGTCGCCGGTTTTGATGAGAGGCAATTCGGGTCCCAAGACAGCATGGAATCCATTGGACCTTCGGATAAGAAAAAAGGGCAATACCGGTGCTTGGCTCTTAAGTGCCAGAATGGCCATTCCCGAGTTGGTGGCCGCCCGGCGATTGAAAAAATCGACAAATACGCCACTGTCGTAATCAACTCCCTGATCCATTAAAAGGCCCACAGGGAAGCCTTTCTTCAGTGCAGCGTATACTTTTCGCATCGCAGCACGATGGTTGGGGATCATCACGGTGCCGAAGCGTGAGCGGTAAGCTTGAACGAAACGATCCATAAAGGCCACATCCAATGAACGGTAGACCACATGAAGGGGCATGTCCATCATATGAGCAATAATCATTTGAATTTCCCAGTTCCCAAAATGCGCACCCAACAGCAGCACCCCTTTGCCTTTGGCGTGCGCCTTTTTATAATGCGATTGGCCCCAGATGTGAAAATACTGTGAGAGCTGATGATCGGGCAGCTGCAGGGACCACGCGGTTTCAAAAGCCATTCTGGCTAAATTTATAAATACAGCACGGGAGATCAATTCAATTTCGTCAGCGGTTTTGTCTTTACCGAAGGCAGTGGTTAAATTGTCGATGGCGATGCGGCGATGTTTGCGGTCGACGGCAAAAAGCATGCGGCCCATGAAAACAGCGCAAGACTCTCTGGCAGCAGCAGGAAGGCGTCCGAGGAAGTCAAAAAATTTTTCAGTGGTAAAATACAACCAACGCTCAAATAGATTCATGGTCCTATTGTTCTTGTTGCACCGGCACCCCTGTTATCAGAGCGCTACCGGAATATTGTGTTTTAAATAATTTGGTATAATCCCCATTGCCTGCCAAAAGTTCCTTGTGTGTGCCCCTTTCAGTGATGCGTCCTTGAATCACCACCGCAATTTGATTGGCATTGGCGACTGTGGATAACCGATGGGCAATGACCAGTGTCGTGCGTCCCCGCATAAGATTTTCCAAGGCTTTTTGGACCAAGGCCTCCGCTTCGGAATCCAATGATGAGGTGGCTTCGTCTAAAATGAGGATGGGGGCATCTTTGATTAAGGCGCGGGCGATACACATGCGTTGTTTTTCACCACCGGAAAGCCTTCCGCCCAATTCTCCGACCCGAGTGTTATATCCATTTTTGAATTTAACAATAAAGTCGTGTGCATACGCGGCTTTTGCGGCAGCGATTATGTCCGCTTCGCGAGCTTGCTGATTGCCGTAGGCGATGTTGTCGCGTACGGTTTCATCAAAAAGAATAGGCTCTTGGGTAACTACGGAAATTTCTTTGCGCAGGTCGGCTACTGCAAACTGCCGAATGTCTGTACCATCGATGCAAATTCGACCCGCACTGACATCAAAAAAGCGGGGAATCAGATTGGCGATGGTTGTTTTTCCCCCACCGCTCATGCCCACCAAGGCTAAAACCTGTCCCTGGGCAATGGTCAGATCAATACCTTTGAGGACCCGGGTATCACCATAGGAAAATTCAACATTTTCGAAACTCAGTGTATGGGCGCCATGGACGATAGCTGAAGGATGTTCCGGGTCTTGAATATCCGATTGGGTTTCAATGATATCGTAGATGCGATCGGTAGCGGCCAGCCCCTTTTGGATGGTGTTGTTCAATACGCTCAGTTTCTTTATCGGTTCATAGAGCAGCAGCACGCAGGTCAGAAAGCTGATGAATGTCCCCGGTGTGGTCTTTTCCTGAAGTACCTCCCACCCGCCGTACCAGATCACGAAAGCAATGCCCAGGCCGCCCAGAAACTCCATTATGGGAGAAGATAGCGCCCGCACAACGACTTCTTTGATTTCCAATTTAAAGAGGGCGTCTGTCTTATTGAAAAACCGATCTTTTTCATGGCGTTCCATACCAAACGCTTTAACAATTTTACTTCCGGCGAAGGTTTCCATTAAAAAAGCGTTGAGCTCGGCCATGGCCCTTTGACAATCGGTGCGCACACGCCTCACCCGGCGGCCCAGCTCGAAGACGGGAAAAAATGCTATCGGTAGAATCAAAAATGCAATGATTGCCATGCGCCAGTTTTGATAGAATATGACCGCCGTCAACCCCACAATGGTAGACATATCCTGCAAAGTCCCATTGACGGCAGTTGACACCATGCTTTTTAATATATTGACATCAATGGTAATTCGCGACATAAGGCCCCCGGTGCGCTCTTTTTGAAAAAAGGCCAAAGGCAGATCCTGAATACGATCATAGAGCTGATTGCGCAATCGGCGAATAATGTCTTCACTGATATAATTCATAAAATATTCTTGACCATAGCGTCCCAGTCCGCGAACCAGAAAAACAATGATGATGACCAATGGCAGAATGACAAGCCCGGTGGTGTCTTTGTTGACAAATACGTCATCGATGACAGGTCGGATCAAATAGCCCATTGCTGTTGTCGAGGATGCAATCATCAAACTGCAGACTCCCGAAATGATTAGGCGATTACGATTATTAAGGATATGTCGCAAGATGTTGCGATGCCGTTCTTTTATTTGCATTTTTGGAAACAACTTCAATCGGTCTTCCTTCCATTATCATATGCTTGCGGTGTCGCTGCGCCCTCTTTCCAATCAATATGCGTGGATAGAGTTAAATTGCCTCCGCGGTTTGCAAAGCGGAATGCGCCCCTTTCAATGGGTGCAACACCTTGTATCTTATGGACGCTGTTTTGTAAATAATCGCCAGGGAATCTCGCTGATTATTACCGGGTCCGGTCCGGGCCTTGCAAAGTATGTCAAGCATCGGCGGCCGGCGGGCGGTCGTATCAGCGGTTGCTCTGGCCATTGCCTAACAATACAATATGTTATATGGTTAGGCCAAGCAATTCGAACGTCTTTAAATATTGAGTTGCACCCGTATTACTTAATCCGAGGTGGAATGGAATTATGCCGTACAATGAAATCGATCTTTCCGGTCTTCGTACCTACGAGGCCGGCAAAAGGGCTTCAAAAGTGACCACAGACCACGAAGGAAAACCGCCCCAGCGAGGTATGCGTTTCAGCGCTTTTCTGGAGGGGCTGCCATCCATTTTAAAAGCCAATGAACTCAAAGCTGTGGCCGGGGCCATTGCGGGGGCCAAAAAGCTGGGTAAACCCGTACTGGTGATGTTGGGTGGGCATGTGATTAAAACCGGCTGCAGTCCCATTTTAGCGGATTTAGCTGCCCAGGGGTATGTCAGCCATTTTGCCTCCAACGGCAGTGCTGCCGTCCACGATGCGGAGCTGGCCTGCTGGGGCCATACCTCCGAGGATGTGGCTACCCAATTGGGCGATGGATCGTTTGGTATGGCGGCCGATACAGCGGCTTTGATCAACAACGCCGCAGTACGGGCGTCGAGCGGGAAAGAGGGTTTTGGTGAAGCGGTGGGAGCCGTGTTGGTGGCCCAACAGAGCCCCCATATGGGGCGCGCATTGCTGGCCAGATCGTATCAGATGAAAATTCCCTATACCCTGCATGTCGCTTTGGGCACGGATATTGTTCATCAACATCCAAGCGCCAATGGTGCGGCCATTGGAAAGGCTTCTTTAAGAGATTTTCGTATTTTGGCGCATACCGTTTCACAGCTGGGGCAGGGGGGGGTGGTGCTCAACCTGGGCAGCGCGGTGATCATGCCCGAAGTGTTTCTAAAGGCTCTTGCGGTGGCACGAAATTTAGGCCATGATGTCAGCGATTTTACAACCGCTAATTTTGATATGATTCAGCATTATCGGCCCAGGGTCAATGTGGTTCAGCGTCCGGTGCTAAACGGCGGCAGGGGCTACGCGTTGACCGGGCATCACGAAATTATGATTCCTTTGCTGGCTGCTGCAGTTTATGAGATGGACGACAGCTGATAGTCGTAAATAAGGACAACCGGTCATCCCAAACAGTAGCAGGCGTCCCGTGTAATTCGTGAAACCAAGGATCCCCGCGATGTTTCAGACAATTTTAAATCAGCATATCCAATGTTTCGAGCAACTCAATACCATGGCCGCAGCCATCCAAAAGACAGGGACGCTGCTGACCCGCACCATTGCAGCGGGTCAAAAAATCTTGATCTGCGGCAATGGCGGATCGGCCGGCGATGCCCAGCACTTTGCGGCAGAGATCATGGGTCGGTTTGATCAGGACCGCAAGGCTTGGCCGGCCATCGCATTGACCACAGACACCTCAATCCTCACGGCCGTGGGCAACGATTTTGGTTTTGATGATGTTTTTGCCCGCCAGGTTCAAGGGTTGGGGCAGCCCCAGGACCTGCTTATCGGTATTTCCACATCAGGGAATTCCAAGAATGTATGGCGTGCCGTTGCCGAGGCTAAAAAACAGGGCATGCAAAGCGTTGGGCTGCTGGGCCGAGACGGCGGTCTGCTTGCGGCCCAGGTGGATAGGTCGATTGTCGTCGCCAATTCAAACACGGCGCGCGTCCAAGAGGCCCATATTTTTATTCTTCATTTCTGGGCCATGCAGATTGAAAAAACACTCAATGCCACACCGTAAAACGCTGGGAGTATTCATGGAACCCGTAACCCAATCTTTTAAAAATACCCGCATCCTGATCGTAGGCGATATCATGCTGGATCGATACATCTGGGGGCAGGTCAAACGCATCTCGCCGGAGGCCCCGGTACCCGTGGTGAAAAAGCAACGCGTGACCGAGACCTTGGGTGGTGCCGGCAATGTCGCAAACAATCTGGCCGGCTTGGGTTGCCAAGTGACCGTGGCGGGGGTTTGCGGCGATGATCAAACCGCAGCCGCTATAAAAACCCTTTTCGACCAAAAGGGCATCATCGACGGTCTGGTATCGGATGCCGCCCGTCCCACTACTACCAAGACCCGCATCATGGCCCACAAACAACAGGTATTGCGTTTGGATGAAGAAGATACCCAAAATCTGTCGGCGGCGTTGATGCAAAAAGTTCAGGCGCAAGTGGTCCATGAAATTGATCAGTGCCAGGCCCTGATTGTCTCCGATTATGGCAAAGGGCTCCTGGCTTCTGAACCGATGGTGCCGTGGCTCATCGCTTTGGCCCGCGACCATTCGGTTCCTGTTTTAGTAGACCCCAAAGGGACAAGCTGGGAGCGATACCAGGGTGCCACCTGCATTACGCCCAACACGGCTGAGTTGGAGGCCCTGGTAGGCTTGCCCCTGGCCGCGGACAGCGATTTGCTGATTGCTTCGGCCCGGGAGGTTCGAAACCGGCTGGCTTTGGAATGGCTATTGGTTACCCGGGGTGCCCAGGGCATGTGTCTGATCGGACCGGAAAAAGAGCCGATCCTCATCCCTGCCCAAGCTCGCGATGTGTATGATGTATCTGGTGCCGGCGATACGGTGATTGCCACCCTGGCTGCTGTCTTGTCCAGCGGGGCCGGTTTTGAGCAAGCCGCGGGCGTTGCCAATGTGGCTGCCGGTATTGTCGTCGGCAAACTGGGCACACAGCCCATTTTGGCTTCAGAACTTGCTACTGCCCTGCAATTCACTAAGCAGCAGCGCTTTTATCCATATGCCGCCGCCAAAATGACGGCCCTGGATGCGGCCCTTGCCAAAGTGCAAGAGTGGAAAGCCGCCGCCGAGACCCTTGTTTTTACAAACGGCTGCTTTGACTTGCTGCATCCGGGTCATATCAGTTTGTTGTACCAGGCGAGAGCCTTGGGCGATCGTCTCATCGTGGGGTTGAATACCGATGCGTCCGTGCGCCGGCTCAAAGGTCCCCAACGGCCCATTTTACAGCAAGAGGATCGTGCTGCCATGCTCAGTGCCCTTGCCTGTGTGGACCTGGTGGTTCACTTCGATGAGGACACTCCCCTTGATCTGATCAAGGCAATCCAACCGCATATTTTGGTCAAAGGCTCTGATTACAGGCCACAGCAAGTGGTGGGCAAAGAGATCGTTGAGGGCTATGGTGGGCGTGTTAAGCTGGTGGACCTGGTTCAGGGATACAGTACCACCGGGCTGGCTCGAAAAGTGCTCTCCAATTCTAAAAAGCGGTGATCCGTGATGGGTATTCGGTGGTCGGTAGTTGAATACCGATAGCCGAATACTGACCACCGGTTACTTTTTTTTCAACAGCTGATCAAAATAGGCCACCGTTGATTTCAGCCCTTGATCCAAAGTGATACCCGGCTGCCAATCCAGTTCCTTGCGGGCCAGGGAAATGTCAGGCTTTCGTTGTCTGGGGTCGTCTTGAGGCAACTGCTCATGAACAATTTTAGATTTTGCGCCTGTCAAGTCTATGACTTTCCGGGCCAATTCCAATATGGTGAATTCTGACGGGTTTCCCAGATTGATCGGTCCCGTCAGGCCGTCTTTTGAATTCATCAGCCGGATCAGTCCGTCCACCAGATCATCCACATAGCAGAACGAGCGGGTTTGACTTCCGTCGCCATAGATGGTGATGGGTTTATTCTCAAGGGCCTGGACGATAAAATTGGAGACCACGCGACCATCGTTGGGGTGCATGCGAGGGCCGTAGGTATTGAAAATACGAGCCACTTTGATGCTGAGCTGATGTTGGCGGTGGTAATCAAAAAACAGGGTCTCGGCGCAGCGCTTGCCCTCGTCGTAGCATGCCCGCGTACCGATGGGATTGACACGTCCCCAATAGCTTTCAGTTTGCGGATGTATTTCAGGATCGCCATAAACTTCGCTGGTGGAAGCTTGCAGGATCCTGGCTTTTACCCGTTTGGCCAATCCCAACATATTGATGGCACCGTGAACACTGGTTTTTGTGGTTTGCACTGGATCGAATTGATAATGAACGGGTGAAGCCGGGCAGGCCATGTTGTAAATTTGGTCCGCCTCGACATAGAGCGGAAAAGTAATATCATGGCGCATGAATTCAAAGTTAGGGTGACCCAGCAGGTGACGGACATGACGTTTGCTGCCGGTAAAACAATTGTCCACACAGATCACTTCATGGCCCATGTCGAGCAGCCGTTCACACAGGTGGGATCCCAAAAAACCGCAACCACCGGTGATGATGACGCGTTCTTTTAGATGCATACTGTCTCCTTATCGCTGTGTAGGATGTTATGCAGAGAAACTATTAATCTCGCAACCGATTATCATTTTAGCGGTTGAGCCCTATGGATTCCCCATTGCGCTGGCGCTTTTTCTATACCATATCGAACATTGTGTCCAACTTTTTCTAATTATAAGAAATTATCGATTTTGGACACAGATGGTTGCACTTTGCCACAAAATATGGATAAAAGCTCTAATATAGCCGTTTTCATGATCCGCCCAACGGAGATAGGGTTTGCCTAAATTAATCGATAGGCTTCGGAAACTGAGTGTTTTAAAAGGCCATTGATGAGCAGGGAACAAGGAGGTTAAATGCCCATTCATTCTGATTTACTAAAAATTTTAGTCTGCCCTCAATGCAAAGGGGATATCCATCTCAATGCAGAAGAGAACGGTCTGATATGCGATCAGTGTCGGCTGGAATATGAGATCCGTGACGACATTCCCATCATGCTGATTGAAGAAGCCCGGGCCCTTGACGGCGGTCAAGGCGAATAGGCGCCAGTTGGCACACTAGCGACTGAACCCAACCCTAAAGATCAACCCATGAGCCAACCTCAGCCAGCCCAGCCCGCCAAATTGGTTATCGCGCTGTTGCTCCATGACCAAGGGCTGTTATCGCACGTTGCAGCCTTGCTGCAAGCTTCGTATGGGGAGCTGGATCTGGTGAGCCCCTGGTTCGATTTTAAGTACACCGATTATTATAACACCGAAATGGGGACACCCTTATACCGGCGCATCTTGATTTTTCGGCATCTGATTGACCAACAACACTTGGCCCGCATCAAGCGCCAGACCAACACCATTGAGCAAACTTTAGCTGTAGACAACCACCGCCGGGTGAATATCGATCCCGGCTATCTGCTTTACGAACGTTTTGTCTTGGCCACGGGCAAGAATTACGCCCACCGTATTTACATCGGCGAGGGCATCTATGCGGATTTAACCCTGATCTATCAAGGGGGCGGCTATCAACCGCTGCCTTGGACCTATCCGGACTACCAAGCAACAGAAATACGTATGTTCTTATTGCAGGTCCGCCATAAATATGGCGCGGATTTAAAATATCAGGCGCATGGGGCTCAATCGAAAATGGAAAATGACCATGTCAATCCATTACCATGATTTGAAATTAACAAAGGTGATATAAACAATGCTCAAAAGCATGACCGCATATGCCGGTGGAGAGCAAACGGATCAGGAATTGACGGTTTGCACTGAAATCCGAACTTACAACAGCCGCCATTTGGATGTTTCGCTGCGATTGCCGGCGCGCTATTTGAATTTTGAAGAGAAAATTAAAAAGCGGGTGACGGCTGCCTTTGTGCGTGGACGGATAGAAGTGCGCATCAAAATCCAGTCCAATGCGGAGGCGGCCCACACCTATGAGGCGGACTTGCCCAAAGCCAAAGCCTACATGCTGGCGGTTCACCAACTCAAAGATCATTTAAAGCTGGCGGGTGAAGTGTCGGTGGAGCAACTTCTGGCGGTTCCCGGCATGGTGGTGCCGTGTGAAACCCAGGATGTTGAAAGGCATTGGCCCCTGCTGGCTGCTTGTTTGAAGCAAACATTAGAAGATGTCAATGCCATGCGCCAAAAAGAAGGGGAATACCTTGGCCGGGATCTAGAACAACGCCTGGATTTCATTGAACAGGGATTGGGTCAGATTGAAGCCGTGGCCCCCGGCCTCGTGACCCAATACCGGGACAAGTTGAAATCGCGCATTGAAGCTTTGACCAATGGTGTGGTGGAACTGGACGCCGCCCGTATGGCCCAGGAGGCATCCATTCTGGCGGACCGCAGCGATATTTCCGAAGAGATTGTGCGATCGCGCAGTCATGTGGCTCAGTTTCGTTCTATTCTCAAGGATGATGCGCCTGCAGGGCGCAAACTCAATTTTTTATTGCAGGAATTCAACCGGGAGTTTAATACCATGGGAGCAAAGGTAGGCCAGGCTGAAGTGGCGCATACTATCGTGGATATTAAAGCCGAAATTGAAAAATTGCGTGAACAGGTTCAAAACATAGAATAACGGATTTGAAGCACATACGCTACACGGATATTAGGAGAGGACGCAGCATGGAAAAGAATCTGTTGAACATTGGGTTTGGCAACACCGTTGTGGCCGAGCGGGTGGTGGCCATTGTGTCACCCAATTCGGCCCCCATGAAACGGCTCAAAGATGAGTCCAAAGAAGAGAAGCATTTGATCGACGCGACCCACGGACGGCGGACCCGTTCAATCATTATTATGGACAGCAATCACATTGTGCTGTCTGCTATCCAGGCAGAGACTATATCCCAGCGGTTTGAAACCCTTAAGGAGTCGCAGGGATAATCATGGTCGGATCGCCCCCCACACCCTCAACCGGAAGTGCCAGCGATTCATCAGCCCACGATGCCGGACATCTTTTTATCATCTCGGCACCGTCGGGGGCCGGCAAGACCACCCTGTGTGATGCGGTCCGGCAACATTTTAAAGATTTGGCATACTCCATCTCTTATACCACCCGACCGAGGCGACAAGGTGAACAAGAGGGGCGCGACTATTACTTTCTTTCTAAAGCCGAATTTGAGCAGGGCATCGCTCAGGGGCGCTGGGCCGAATGGGCTCGGGTTCACGGTAATTATTACGGCACATCCGCCCAATGGGTGCAGCAAACCCTGTCCACCGGACAAGACATTCTGATGGACATCGATGTGCAGGGCACCCGTCAACTGCTATCCAAATTCAGCGGTACCGTGACCATATTTATCATGCCGCCCTCACTTAAAGAACTTGAGCGCCGTTTGGCCGGCCGCGGCCAAGATGATCAGGCTACCATCGATCTGAGATTGAAAAATGCCAAGGCAGAAATAGCTCAAAAAGCGCTCTACCAACACGTAATGATCAACGACGATTTAGGCGTAGCTACCCGTAAACTTATCGAATTGCTACAACTTTATCGTAGCCATCGTTCGTCGGGATAGGGGATGACTCAGATTTCTACCCTATTGTGGGGTTACCACCCTGTGTGGGAAGCTATGCAGGCGGGCCGCCGCAAAATAGACAAACTCTATTTGGTTGAGGGCCAAAGGGGTCGAAGGAAACAGGTCGCCCAGTTGGCCGTTGCCGCCGGTGTAAAGGTGCAATGGATAGCGGCCCATGTGCTAACTGAGATTGTGGGGCATGATCGCCACCAAGGGGTCGCCGCACGTTCAGGCCCTTACCCCTATGTCCCTTTGGACCGTATTTTAAAAGTCAATTCCCGAGCTCCCTTTGTACTGGCGCTGGATCAGATCGTCGATCCACATAATTTAGGTGCCATGGCCCGCACCGCCCATTGCGCCGGCATTCATGGCATGATAATCCTCAAGGACCGCGCCGCTGCCCCGACATCAGCCGCCAGCAAAGCATCCGCCGGCGCTTTGGAGCATATGCTGTTGACGCGGGTAACCAATTTGGTCAATACCTTGAAGCAATTAAAGGCACTTGGATTATGGATTGCCGGGGCTGATCATCAAGGGGAGACCCCCCTGTTCGATGCGGACTTGACCGGCCCGTTGGTATTGGTCATCGGCGGTGAGGAAAAGGGCTTGCGGCCATTGGTCAAGCAACATTGTGATTTTACTATGGCCATTCCCCAAGCGGGGGATGTCAGCTCACTCAACGCCTCGGCGGCGGCCGCCGTCTTTATCTATGAGGCCTTTCGGCAGCGCAACGATTGATGATTAAAATGATTATGATGAGATAAACTGGTAGCAGCCATGCTGCCCGGATTTTAACAAGGAGCATGACGACAATGAAGACAGAACAAGGGCAAAAGATAGTCATCAACGATCAAGGAAATTTACAGGTGCCGCATCAACCCATCATACCGTTTATCGAAGGCGATGGTATCGGTCGTGATATCTGGCCGGCCACCAAATCGGTACTGGACCATTCGGTTGAAAAAGCATTCGGCGGTCAGCGAAAGATCGCGTGGTTGGAGCTGTTGGTCGGTGAGAAGGGATACGAACAGACCGGTGAGTGGCTTTCAGAAAAAGCTTTGGATGCCATTCGCGAGCATGTCGTGGCCATCAAGGGGCCCATGACCACACCGGTGGGCACCGGCATTCGCAGCTTGAATGTGGCCATTCGGCAAAAACTCGATCTGTATGCCTGCGTTCGGCCGGTGCGTTATATCGAACCCGTGCCGAGCCCCATGAAAAATCCCGAAGCCATTGATATGGTGGTTTTTCGTGAGAACACAGAAGATATTTATTTGGGTGTGGAGTGGGCCGCCGACTCGGACGAAGCCAAGCGCGTCATCGATTTTTTGAATACCCAAATGGGGACGCGCTTGGGGGATCAAACCGGTATCGGCATCAAGCCCATCAGTGCAGCAAAGACCAAGCGTCTGGTGACCAAGGCCATTGCCTATGCCATTGAGCAGGGCCGCTCCAGTGTCACCCTGATGCACAAGGGCAACATCATGAAATACACCGAAGGCGCTTTCAGCCAATGGGGATATGAGGTGGCCAAAGAGCGCTTTGGGGACCAAACCATTACCGAGGCGGAATTGTATGACCAATACAATGGTCAGCGTCCTGCAGACAAAATCGTTATCAAGGACCGTATTGCCGACATGCTGTTCCAGCAAGTCTTGTTGCGGCCGAATGAGTTTTCCGTTATCGCCACCCCGAATCTGAATGGAGATTATATCTCGGATGCTTTGGCGGCTCAGGTGGGGGGGCTGGGTATGGCCCCGGGCGCCAACATTGGTGACCAATGCGCCGTTTTTGAAGCCACCCACGGTACCGCTCCCAAATATGCCGGTCTGGACAAAGTCAATCCCAGCTCGTTGATTCTTTCAGGTGCCATGATGTTGGATCATTTGGGATGGCAAGAAGCAGCCGAAAAGGTCCGTACTGCCCTGCAGCGCACGGTCAAGGATGGGGTGGTTACATACGATTTGGCGCGCCAGATCGAAGGCGCCAGCGAAGTTAAATGCTCAGCCTTTGCCGCGGCCATCATCGAGCGGATGTAACCCTTGCTTTAATCCGGCATGCATCACCCACCCGGTATGGCGCCATGCAATGGGTTCCGCCTACCCAAGGCAGGTGAATCTTGATGGGTCACCAATTGTCGCACTTGGCTGCTGCTGTCTCGGCAGCACTATTTCCAGGGCGCTGTTTAAACTGTGACGCCCTGTGCCCAGGGTCCGCTCGTCCTGCGTCCGACACCGGATTGTCGGCGTACCTGTGCCCTCGCTGCGACCGCCGACTGGTTTTAATGGACGGGCCGTTGTGCCCCCGATGCGGCGGGTCCTTTGCTTCGGACCAAGGCGTGGATCATATTTGCGGTGCGTGCCGCGGGGAGGATTTTTCCTTCCAAAGTGCCCGGTCCGCGGTCCGCTATGACGGTGCCTGGCGGGCTGTTCTTCATCATTACAAATACCGGGGTTGTGAACCCTTGGCCAAACCTTTGGGGCAACTGCTCTGGGCGGCGTTTGGGCGATATTGGTCAATGGCGGATGTGGACGCTGTCGTGCCGGTGCCCCTGCACCGGCGACGCCTGCGGCAAAGAGGGTTCAACCAAGCCGATTTATTGCTCCGGCAGTGGCCCCGGCTGGCGGCCCGCAAGGGTGTGCCTTTTGACAAGTACCGAATTCTGAGCAACGCTTTATTACGCCGGCGCCCTACGGCGCCCCAGGCCGGCTTGGATCGCAAAGCCCGCCAAGCCAATCTGCGGCATGCCTTTGCCCTTGGAGCGGGAAACATCAGCGGTCGGCGGCTATTGCTGGTGGACGATGTGTTCACCACGGGGGCTACTGTTCATGCATGTGCCCAAGTACTTCGGCGCGGCGGTGCAACGTCGGTGAGGGTACTGACACTGGCACGGGCGCAACAATAGGGGACTGAAGCATGCATTGGCGCACGCAAAACGGAATACGGTATCTCCAATTTCCGGCTCTGGCCGACTCACTGCATTTTTTTCATGCTATCGTTTTGCGAAATGCGAATGACACTGAGGGCAGGCCCCAAGCCTTCAATATCGGATTGGGTTGCGCCGACTCTGATGAACAGGTTTGGCGCAATCGAAACCGCATGCTGGAACTCTGGAATAATCCTTTGGGTATTTATACCCACCAAGTCCACGGTGTCGATGTAAGTGTATGGTCAGGAAATAATGCCAAGCAGAACCGCAATTCAACTGTGCAGTTGAATGGGGATGCCCTGGTGACCGATCAGCCCGACAGTGCCCTGGTGATCCAGGTTGCCGATTGCCAGCCGGTGATCCTGATGGATCCGGTTCGTCAAGTCATTGCCAATATTCACTCGGGTTGGCGCGGCAGTATCCGGAACATTATCGGAAATACGGTTAAAGCCATGGGCACCCGGTTTGGAAGTCTGACGACAGACCTCATCGCCGGCATCGGTCCTTCGCTGGGGCCGTGTTGTGCCGAGTTTGTCAACTATCGTACCGAGATTCCCCCTTCGCTTTGGGGATACCGTGGTGTGGCTGATCATTTCAACTTCTGGCAGATGAGTATAGACCAGCTGAGACAAGCCGGTTTGCAGGCGCAAAACATTAAAATAGCGGGGATTTGTACAAAATGTAACTCTCACCTATTTTTCTCGTATCGTGCTGAAAAGCAGACGGGGCGATTTGCTTCGGTGGTGGGAATAAAGGCCTAATTTGAGCATAAAGGTATTCTATCTAATATATTTAGGCGGGTCATCACTACATGATGGTCATTGAGATGAATAAGGATATTGTATGAATCAGCAGAAGGCGACTGTTTTGTGGAATCGTTCAATGAATGCCGGTTGCATTAGCCTGGGGCTGGCGTGTGACCAGGCCTATGCTGCGGCAATACCGGGTCAATTTGTCATGGTGCAAGTGGATGGTCAGGGGGCCACCTTGCTGCGGCGACCGTTTTCCATCGCCGGTGTCATTGGCCGAGATGATTGCTTCGAGGGCATTGAGTTGCTCATCAAGAAGGTGGGCATGGGTACGGGCATTCTGGCGGGGCTGGCCGAGGGAGACTCTGTGGATCTGCTTGGCCCTCTGGGGCGGGGTTTTAAGGTCGGTGCCGGCCAGTCGCGAATCTATTTGGCAGCGGGTGGCATTGGTGTGGCCCCCATTCGGTTTTTGGCACAATATTTGGTGGCCCTGCAAGTCGATGCAGGTATCTGCCATCTCTTTCTCGGAGGTCGGAATCAAAACGATCTATTATGCCGGCAAGAGTTTGAAGCCCTGGGCATGGCCGTCACCGTGACCACCGATGACGGCAGCGCCGGTGATCAATGTTTGCTGACCGATCCGTTGGAACTCGCCATTCAGGAGTATCCACCGGACATGGTCTATGCCTGCGGTCCGCAAGGCATGCTATCCTGTGTTGCCGGCATCGCGGAACGCAGCCAGGTGGCCTGCCAGCTTTCCATTGAGACCATGATGGCTTGTGGCTTAGGGGCTTGTCTGGGATGTGCCGTGCCCTCGCGCAAGGATCCATCCACATATTTGCACGCCTGTCTGCACGGCCCGGTGTTCGATGCGGCCAAGCTGCAATGGTAGTGGCTTGACCCAATCAAGCGTCAATTTTAATTGACTTGTGGTAAACGCTGTGCTAATCCGACCCTCTTATTGCAACTCAAGTGCACATCCGGAGTTGAGGACGACATGCTGAAATTGCAATAAGATAGGTCTGGCTTTGAAAAAAAGAGACTGGCGCTATATCAAGGAGTTGGCGTATTTCAGCAGCTTGGGGCTGCAAGTGGCCCTATCCATTCTGATTGGCTACGCCGCTGGTCGCTACCTTGACAGTAAATTTAGTACCGGTCCATGGCTGACCGTCTTTTTTTTCATTCTGGGGGTGGCCGCTGCCATACGCAATTTGGGTTTGGCCATCAAAAAATTGAGAGATTTTTAACACACAGTATAGGCCGTCGCGTGGACATCCAACAGCGCATCATTCAATTTGTTACCCGTGCCAATTGGTTCCTTCTGGCGGCGGCATCCCTTCTTGGTTTTGTGAAATTCTCGCCCCAAGTGGGCCTCGGCATCGTGGCCGGGGGGCTGGTGGTGACCCTCAACTTCTATTTGTTGGGTAAAACCCTGCGCAAAGCACTTACCCCACCGCACATCGCTTCGGTTAAAGGTGTGTTGTTCAAATACTATATTCGGTTTTTCATCTCGGCCGTCATCATCTATTTTCTGATGGCCACGCCGCATGTGGACCCCATCGGGTTGATCGTAGGATTGTCCATAGTGGTTGCCAGCATGATGTGCGCAACCTTAAATGAGTTACGGCAATTTATCATGAAGGAGGCAGGTTAAGGATGGAGCATCCCTATCTATTCTTGGTAAAACTTTTCGAGGCCATCGGACTGGGCCACTTTGCCCATATCGGAACCCATATTATCTATTCCTGGTTTGTGATGCTGCTGCTGATTGTCGCCGGCTTTATCGCTACCAAGAGTTTGAGTTTAGTGCCTTCCAAGATGCAGAACTTTTTTGAGATTATCGTCGGTGGTATCGAAGAATTTATGGTGGAGATTACGGGAGAAGAAGGGCGCTGGCTCTTTCCTTTGGCGGCCACGATTTTTCTGTACATCTTTGTCAGCAATGTGATCGGCATCGTACCTGGGCTCTTTCCGCCCACCGCCAATATTAACACCACTTTAAGCTGCGCTCTGGTAGTGGTGATTTTCACCCACATCATTGGTGTCAAATATCATGGTGTCAAATACATCAAACATTTTATGGGGCCGGTCTGGTGGTTGGCACCACTAATTTTCATCATTGAGATTATCGGACATCTAGCACGCATTCTTTCGTTGACGTTTCGTCTGTTCGGCAACATGATGGGCCATGAAATTGTTTTAGGTATTCTCTTTATGCTTGCAGGAATGTTTCTAGCACCGCTTCCCATCATGGCACTTGGCATATTCGTTGCTTTTGTGCAGGCTTTTGTATTCTTTTTATTGTCGATTATTTACTTCAGTGGTGCCATGGAGCATGCTCACTAAAGTTTTTTTTCTACCTACAGAAAGTTTAAGTTTGGCCGTTTATGGAAACGGATTAGGAAAAATAGGGAAGAAGCCGATTTATTTAACTATTTAAGGAGGAAGTATTAATGGACGTTATTCAACTTTTTATCGCTTGCGCCACAGCAGCCGGTTTTGGTATTGCTATTGCAGCTTTCGGTTGTGGTATCGGACAAGGCCTAGGTCTTAAATCTGCCGTTGAAGGTATTGCCCGCAATCCGGAATCTTCCGGTAAGGTAACCGTAACCATGCTCATTGGTCTGGCCATGATCGAGTCTCTGTGTATCTACGCTTTGGTTATCTCACTGATGTTGCTCGGCAACCTGCCGGACGGCGAAACCGTTCTTTCTTTGGCAGGCAAAGCGGCTGGCCATTAATTAAATCCACCACAGTTTGATGAAAAGGCTCTTTCCCTTGGGAAAGAGCCTTTTTTTATGTGGCCCTTTACTACTAAGATCAGCAACGTTTCTAAAAATAGATTTTTTTTGAAATGAGATATGAGCCCGCCAGGGGCAGGTATGTTTTGCAGACGTGAGTCTAAGGATCAGCGGGCCGCACTGTTTGAGCGCGTTCGCGAGTTCATAGGGGCCGCCCGCAGCGCATTTTATGGTTGCTTGCCATCCTTGCGTGTGCGGCGGGTCGGCTTGTACACTGACCGGCTTGCTCGCTAAACCCTTATTATGGGTACAGGATCGAAACTTATAGTACTTTTTTAAGGTACTCGCCTGTATAAGAGTTCACCTGTCCAGCGACCGCTTCAGGTGTGCCGCTGGCTATCACGTAGCCGCCGCCATCTCCCCCCTCGGGACCCAGATCGATCAGATGATCGGCCGTTTTGATCACATCCAGGTTGTGCTCGATGACCACCACGGTGTTGCCGGTGTCCACCAGTCGATTGAGCACTTGCAGCAATTGGTTGATGTCCTCGGGGTGCAGGCCCGTGGTGGGTTCGTCCAGAATGTAAATCGTGCGGCCGGAGGAGCGTTTGCTCAGTTCGCGGGCCAGCTTCACCCGCTGGGCCTCACCGCCGGACAAGGTGTTGGCCGGTTGGCCCAGATGGATGTAGCCCAGTCCCACTTCAATCAGGGTCTGAAGTTTTTCGCGCATGGCGATAATATTTTTAAAATCATGCAACGCCTGGTTTACGGTCAGGTCCAAAACCTCTGCAATGTTTCTGCCCTTGTACTGCACCTCCAGGGTTTCGCGATTATAGCGCCGTCCTTTGCACACTTCGCAAGGCACGAACACATCGGGAAGAAAAAGCATCTCGATTTTGACAATACCGTCGCCGGCGCACGCTTCGCAGCGCCCACCTTTGACATTGGAGCTGAAACGGCCGGGTTTGTAGCCCCGCACGCGGGATTCCGGGGTTTTGGAAAAAAGATCACGCACCAAAGCGAACAACCCGGTGTAGGTGGCCGGGTTGGATCGTGGTGTGCGGCCGATGGGGGACTGATCAATGTGGATCACTTTGTCGACATGGGCCAGCCCCTCAATGGCATCGAGGGCCACATGGGAGACGCGACCTTGATTGAGATGTTGTGTAAGGGCCCGGCATAGGGTGTCGATCACCAGGCTCGATTTGCCGGCGCCGGAGACACCCGTTACCCCGATCAGGCAGCCCAAAGGAAAATCCACAGTGATGGTTTTAAGGTTGTTGCTGCTGGCGCCTTTTAAAGTAATGCGATGGCCGCTGCCTTGGCGGCGCTGAGAGGGCACCGCGATTTGGCAACGCCCGCTGAGGTACTTGCCGGTAAGCGAATTTGGGTCCAGCAGCAAAGCCTGGGGGGGGCCGCTGAATACCACTTGACCGCCATGGCGACCGGCCCCGGGTCCCATGTCGATGACGTAATCGGCGGCCGCGATGGTCTCCGGATCATGTTCCACTACAATGACCGAGTTTTCCAGATCACGGATGCGAAACAGGGCTTGAAGTAATTGCTTGTGGTCTTTTGGGTGCAGGCCAATGCTGGGTTCATCCAACACATAGAGCACACCGCTGAGTTTGGCGCCGATCTGGGTGGCCAGTCGAATCCGTTGACTTTCGCCACCCGAGAGACTGTGGGACGCGCGGTCCAGGGTAAGATAAGACAATCCAACATCCTGGAGAAACTCCAAACGTTGAATGGCGGCCTGGATAATTTTATCGGCAATGCGGAACACTTGCCCGTCAAGGTGCAGGCCCCTTAAAAAAGAGAGTGTTTGGGCAATTGGCATGGCGGTCAGCTCATGTAGGGCAAGGGCGTTGATCTTTACCTGGCGGCTTTCGGTACGCAGGCGTGCACCAGCGCAGGCGGGACAAGGGCGAAAGATCATATAGCGCTGAATCTCTTCACGCACCGTATCTGAATCGGTGTCGTGGTACCGGCGCTCCAGTTGGGGTATCAGGCCTTCGTATGGCAAAGGGTGCGGTGACTTGGCGCGCTCCGTGTCAGGGGGGGACGCGCTGGCGTGGGGTTCATGGCCGTAAAAGATGGTTTGGCGTAAATCATCGGGCAGGGCTCCGAACGGCGTGTCCAGGTCGGCGTTGAATTGCCCGGCCAATGATTCCAAAAAACTGGCGAAGGTCTTTGATTGACGATTGGCCCAAGGCACCACCGCACCTTGGCGCAGTGAAAGACGCGGGTCAGGTACCAGTTGATCCGGGTCGATGATTGATGTGGTCCCCAATCCGTTGCAGCTATCGCATGCACCATGAGGAGAATTAAAAGAGAAGTTTGCCGGCGTAAGCTCAGGATACTGGATACCGCAATCCTGGCAGGCTGCCTGCTCGCTGAACTTTAGGGTTCGAGCATATTCAGACGCCGGCGTATAGAGATCCGCCCAAACCGTGCCTTCGGACAGGGACAGGGCCAGTTCCAGGGAGTCGGCCAAGCGGTTTCGGATGCCGTCTTTGATAACCAAGCGGTCTACGACCACATCAATGGTGTGGGGCAGGTTCGATTTCAACGGGCCAATATTTTCGATATCCAGAATTTCACCATCGATACGCAAGCGCGCAAAACCGTTCCGGCGATAGCGCTTGATGCTGGAAGCATGTGCGCCTTTCTGTCCACGGATTACCGGTGCCAATAGGATCAAACGGGTGCCGCTTGGCTGACGGTCAATCTGATCCACCATCTCATCGACACTCTGAGAAGTAATGGCTTGGCCGCATTGGTGGCAATGGGGGACACCAATGCGGGCGTAGAGCAGACGCAGGTAGTCATTAATCTCTGTTACCGTTCCCACGGTGGAACGCGGATTACGACTGGCGCTTTTTTGTTCGATGGCAATGGCCGGCGAGAGCCCTTCGATCAGATCGATATCGGGTTTTTGGAGCCGCTCGAGAAATTGGCGGGCATAGGTGGACAGTGATTCCACATAGCGGCGTTGACCTTCTGCATACAAGGTGTCAAATGCCAAGGTCGATTTGCCTGAACCCGACAAGCCCGTAAGGACCACCAACTGGTTGCGCGGCATGTCCACATGGATGTTTTTCAGGTTATGCTCACGTGCCCCGCGGATTTTGATGTTGTTCATGAAGGCAAAATCTTTGGATTCTTATCGTGTTTGTATGGGCACGAAATAATGCCGTAGAGACCCTTGCGCGTGGTAATATGGATCTCACTTTCAAGTCCTACTCATACCTACAGTGCCGACAAATGTAAACCCTATAAGCTGTGCTGGCCTCTGTCCATCTACTTCTATCTGAAGGATAATTGATTTTCCGGGCGCTCTGTATTGTCGCGACAACCGGTGCTGCAGCGTGCCGTCGGGCAAATAGTAGAAATTTAATACAATCAATCATAATGTTACATGCACCACGGGCATGGGAATTTTCGTCCGGTTAAACTGCGGACAGGATTTTAAAAAAAATAGATATTAGGAGAAAATAAGAGAAATATGGAGATAGTGTGTTTTTAACATCTTGTTCATAACTTTGGATCTGCTTAAAATAGTTAGATAAACAATTTCGATTCAAGCCGGCTGTTTACCAGCAATTGGCGTGTCAAATTAAAAAATAATTAATCAAAACGGTAAGATAAAGATTATTTGGAACATGTTAGATTTTGATGGGTAGAATTCGGGTCTTTCGGTTTGACACCAACACCCATCTGCCATAATTAAACGTCATACTTTTCATCGGGTCAATATTTTCGGCTAATCCATCAAATATCATTTGATTTTGTTAAATTTCTAAGGGTTCTGAGTGCTTTTGGTTTTGCGCAGTGTTGTTGATTAATTGGCTGATTTTCTGAGGTGCGGTTTTATGGAGCAAATATGGCAAGAGGTCAAAGCGGTCCTGTCTCAGAAAATTCCCAAACACACTTTCTCCATGTGGATTGAGCCACTCAAATTTGTGGTTGCCGATCATCAGGCCATGCAGCTTTCATGCCCCAATCTCTTTTTTCGCAAACGCGTTGTCGAGCACTATGAAAAACGTATTGTCGCTGAAGTCCAAAGGCTTTTGGGCCGAACGGTTAAATTGGAGCTTACCGTGACGGCCAGTGACCCGCAACCGCAACCCGCGGCAATACCGCCCCAACAACTGCCATTGCCTGATTTGACAGCCCAGCCGCACTATGGTCGCCTATTGCGTAAAGATTTTACCTTCGACCATTTTGTTGTGGGCCAAAACAACGATTTTGCCTACTCGGCCGCGCTTTCGTTGGCAGCGCGCTGTAGCAACCAACAGCATTCGCTCTTCCTGCTGTCCAAAACAGGGTTGGGCAAGAGCCATTTGTCTCAAGCGATCGGTCATCATATCATGTTGGAAAATCCCGCAGAGCGCGTATACTATATGACAGCCGAAGATTTTTCCAATGAAATGGTGACCTCTTATAAAACCAATTCCGTCGGTCGTTTCAAGGAGAAATACCATAAACAATGTGATGTGTTGTTGCTGGAGGATGTGCAATATTTAAGCGGTAAAGAGCGCACCCAAATCGAATTGGCCCATACCCTTGACTCTTTGTACAATGAAAACAAGAAAATCATTTTCTCCAGTTGTTATCTTCCCGCTGAGATTCCGAAACTCAATGAAACCTTACGTTCGCGTTTGACCAGCGGACTGATATCGAATATCGATGCTCCCAAGTATCGCATGCGGGTTAAGATACTCAAACGTTATGCCAAACAAAGCCGATGGGCCATCCCAAGGGAGGTGCTGGAATATCTGGCATCTGAGCTGACCCAAGATGTGCGCCAGCTTAAAAGCGGATTGGCGGGGGTGGCTGCCAAGGCGTCTTTGATGGGGAGGTCCATTGATCTAAAATTGGCCGCCGGCGTTGTGCAGAACATGGTCCAAAAGACACAGGACATTACTATCGCAAGCATTAAGCGTTTGGTATGTAAATACTACAACCTGACCCCCAAAGAGCTGGTCTCACGCTCACGTAAACAAGCTATTGTGCGTCCGCGCCAAGTGGCCATCTATCTTTCACGTCGCTATACGGATCAGCCACTGCAAAGTATCGGTAAAAGCTTTAATCGTTACCATGCGACGGCGCTGCACGCTATCGGTATGGTGGAGAAAGGGATCAAAGAGGGGGGCGCCATTCAGCGGCACGTTGAATATTTCACCGAAAAGCTTGAATCTGGATCGTACTAATTTTTAACCTGGGACCCTTCCGAAGCCATCAAATCTTCTAATATTTCAATGCGCATATTATAATTTTGCTCAACAGCGCAACGCAAACGGATGGCGCAATACTTGGAGCATAGCGGCTCATTTTTATCAAAATCACCAAAGCAGTCCAATAGCGCATCGGGTGTTATTTCTATATAGCGATTTGTACGCATCAGTTATCCTCTATTGTTAGCAACGCGACCATATCGGAGTGAATACGGCCATTGGTGGCCAGAATCTGTTGCTGATCCATATGGAAAGGCCGGCCGCTAAAGTCAGTGACACTACCGCCGGCCTCTTGCGCAATAAGCATACCGGCAGCAATATCCCATGGTTTAAGATTTTCTTCCCAAAAACCATCAAATCGACCACACGCCACAAAGCACAGGTCCAGGGCGGCTGACCCCAGACGCCTTATGCCTTGGGCCTTCGACAAACAGCGCGAAAACCGGGGCATTAAGGTGTCGGCGATGGTGTGCACATTGTAGGGAAAACCGGTCACCAGCAAACTGTCCGCAACACGGGGTGTGGCTGATGCGTGAATCGGGTGATCATTGAGTTGGGCACCTTGCCCCCGAATGGCTGTAAAAAGCTCTCCGGACGTGGGATTCAATACAATGCCCAGCAAAATGTCATCTTCCTGGGCATATGCGATAGATACAGCATAAATGCCCAAGTTGTGTGCAAAATTAGTCGTTCCGTCCAGAGGGTCGATAATCCAACGTGTATTCGAACGACCCGCCAAAGCGCCGCTCTCTTCCGCTAAAATGGCATGTTCAGGGAAGTGTTGTCGGATGATCTCAATGATTGCTTTTTCAGATTCGATATCTGCGATGGTGACCAGATCAATGGTGCCTTTTTTGTCAATGGCGGTCAGGTTGCCGAAGTGTTGGTTTAAAATTTTACCGGCTTGGTAGGCAGCCCGAAGGCCCACATGTTTTATGTTTTCAAGGTTCATAAGCTCGGGACACTAACTGGTTTGCACGATCCTTGTCAAGTCCAAGCCGATAATCAAATTTTAAATTCATGAAATGTTTAACAAATTAATTGTCAGGGTTCAGGGCCATGTCGATGATGCCCCCCATTTTTTCGATTAGCGGGCGCAGCGTCTTTTGTTGGTGGGCGCAAATGGCGATGCCGTCCAATTGATGACTTGCTTGCGCTACCGCCTGTGTTGAAACAAGATCCATCTTGTTCAACGCCCGCAGCTGGGGAATGTGCGACAACGCCAAATCGGATAAAATAGCATCTACGGCTTTGATTTGTTCAAGATACCGTGGGTTGCTCAGATCAATGACATGCAGGAGCAGATCCGCATTTTGCAGCGACTCTAATGTGGCACGAAACGCCACCATCAGTTCTTTGGGCAGGTTGTGGATAAAGCCCACCGTATCGGTGATAATGACTTCAACATCTTGGGGAAAGCGTAAACGGCGACTTGAGGGATCCAGTGTAGCAAAGAGGCGGTTCTCGGCAAAGACCCGGCTGTGGGTCAAGGTATTGAGCAGCGTCGATTTGCCGGCGTTGGTGTAACCGATGATGGAGATCGTCGGCAGCCCTTTTTGTTCTCTTTGGTGACGCTGTTGTTGACGCTGCTTTTGGACTTGTTTTAAGGCTTTTTCAATACGGTGTATCTTTTCCCTTACCCGGCGTCGATTGATTTCCAGTTTGGTTTCTCCCGGACCACGTCCCCCAATGCCACCGGTCAACCGACTCATGGCGGTGTTTTGGGTCGCCAGGCGGGGAAGTAAATACCGCAACTGGGCCAGTTCCACTTGCAGTTTGCCCTCACGGCTTTGGGCGCGCTGCGCGAAAATATCCAAAATCAGTTGGGTGCGATCAATGACCTTTAATTCGATTAGATCGGTGATCGATCGGATTTGCGAGGGATTCAATTCCTGGTCGAAGATAATCAAGCCCACCCCCAATTGCATGGCCTGGATCGCGATCTGTTGGAGTTTGCCCCTGCCCAAAAGGAAGCGGGCGTCAATGCGTTTGCGCTGTTGTAATACAGTTTCGACGACCTCTATGCCGCCTGAATGGCTTAATTCAGCCAACTCGGATAGAGAATCTTTGGCTTGTTGGCGTGCCGCTGTGGTAATACTGACAAGCAGGGCCCGCTCCATGTCAGCGGTTCGCTTCACGGACAGGCGCATCTGCGTCATTTCATTTTCCAGCGCTTGAATCATATCCAGGCAATGAATGGCCAATTGATGGGGGTGCAAGGTTTCACGTATCTGGTAGGGTCGCTCAAGATGAGCACTGGGAAGGATGTGGGCCCAATGGATGCGGTGGGCATGGCCTTGTTGCGTCATGGTGATAGCTGCCATGGCATCCAGGCGCAGCATGGCCAAGTCGGTCAGGTCGTCACGGGTGAGCTTCTCATGGTTTAAGTGGGTATGCACGCAGCGAACGCCCCGCAACCGGCCGGGCGCCAGGCGGTACTCATCCAAGACGGGGATCATAATGGAGTGGGCGTCGCCCGCAATGACATATCCGACCTTGCCGTTGCGCTTGATCAGCAAGCCGATTTGGCGCTGGATTTCTGTAGAGAGCCGGCAAATATCACGTGCCAGTTCAGGAGAGATGAGAAAGTGAGGGCCGATGCGGCGTCGATACAAATTCTCCAGACGGTGCAAATGGTTGGGTTTTAGCCCTTTGGTGTTCCCCCAAAGTTTTTTCATGCAGGATTTTCAAAGCGGGTGAAGGCCTTTAAAAAAGTCAACGGCACGGTGCCTGTGGGACCGTTGCGCTGTTTGGCCAGAATAATTTCCGCTGTATTGCGGTTGGGATTGTTTTCATCCTTGTTATAGACCTCGTCACGATAGATAAAGGCGACGACATCCGCATCTTGTTCCAGTGCGCCGGATTCACGAAGGTCGGAAAGTTGGGGCCGTTTGTCACTGCGCTCTTCCAGTTTGCGGTTTAACTGCGAAAGGGCCACCACCGGCACACTCAACTCTTTGGCCAATAGCTTTAAGGCCCGTGAGATTTCTGAAATTTCCAAATCTCGGCGTTCGGTCGCCGTGCGGCCTTTCATCAATTGCAAGTAGTCGATGACGACGAGTCCCAAGTTTTTATCCAGTTTCAGACGACGGGACTTGGTGCGAATGGATGTGGCCGATATGTCAGGAGAGTCATCAATATAAATCGGAGCTTCCGACAGGGCGCTGGCCGCTTCGGTGATCCGGTGCCAATCTTCCGGATTAAGAAAGCCGCCGCGTAAGCGGTTGGAGTCCACACGGGCTTCGGCACACAACATGCGCTCAGATAACTGTTCTTTAGACATCTCCAAAGAGAAAATGGCCACAGGCACATTGTCGTCGACAGCCGCATTTCGGGCCATGTTCAGTGCAAAAGCGGTTTTACCCATGCTGGGGCGAGCAGCCACGATAATCAAATCGGAGCCTTGCAGGCCTGATGTTTTGTGATCCAGCTGTGTGAACCCCGTAGGTACGCCGGTAACTAGCGTACGTTGTCCTTGACGCTCCTCAAGTGCGTCGATGTTGCTTTCGATGATTTTGCTGATGGGGTGAAACGCGGCCTGATGCTTGTCTTCGGAGATCTCAAAGACCGCGCTTTCGGCAAAGTTTAGTACCTGGTCCAAGTCGCCTGCATCTTCGTAGCAGTGTTGAGTGATTTCGCTGGCCTTGGCAATTAAACGACGCAAAGAGGACTTGTCCCGTACGATACGCGCATAGTGCTGGACATTAATGGCTGACGGAACGGTATCCACGAGACGGGCCAGGTAGGTTGCACCGCCGATCGCTTCTAATTTGTTTTTATCCCGCAGCAGGTTGGTCAAGGTCACCAAATCGACCGGTTCGGCCCGACTGAACAAGTCGGCGATACCTGCAAAAATGTATTGGTGACCGGTTCGGTAAAAATCCTCAGGCGTCAGAATTTCAAGCACGTCCAACAGGGTGCTGTTGTCCAATAAAATCGCACTTAAAATAGATTCTTCCGCCTCGATGCTCTGGGGGGGAAGCTTTTGCAACGTGGGATCGTTTGCATCTTTCTTATTGAGACTTGACGCCATGGTGTGTCCCTGTGCGAAATCCATAGGTCATGGATTAATCGTATGGTCGCTTCCAAATGATGGCTTCCCGCCCATTTGTCGTGCCGGGCCATTGCGCCGGCCTTCCATTCTCCCCAGCCGGCAAGCCGGCTTGAGCACAAACATGCGGCGTAAAATGCCAAGGATGAATATCTGACGTTTTTGTATATTTTAGTCCTCTGGAATAATATGAACGGTAATTTCAGGCTCTACTTCCTTGTACACCCGAATGGCCACTTTAAAGGTACCGATGGTTTTGATGGGCTCTTTGAGCAGCACCATTCTTTTTTCAACCTTAATTTCTTGTTTGGCCAGCGCGTCGACAATGTCTCGGATGGTCACGGAACCGTAAAGCCGGTCTTCTTCATGCACCTTGGCCGCAATTTGGCATTCCACTTGCGACAAGCGTTCCGCCATTTGCTCGGCAAACTCTTTCTCCTTGGCGATTTGAAGGTCGAATTTGGCTTTTTCATGCTCCAAAATCCTGCGATACGGGGCGGTGGCCGGAACGGCTTTATTTTGGGGCAACAAGTAATTTCGGGCATACCCATCCGCCACTGTGACCTCGGTGCCGATGATACCCAAAGAGTCTATGGTTTCTTTTAAAATAACTTTCATATAATTACCTCCATTGCCGCAAAAGCGGCTGTACTTGCAT
>JBNKKB010000130.1:0-57572 GCA_050291605.1 Desulfobacteraceae bacterium | reverse complement strand
GCATCGTTTTCAACGGCGTCCACCGCGGCCTGGATGGTGGCATAATCATCCGGAACCATCGCTGTGGCGGCCAAAACAGCCCGCGCCGACAAAAAAACCAGTGCAAAAAAATAGACCATGTGAAAAAAATAGAGCTTCTTCATGCGTCCGCCTCCTCGGATAATTGGAAAAATATTCCCTGTTCAGGCTCAAATTTTAACTTAAATATGGGTGGCCGAATCGTCCGAAAAGGTTCAAAGTAACTGGATGAATTTGATGATTGAGATAACATGATGATTATTCGCCACGACGGGCGGACAGCCTCCTGCATTAATCTGGCCCTGGGCGGTCCCACGACATTTCTGGGCAAAGCGGTGGAAATGCCCGGTCACTACGGGCGTCTGCCCGAAACCGGCCTGCCGGAGCTGTGGCGATCAGAGCGCTGCCGCTTCTACCGCAAACGCTCGAACTGCGCATGAGCGCCTATGAATCCGGCTTTGCGCGCAGCGACCTGGAGCCCTCTCTGACCAAGATCAAGGAAGCCCTCGACAATGCCCAGAAAGCCATGCCGTCGGCACCCGAAGGCTGTAAAATATGCCATTATCTGTACAATATTTGAGGGGTACCATTATGAAAAAACACGAACCAATCACTCCGGGAGAGATTCTATTAGAAGAGTTCCTGAAACCTATGGGTCTTAGTCAATATCGTTTGGCAAAGGAGATCGGCGTTCCTGCCCAGCGTATCAGTGAGATTGTATCGGGTAAACGATCGATAACAGCTGATACTGATTTACGATTGTGCCGTTTTTTTGGCCTGTCCAATGGTTATTGGCTGCGCGCTCAGGCCGCACACGATACTGAGGTTGCAGAGCAGGCGCTTGGCCCACTGTTGAAAAAAATCAAACCTTGGACTGAGTACGTCGCCCAACAGGGGCATTCACGCTGATCCCACACAAATTTGCCAACCTGCAGGTACTTATCAGTATGCCAAAGCGTGTCAAAAAAAGCTGCAAACGAGTGATGTGTTGTGAATCCCATCCTTATTGAGACAGGCGTCGGAATGGGATTTGGAGTTTAGCGCAACAATCCTGACGCGTTAGGCCCGGAGGGCTTCAGAGTCAAGGCATACGTTGATGAAGCTTTAGCAACACTACTGCGATCGGCGGTAACGCAGGATCCGGAGTCCTCCGGGCCTTACACGTCGGGATTTATTCTTTGACGCGCTCCACGTAGTTCCCTGTCCGTGTATCTATCCGCACCAACTCTCCTTCATTAACAAAGGGCGGTACTTGCAGGGTGTGTCCGGTTTCCAGGGTTGCGGGTTTGGTATCGCCGGAAGCGGTATCACCCTTGGCCCAGGGTTCGGCCTCGGTGATGCGCAGTTCTACGAAGTTCGGCAGAGTGATACCAATGGGGCGTCCTTCAAATAGCAAAACGCTGCAGACGGTATTTTCTTTGAGCAGGCTGCTGGCCTCGCCCACCTGATCCGCATTGATCTCCTCCTGATCATAGGTGCTGGTGTTCATGAAACAATAATTGGTGCCGTCATTGTAGAGGTATTCCATTTCCACCTCTTCCAAGTCGGCTTGGTTGAATTTTTCGCCGGAGCGAAAGGTTCTATCAAACTGGGCACCGGTCAACATATTTTTTAACTTGCATTTGTACAGGGCTTGGCCCTTGCCTGGTTTGACGAATTCAAACTGCACGATGACATAGGGATCGCCATCAAATTCCAGTTTTAATCCTTTACGCAAATCGCCGCTTTCGAGCATGGGTTTTATCCTCCGATATTGAATTAGTGTTTGGTGTTTGGTGTTTCGTGTTTGGTTTTTTCCACCATCACCTTTACCTTCTCCGGGTCCTTTTGAAACCTTATGGTCTGCCCTTGGTTGTCCACCTGATTGGTTTGCGTACAGCTGTCCACACCGGCCGGTCGGGTATGGGCGATGGCCTCTGAAACGTTATCGGGCCCGATGCCGCCTGCCAGTATCACTGGAATGCCGCTCTTTGCAACCAAATCGCGGGCGATATCCCAATCGCAGGTCACGCCGGTTATCCCAACATAGCCTGCAACGGGTTGGTCGTCGTCCAAAGATTGCGTATGGCTTGCCAGCAGTGTATCGGTAAGAAACCAGTCACTGTGCGGCTCAAGATGCTTGGCAAGCTCCAGGGAAGGCGCCAAATGGCCCTGACCCTTTTGCCCAATAGGAATGGAGCGCATGATCTCAATGTCGGCAAACCGCTCGCGCACCGCTTTCTGCCGTTCAACAAAGGGAGCCAGCGTGTCAGAGTGGACGACATCCAGAGGGAGCGATTCACAAAAATGGACGATATCCGGTTGAAAATAGCCTATGGCCTGACAAATCAGATCCAGATCGGTAAACAGCGGTATCAGACAGCTTTTAGCGCCGGCGCCTTGTACGGTCCGGATGGTTTTTTGGATCTGGTTTTTTACCCGCAGATCCTGCAGCGCCTCGATCGAAGTGAGCACACTGCCCACATGGTCGACGTTTAGGTCGATCATGGCGAGAGCTTCCCGGGCCGTTTGAATTTCATAAATCTGAACGATCATTTAAGTGCATTCCGCATCAGGCAGGCCAGGCCCCGTTAAAGGAACATCAAGCGCAGCATAAACAGAAAAACCATTGACTTTTCGGGCCGTCTCTACCATATTCAGGCAGTTTTCGCAATTCGTTTAACTACTTCGGTTCATTGAAGATAATGCACAAGAGGCCCTCATGATCCTGATTATTGATTTTGGTTCCCAATTCAACCAACTGATTGCCCGCCGCGTTCGTGAGTGCCGGGTGTATTGCCAAATAGAACCCCCAACCCTCAGCATTGCCCGGATTAAAAAACTCAATCCCGACGGCATCATTTTATCCGGCGGCCCTTCCAGCATTTATGAAAAACACAGTCCGCGCGTCGACAAGAAAATTTTTGATCTGAACATACCCGTTCTGGGCATCTGTTACGGCATGCAATTTATGGTGGACGCCTTGGGGGGCAAAGTCAAACAGTCCCCGAAACGCGAGTACGGTTTTGCCGAGCTTAAACTCAAAAGCGGGCGTGTGGTTTTCAAGTCCATACCTAAAAAGAGCCAGGTATGGATGAGTCACGGCGACTCCATTGTCAAATTACCCCAGGGTTTCGTTGCTACCGCCGCCACGGACAACACACCGATAGCGGCGACTGCCCACTATAAAAAGCGGTTTTTCGGACTGCAATTCCATCCTGAAGTGGAGCACACTTTAAAGGGCAAGCCCATGCTGGCCAATTTTCTATTTGATGTGTGCGGCTGCAAGCGCACCTGGAGCATGAAATCCTTTGCCCAATCATCCATTGCAGAGATCCAAGCCGCCGTGGGGGATCAAAAGGTGATTTTGGGACTCAGCGGCGGTGTCGACTCTTCGGTGACCGCTTTGCTCATTCACCGGGCCATCGGAAAAAAGCTGACCTGTATCTTTGTGGACAATGGCCTGTTGCGCAAGAACGAAGCGCTCAAGCTCAAAGAGACCTTTAAGCAACATTTGAAAATGAATATCCGATTTGTCCGCGCCGGCAAACGATTTCTCGATGCTTTAAAAGATGTGTCGGATCCGGAAAAAAAACGCAAAATCATCGGCAAAATTTTTATGGATGTATTTGAAGCCGAAGCCCGTAAAATAAAAGGGGCTCACTATCTGGCCCAAGGCACCCTATATCCGGATATCATCGAGTCGCGTTCCGCTTTTGGAGGACCGACGTCGGTCATCAAGTCCCATCACAATGTGGGCGGACTTCCCAAACGGATGAAGCTCAAGTTGGTGGAGCCGCTGCAGTATCTGTTCAAAGACGAGGTGCGCAAGTTGGGAGGGCAATTGGGCCTTGACCCGGACCTGGTTTGGCGACAACCTTTTCCCGGACCGGGGCTTGCCATCCGCATCATTGGGGCGGTGACCCGCAAACGACTCGCCGTTTTAAAGGAAGTGGATGCGGTTTTGCTTGAAGAGATTCGATCTGCCGGCTACTATAAAAAACTCTGGCAATCCTTTGCCGTTCTGTTGCCGCTTAAGAGCGTGGGCATCATGGGAGACAGCCGCACCTATGAAAACATTGTGGCGATTCGGGCGGTGACCAGCAAAGACGCCATGACCGCTGATTGGGCCAAACTCCCCCATCGACTGCTCGGACGGATCTCAAACCGTATCATCAACGAAGTGCGTGGCGTGAACCGTGTGGTTTATGATATCAGTTCAAAACCGCCAAGCACCATTGAATGGGAATAGACCATTATGATCGATAAAAACGAGGAAAACGGACAATTTAGGATGCGCATGGACGACGCGGTGGATGACAATGTCATACCCGCTCAGGTAGATGAGTTGCGTATTGAAAAGCTCAGCACCCGGGTCACCATTATTTCGATTATAATACCGGTCCTGATTGTAGTGGTATTGGTGTTTGCTTACTTGGATATAAAAAAGCGCGTCATTCGCACTGAAGATACGGGTGCCAGCGTTGTCGAAAACATGTCCAAAGATATGGAATCTCGATTCTCCACACTTTCCGTCCGCCAAGCCAATCTTGAAGAATTGATTAAAAAAATGGGTGCCGAAAACAACAAATCGCTGGCCAGAATTCAAGTGAAACTTAAGAAGCTTCAAGATAGCGCCAAAAGCCTGAAAAAAACGGCGGTGAGTTCGAAGGTGCTCAAAAGCACGGCGTCTAATCTTGAACAAGAGATCGGCAACGTTGCGAAAAGCGTTGAAGAGAGTCAAGTAAAAATGGACGAGATGACCCAGACGCTAAAAGGACAAATAGACCAAATCAGCGCCGGCGGTACCCGGGTCCAGACCCGGATGGCCCAAATCGATGAAAAACTGGCCGGCTTGAATCAGAATAAAATCGACAAAGCGACCCTCGATTTAGCGCTTAAACTGGAAATTCTGAAACTCAAGAAGCGCTACGAAGCCCAGTTGGGAGATATCGATGAACGCATTCGACAACTCGAGCAGGTGCCGGCAACACCCAATACGCCGCTCGCGCCCCCACCACCCCCCCCGCCAAAACCATCATCAGGGTTAACCCCCCCCCAAAAGACACCTCCGGCCACCGGCGGAAAAATTGTCGAGCAAGAAATTGTGCAATGACCTATTTTGTTCGGACCTATCTGCCAACCAAGAATATATTGACGGCAGTGGGTTTATGGCAGATTGCGCCTATGCGCAATCAGTCTAAAGATTAAAGTGTCAAGTTTAAAGGGAAGGTATTGGGTCTATTGGAAACAGGTTTGGCGCAGGCTCGCAACATGATGAGTGTACCTGCTCGTTGCTTGGGTTTTGACGGTTTTTTTATCGGCCCCCAACAATACCTTAAACCTTTAACCTTTAAACTTCGTACCTTGAACCAAAACACAATTTTAATTCAGAAATTGAGGTTTGAATTACTATTTTTCTTTGCTTCCAGCATTATTTTTTCAATGCGCTCGATGTCGGACGGCAGATCGACTTCAGGGGAGTCATACGCAGTGACCACCACACGAATGGTATGGCCGTGCTCAAGGGCTCGCAATTGTTCAAGTTTTTCTATGCTCTCCAAGCGACCCGTCGGCAGATGTGTAAAAATTTCGAGAAAATGGCGGGTGTAGGCATAAATACCCAAATGTTTGTAACTATCAAAGCGTTCGCCATCATCGCGTCCACACGGTATGGGTGCTCTTGAAAAATAGAGGGCATTGCCCTGATGGTCGCAAACCACCTTGACATCTTTCGGATTAAGGTACTCTTGAGGATCATCGATGGCGTAAGCCAGTGTGGTCATTCCTATATCATCCGCTTCGGCAAAAGGGGCCGCCACCTGGTCCAAACAGCGCGGGTCCATCATGGGCTGGTCACCTTGCACATTGATCACCACATCTTCCATGGCCAATTCTAATATTCGGGCGGCTTCGCAGACCCGATCGCTGCCCGAGCGGTGGGTATCCGAAGTCATCAATGCCTGCCCCCCGAATTGAACAACAGCGTCCTGGATACGGGGATCATCAGTGGCCACCACAACCTGGTCAATGCGCTGTGCTCCCGCGGCGGCTTCATACACGTGTTGAATCATCGATTTTCCCGCAATGTGGGCCAAAGGTTTGCCCTCAAAGCGCGAAGACCCGAACCGGGAAGGAATGACGGCGACCGTTTTCATTTATAGATCCTATATCCTTTTGTGTTGCTTATTCCCCTTGACCGGCTGCAACGCGATGACGTAAAGGACCATTGCATCTTCCCAAAAATGGAGTCAGGAGCGTATTCATGAACAGTGAATCCCTAAAAAAGTTGTTGGAATCATTGGCCGGTGGGCATCTGACGGTACAAGAAGCTCAAAGACGCCTAACCCATTTGGCTGTTGAAGATCTCGACTACGCTCATATAGATCATCACCGCAGCCTGCGCAAGGGCTTTCCTGAAGTGATATATGGTGAATCCAAATCTGTGGAGCAGATTATCGGTATCATGAAACGCATCCTTGCCCAAGAGGCAGTGGTCCTGGTGACCCGGGTAGATCACGTCAAGGCCGAGGCCGTTACCCAATGTTTTCCGAACGCTACGTATGATAGCGATGCCCGCATGATTGTGTATCAAAAAAAACCTTTAGCGAAAACCGGCCAAGGCATCATTCTTGTCATCACGGCCGGAACATCCGATATTCCGGTTGCCCGCGAGGCCTATCTCACCGCAGATGCCATGGGAAACGAGGTGCAAGCTGTATTTGACGTCGGTGTGGCAGGAGTGCACCGTCTGTTGGCACACAAAGAGCGATTGGACGAAGCACGGGTGCTGATAGTAGTGGCCGGCATGGAGGGGGCGCTGCCCAGCGTGGTGGCGGGCCTGGTCAAAAGGCCCGTGATCGCCGTGCCCACCAGCGTGGGATATGGGGTGAGTCTGGCCGGCTTGACCGCGCTGTTTGGCATGTTGAACAGCTGTGCATCCAATGTGGCCGTGGTTAACATCGACAACGGATTCGGCGCCGGATATTTGGCCTCCAGCATCAATCAGCCCTAGCCGGAATCCGCTATTGCCCCAGTTTGATCGCTAAGTTCACTTGATTGCGCAACATGGCAATATATTTATGTTCCCGTGCTTTGATAACAGGCCCGTCACATTCCAAGTCCACGTAATATGCGCCCAAGCGTGTGTTTTTATAAGCAAGGGGCATTAAAACAAATGCTTTGGCATCAATGGCATCTCGATACCAACGCGGCAGAAGGCTATTGAGCGCGGGCGCCCGGGTATCGTCTACGGCCAGATCTTTGCCGCTGCCAACGGCCTGTACAAACAGATTCGATTCAGGCGGACGATCCACGGAGAATTTTACTTTTCCCAGCATGCCTTGAATGCCCGCACCATACCCGTAGCGCACCTCCATCAATTTCCTGCGATTTTTATAAATGAACAAAAGGGCACGCTGACAGTCCAGAGCCCGGAAAAGGACCTCAAGACCGATCAGGGCGATGTCGTTGATATCTTGTTCGGCCATTATGGCACTGGATATCTGTTGGATACCCCCCATGATGACGACAGCGGCATCCTCACCGTCCGCTGGGCTCTGCTCAGAGGCAGATAATTCGTCGACACTCGCCAAGCGAAAGCCCGGGTCGTCATCGGTACAATCGCCATCGGACGCATCGGTTGCCTCGCCGGAAGGTCGCTTTTGGTTTTGTGGGCCCAACAGCCGCATCATGAATTCGCTTTCCGCTACACTGAATTGAAGGGCATCGGCATGTTGATAGAGACCGTCAACGCAGGAAGCCAACATGGTGTTGAGCTTCCGCTGCGATAGGGGCATGGATTTGTGGTAATATTTTAACAGGTTTCTAACGGCGCCAGCTCTTTTCTCCAAAGGCACGACATCGATAATGTAACACAGGGCACAAGTAAAATTAGCCAACAATTGGAGTGGATCAATCGTGCCATGCTCACCGTCCAGCGCTTCAACCGTCAGCGGCATCATGGTCTGGCAGATACTTTCCGGGAAATTCCATTCCCGTGCAACGGTCAGGCCCAGCAATTCGTATGAAAATCCCAGCACCTGCCTAACCACCACTTTTTCATCTGCCTGCTCCTGGGTCAGTCTATATTTAATCTCCTGGTAATCCAGCGGCATGTGGTAAATCACCAACAATTTGCCCAGTTGGTGCAACATTGCGCAAATAAATGCCTCCTCAGGATCAACCTTTGGAAACAACCTGACCATCTCCTTGGCCAGCAAACCACACCAAAATGAACTGATGGTTGCATTTTTCAAGTCCCTGGCGCTGGATTTGCGTTTAAAGTGTTCAAAGAGCACCAAACTGATGGCCGCCATTCGCACGTTGTCATATCCCAGCAAAACCACCGCCCGCGACACAGTGCTCACTTTTCCGGCCACGAAACCGAAAAATGAGGAATTGACCAATTCCAGCAGTTTGTTGGTCAGGGCATAATCCTTGGTGATGATATTGGCCAATTCAGAGGCGGATGTTTCAATGGAGTGCTCAGCAAGCTTTGTGTTGATCTCAACTATATATTTGGAAATACTTGGAAATCCTTTAGTACGACGAATGCGGCGCATGGCTCTATGCAACGGGTCAACATCGCCCATGTCCAAACCGGCCAGAATTTCGGATGGCTTTTTTGGTGGCCTTTGCTCCATTTCATCACCCTTGTTGTGTTACTGTGTTTCCCGCCATTATCCTATCGGTTTTTTTAAGCTTTGCTGAAGTTAACTTCAACACTGTTGGTATGATCCATCGCAGCATTGCTCAGTCTTGACCAACGGTAAGCATACCGTAAAAGTACTGCCTTTACCCAGCTCGCTTTGCACGTCAATTTGACCGTGGTGCTTTCCAATGGTGTTATATACCAAATGGAGGCCCAACCCCGTACCGCGGCCGACTTTTTTGGTCGTGAAAAATGGGTCGAATAGTTTGGGTATGTCTACCGGTGCAATACCGCAACCGGTATCTTTTATCTTAATGATGACCTGACCCTCTGCCTCAAGAATGGAAATTTCAAGAACGCCGTCATCTTCCATCGCTTCCACAGCGTTTAGAATCAGATTCAGCCAGACCTGACGGATTTCCTGCGGGAAGCCTGCGATGCGTGAAACAGGATCAATGTACTGCCTGACTTGAATATGGGGCCCCATGCGGTTGCGAACACTCGTTAAAACAGCGGCCATGCTGTCCGGCACATCAAGTTGCTGCTTTTTTAACTCACCTGGCCGCGAGGCTGTTTTTAAATTTTTTATAATTTTTTGGATCCGTCGTGCACCGGCAATCGACTCTTCCGCCAAACCCGGCAGGTCAGAAAGCATATAGAGGCCATCCAGTTCCTTTTCTGCAGATTCGATGCGACGGCATTGTGATTCTATACCATCCATTCGTTGATTGTCCATTTTCCGGCGACATATGGCCATCAATTGATGGTAATTCTGCATCAGGGTGTCCAAATCATCAGCATAGCCTTTCAAAGTGGTCAGGTTGCTGATGATGTAAGCCAGCGGATTATTAATTTCATGGGCCATACCGGCGGCAAGCTGACCCAGTGCGGCCATTTTTTCCTGATGCATCGTAAGGATGGTCTTGTGATGGAATCGCATGAACTGCATGAGCAAATTTACCCCTGCGG
Source organism: Desulfobacteraceae bacterium (assembly GCA_050291605.1). Taxonomy (GTDB): domain Bacteria; phylum Desulfobacterota; class Desulfobacteria; order Desulfobacterales; family Desulfosarcinaceae; genus JARRKU01. The sequence continues at coordinate 47,953 of JBNKKB010000130.1, read as the reverse complement.
CACCCATTTGACGTATTCGGTCTTGGGTTTTTGAAGATGTGAGTATCGAGTAATACCCCTTAATTTCAAGTTCATATTCTATGGGAAAAACCGAAAGGCAGGCGTGGGTGATGGGGTGAAAATGTGGACCGTCTTTGTTTTTTATTCGTTTAACCTGGATTTTAAGCTCTTTTAGCGCGTTTGAGTTCCACTCTCCTGATTGGTGATGGACATCACCGTTTAAAGTAAGAAGGGCCCAGTTCGGGGCCAATAAAGGTGCCGAAGCTATGCTGACAGCCTCCAAAAGCGGCACGGGCAACAGCTCTTCGATTTGATATTCACGATAAAACACTTCTGACATATTCTCACCATGGAGTCGTTTGCATTACAGCCTATCGATCTTTTAAGATGCAATCCCCGGGCCGAAGCGTAAAAAATTTCAACATACCGTAATTTCAACTAAATATAGTTATTTTGATGAAAGACTGTTGATAAATAGCTCTCATATTGAGAATCGGGGCAGAACGATCTATCCAATTGATAGCAATGAAACGGACTTATAGCCTAGAAAAGGTTCAGTGTTTTTTTAAGGATTGCGCTATGAAAACCCAGTTTAAAGTCTAACCTGGTAGTGATGGCAAACCGCGACAGAAATAAGCTTTACGCAGGTCTGCTTTAATCTTGGATATAGGAGCCTGCCGAATTTTTGTAATTGATGGGAAAATTGAGTGTGAAAGTGGCCCCCTGCCCTTTTTGGGACTGCACTTTGATCTTTCCGCCATAAGCGGTCACCATGGCCTGAACACTGGCTAGTCCCAGCCCTGTTCCTTTTTCCATCGGTTTGGTGCTGAAATCCGGATTGAAAATCAAGGGGAGATCTTCCTCTGTGATTCCTTCACCCGTATCGCTGATTTCCAGAATCACGCTGCGATGGTCGTGTGTGGTACAAATGCGCAATTTTTTGATGGATTGCGCTTCCATGGCATCTATGGCGTTGCGTATGAGGTTATCCAGGATTTGTTTGATTTGAATGGAATTTCCGAAAACGGACGGTAAATGCTCGTCCAATTCAACCTGTTTTTCGATGTTCATTTTAAATTCCGGATCAATATCAAAAAAATCCAATTCTTGCAGAATAATCGCATTGATATCCATCGGCATGACACGCTGATGCTTATTGTCACGCGCATGCATTAGAATACCCGCAACTATTTGTTGCAGATTTTTTGAGCCTTGGTCAGCTATCTGAATGTATTTGGTCAGCTCGGCCTTGTCGATCGCGTTCCTTTTTTTTAACATGGTACGAACCATCCCCAATGCTCCAAACATCACCTGGAGAGGGCTTTTCAGATTATGGACAATTTGAGCCGCATGCTTTCCAATTTCCGCGTGATTGCTTATTTTCAACAATTGCCGGGTGCGAGATACCACCTGCTGCTCTAACTTCTCGTTTTGCACCTCCAGTTGCTCCAGTAAGCGTTCTTTTTCAAATTGCAGCGTGTAGAGTTCCATGGACTGCCGGACGGCGGCTTTCAGCTCGCGGTTATCCCATGGCTTGACAATGTACCGACAAATGGATCCACTGTTAATGGCAGAAAGCATCTCTTCGCTTTCGGTCCAACTGGACAGTACCAACCGAATAGTCGCCGGGTGGTGTAGAGCGACATATTTCAGCAATTGCGGCCCATCCATTTCCGGCATGTGCATGTCGGTAACCAGGACAGCCACGGGCCTGGCCGATAAAATATCGATGGCCTGTTGCCCGCCTTCAGCATACAAGCACGGATAAGGCTCCGATCGCATCACGCGTTTCAGTGAACTAAGGATGGTGCTTTCATCATCCACAAAAAGCACTGCGTACGCAAGATGTTGCAAGATATCCTCCTACGGTAGCAGCGTCATAATGACACCTTTGCCTTTATACGGTCCGGACAATGGCATGATGACGGCTTTATAGTTATTGCATTGCAGGGTTTCCCCATTAATATCGACCTGTTTGCCGGTGTCAATCACTTCGTTGACGGCTTCCGGCACTGCATTGGGGAAATACTTATTTACGGCGACACCTAACTTGACGCCCTGATCGCCGATCATGGTCTGGGCCATTTGATTGGTTAAAACGATGGTGCCCGTATTGTCGATGCCCATCACCGACAACGGTAAATCATCCAGTATGGCATGCGACAATTGCAGCATGTTGTTTTGAAGTTCAATTTCTCGCGTGCGCTCTCTGACCTTCTCCTCCAGCTTTTCATTCATCTCCTGGAGTTCCAGGTTTTGCTTGATAATGGTTTCGTCAAGTTGCCGATTGGTCTCAGCCAAATCCAATTGTTCCAGTGCCTGGCGGATTTCGATTTTCAGTCGTTTATCATTCCAGGGTTTGAAGAAGAATTTATAGATATGGCCCTGGTTAATAGATTGGGTGATGGAGTCTATATCGCTATAGCCCGTTAAAATTATGCGTAGTACTTCAGGGTATAGATTTTTGACTTCGGCCAGAAATTCCGTACCGCTCATCTCCGGCATGCGTTGATCTGAAATGACCATTTGAATCTCATGTGCGCTGAGCACCTCCAACCCTTCTTTACCGCTGTTGGCGAAGTGCAGTTGATATCCCTCTTTGCGCAAAAGACGCTTCAATGCATTCAAAATGCTCTGTTCGTCATCTACGCATAATATGGCATATGTTTTGTCGGTCATGGCTATCTCCCGCTGATTAAAACTTCGCACGCTGATGTAATTTCTTCATTGAGCTCCGGCAACCATTGTGGAGCAGCGTCGATCTGTTTGCCCATCATTTCCATTGCCGGCAGACTGATGGGCCATTCCTCTATCGGCATCTCTTCATCCAAGTGTCGATTGGCCAGGGCATCGGCCGTATGAACAATCAGCACCAGATTTCTGTTCTCGCCCTCGATGCTGTCGTGATGGTGGTTCGCCACGACCTCTTGAAAGGATGGGGGCAGATTCCACCGAAGCGCCAATTGGGCACCAATGGCCGCGTGATTGATGGGAAAATGTTTGGGTTCGGCCTCCCAAAAACTGATTTTTTCACTGCACATGGTTTTCCAGGTGGCTTCAAATCGTTCCGCAAAGTAATGGGCCATTACAATTTTGCCGATATCGTGGATTAAACCGGCGGCAAAGACATCTTCACGATATTGTTTGCCGGTTTCTTGATCTAGATATCGGCTAATCACAGCCACGGATATGGCATGGCGCCAGAATTTGGATATATCGAAACCCTCAATGCGGTTTTTAAGTTCTAGTGCATTGATCACTTCAACAGAGAGTACGGCATTTCGTACGGTACTGAAGCCCAGTAGCATAACCGCATGTTGCACACTGGTGACTTTGGTGGAAAATCCGAAAAAGGCGGAATTAACCAGTTTTAATAATTTCGGTACAATGGCCTGGTCTTTCTCAACAACCTTGGTCAACTCTTCAGCTGAAGTATTGATATCCTGGAGCATGCTCAATACTTGAACCACCACTGCAGACAACGTCGGCAACTCTTGAATGGTATCAATTCGCCGCATGAGCTCTTTGGCGACCCTGTCATCCGGAGATGGGTTGACCTGTTCCTTGTTTTCTATTGGACGATCCATGAGATATTCAACCTTCTTTTAACCGTGTTTTTATTTTCGTTAATTGTTACGCGGCATGGATACACTGATTTTATCTGGTATCAGTCCACGTTCGCCAATACTCTTTATTGAATCGACGGATGTCCCCTTTAGCTTGGTCCCTTTGGTCAGTAACAGACGTCCGTCATTCAGCCGAAGGTCTTCCATGAGCACCATACCGGCTTTGATATTATCTAACTCCGTGATAAAAGTGGGATCGATGTTCTTGGACTTTTTGATGCATTTTATCAATGCCGCGACGACTTTAGCGTCATATTTTTTTTTGGTTTCCATAAGCAGCGTTTTTTCAGCTGCTTCCTCGATGATGACTTCGGGATCATCCGACAGGGTGAAACTTTTCCAAACACTGGAATCAAAATGTTTGCGGGTGTATCCAATCAGTTTTTGTAAATTGCGCGGCCATGTCCCCAATACCCGGCAATAGTCCGATGCCGCCAAAATAATCCGCGATCCCAATGGTATTTGATCGCCTTTAAGTCCGTTGGGGAAACCATTTCCATTGACGTATTCATGGTGGTACAGGACGATTTCTCCAACATCGGCCAGCTTTTCCACATTTTCAAGAATGATCGAGGCGATGGTGGGATGTTCGCTGAATGAGCGCTGTTGTTCTTCGCTCATTTTGCTGAAGTCTTTGCACCACAATTCTTCGGGAAAACCCAGCAAGCCAATGTCGTGAATCATGCCGGCCATTTCGATTTTATCCAGTTCAGCAGGTTCCAGGTCAAAAGCTTCCGCTACCATTCGGGCCAATTGGGCCACCTGCCGCAATTGTTTGCCCAGTTTCGGATTGAGAATCTCCACCAAAGAGACCAGCAAACGGATGGAATCCATAAAACTTTGTTCCAACATGCTGTTGATGGTCTTTAAGGCTTCATTTTTATGAACAATCTCTTGGGTTCGCTCTTCTACCTTTTGTTCCAGATCTTTATTGAGCAGGCTTAACTCTTTATTTTGAGTAATGGTCAGCTGGGTTAAACGTTGGTTCTCCGATCGCAGTTCAAAATGTTCCAGTGATTGGCGCACCTGCAGCAATAAATCTTCATCATTCCAAGGCTTGGTGAGATAGCGGTGAATCTCTCCTTTATTAACCGCATGGATGACGGCTTCCATGTCCGAGTAACCTGTGAGCAGGTAACGCACAGCATCCGGAAAAACAGCCTTGGCCTTCTCCAGAAATTCAGCACCGTTCATTTGGGGCATGCGTTGATCGGATATAATCAGCGATACCGGGTTTTCGCTTTGGTTAAGCTTTTCCAACCCCTCGACGCCGCTTTCCGCGGTCATGATTTTGTATCCTTCCTTGCGGAACAACCGGTGCAAGGCGCGGGTAATCGCTTTTTCGTCATCCACCAACAGTAAAGTATGATCGTTCTTTAGTGCCAATTTCAATTACTCCATGGCTTCAGATAGTTCGTTTTCAGCAGGTAAAGTTATCGTAAACTTTGTGCCCTTGCCGACTTCACTGCTGACTTCTATCTTACCTTTGTGTTTCTGGATGATGTTATAAGCGATGTTCATCCCCAACCCGGTACCTTTACCGACATCTTTGGTGGTAAAAAACGGATCAAATATTTTTGACAAATTCTCTTTTGAAATACCGCTGCCGGTGTCGGCAATGGTAACTTCCACCCACTCTTTTTTCGCTTCGGTTTTTAAATAAATATCGCCTTTTTTTTCGATGGCTTGGGCGGCATTGACCAAAATATTCATAAACACCTGGTTCAACTGTTGCGGATAGCCCTTGATGCTGGGAATATCGCCTAATTCCCTGTGTACGGTGGCCTTGTATTTTACCTCATTATTGACGACGTTGAGGGTGGACTCCAAGCCTTGATTAATATCAATGGTTTGAATTTTATCCTCACCCGGATGGGCAAAATCTTTAAGATCCATCACAATTTTTTTGATACGTTCGGTGCCCTCCCGGCAATCGCCGATCAACTCCTTGATATCATCCATCAAATATTCAATATCTATATCTTTTTCAAAAGCCACCACTGATTCAATTGTCTGCTGGAAGTTTTCCGGCAATTTATCTTTGAGTTCGCCGTCGCGGGTTTGTGCCACCATCTCCTGGTATTTTTCGATCAATGCAGCGATATCTTCCTGATAGTCATTGAGGGTTTTTAAATTGCTGCTGACAAAACCGGTGGGATTGTTGATTTCATGGGCCACCCCTGCAGCCAGTTGACCGACGGTTGCCATTTTCTCAGATTGCACCATCTGGGTTTGTGTGTCTTCGAGTCGTTTTAGGGTCTTTTCCAGTTTGACATTCTTGGCTTCAATTTGCGATGCCGTTTGCATCAACTGTTCATTGAGATCATGTATCTCATCCGTTTTGCGGCGATTCTCCGTGATATCCTGAGACACCAAAACCGCCTGAAACACTCCCACGTTTTCGTCCATTATGGGCAGACAACTGATCTGGTGGTAGATCTTTTGTCCCTGATGGTCTTTTTCAGTGAGCAGTACGTTTTGGCTGTCGCCTTTAGCAAACAGATCAACGATCATCTGTCTGATTTTCGGATGCTGCAGTGCAGCAAAGCTTTTAGATTCTTGATCGGTACATATTTCGCCAACCAGCGCATTCGGTTCATACCCGACGCGGTTTGCAAAGGCTCTGTTGACCGACACTATTTTCATTTCTTTATCAACAGCGACGATCTCCTCCTTCAACGAATCCAACACAATACGCAGCTTGTTGCGACTTTCCTTGAGTGTGTGGGTCGTTTGATTGTTTCTGTTTTCAAGATCGATAACCCGAATGCCGGTCATTACACGCGCCTGCAGTTCTTCAGGATCAAAAGGTTTGGGAATATAGTCATCAGCTCCTGATTCAAATACAGCCACCAGATCCTTTTTGCGATCTTTTGCCGTCAGCATGATAATGTAAATATACATATCAAATGATGCCTGCCGGATCTTCCGGCACAACTCCAACCCATCCATCTCAGGCATCATCCAATCGGTGATCACGATCTGGCACGGATTTTCCTGGAGCATGGCCCAGGCCTGATGGCCGTCTTCCGCTTCCTGCACTTCATGCCCCATTTCCTTGAGCATCTTTTTTAATAAGCTTCTGGAGATAAATTCGTCTTCTACGATGAGAATTTCCATGCTGCCCTTCCTCATGACAACTTTATAATTATACCCTTTTAAAAACCGAAACCCCATCTAGCTTTCATGTTTCGATCTCATGCTATCTTCGCATTCCCATGGTTCTTGATATGTGCCGTGCAATAACAGTCTGTGTGGGGTCAAAAATAATGCAACTCTGTTCGCGAACGGGCCACGGTCTTGGTATGGCTTTTCACTTATTAGCGTCTCATCACGGATATCGTCTTTTTTTTATTAAACTTTAGAAAATCTTATGTCGAAATGATAGCTGTTGGCGTATCCTCGAATAGACAAGCTGTCACCCGGACTGGACATCCACCGGACGTGGCGTGTGAACATAATTTAACCCTGCAGTTGCATAAAAAAGATGGCAAAAAGGTTATTGAGCCGCATGAACAATGAACGGATGGCATATTTGAGACTCGATCGAGCAATAAACCAGCGGTGCACTGTAGGATCGGACCGATTTTATGCCATCTTTTTTCCCTCCGGCTTTTGCTACGATAGGGTTAATACGTCCCGTTTCATTTTGAGCAGTGCCTACGTGTTGGTAACTCAACAGCTGAAGAACGCTGTGTGTCCAATTAAAAATCATTTAAGATTGGATGGGTTAAGACCGATATGCCTTTACAGAAATACGTGCAACGTATCGTCTCGATTCAGCTTGATTGTACTATTTGTGGCAAGTGTATTTTCAGAACGCACAAAGTTCAGATAAAAAAGGAAGTCCCGTATGAACATTCTTGTTGCGGATGATGATGCCACCACCTTGGCATTGCTTGAAAAAAGCATGGTGAAATGGGGTTATGATGTATCCCACGCCGCCAATGGACGCCAAGCGCTTGAGTTTGTGAGCCGGCATCATGTCGACATCATCGTCAGCGATTGGTTGATGCCGGAACTCAATGGCTTGGAGTTATGCGAAAAGGTCAGAGCCCTTAATTTAAACCACTATGTCTACATTGTCCTGATCAGTGCACAAGACACGCGAACGGATGTCGTGCGCGGTTTGAACGGTGGTGTGGATGACTATATTGCCAAACCCGTCAATTTGGAAGAACTGCATGCCCGCATCGAAATCGGTTGCCGCATTATCGCCCTTGAAAGAGAGTTGAATCAGAAATTTCGGACCATCAAACGCAACTATTTTCAAACCATCGGAATGTTCAATCAATTATTGGAAACTTACAACGAGCAACTGGGGGGGCATTGCCGCCGTGTGGGAAAATTGGCGTCTTTGATGGCCAAGCGTCATCCCAACATCGCGGCCGAAGATTATCCCGTTGTGGAGGCGGCAGGGATGCTGCATGATATCGGCCTGATCGGCATGCCGGACGCCTTGGTATCCAAACCGCTTACCGCAATGTCGGGCGATGAAAAAAAACTATATTTTTCGCACAGTGAGCGCGGTGAATTGATACTCAGTGAAATCGATTTGCTGCGTCCCGTATCCCGACTGGTGCGCATGCATCATGAACAAACCAATGGCAAGGGGTTTCCCGATGGGCTTGAAGGTGATGGCGTACCACTGGCCGCCAGGGTCATCAATGCGGCCTCAATTTACGACAACTTGATCTACCAAAGCAAGATGGCGCTGGAGCAGATCCCGGAAAAACTTCAACAACAACGCGGCTATCAAATCGATCCGGACCTGGTGGACATGCTGCTCGATATCAACTTGTCCAACATTCAAAAAGAGGCTGAAAAAACGGACAAAATACTTGCCCTGGACGAACTCGAGCCCGGGATGATTTTGTCGCAGGATGTACGGATGAAAACAGGTGCGTTTGTGATGGCCGCCAATACGACCGTCAACGCATCCGGTATTGATAAATTGAAGCGCTACCATCAATTGGGCAATATTATCGATAAGGTGTTTGTCAATAAATAAGGATCTTTCATGGATATAGCAACAATTATTGGTTTGGTTAGCGGTACCGTTTTGATCGTGACGTCCATTGCCGTTGGCGGAAGCTTGTTTGTCTTCATCAATATTCCATCGTTGCTGGTGGTCCTCGGTGGTACCATTGCCGTGACCTTTATGCGATTCAAAATGGCCGATGTGATTGGCTCCATCGGGGTTGCGATGAAAGCCTTTCTGTACAAGATAAAAGATCCTGCGGATATCATTGAAGAGATGGTTGAATTTACCCGCATCGCCAAAAAAGAGGGCCTCATTGCACTCGAAAAGGAGACCCCCTCGGATGATTTCTCCTTTAAAGCGCTTCGTTACCTATCCGATGGCTATGATGAAGGACTCATCGAAGATATGCTCAATAAAGACATCCGCCTCACTGTACAGCGGCATGAAACAGGGCAGCAAGTGTTTAAAAGCGCAGGCGATGCCGCACCCGCTTTCGGTATGATCGGAACATTAATCGGCCTGGTGCAGATGCTCTCATCCATGGATGATCCTTCCAGTATCGGCCCTTCCATGGCGGTTGCCCTGTTAACCACTTTATACGGCGCCGTTGTTGCCAACCTGATCTGCATTCCCATTGCAGATAAGCTCAGTCTCAACAGCGAGAAAGAAAAATTGACCAAAAGCATCATCGTTGAAGGCGCCATCGGTATCAACCGCGGCGTCTCACCCATGGTGCTTGAAGAATCACTAAAAATATTTCTCTCTCCAAAAGTACGCGATAAAGCGAAGAACGATAAAAAAGAGCCGCAAACAGAGGCGAACTAGTGGGCGCTCCAGTTGATCAAAACGGTAAAAAGATAGATTTAGGTGCGCCCAAATGGGTGGTCACCTTTGGCGATTTGATGAGTTTATTGCTCTGCTTTTTCGTGTTGCTGCTCTCTTTTTCTGAAATGGACCGCCAGAAATACAAACAGGTAGCCGGCTCTATGGAAAAAGCGTTCGGTGTTCAGCGCAAAAAAAAAGTGATGGAAATACCCAAAGGGATGAAGATGATCGCTAAAGATTTTGATCAAGAGATCATTGCCACCCGAATTAAACAAGCCATCGGAAAAGAGATTGATGATCTCCTTGACACTGAATTGTCTGACCTTAAAGATCAAATTGACGTCATCGCCGGAGATGAAAATGTGACCATCAGGCTAATGGGAGAATCTACTTTTGATTCGGGAAAGGCGGATATCCGTTTCCAGTTAAAACCTCTGCTCAAAAAAGTCGCGACTATGATTGCCAGTACCCATACAGATATCATTATCGCCGGTCACACCGACAATGTTCCCATCCACCGTGGCCTATACAGAAACAACCTGCGGCTGTCCACCGCACGCGCGGCAGCCGTGGCGGAATATTTTCTGGAGGTGTCGCGTATTGATCCCAAACGCATTTCCACCATGGGCTTTGGTGAATATCGTCCCATCGCCAGCAACCAAACAGCCGCCGGCCGCCAAAAAAACAGACGCGTTGAGATCATTCTGGGGAATTTGCCTGAGGCGGATCGTTCTGAAAAGTATTAATTCTACCGTAAAAAATCAATCAAACTCTTTTGCATGATCATGGATGATGTGGCCAGCGTGCTTTCGTAGGTGGTTTGTTGAGCCTGGAAGCTGACGATGGCTTCGGCCAGATCGGCATCTTCGGTTTTGGATAGGAGCTCTTGCATATTGACCTTAAAATACCGGTAGTGATTTTCAGTGGCTTCAAGGCGTTTATAAGCAGAGGCATTTTCGGCTCTCACCGCGTTGACCTGGTCCATGGCCTGTTCCAGCGGGTCAATATGGCTGGTGATATCGGCCGAAACACCGGCTAATAAATCGGTCTGTAAATCTGTTAGCTCGGTAAATATGTCGGTCACACTCTGAAAAATGTCGAACCCGTCTGTGGCAATATTGACCTGGGTACCGCTGCCGGCGATCAAAGCTTTGTTGCCGTTATCACCAAAATAGGTGCCGGCGGCATCAAAGGGCTGCGTATCGGTGACATCTCCGGCAAAAATATAGTCACCATCAAGCTTGGTATTGGTCAATTCTAAAATTTGTTCCCGTATGGCCGCAACTTCCTGAGCCAAGTTGGCCCGCATTGCCGGGTTGTCGTCAAATGCGATGGCTTTGGCATCGTTGAGCAATCCGGCGACCATCTCCAATACATTATCTGAAGTTTCAATGTGCATTTTACCGAGGGTGATGTTTTGATCATACTGTTCCAACCGGTTGATGGTGTTACGATATCCCAGCGCATTGCTTATGCCGACCGGATCGTCCGACGCTCGATTGATTTTTTTGCCCGTGACGATTTGCTCCTGGGTTTTGTACATCAACGCTGTCTGTCGGAACAGGCCAGCTGAAATATTGTTTGCCAGCATCGTATTGGTAACGCGCATTTGTCCTCCTCCCGGCGAGTACTGTTAATTCAATAGGCCCATCAACGTATCCAGCATTTCACTGGCCGTGTTAATCATCCTGGCCGCTGCATCATAGGCATGCTGATGCTGGATTAAATTAACCATCTCTTCATCCAAAGAGACGCCGGATACCTCTTGGCGGTAATTTTGAAGGTTGTGCACCATGGTCGCTTGATGGTCATGGCTAAAATCAGCGGACTGCACATCACTTCCGACTTGCCCCACCAAAGTATTGTAGTATTCATCGATGGTGCTGTTGCCCGGCATCAGCGTATCATCTCCCTGTAAATTGGAAATGGCGATGGCATTGCTGTTGTCCCCCGGCAATGTTCCACCGGGGCCTGCCGCAGCGATAAGATCCGTATTGCTGACAATGTTTGCATTGACCTGGATCGAGGCGGCATCCGTTCCGCTGAAAAAGTCCACACCTGTCGGGGTCACCGCATCCAAAGTCAACCCCGCCGCGTGCAGGTTGTTGACTTCGGTAATGAGGGTGCCGGCCGCCAAATCCAATTCCGTGGCGTAATTCGTGACCAGCACATCACGGGCTTCAATCCAGCCCTTTAATTCGCCATTGTCAATTTGGGTCGTCATATCAACGGTACTGCCGCCGCTGTCCTGCCAATGCACTTCCTGCGCACCCGCCACGGTCACGGTGACCAAATCCCATGAAAAGGCACCTTCAACCAAGGGCCGGCCGTTGCCCACCGAAATGGAGATATTGCCGTTGCCGTCTTCAAAACTATCCATATCAATCAATTTGGACATTTCGAACACCAACAAATCGCGCTCATCCCGATATGCATTGGCGCTATGGCCGATGGCCTCCTGCTGCGTAATCTTGTTGTTCAAAGCAGCAATTTGATCGGCCATGGAGTTGATATCACTGACAACGGATTCAACATGGGTATCGATATCGTCTTGGACGGCGGTGAGACTGGTTCGGATATGATTGAAAGTCTCCGTCATATATTGGGCGGCGGATATCAGGTTGGTACGCTGCACCACGCCGTCCGGATTATTGGCCAAATCCTGCCAGGCATTCCAGTATTCGCCCATGGCACTGCTAAGACCGTATCCGGATACTTCATTGAACAGAAGCTCGACTTTTTCCAATGCTTCGAGTTGGGAGTCCCAGCGTCCTAAAGATTCATTCTCGGCATTGAGTTGGGCGGAAAGAAACTGGTCATAAAAGCGCTGGATTTGGGGTTCAGCCGTAACACCCCGGCTAACAGTGTTGAGCCCGACGTTGGTGGGTTCATTCTGGACAAGGTTCACACGTTGGCGCGAATATCCGGGTGTGTTGACATTAGCAATGTTGTTGCCCGTTATTTCAATGGCCTTTTGCTGTGCCAGCAAAGACGATTGTGCAATATTCATAAATCCGAACAGGTTTGACATATTACACTCCCCTTACCCAATGAACACCAAGCGGTCATACCGTTCCGGACAACAAGCGCCCGCCATCGGATCCGCTGTTTATGTTTCCCGAAGCACCATATACGGATGGCGGCGCCATCCAATGTTGTAAAAACTGAATGCCGCCTTGCACCAACGCTAAGCAATGACTCAGCAGCGAGCGGTTCTCTTCGTTGGCCTTGCCAAGATCAGCGACCATTTTATGCAGGGTGGCCTGCCGGTCTCTAATTTTCTGGGCATAAACGATCGGCATTTGTTCCGCCAACCTGGAGAGGTTGAGCTGTTGAAGCGGCAGCTGCATCTGACCGGCAATCTGTTTCAATTGAACGGTGCGCTTCTTTTCCAACTGACTCAATCGGGCCAATAGGCTCTGTTTGTGAACCAGTACCGCACAGAGCTGGTCCGCTTTTGCATCCATTACCAAATCACGTTCCTGACGAGCAATGGCCAGCATATCCCGAAACAAATGTTCGGTCTGATCCAAGGTGCTGATAAATTGGTCCCATGCCGTTACCATAAGCTTTTTCTCCGGATGAATGTCAGGCGCGTGTATCAATCTTGTTTAATAAGGTTTCGTTTTCAAATGCTTCATACAACATATCCGTAGCCACCTTCGCACCCACCACCTTATAGGTACCCTTTTCGACTTCCATTTTAACCTGCTGCACCCGTTCGGTGCGCTCCAGTTCGGCTGCACTCAGCGCCTGGGCCGCTTGTTGCATCGATCTGGCCTTTTCAGACAGCTCGACTTGATCGCCTTTATCCTGGGGTGTTTGGGTGGCTTGGTTTTGATAGACTTGTGCCTTATCATTCTGTATCTTTTTTAGATAAGCGTCCAATTGGATCGATGTTTGGTCACCATTGATCTTCACGGCAAACCTCCTTTTCTGCTAAAGCCTTGGCATCTTAGTAATTGAATCCATTCTCTCTTGTAATAATTGCCGAAAGGAACCTTTGCGGGTTCTCTTGCCCGTGTTATCGGTTGTTCGGCTTAAAACTTTATTTTTTTCTGAAATCTTCATCGATATTTCCACTCATCTGTTTATAAAGCATAGCAGCCAAGCCCATGCCGCGTTCCTGGGAAATGTTTTTTGCCACCTCACTGTCCAGCATGGAGGTATACAGTTGCTGCGCCTGACTTGATCCTATAACGCCATCTTTAGTTACGGTTTGACGCATTTGCTTCATCATATAGTTGACAAAAATGGACTCAAAATCACGGCAGGCCTTCCTCAGCTGCGTTTCACGCTGCTGATGGGGAGCTTGCCCCTCTTTTTTCAGCGCTGATACCTGTTTTTGCATCGTCAAGGATTGAACCGGGTCAGCCATTAGATCACCTCCAACTCGGCTTGCAGGGCACCCGCAGCTTTGATGGCTTGAAAGATGGCAATCAAATCTCTGGGCGATACCCCCAATGCATTCATGGCATTGACCACATCGCCGATACTGATCCCTTCTTCGAGCACCACCAATTGTTTGCCCTGTTCATCGACACTGATCTCCGTATCCGGAACAACAACCGTCTCGCCCCCTTTGGAAAATGGCAAAGGTTGAGATACATCGGCGGATTCCTTGATCACAATACTGAGATTGCCATGGGCTATGGCAATGGTTGAGATACGTACATTTTCCCCCATCACAACCGTTCCCGTACGTTCGTTAATGACCACACGGGCCATGGCATCCGGTCGAACCTCCAGCTTTTCGATCAGGGCCACTAACCCCACCAGATTGCCCAAGTAGTCTGCCGGTACTTTGACTTGAACGGTACCCGCATCCGGTGCCTTGGCGATGGGTTCATAAAACAGACCATTGATCGCATGTCGTACTCGGGTGGCCGTTGTAAAATCGGGTTTGCGCAAGCTTAAGGTAAGGGAGCGACGATCATTGAATCCGAGATCGATTTCGCGTTCCACCAGCGCGCCACTCAATACCCGTCCCACTGTGGGGAAATTTTTCTGTACTGAACCGCCTGCACCGCCGGCTGAGAATCCGCCGGTATTCACAGGACCCTGGGCGACGGCATAAACGTTACCGTTGGCTGCTTTCAAGGGCGTCATGAGCAAGGTGCCCCCTTGCAAATTTTTTGCATCCCCAATGGAATTGACCAGCGCATCGATGCGGCTGCCGGATCGTGAAAAAGGCGGCAGTTCCGCCGTCACCATCACAGCGGCAACATTGGCCACGGCGATCTCTTTGGAATCGAGGGTGATCCCCATTTTTTCAAGCATGCTGGCCATGGATTGCACCGTAAACAGAGATTTTTTGCCATCACCGGTGCCGTCCAGACCCACCACCAGTCCATAGCCCACCAGCTGGTTGTTGCGTATGCCTTTAATATCGGCAATGTCTTTGATGCGCACGGCGCCGAGCCATGAAGGCCATAAGAGCAGGCCGATCACCATGATTGCCGGCCATTTTATTTTATAGGATTTTCCTGCGGGCTTTGTCATTTTCTTGGCGCTCCAGTTTAAAAAGGCCAAATAGTGTCTAAAATGCGCATCAACCAACCCGGACGCTGTTCGTCATTGACCACACCCGTACCGCTGTAATTAATACGTGCATCAGCGATATAAGTCGATTGAATCACATTCTTGGCCGATATGTCCCGTGGTCGGATCATACCGGTCAGGGTGATAATCTGGTTTTCGTTGTTCACCCGCACCTCACGATTGCCTTCGATCACGAAATTGCCATTCGGTAGCACTTGAATAATTCGCGCAGTGATATGGGCCGTCAGAGCGCCGCTGCGAACCGTACTGCCGGTGCCGTCGAATGTGTTGCCGTAACTTCCCGTCGCTGCAGCAAAAGGGTTGAAAAATCGGCTGTCGCTGGGGAATTCGCGCTCCAGGTTGAAAAAATTGGTCAATCCGATGGAGAGCTCGGATTCGCGACCGGTATTGGTGCTGGCCTTGTTGCTGGCCTTGGAATTTTCCACAATGGCGATGGTGACAATGTCGCCAACCCGATGGGCTTTGTTGTTGATAAACATCTCGCTAAGACCGCCTTGCGCCACCCAAAGAGATCCTTCGGAAGGTGCCGTGGCATCCAGTTGTGGATCAGCCGGCGGATCAACAGGCAATAGTGGTCGGTTCGGCACGGCGGCAACAGGTGTTTGTGGCATGAGGTGCCCGGTACAGCCCCCCATCCACATCAGCGCTACCCCTAAAATTGCATATTTTTGAAAACACCCCATACTTTCTCCTCTAAAAATCTACAGACACCGTTTGGGCATCCACCACTTGGGCATAAACGATTTTTTTGGATCTCAAATTGAGCACACGAACCATTTCGCCTTTACCGCCGCTCTCCTTAACCATGGCTTTGACCGTAATTTTCAAGTCGGCCGTCTCAGCAACAGCTTGAACCAAATCCCCAATTTTAACCAACGGCGGCATCTCGATCTGATCGCTGCGCAATACCGTGTTGATCGCAATATTGCGCCTGGCGCGCTGGCCCATGACATCCTTTGGATTTAAAATGGCGCTGGCGGGTACGCGCGCCAGATTCATGCGCACTACTTTCACGCACTGCTGGGTGATCGGCTGATATTTGCCCAAGGGCTTCGCTGCCAGGACCACATCACTCCACACTTCAATTGTCGTCGCTACACTCAGCTTATGGACCAAATGACCGTTTACATTCACCTTCACGCGAAAGGGGATGGCGCCCAACCAATCGGAATGTTTGGGTGCCTGAACCGTTATGGACACCTTGCCGGGCGGCACGTTTAGATCACGTTGGAATTTTACGGCCCCGATACGGAGCTGCTCGGGTTTCCACGGTGCGTATTTTTGGATATGGGTGACCACCGCCGAGCGAATTTTATCGGCAGCCAAAGTGGTCGTTTTGCGAGACACTTTGGTCGGTCCGGATGACAGCAAATGATATTGCTGCGCATCTATGCCTTGTTGGTGCAGCCGCCGTTCGACTTGATCCTTCATCACCCAACGCGTCCGGCCCATCAGGGGGGAGCGCACGATTTCGATGCATTGCAGTTGCCTGCGCAGTTCAGGGTCCTGGCTCCGTATATGGGCGATATCGGATAAGCGCACCATGGGGGTATTTACAGCAACCTGGGCGCGCAACTCTATCTGACTCATGGCATCGGCGCACAGGGCCGCGGCTGCCCAGCTCGTTAAAATCAAGAGCTGACAGGCGAGGGATGTGGTAAGCGTTTTATGAGATGTGAATTTCATCGATCCTAGCGTTTCAAGTTATTGGCCGTCTGCAACATGTCATCCGCAGCTTGAATGGCTTTTGAATTAATCTCATAAGCCCTCTGGGCCGTAATCATATTCACCATTTCATCTACGACACTCACATTCGACATCTCGAGATAGCCCTGAGCAATGGTGCCAAAACCATCCTCACCCGGTTGTCCCGTGGTGGCCTCGCCGGATGCTCCTGTGCCGATAAAAAGATTGCGACCTATGCTCTGTAAACCGGCTGGATTGATAAAACGCGCCAACTCAAGGGTCCCGATTTGTGTGGGTTGCGTTTGCCCGGCCTGCAGCACCTCAACAATGCCGGTGCTGCCGATGGATATGGCCAGCGCATCGACGGGTATGGTGATTTCAGGCTCCATTAAAAATCCATCCGGGGAGACGATGCGCCCTTCGCTGTCAATTTTGAAGTTGCCGGCCCTTGTGTAACCAATGTCGCCGTTGGCCTGAACAATCTGAAAAAATCCCTGTCCTTCGATGGCCATGTCCAGCTCATTTTGGGTATTCTGAAAATCACCCTGAACAAAAATTTTATGAGTGGATACCGTTCGGGTGCCATGACCGATTTGAATACCGGTGGGTACTTGGCTGTCACCCCCGTTTGAGGCGCCCGGCGGTTGCAAGGTGTCGTAAAGCAAGTCCTGGAAGTCTGCACGGCTGCGTTTAAAACCGGCTGTATTGACGTTGGCTAAGTTGTTGGAAATAACATCAATATTAGATGTTTGGGCTTGCATTCCTGTTGCGGCGGTCCAAAGACTTCGAATCATGTTGATTCCTTTCGATCATAGGATTGGCTGCTAGGCAATTTTTCCCACTTCATTGACTGTTTTGGCGGTGGTGTCATCCGCCGCCCGAATAACCTTTTGATAGGTTTGAAACACCCGCAGCAATTCGATCATATCGGTCATCGTTCGTATCGCATTCACATTGGAGGATTCCACCACCCCCTGAGTCACTTGAAAACTTTCGGCCTCGCGGGCCGTCATATCTAACGCTCCCGGCTCAAATAAGGAGTTGCCCACTTTCTTCAAATTGTAAGGTTCGGCAAAATCCACAATGCGCAGCACACCGACAATGTCGCCATCCACAGCGATCTCACCTGCCGCGTTAATCTCGATTTGACTGCCATCAATGGCGATGGCACCCCCCTGTCCCATCACGGGCCATCCCTCTGAATTGCTGAGTTCACCTTTCGCGTTGATGGAAAATCGACCATTACGACTATATCGAATGCCGTCATCTGTCTGAATTTCAAAAAAGCCCGAGCCTACGAGGGCCACATCCAGCGGATTGCCGGTTTTCTGCAGCGACCCCGCCCTGAAATCCGTCATATGCTCAAAATTTGAGGTATAGGGCCACAGTTGGGGGATGGATCCATCGACAGGGTCAGGTGCAGGTTGATTTTCATCGAATCGAAACACCGGTTGATCCGCTTTGTAACCTACCGTACCCACATTGGCTAAATTGTTGGCGTAAGCATCCAGACGCATCTGTTGCAGGATGGCACCTGCGCCTGCATTATAGATAATTCCGCTCATTTTGTAATCTCCTTGCCCTTAATTCTGCAACCTCCATGCCATCGGCTTATCTTTTATATATAGCAACATTACAATGCGTTATACACATTTCAGTTCCCGGCCTTGTTGCCAAATCGGCAAAATTTGCCTATTGCATCAAACCCTGGCGTCAGGCCACCGCCTCTAAACGGTTTTGTCTACCGTTCAAATGCTCTGAATTCATGCTGATGGCCAACTCAACTTCACTTTGCGAGATCTCCAGGGCAGCGGCAATATCGCCAACGGACGCTCCCGTAGCGGCACGTTCTGCAATTTGTTGGTTGAGGCTGAGTTGCGCGGGTCTTTCACAATCAGCCAACTGAGGGTCGGCAGGTGATTTCGAAACCGGTGTTTGCGGAAAATATGCCGGTGCCGGATGCAACAAACTTTTTAACTTGATCCGCTCAGTTTCAATGAGCGCTGAAAGCGCATTAAAAACTGCATCTATTTGCAAGGCCCACAGGTCCTGTTGGAACTCACTTTTCATTCCAAAGTCACCCCTATCCCTGTCAAGGGCTGCCGAAATATCGGATGATGCGGTATGGCTTTTTTTTTGTCGGCGATGGCGCACTGAATGAATGAGCATACCGGCCAAACAAAGCATGGGAAGCGTCAGGATTGTGATTAATAACCAAATGGGCAATGCGACAGTTGTCATTTTATTCATCCTTCTTTTCTAGGTCATCTGTTCTCAAAATGAGCCGTTGCCGCCATCTTCCGACTCTATTGCTCAAGATATCCATCTTTGCGTAATTTGTGACGCAGGCGAATCACCGCTTGGGAATGTATTTGTGATACACGCGATTCAGTAATCTCCAGAACCTTTCCAATCTCTTTCATGGTCATTTCATCGCTGTAGTACATTGAAACGACAAGGCGCTCCTTTTCGGGCAACTGTTCGATATGTGCTGCGAGTCTGGCCTTGATCTCTTTGATGGCGGTTAAAGATAGGGCATCACCGCCGTCGCCACCAAACAAGTGACTTAAAAAATGCTCCTTTTTCGATTTAGTGGAATACCCGACCTCCTCAAAACTAACAAACGAGATACTGGACATGCGCTTGACTTGGTAGAACTGGTCCATGTCCATCTCCATCTCGGCCGCGACCTCTTCGTCCTCCACATCGCGGCCCAGTTTTTGTTCGAGTTTCAAATACGCTTTTTCCAGATTCTTTATTTTTTTTCGCGTGGTGCGGCCGAGAAAATCGCGGGAGCGCAACTCGCTCAATACGGCGCCTTTGATGCGAAAAACGGCGTAGGTCATAAATTTGTTATCACGACTGGGATCATACCGTTCAATAGCTTGAATTAATCCAATGATTCCCACATTCACCAGGTCATCCACCTCGACAGTGGGCGGCAGGTGGGTTGCAATGCGATTAACAATGCGGTTCACATACGGAAGATACTCGGAAACAATCTGATTGCGTAAGGTATGATCTTGTCTATCCAATGTTTTTATTTGCGAATCTACTGATGACATTTTTCTCTCCATCAAAAAATTTGGCTCACTACCCACGCATTGACCAAGCCTTGTTTTAGGTCGTTATATCTGTCAATCCCCAATGAGAATCATTCTTGGTGTTCACCGGAATTTGCGAAGCTGCTATTTTACGTGCCAAAGCTGCAAACCCTCTACTGGCCGCTGCTAGAGGTGCATATTCACTGACCACTTTTTGCTGCCGCACACCCTTTTTGAGCTTCTCATCCAATTTGATACCACCGTAGTATTCAATACTGATATTTAAAAAACGGTCCGCCACCAGGCTGAGCTGTCGATAGACATCATCTGCCTCATTGTCATTGGCTGTACTATTGACCACCAGTTTAAAATGATCGGTGCCGTACTGAACCGATAATATCTTCATCAACGCATAGGCGTCGGTGATAGATGTCGGTTCGGGTGTGGCCACAACCAGTATTTCGTCGGCATGGATATTAAAATAGAGTACATTCGATGAGATACCCGCGGCGGTATCGATCAACATAATATCATAGGCCTGGACATAAGATTCCAATTGGCTGAACATTTGATGCCGTTCCTGGCCGGACAATTCGGTCAGCTCCTGAATCCCGGAAGCTGCAGGCAAAATTTTCAATCGGCCGGGGCCGGACACCACAACGTCGGCCAACATCTTCTCACCACGAATCACATGGGACAAATTGTACTGAGGCGTCAGCCCCAACAGGACATCCAGGTTGCCTAAACCCAAATCAGCATCCAAAATGAGCACTTTTTTCCCAAAGCGACTCAGCGAAAAACCCAGGTTGGCTACGATATTGGTTTTGCCCACACCACCCTTGCCGCTGGTAATGGTTATGATCAGTGGCCTTTTGGATTTTGAGTTGCGCCTGCTGCGGCCGGAATTTTCGGATCGAGGCGTGGTGCGGGATGTCAACTGAATCACTTTTCCGGAACGGTCTTGATTTTTCATCGGTTCGCTCACTTGCTGGCGGCGTATTTGTACGCTGCACGTTGAATGGGTTTGGATATATGCAACTCGTTACAGCACATTCGACAAGGTTTAAATTGGCGACCCAGCGCTTCTGCCGGGTCATTGAACATCACCATATTATCGTTGTTGATCCGTTTGACCGATTTGCAAGTCTTTTGGTGAAAAATATCAGAGTTACGATTGGCCACATAGTAGATGCCGTCTGAAGCATAGGGTGTGGACCGACCCATGCGCGCTTTGCCTGGATTGGGCAGCAACAGGGCCGCTAAAACATCGGGTGTCGTCACTTGGATCGGTTGGGTGACCTTGGGAGTGTCGGACAGATAGGTAATGGGCAAGTCAAATGCGGCAGCCTGGTTGACCAACCCGCCCGTTGAGGTGGCCCAGTCTAATCGTGCAAAGCCCAGACGCTGAACGCCCACCGGCATGAAAAAGTCAATGGCTTTTGCCATCGCGCTGTCTTGGGCATCCGCGCTGAGCAGCAAATGCACTTCCGGTTTGGAAAGATTTGCAATCATGCATCTTATATGGTCACGTCGGTTTGTATCTTCTGCGCCTAAACCGGGCGTATCGACGAACACGCAGTGTCGAGGCCCCCAATGCTCAGCTATAGTTGCCAGATCTTCTGGATCAGCGGCGGTTTGCAGCGGTATCCCCAGAATCCGTGCATACCGTTCCAGTTCGGCGCGTCCGGCGACGCGTTGATCATCCAAGCTTAAAAAAGAGACACGACCCGGCATTCTTTGAACATGTGCGGCAGCCAGTTTGGCGACCGTGGTTGTCTTCCCAACCCCGGTCGGTCCCACCAACACCACAATTCGTGCCGTGTCCTTGTGAACGGGCCGTGCATTTGCAATAAGCTCTTTGGCCTGAATCACTTGGGACAGGGCGGTTTGCAATGCACGGGTGTCGCCCGCATCTGTATCGACCAATGAAGCGATTTTTTGTTCAAATTCGCCGGCAAGGGCATCGGCAACACCCTGGGATATTAAATGCGACTTGACGCTAAGCCCCTCATCGGTCTGCTTGGGTGTAGAGGCAAGGCGCACAAACTTAGATTGCAATTTTCGCTGTCCGGTGCGGGTGATGGGGTTGAATCGGGTTAAAAAACTCAGCTTGCCGTTGTGCTCCTGATCGTCGGCATCGCGCAAAGCGGCTAAATCCCTTTGGTCTGAGGCAGTACTTTGTCCGGGTTGCGTTTTCATTGGAAGCGGTGTGGTATCGACAGCGGCCGTTACCACTACTTTTTGGGATAGTGCGTTGCCCATCCGGTTTTTGGACTTCTTAACGTTTTTTGCCGATAAAATGACGGCCTCTTCACCAAACTCCTTTTTGATCATTCGCAGCGCGTCGGACATGCCGGCTGCTTCAAAGCGCTTAATCTTCATCTACCAACTCCACCATGCCTAATGATTGAATTTTCACATTGGTCATAATCTCATCGTACGAGAGCACCACCATATTCGGGATGAAACGATCCACCATTTTTTTGAAGTGGAGACGAATCTGGGAGGAACACAAGATAATGGGTTGCAGATTTAAAGGTGCGAACTTTTCCAATTGTTCTGCCATACGTTGGATAATACGATGCGCCGTCTGGGGATCGATGGTCAGAATTTCACCATGATCCGACGGCTCAACGGACTCGGCAATTCGGCGCTCCAAAACGTGCGACAGATTCACCACCATCAATTCGCCCGTTTCGGTAAGATACGGTTTGGTAATACTTCGGTTGAGGCTATGGCGTACATATTCGGTGAGCAGATCCAGTTGTTTGACAGTTGGGGCCCAGTCCGCCATGGCTTCAAGGATTGTCAACAGATCCCGAACCGGCACCTGCTCAATGAGCAGGTTCTGCAGCACTTTCACAACGCCGCCCAGTGACAACAGGTTGGGCACCAGTTCCTCGACAACTTTAGGATGGGTCTCTTTTAGACTCTCCAACATATTCTGAACTTCTTGGCGTCCCAATAATTCACCGGCATTGCGCCGAATAATATCGGAAATATGGGTGGTCATTACCGTAGCCAGATCAACGACAGTAAAACCTTTGGCCATGGCCTCTTCGCGCGATTGCTCCTTGATCCACAGCGCATCGATACCATAGGTGGGCTCCACAGTAGGAATCCCATTGATATGCTCATCCGCACCCCCTGGATTCATGGCCAGATAGTGATTCATCATCAAGTCGCCGCGCGCCACTTCGTTGCCTTTCAGCAGGATCCGATATTCACCGGGTTTGAGTTGCATGTTGTCCTGAATATGAATGGATGGCACGATGATGCCGATTTCATGGGCGATCTGTTGGCGGATGGATTTGATACGGTCCAGCAGTTCCCCGTCTTGTTGCACATCCACAAGGGGTATGAGACCGTATCCGATCTCCAGTGACAAGGTGTCCAGTGGCGGAAGGGGTTTAAAAATATCCAGCGCCGATGCGTCATTTTCGACGTCGGCGATCTCTTCTTGTTCAGCCTCTTGCTGGACGCGTTGACGATCCGTTTGGACAACCAGGTATGAGACAATGCCGGCAGTTACCGCCAGAATGAAAAAAGGCAGACCGGGCAGTCCGGGAATTAAACCCAGAGCAAACAAAATCGTTGCCGCCACGCCCATCGCCCTGGGTTTGAGCAGAAGCTGCGAACCAATTTCCAATCCCAAATTGCTATCCGCACCCGCCCGGCTGACCACCAGGCCTGCGGCAGTGGAAATGATCAGGGCGGGCACTTGACTGACCAATCCATCACCCACCGTCAGCAAGGTATAATTTTGGGCCGCATCAGCGAAGCTCATGCCGTTTTGAAATACACCGATCCCAAATCCAGCGACAATATTGATGAGGGTAATGACAATGCCGGCAATGGCATCGCCGCGGACGAATTTATTGGCACCGTCCATGGCACCATAGTATTCTGATTCACGTGATATTTGTTGGCGCCGGTTACGCGCTTCATCTTCATCGATCAAACCGGCATTCAGGTCGGCGTCGATACTCATCTGCTTGCCCGGCATGGCGTCCAATGTAAAACGTGCAGCCACCTCGGCAATACGTCCGGCACCCTTGGTGATGACGACAAAATTGACAACCACCAGAATAATAAAAACAATGAGCCCCACCACATAGTTGCCCCCGACCACAAAGCTGCCGAAAGCCTTGATGACGCTTCCGGCGGCGTGAATGCCTTCATTGCCGTGCAACAGGATCAGACGGGTGGAAGCGATGTTCAGCGATAGACGAAAAAGCGTGGCCAACAGCAGCACCGAGGGAAAAGCGGAAAATTCCAACGGTCGCATCACATACATGCCGACCAATAAAATGACCAACCCGAAAGTAATATTAAAGGTTAAAAATATGTCCAGCAGCATTGAGGGAATGGGAATAATCATCACCATCAAAATACACATGGCCGCAAATCCCATCAGGACATCTGTATTGTTGGTGAAAAAAGAAAATCTACCGTCGATAGTGGGTGATTGTGCTATTTCCATTTTGGCCTGTTCAACCTATTCGAGTTCGCATCACGCAGGGCATAAATGCATTTTCCATGCCTATGGAGGAGATTGGAAAAGGATGAAAAATTTCCCGATTCATAACTATTTAACTAATCGTTATATATGGAATTATTGATTTTATGGCCAAGGTAATCCGGTGTCGAGAGATCGCAAAAGTGTCAATTTTCCGTTGCCGCTAAGAAGTTGCCCAGGGATTGGATCACCGACAGTTTTAAAATTTAAAGTTTTAGGTTTTTTGTGTTTGATATCATTGAATCAAACCATCCCTTTAAGCCGATATACAAATGCCAATATTTCGGCCACTGCATGGTAAAGAACACCGGGGATGTAGTCGCCGATCTCAACATCTTTGTATAAAGCACGTGCCAGGGGTTTTTGTTCGACAATGGGTATGTCATGGGCTTCTGCAATTGTTTTAATGTGTTCGGCAATCTTGTTGGCGCCCTTGGCAACCACCTGCGGGGCCAGCATATCTCGCGTAAATTTCAGGGCCACCGCCAGGTGGGTGGGATTGGTTATAACCACGGTGGCTTCAGGCACCTGGTCCATCATCCGACGCATGGCCATCTCCCGTTGGATAGACCGGATACGCGATCTGACCATGGGATCGCCCTCTTGTTGTCGAAACTCGTCTTTCACCTCCTGTTTGGTCATGCGTTGATCGCGTTCGTGTTGCCAGCGCTGAAAAACAAGATCAATGCCCGCCAGAACAATCAGCACGATGCAGGTATAAAAACCTAACTTTAACGACAACTGGCCTACAAAGGAGAGAATTTCAGGTAAACTCAGTGCGGTTAGTGCCGGAATCTCCTCAAATTCATTGCGCAGCATGACATAAGCCACCCCGCCGATGATGATCACCTTGAAAATCGCTTTGATCAGCTCGATCAGGGACTTCAAGGAGACAAGACGTTTCATTCCTTGAAGCGGGTTGATTTTGGACAGTTTGGGTACCAGCGGTTCTCCGGTCAGCAAAAATCCGACCTGGGCCACATTGCCCAAAGTTCCGGCAAAGGCGACCACAACCGCCAACGGGGCGATGATGACGGTAACTTTCTTAAACAGAAACCAAAACAGCATGTGGGCGCTTTCAGGGGAAAATTGTATTTGCCCGGCCTGCACAAATAGACGTTTCATGACTTCGCCTACCTGTAAAAACATCCAGCTTCCCCCAAAATAGAATACCATCATGGCACTCAACAAGATCAGTACCGATGGTATTTCTCGGCTATTGGCGACTTGACCTTTTTTGCGGGCGTCTTCCCGCTTTTTAGGTGTCGCTGGTTCTGTTTTATCCTGGTCGTGTCCGGCAGACATCCGAAATCCGTCTCCTAAGCGTTACATAAACATCCTGACAATGCCCCTGATGGTATCGCCCAATGTCACAAAGGCATTTTGCAGAAAGGCGGCGCAAAAAGGCAGCGACAGTCCAAAGAAAGCCAAGCCCAAAACGATTTTAAGCGGCATGGCAACGATAAATATCTGCATTTGAGGTACCGTGCGGGCGATCAAACCCAGGGCCATACTGGAAACCAGCAGCGCAACGATAACCGGCGCTCCGATTTTCACGGCCACCAAAAACGCTTTTGCCGTGAGCGTCATGATCAGCTCGAAAAGATCGGCGCTGATATGGGCACCCCACAAAGGAATAAGCTCAAATGCGTCCATCATGGCTTGGATGAAAAAAAAATGCACATTCAAACTAATAAACATCACAACGGTAAACAGGTTCAAAAATTGGGACAGCATGGGGATCTGAGAGCTGGACGTGGGATCCACCACATTGGCAATGGCGAGTCCCATCTGGTATCCGGCCACATTGCCGGCCAGCTGCACGCCCATAAAAAGCAGTTGGACGGCCATTCCAATGGTTAGCCCGATGGCCAATTCAGACACCATGCCGATGACAAAATTCAATGGCGCACTGTCTATCGGCGGGGGTGTGACATCCAGTTGGGGCATCAGCAACCAGGCAACCGAAAAAGCCAAACCCACCTTGACCAATAGCGGTACATTTCTCGATTCTAGAAATGGAATCGTGAAAAGAATGGCGCCCACCCTCACCAAAACAAAGAAAAAGAGGATGACTTGATCCAAGGGCAATGAAAGCAACAACATGTTGCTTACCGCAGATACATGGGCAGGTTGACAAACATATTACGCGAAAATTCAACGATCACTCGTAGCATCCAAGGGAAAAAGACCAACAAGGCCAGCGCAACACCCAGCATTTTCGGAACGAAAACCAACGTCATTTCGTTGATCTGGGTCGCTGCCTGAAAAATACTCACCAGGATACCCACAATAAGACCCACGGCCAGCATCGGTCCGGCTAACATAATGGCGGTCTTGATGGCTTCCATAAAAAATCCTGTAATAAATTCCGGGGTCATGGGACATCTCTCCTGAATAATTTATCCTGTAAAACTCTTAACCAATGATCCTACGATTAGAAACCAGCCATCGGTCAGCACGAAAATCATGAGTTTAAAGGGCAACGAGACCATAACAGGCGGCAGCATCATCATACCCATGGACAACAAGACGCTGGCCACCACCATATCAATGATCAAAAACGGCACGTAGAGCATGAACCCGATTTGAAATGCTGTTTTTAATTCACTGAGAATAAATGAAGGGATCAATATATGGGTCGGTACGTCATCGATGTTTTTCGGTCGCGGTATCTTGGCCACATCCACGATCATGGCCATATCCTTTTCTCGTGTCTGTTTGATCATAAATTTACGTATGGGATCCATGGCTTTTTCTAGTGCCGTTTTCGCTGGAATCTTATTATTCAAGTAAGGCTGAAGGGCGTCCTGGTTCACTTTTTGCCAAACCGGTGCCATGATGAAAACAGTCAAGAAAAGGGCCAGCCCGGCTAAAATTTGATTGGGCGGCAATTGATGGGAGCCGATGGCCTGGCGCAGTAACGACAAGACAATCGCAATCCGCGTAAAGGAGGTGACCATCACCAGTATCGAGGGTGCCAGTGACAGCACGGTCAGCAATAAAAAGATCTGCATCACGACGCCGACCTTGGCGGGGCTGGCGGCTTGTTGATCCACTGCAATCTGAAATAGCGGCAGCGCATTGTCCGGTGCGGCGGCAAATGCGCTGGTGGGTATTGCAAACCAGACGATCCCGATGGCAGCGGCTACCATCAATTTATAGAGGGGCGTATCAGTCATATCAATCAACCACCGCATTATTTTCAGGCCGGCGGGTTTTGGGTATAGTGCCGCGGGTAAAACGTCGCAACTGCGCTTTAAAGTCTAACACCTGCTTTGAAGGCGCCTGGGCAAGCTCAATGCTTTGCATCACCGCTGGATCTTCGATTTGGGTCAGCAAAGTCACCTGATCACCGCCAACGCCGATGACCAGAAAAGATCCCGGCACCTTAACCAGCGAGATATGTTTTTTGACACCCAGACAATGGTTTTCGACCACGTGAATGAGGTGGCCGTTCGCGTTACCCTTTACCATGGGCAGTTTCTTTTTGGCCAACCGGTACAATCCCCAAACGATGGCTAAAACCAGTCCCAAGGAGAGCAGCATCTTAAAAGCGGCGGTGGTCATATCCGGTGAAGCATTCATTTGAGTTTCTCCAATCGCTCAACGGTGCTGATCACTTCAGTCAACCGAATTCCGTATTTATCATTCATCACCACGACGTCTCCTTTGGCAATCAGGCGATTGTTGGCCAGAATCTCCAAAGTATCACCGGCGGGCTTGCCCAATTCGATGACCGAACCCTGACCCAACTTGAGCAGGTCGTTAATCATCATTTTGGTGCGCCCCAGCTCTACTGAAATTTCCAGAGGGATATCCAGGATAAAGTCCAGATTGGCCGCATGATGCGCACCATTTTGTCCTTTTAAATCCTGAAAGGGAAAAGGTTCAGCTGATCCATCACCCTGCGCTGTTTCCGTATGGGTATCTTGTCCTGTGGGTACGGTTTCAGCGGGTGCATCTTTTTCAGGTGCATTTGTTTCATTTGAATGGTCCGGTGTCGCCATGTCGGTTTAATCTCCTTCGTCTTTCATGATGAGTCGGTTGATCTGAACAGCCCGGTTGCCCTTTACGATGCCCGGCATTCCCAGAAATTTTGGCATTCCCTCGACCTTAAGTACCACAGGATCTTGCGGGCCGGTGTTGAGCGGGACAATATCATCGGTTTCCATCTCCAAAAGCTGGCCGATAGTATGTCGGGCCACTCCCAACTCGGCCACGATTTTGACTTGGGTATCTTTAAGTAAATAGGTCAGTTGATCTCTAAATACATGGGCACGATCTTTTTCTCTTAGATAGCGCGAGGAGAGCTTATCCTTAATCGGTTCAAGCATTAAAAAAGGCGTACAAATATGAATATTGCCGGAAAATTCTTCCCCATTTATTGAAAATACAAAGACCAATACCAGATCACCCGGGCTGATCAGATTAACGAATTCCGGTTTGGTTTCTGTCTTTTTTTGGGTCATGCGGATGCTGTAGGCGACTTTCCATGCCCGCTCCAACTCTTCGATCACCTCCAAATTAAAGCGCGTGAGCATCCGTTGCTCAATTTGGGTGAACTCCCGTATTTTTGACAACGGTTTCCCGAGGCCGCCGAACATGCAATCGATCAGTGCAAATCCCAGGTTGGGTTCAACGGCCATCATGGCCGATCCAATCAGCGGTTCCATAGTGTAGATACTAAAGCCGGTCGGGTTTGAGAATGCCTGCATAAACTCACCAAATTTAACAATCTCTTTGGAGACCATTTTGACTTCGATGGGGTGCTGCAATGAACTGGTCAGCCCAACGTTAAGCAGGTTTACAAACTTATCATAAACTTCGTCCAAGGCATCAAACTGATCCCGAAGCATCAGGCTTTGTGCCGTCAGGTCATATGGCGTTATTTCTGATTTACCGTCATCTTGCGATTCCGCTTCGATCTCAACTTCACCACTGTCCATGGCGTTGAGCAACGCATCGATCTCTTCCTGTGATAGTATTTTGTCCGCCATAGCGATTTCCTACTATTGCACCACAAACTCTGTAAAATAGAGAGTAGAAATTTGACCTTTTTTAAGAATGGCGTTCATTTTCGATATGATCTCATCGCGAAGCGCCAGTTTACCTTCTGTGGTACTGATGTCTGCATATTGCTTAGCCGGTAAAATCATTAAAATCGTATCGCGTAGCTGGGGCAAGCGTTTGTCGATCTCTTCAACCACGTCAGAGGAGTTCAATTCCAGTTCCATGGTGGTTCTCAGGTAACGCTTTCCACCGCGGTCCGCCAAGTTCACAATCATGGTGTCCATTTTATACATCGGACCGATGGTCACTTCCGTTTCCTCTTCTTCAGGTTCTTCTTCAACAGGTGTCTCACCATTTTGCTGTTGCACCTGGGCCAGGGATGCAGACATTTGAGTCCACAAAAAGAAAAAACCGCCCCCCATCATTGCGACCATGAGAAAAAAGGCCCCGATAATAATGATCAGCATTTTTTTTGACATCTTTTAATCCCTCCATCGGATTATTTCTACTTATTCAACCGATTTGATATCTTTAAGCTGTCCCAGAATGATCTCCACCCTTCTATTTTTACTTCTTGAGAACGCGGAGCGGTTGTCTGTTTTGGGTTTAACATCACCATAGCCGACGGCTGATAGATAAGAGGGATCAATGCCCCCCTGGTTGATAAAATATTTAACCACATTAATGGCGCGCTCAGTGGATAATTCCCAATTGCTGGGGTACCGCGTCGTAGCAATGGGCACATTGTCGGTATGCCCCTCAATGCGTATCCGGCGCTTTAACGGTTTGATGATCGCACTGATTCGAAGCAACAGGGCCACTCCATCAGTCTTGAGAGTGGCACTGCCCGAGGCAAACAGAAGGTCATCATCAAGGGTCAGTTGAATGCCTTTGGGTGTGTACTCCGCTTCAATGCCTTGGGTGTCATCCAGTTTATCGATCGCCGCATTGGCGCCGCTTTGCGCTTTAGTGTCATTGTGGGTTTCATAGGCAGTCTTATCTTTATCCGACAAAAGGCCCACAGGAGCGCGCCGGCCCGCATTCAGTACGCCCATGGCGCTTTGCAGGGCATGTTGAAAATTTTTGAATCGCTTAACGTCCAGACTGCCCATTGAAAAGAGCAATACAAAAAAGACCATCAGCAAAGTCACCATGTCATTAAACGTGGTTAACCACACTGTTCCGCCGGTATGGTTCCTATCCGCTTTTATATGTCGCCGTTTTGCCATCGATGGTTAAGGTTTCTCAATTGGTTTTAAAAATGATCGCAACCCGTCTGTTTCTGGCACGATTCTCATCAGAATCGTTTTTTACCGCTGGTCGGTACATGGAAAACCCCACCGCGGACAAACGATGTGCGCTTACCTGTTGCTGTTCAATTAAATGACGTAAAACATTGACCGCCCGCGCGGTAGACAGTTCCCAGTTCGAGGGATAGGCTGCGGTTCGAATGGGGCGATCATCACTATGACCCTCAATTTCAACAAAAACCGGGATACGCTTGATGATGCGTGCGATCTTCGCCAGCAAAGGATAAGCCTCAGGAGACAACTCGGCTTCAGCGGTCCTGAATAAGAGCTTATCCGCCAAGGTCACGATAACGCCACGGCTGCTGCGTTGGATGTCCAGATAGCCCAAGGCTTCCTTTTCAGTGTATTTTTTAACTTCCTGGAACAAGCGCGCCATTTTGTCTTCTTTATCCAGTGTGAGCGCATCGGTGTGCAGCAGGGTTTCACCCTTTTCCAAACTGCTGCCGCTGTCAAAAACATTGACCGCACTGGAAAACGCTTGTGCAAACCGGGTAATCTTGGCTTCTTCCAGAGAGGCAAAAGAGGTGAGCATAATAAAAAAACAAAGCAGGATTAATATAAATCCGGTGTAAACCATCTGCCACCCTTCCGTCCTTGGCTCTGTGGGCGCTCGGCGTTTGCTGTTTCTGGAACCTCTGATCACCATGCTAAGCCGCTCCTTGCGATGATGCGCGTGCCCCGGGAGAAATAAATGCTTTGAGTTTTTGTTCGACGATACGATGGTTATCCCCATCCTGTATAGCCATAATGCCTTGCAGGACCATTTGTTTGTTCAAAATCTCCTGTCGGCTGCGTACCTTTAATTTTCCGGAAATCGGTAAAAAAAGCAGATTGGCCAACATGGTCCCATAAAAGGTGGTCAGCAGGGCAACCGCCATGGGGGCCCCAATGGCAGTCGGGTCTTTCATTTGCATTAGCATTTGCACCAAGCCGATAATGGTACCCAACATCCCCACGGCAGGTGCAAAGGTACCCATGGTAGAGAAGATTTCAGCGCCCAAACGGTGGCGCTCTTCCAACCACACGATTTCAGTGGTCACCACATCTTCGATGGACTCAGATTCCATGCCATCGATGGCCATTTGCATGCAACGCCGCAAAAAAGGATCATCAATTTTTTTCAATTGGTTTTCAAACGACAGAATGCCCTCACGCCTTGCTTTTTGGGCAAATTCCACCATACGCGGGATGAGACGGATGGGTTGATAAGAGCGATTTCGAAACGCGTTTTTTGTTACTTTAAATACGCTGACCACATCCGCCAAGGGGTAATTGATCAGAGTCGCACCCATGGTACCACCGATGACAATCATCAACGATGGATAGTTGATAAACCAGGCACCGGAACCGCCTGTCAGAATGGAGCCGATGACCAGCCCACTGGCGACCAAGATGCCGAGTAACGTGGCTAAATCCATCCGGAACCTCCCATTGGTTATCCATCACCCTACAATAAGATCACTACACGGGAAGAAGTAGCACGGAGTGTGCCACCCTCGTTCCGGCGGTGTCTGGGATTTCCAGGCAACAAGATGCATTTTAAGCATTTGTTTTATTGACTAAATTTAAGCTTTGGGGAAACCGTTGTGGCGTCAACGTTTTGAATTGAACAACGATCCAAGGGCTGTACAGATGGGATATCGTCAATTTCTACCAACGCAAGTCAATCTATTGACGAAAAAAACAGCCGCTATCAGGATGGCAACGACAATGGGGTCATCCCACCCTGATAGCGAAGTCAATGCAGGTGAGCGCTTCGATTAACGCTTAATATTAATCAAATCCGACAGCACCTCATCACTGGTTGTGATAACTTTGGAGTTGGCTTGGAAAGCCCGCTGGGTCGTGATCAGCTCCACAAATTCGGTGGCCAGGTCCACATTGGACATCTCCAAGCTGCTGGGCGAGATACTGCCGGCACCGGCTTCATTGGGCAGCAGGCGAATGGCACTGCCCGATGCCAATGTCGAAATAAACAGGTTGCTGCCCTGTTTGGCCAACCCCGAATAGGCGGCAAAATCGGCAAGCATGACCTGGGCGAACGGCTGATTCTGTCCATTGGAGTAAAGCCCGGTAAAGATGCCGTCTTCATCAACCGAGATGCCCTGAAGCATACCACTGGGATAGCCGTCCTGGGTTTGTGCGGTTTTCACCGAGTTGGTGGCATAGTCGGTGATATTGCTGTTATCCAAGTCCCAATTGATGCTTAACGGGCTGGTGGCGCCATTGGTCAAAGTCAAGCTGATATTTTGCAAGCCGGCAGTGGTCAGGTTGCCGCTGGCGTCAAAGGTCAACGTGCTCTGCGCCCCAACCACCGGGGTGGTTACCGTACCCGTTGTCGAGTCCACATAATATGTCCAGGTCCGTGTGGCGGCATTGGTATGGGTGAAATTGAAGGTCAATTCAACGGGATTGCCCAGTGAATCGTAGACGGTCATGGTGGTATCGTAATCGACCGTGGCATCGACCGTGGCATTGGCATCCAGGTTGAGCCCCATGGTTAACAGTGTGGTGGCGCTCGGCACATTTAGCCCCGGTGGTAGGCTGATATCGCCAAGCCCCAGGGATGCACCGGTTGCATCCAGGCTGTTTCCCTGAACCCTCAGCCCATCCAGGTCGACCAAATAGCTGTCGACATCAAACTCAAACTGTCCGGCGCGGGTATAGTACTCGGCACCGTCTGCCGGGTCCTGCATAATGAACATGCCTTGGCCGTTAATGGCCAAATCGGTGACATTGGCCGTGGTCTCCATGGTACCCGAATTCCAGTCCGCCTTGGTGCCGGTCATGGTCACGCCGCGCCCGATTTGCATGCTGCTCTGTCCCAGGGATGCATTGAACACATTTGAAAAGGAAACCCGGGAGCTTTTAAAACCCGTGGTATCCACATTGGCGATATTATCGCCGATGACCGACATGGCACTGTTGTTGGCTTTTAGACCTGAAATGCCTGAATAGAGTGATCCGATCATGTTGTGACTCCCTTCTATAAATCAAAACGTTTTATTTGGAATGGTTAAGGTTCAATTACCTTGACGACACTACCCAAAGCGACCTCTTGGAAATCGGTCGTCAAGTATGCCGTGCCATTTTTATAGGTGACGCCGGTGACCGTACCGGCGGTAAATTTCGTCGCGTTCACCGAATGGCCCTCAGGGTCTACTGCCGCTATGTCATATCGATAGGCCCCATCCGGAGACGGGTTGCCGTATTGGTTGCGTCCATCCCAGGCCACCTGTTGTTCACCGGCTGCCATCGGTCCCAATTCAATGTTTTGAACAAACTCGCCGAACGCGTTGTAAATATTAAGATAGACTTCTTGGGCACCACTCTCCAAATTAAACACCACCGGATCAACTTCGCCCTGCGCCACGTTAATCTGATCGCCCAATGCGGTAACGCGTTTGCCGATGTAATCGACGGCTTGGCTATTGGTCAAAATGGTTTGGGAGGTGCTGACCCCTTCGAGCGTGGCACCAATATTCTGTAACTCTTCCAGCGATGAAAAAGTGGCCAATTGGGCAGTAAACTCCGTGCTGTCCGCTGGATTGAGCGGATCCTGGTTTTGAAGCTGGGTCACCAGCAGATGCAAAAAATCGCTTTTGCCCAAACTATCTGTTTTGGTCGTGTGGGTCTGCCCGCCCTGCGAACCGACCTGGTCTAATCCGAGGATGGCCATTTTTGATTACCTCCTTCAAGCTTGGATGGTCGTAAATGAGATTGCCCCTGCGGCATTTAAAATTCTCCTTTCAACCTGTTTATTTGATCGCACTTTATCATGGACTTCCTTTAGCGGTGCACGGGGTTCTGCCTGCCGGATGCCGCAAACCCATCACGGGTAATCTTGCATCAGGCAAAATAGTCGATTTCGTTTTCTCTCTTTAAAGCGGGGGCTCCCAAGAGATGTGACGGTGTTGCATTTTCTTTCGTATCAGGTTGTCCATCGTCTGTTTCCCAAAACGGTTGTGGTTCCCCTTGCTTGGATCGTTGTTGCCAATGGGCCTGCTGTTCGTTTTGCCAATCCTCATTATCGCTGCCCACAAATACGTCAAATTTATCGATCTCAAGCCCATGCTGGACCAGTTCCGATCTTAAAAATTGAATGTTTTGCTCGAGCATTTCCTTGACCACGTTCGAATCGGCCATCATGCGAACGGCCACCTGATGATGGTCCGTACTGATCTGCATTCGCACGTTTCCCAGGAATTCAGGCTTTAATTTAATGTTCATTTGAGATTGAAAGCGACTGCGCTTAAGCGTCATGCGCTGAACCATTTGACGGATCACATCGTGAGCGTCTGTTTTTGACGGGGTGTTTTCTGAAGCTCTAGCTTCCGTCATGTTTTCTTCGCCAGGCTCTACCATGCCCGCCCAGCGAGACGTAAAAGACAAGGATGCGTCTTTGGTGGAACTGTTTTGCCGAACCTTATGGGTCTCTTCGACAACTTGATCCAGCTCGCTCTGCACCGTGCTGTGATGCACTTGTCGCCGAACCATCTCTTTTATTGGTACGGTCTTTGCCGGCTGGGCGGCATTTGCGAGATGATCCCCATCTGCTGCCACCGGTCCTGCTTGACCATTGAATTGTGGCACGCGCTCCTTTGCCGTTTTTTCATCCATGCCGACTTTGGGCCGGACCTCGGTGAAGGGTCGGGGCTCATCGGTTTCAACGGGTACGGTACCCGCGTCAGGCTGCATAGGCGCAACCCCTTTGGGGGCGACTGCTGCTTTCCGGTAAATTTCAGGCATCTGCGTTTCAAACTCCGGCCCAGGATTTTTCAGATCGCCGGTTACCGCTGCCGTTTTAAGTCCTGTACCCGTTTCCGCGATCATCGGTTCTTTAACCGTTGATGCATCTTTAGCGAACCCATCCGTTGCCATCTCCTTTTTTAAAGCAGCGACATCTTTTTGAAGTAATGGTTCTGCCGTATCAGGACGGACACCCTTTTCTGTAAAAATATCACTATGCACTTTGGATGCGGATTGATCCCTTGCGTCATGCAGCGCGAACGCATTTTGCGCTTTCTCAGTCAATTGCGTTTCAAGGGGAACATCAACTGCGGTTTTTGCATCTGCGGCGACGCTGCCGGCCTGGGTCATTTGTAAAAAGCAGGGTACCTGTATCCCTTCCTGCTGCAATACGTCATCGACGTTCGCCGGGTCAGGCGTCGTTTCTTGACCGGTAAGCAAAGGCGGCGTCGTGTTGGGATCGCTTGGGTTAAAGAACCGGGAGCCTTCCATGGCGCCGCGATCCATGATGCTCAAATCAATCAATGGCGCCAAAACTTCAGCCCCCTCCTCTATGGGGACCCAATCCAGGTCTTTTAAGGAGGCCTGCAGTTGCTCCGGCGTAAGCGCCATTAAGGCGTCCATGACGGCCATGAATCCATTTTCGTCGCCCGTATCCATTGGGGTCTTTGGTTTGGGCATTTTTATGGCAATTTTTTGAGGTCCGTCAGTACCCATGGCCTTTAGCGGCATATCGAAAAATTGTAATACGGCTTGCATGGCGCTCCTCTATTTCTGGTTTAATGCAAATCGGTTGATAGCCATTTCGTTAATAAACTTGGCTTCTTTGTGTTCAAGTGTGGCCATGTATTTTTCGAAGTCTTTTTCTTTAATGCGCTCAAGCGCTTTTCTTTTCTGCATGGCCAAAAGCAAGTCATCCCGTTTTTTTTTGCACGTCGCTTCTGCCGTGGCCACTTTTTGTCGCTGCAAGGCTATTTCTGCAGTGATCTTTTTCAAATAGCTTGAATAAAGGGCCATCATCGGTGCGGCTGCATTCTCTTTTTGATGGGTTTTTAAATCTTGTTCCGTTTCATGTTGTTTGATTAATAGCAATTTCAATTCACCTGCAATTTGTTGACGAATCTGGTCGGCCTCAGCCAACTCTTTTTGCCGGGTTTCTTCCTGATACTGGCGATAATTTCGCAAAGCCTCCAGCTTAAATTGATATCCCATGTCTCATTCAAACGTCTTGGTTAAGCATACGATCGAGTATTTCTAGACTTTCTTCAAAATTGACACTTTCCGATATCGCCTGACGTAAGTAACCGTTGATATCGTCAATTTTGCCAACAGCCCGATCGATCGCTTTACTGCTGCCCGCCACATAAGCGCCGATGTTAATTAAGTCCTCGGCTTTGCGATATGTGGCCAATAACTCTTTAAGTTGTCCTGCGTTGTGCTTGTGTTGCAAGCCGCAAATATCTTCCATTACTCGGCTGATGCTTGCCAAAACATCGATGGCGGGATAATGGTTTCGATCAGCCAACTCTCGTGTGAGTACAATATGACCATCCAGAATGGAACGTGCGGCATCGGCAATGGGCTCATTCATGTCATCGCCTTCAACCAGCACGGTATACAAACCGGTAATCGTACCCGTATGATCGGAGGTCCCTGCCCGCTCGAGTAATTTGGGCAGCAGGGTCAGTACCGAAGGCGTATAGCCTTTAGTGGTAGGCGGCTCTCCAAGCGCCAATCCGATTTCACGTTGGGCCATTGCAAAACGGGTCAAAGAGTCCATCATTAAGTTGACATGCATACCCTGGTCTCTAAAATACTCTGCAATGGCAGTGGCCACAAAGGCCCCCCGGACCCGAACCAACGGCAAATGATCAGAAGTCGCTACCACCACCACAGATTTCTTCAGCCCTTCATCGCCCAGCTCTTTTTCAATAAATTCGTTTAATTCACGGCCGCGCTCGCCAATCAGTGCGATCACATTGACATCGGCACGGCTTTTGCGCGCGATCATTCCCATCAACACACTTTTCCCTACACCGGAACCGGCAAATATCCCCATGCGCTGTCCGCATCCGACGGTCAATAGTCCATTAATTGCGCGGATTCCCATGTCCAAAGGTTCTCTGATTCTTTTCCGCAGTAAAGGGTTGATGGGTTGAGCGTATATGGGATAGCGGGTTTCCATGGCCAGTGGGCCTGCACCGTCAATGGGGTTGCCAAGTCCGTCCATGACACGTCCCAGCAACTGCGTACCCACGTTTACCGAAGCCCGTGTTTGTCTGGCCACGACGCGACTGCCCGGACCAATGGCGCGAATATCTTGTAACGGCATCATCAGGACGGTTTGATCCCTGAAACCTAAAACTTCTGCAGGAACAGCGGGCTCAGTTTCGTTGCCGTAAATGTCACAGATCGATCCCAGCTGCGCCACGGGTCCATTGGCTTCAATCACCAGACCGACGACTTTGGTGACATGACCGCAGGATTGGATGGGGCAGGTGGCCGCCACTTTTTTTTGCAGCCGCTGGAGGTGTTGCTCGGCAAAGATGGAAAGATCGTCATTGGAACCTTCGCCCACTTCAGATTGCAATTCGTCTTCAATCGATGCCAGTTGTTGTTCGATTCGCGCATCGATGGTGCCGAAATCGGTCTCGATCAGGCATCCACCCCTTTGGATGCTGCGATCCGGCACGACTTCCACCTTCTTGTCCGTAGCGCTATCGGATATTTCATCTTTTAAAATGACGCGCACCGTTTCGCCATCTTCCGGATGTGTTTTTATTTTAAGATGATCCTGTCCGATGGCCATTTTAAGCGCGGATCGAATAATCTTTGCCGTGGGTTCGGCATGGTTCTGGATCTCATTTTGAATAATGCGCTGGGCCATCGCCACCGCCAATTGAATATTGTCCTTTTGAGAGGCAAAGCGTGTGCCGGCCATATGGTCGTTAATGCAAGTCTTGACATGATCGAGTACCGATATCACCGGTTCAACTCTTCGGTTTTCAGTCAGCAGCGTGTCTTGCTGGCCTGTTTTTAATCCACTTTCATAGCCTAGGGCCTCCATGGCTTTTATTTTTTCAGCTTCAGCGTTTTGATCCGATGGCAGGTCGGGCATTTGCCCATCCGCCAAAGCAGGATCAATTTTTGGAAAACAATACTTATTTTTATTTTCTCTGTTCTCCATCAGCCAATAAACTCTTCCCCACCCCGACCGCTGATGATTAAGTCCCCTTTTCGTTCCATATCCTGAATTATACGTGTAATTTTTTGTTGTGCATCGGTGACGTCTTTCATGCGAACTGCACCTGTAACTTCCATTTCTTCCTTTAATATTTCAGCAGCCCGCTCCGACATATTTTTAAAAATCTTTTGTTTCACTTCTTCCGAAGCCGCCTTCAGCGAAGTGGCCAATTCCTGAGAATCCACACTTCGCAACACCTTTTGCAGCCCTTTATCATCCACCAGAACGATATCTTCGAAAACGAACATCATTTGCTTAATCTGATCGGCCAGTTCAGAATCTTCTTCTTCAATATCATCGATGATTTGCTCAGCAGATCCACCGTCAATCTGGTTCAATATTTCAGCCAAGCGACTCACCCCTCCGGCTTCTTCCGTGCCTGATCCATCACTGTTTTTTAAAATCTCTTCAAACACCCGATCAATTTCAACCACCATTCCGGATATAACCTTATCCAGATTGGCAATGCGCAGGGCCACGTCCGATTTCAGCTCTTCGCTCATTTTGGCCAGTACATCGCTGGCAATGTCAGGTTTCAGATGAACCAAAATCAAAGCAATGGTCTGGGGATGTTCGTCTTTGATTAATTGGAGCAGTTGATTGGCTTCCAAACCCTGAATGGCATTTAAATTGGTGATTCGGCCACGATCTTGGGCGGATGAAGCGGTATCATCGGCTTTTTCCTGTTCTTTTTCTTTATTCTCCTCAATGGGCAGCGTGGCGCCGCTGTGCTGTAAAAATTCTTTGGCAACTCGCTCGACCAATTCCTCAGGCACCTTTCCTAATTTGGATTGGAGTCGATAGACCAACTGCCGCTCATTTTCGGATATACTGTCCAACAAGGGCTGTGCGGCATGCCGGCCGATGGCATTGGTTAAAATAGCTACCTTGACCGATCCGGTCAGCTGTCGCGGATCCATTAGCGTTTCCCCTTTTGCATGGCCCTTTTGTCAGTCTCAATGGTGGGTTGCAAATATCTCATCTGGGTTTGGGTCCTTGTGGCGTCCGGCTAGGTATCACTGAGCCATTGTTGCATTACTTTGGTGGTGTCCCCCTGATTGGCCTGGATTACACTGGCCGCCTGATTCACCACTGCCGAACTGTGCGCATCATCTTGCCGGTATTTTTTTTCAAGTTCGGCAACGGTCTGGGGCAAATGCTCCAGCAATTCAACATCCTCCCAAGAGGTATCCGTAAGCCACTTGATAAGGGGGCGAACAACATATAGAAATGTAAACAACAGGAAAAGACCTACCGCGATATATTTAATATAGCCGCTATAGGCCCCCATCTGATCCATCCACTTTTTCATACCGGTAACTTCTACTTCTTCCGTCACATCCGTCGTATCAAAAGGGATATTGCTGACTTCAACCTGGTCGCCCCGGGTATCATCAAAATTGACGGCCCGTTTGATGAGGCTTACCAACTTTGTCATCTCTTCCGCATTGCGTGGAACGTATTTTATCTCTTTTTGTTCTTTTTTGCCTTTTCCCGTCACGACGGTTTCGTAGCTACCATCGACAATGGCCGCCACAGACAGTTTTTTGATCAGGCCCACCGGCATAATCTGGTGGCTTGTCATTTTACCGATTTCATAATTACGGGTGTTATCATTTTTTTCAAAATTGTTGGCAGCATTCGATGTCGCACTGGCAACGGCACCCTGTTTGCCGACATTGCTTGCCATTCCAGGGACGCCTTGGGGTAGATTTTTGGCTTGCAAAGAGCTTTCACTGGAAATTTGTTCGCTTCTCACCACTTGGTTTTCAGGGAAATATTTTTCCTGGCGCATTTCTTGTTGCATAAAATCCAAAGTACACGCCACACGGACGATGGCTTTTCCCTTTCCGACGACGGTTTCCAGCATGCTCGTCACACGCTTTTCCAGCATACGTTCTTTGCGGTTTTGAAACTCCAACTGATCTGAACTGATGTTGGCGGCTGACTGTTGATCTTCATTGCCGGCCAACAATTTTCCGTTTTGATCGACGATGGTTACATTCTCCGGGCTCAAGCGCGGCACACTGGATGAAACCAAATGAACGACGCCTTGAATTTGGTCATGGTTGAGCCAACGGCCATGATGAAGTTTTAAGCTCACCGATGCTGAGGCAGGTTCCTCCTGCTCGATAAACAAGGTGCGCGCGGCCATAACAATATGGACGCGTGAACTGTCGACTTCGGCCAATCCATTGATGGTACGACTCAATTCCCCTTGTAAAGCACGCTGGTAATTGATGTTCTGAACAAATTCCGTCATACCCAATTTTGTATTGTCGAACACTTCAAAACCAATGGTACTGCCAACGGGCAGCCCTTCTGCAGCCAAGTCAAGCCGCACTTCATATAAACGTTCTTTGGGAATGTGAACACTACTGCCGTCATGCGATAATTGGTAAGGGATCTTTTGGTCCCTCAACCGGGCGACAACTGCACCGGCGTCTTCAGCTGATAACTGAGTATACAGGGGCATAAAATCCGCTTGACCGGACCACTGGACCAAAGTCACCACACCCCATACCGTCGCCACCACCAATAATATAAGGCTGGCTAATTTGCCGGCAGATAGACTTTTAAAGACCGCTACCGACTGACGCGCAATATCCCCAAGCGATTTATCCATATTTTATTCCCGATCAAAGATGGCTATCCAACACAAATCAGATCAAAATTGCATGCGTTTTACTTCCTCATAGGCAGCAATTACCTTATTGCGAACCTCGACCAATAAACTTGTGGCGATTTCGGCTTTCTGCATTTTGATCATGGTGCCGTGGATATCCTTGGTTTGCCCATTGGCCAATTTGAGCGCTGAGACATCAGCCTCATTTTGCGCATCGCTCACCGATTGAATGGAGCGATTTAACCATTGTCCAAAAGATACCTTCTCAGGCCCTTTTGGTGACGCGTTATTTTTTTCAATTTTAGGTAATGATGTTGTCCGGTTAATCGATTGCATGTTCAGATTCGTCATTTTAATGTCCTATCTCTAAAGCTTTGGAAGCCATGGACTTAGTTGCTTTAACCGCGGTTATATTGGCTTCATAGCTGCGTGTGGCTGAAATCATGTTCACCATCTCCTCCACCACATTAATATTGGGCAAAGCCACAAAACCTCTCTCGTTGGCATCAGGATGGGCAGGATCAAATTTAAGGATAGGGGGTCGTTGATCATCTCGAATTGCCACGACCTGGACCCCCGTCAGCCCGGCGCTCAACTTTTCGGCCAAGGTCTTACCAAAACTGGAGGGCAGTGGCTGGGCGGAAAAAACGGCGTCTTTACGCTGATAGGCCTTGCCATCTTTGGCGCGTGGCGTGTTCACATTGGCCAGATTGCTGGAAATCAAATTCATCCGCAATCGCTGTGCGCTGAGCCCGCTGGCACTTGTATTGAGTGCATCAAGAAAATTCATGGCTATTTCTTGCCTCCTTGAATCACATATTTTAATCCTTGAAATTTTTTGGATATAATTTGAGCCGATGCTTTGTAAAGCAGTTGATTGGAGGCAAGGTTGGACATTTCACGGTCCATATCCACCGTATTGCCATCACCACGAAAACTATTGGTGTGGTTCAATTCAACGACATAAGGCTTTAAAGCCGATACCCGTTTGCCCGTCATTTTCATATGTTCGGGGTGGGTGCTTTCCAAAGGAAGAGACGGATCCGCTTTTTTTTGATTGGCCAGCGCCTTCTCCACCTGAAGTTCGAAGGCTTTATATCCGGGTGTATCGGCGTTTGCTAAATTCGAGACAATCAATTCATGGCGCCTGGAGCGCACATCCAATGCTCTGGCGGCTGTGTTGATGGTCTGGTCGAAGAGAACTTTAGTATCCATGTTCGGTTATCCTTCATTGGTAAGATCTGTTCGAGCAAATAGCGTACCATCTATCCTGCCGGAGACGGTAAAACTCTTAACAGTTCGTATTTTAAATATTTTTTTAAACCACGCGTTATAAATCCAAACCCTTGAGAGTCAAAAGCCCGACGCTTGCGGCAAACGTTGCCTATTGCCCCGGCGATTTTTGCCATATGATTTTTCCTGGATTAAGTTGAATCGGCCTGCGAAAGCGCCTCGCCTTGTTCTTGATACTCGTGCAGTTTATTGCGCAAAGTGCGTATGCTGATACCCAGCATCTTGGCCGCATGGGTTCGGTTGTGGTTGAGGTGCCGGAGCGTCTGCCCAATTAACTTTTTTTCCAACTCTTTGACGGTCATGCCCACGAAGGGGTCCGGTTGAAGGCTTTCATCCACGAGCATGTCTTGATCCATCAATAAAGCTTCTTTGCCCATGGTGGCTGATTCACTAATCAACAATGCGCGTTCGACGGTATTTTCAAGTTCACGTACATTACCAGGCCAATGCCAACTCAACAATTGCGACATGGCGTCATCGTCAAATCGCGGCAACTGTTTATGATGGCGGGGGCCGTACTCCCGTATAAAATGAGTCACCAACTCCGGGATATCCTCCTTGCGCTCTCTCAATGGCGGTATGCTCAATGGAATCACCCGCAGTCGATAGTATAAGTCTTGCCGAAAACGCCCTGCCCTGACCAATTGGGCCAAATCTTGATTGCATGTGGCAATGCAGCGCACATCAACCGGGATAGGACGCTGCCCCCCGATATGATCCACTTCCTTTTCCTGCAATAATCGCAATAGTTTGGCCTGCAATTGCAACGGCATCTCACTGATCTCATCCAAAAGCAAGGTGCCCTTATCGGCCAGTTCAAACTTGCCTTTTCTTCCTTTATAAGCGCCTGTAAACGCGCCCTTTTCGTAGCCGAACAGTTCACTTTCGGCCAAATTTTCAGGTAGAGCCGCGCAATTCATGGCCACAAAGGGCATGCTGCGACGCGCACTGCAAAGATGAACTTGACGGGCCAATAACTCTTTGCCGGTGCCGCTTTCACCCTGGATCAAAACCGTGGCCGGCGAATCCGCCACGCGTTCAACCACCGACAGCAAATGATGCA
This sequence comes from Desulfobacteraceae bacterium, assembly GCA_050291605.1. Taxonomy (GTDB): domain Bacteria; phylum Desulfobacterota; class Desulfobacteria; order Desulfobacterales; family Desulfosarcinaceae; genus JARRKU01. The sequence continues at coordinate 4,409 of JBNKKB010000130.1, read as the reverse complement.
TGCTGGCTGAACGGGTAATTAAGGACTTCGACTTGTACTTCGGGTACGGATTCGGTCTGCCGGTCTGATGGGTTTGGCATAACACTTTACTCACACCGGCCACCAGCAGTTCCTCTTCAAAAGGTGCGGCCAAATAGTCGATAGCGCCGTTTCTCACGGCCTCAACAGCGCGCTGGATGTCCGGGTTTTGAGAAAGCAGAATGAGGGGGACCGGAAAACCTGTTTTTTTTAAACGCTCAAAGACAGAGAGGTCCTTTTTCCATGACGCGTTCTCATCCGCAATGAGCAGTGCATATTGGTTTCCATGAAAAACATCTCTTATCGGCTGCAGATCAGCGCAGCATTCGACTGAATAGCCTGCCTGATGCAGGCATCGGCTAAGATGTTGGGCGACGCTTGCATTGCAGTGGCAGATCATTACAGGAGCATGGGTCATCATACTTTCCTATGGTTCATCTTTTAAACATCCGGACGATATCGCTTTGGGTTCGGCGTTACCCGCATCGATCCCTAATCAAAATGGCAATAAGCGTGCCATCCACCGTTAAACCCTACGATCACCTGAGGCAATGCAAATGATAGCCTGTAATCATTGTAACCATAGGGTTCGGCGCATGTTCATCGAAGCAACGAAAAGATCAAACGGCTCTAGTCACTGCAGTTCCGCCGTCACAATGTTGACGCTTAAGGGTAGGATTTTAGCAGGAACAGGTAGGAAACTAATCAGGCAGGTTTTTGGCCAATGTCGATGATATTTTACTTTGGATATCTTTCCATTGCGGATCGGCCTTCGCTTGTATTAAGGCGCCTGATGCAACAGTTTGATCAGCACAAACCGCGATGCTCTCATATTGTTCCCATTCAAGGGCATGTTCACATACGGATAATTCTTGAAGGAGTTGAAGGTCACCCGGATTCAATTGCAGGTTTACGCGGTAAGCCGCTTCCATGGCATTAAAAATTACGGCTTGTGTTTCGGCCATATCTTCAAACGATATCCTGGGATCTTTACCTGTAACTTTCTTAACGATATCCAAAGCCAATTTCAAACAGACGCTGCTCAGCGATTCAGAAAGCGATCTATAGTGCTGATCCCACAGCTTTAGCTTCGCTTCCACTGCTTCCATAAGGGGTGACATGTTATTCCGGACTATCTGGCAGGCATTGTGTTGGCCCGCCGATAAGCCACGTTGATACCCTTGCTGACGTGCTTGCGTCAGCGGGTCCGCAACCTCTTCTTGCGGATTGGCATTCAATCCTTTGCCGGTGGATGTACGGCCTGATGACCCCCCATTGAACATAGGCTGAAAAAGAGCATCTTTGCCACTATCATCTGAACTGCTATTTGGGTTCATGCTGAGCAGGTCCTGAAATGCATGGGCAATGCATTGAATGGATGAGCGGCTGGGTTTCATATGGCTGGTTGCTTCTCTATTTTATTCGACCATTGAGGCAAATGATTGTTGAATCTATATGTTAGAAGCAGTGATATTAGTGCGTCACCAGAGTTTTAAGTGTTAAGTTTTAGGTTTTAAGTTGATGTGTTCTGTCTATTGTATGCCCGTAAGAAATGCTGAAACTGAAAAGCCTCCCAACTGTTAATGGATCAACGCCGAAATTCATAATCTTTTCTTTAATCGGTTACAATCCTCAACTTAAAACCTAAAGCTATCTTTATTTTTTTCGTTATAACCATCGCGCCTATATAGGGTAGATTGTCAACGGATGCGCTTGTATAATATCTACGCACACCGTTGCTGCAATTCATAGCGTTTGATCTTCTCGACCAGGGTAGTTCTTTTGACCTGCAGCAGTTTGGCAGCTTTGTTTTTGACCCAGGCGGTTTTTTCGAGGGATTGATAGATCAAGTTCTTTTCAAATTCGCTCACTGCCGTATTGAGACAAATGCCATCGGAGCATATCTCAGGTGAGGCGGCTATGGATACGGATGAGATAGTCTGGTCTCGCATTTTTTTGGGCAGGTCATCTACATCAACTTGCCCCTCTCCTTTTAAAACGACCACCCGTTCAAGCAAATTGGACAATTCGCGCACATTTCCAGGCCAGGCATGATTAACCAGACGATTCATGGCCTCTTCGCTGATACCCTGGACGTCCGTTCTTTTTTCCACGTTTAATTTTTTGACAAAATGTTGGATCAGCAAAGGGATATCGGCCTGCCGCTCTCTCAACGGCGGTAACTGAACGGGGATCACATACAAGCGATAGAATAAATCTTCTCGAAAGGTACCCTTTTGGACCTCTTCCTCAAGATCGCGATGGGTGGCCGCCAGAATGCGCACATCCACACGTATGGATTTGCATCCGCCCACCGGCTCAAACTCGCGCTCTTCCAACACTTTTAAAAGCTTGACCTGCAAATCCGAGCTCATATCGCCAATTTCATCAAGGAATATGGTGCCGCCGTTGGCCACCTCAAACTTTCCGGATTTGGCGTTGGTCGCTCCGGTAAACGCGCCTTTGACGTGGCCAAACAGCTCACTTTCCAGCAAATTCTCAGGAATGGCACCGCAATTGATGGCCACAAAGGGTTTATTGCTGCGAAAGGATTTGCGATGAATCGCTTTGGCCACTAGTCCTTTCCCCGTGCCGGTTTCACCGTTGATGAGCACGGTACTATCGCTGTCAGCCACTCGGTCCACAAGTTTCATCACCTGTGTCATACTGAGGCTGTTTCCAAATATAATTTTTGATTTTGAAGGTTTTTTTGCCGGTTTCGATTGTTCTGACGAATCTTTTTTCGATGGTCTCTCCGCAATTTCGGGGTCATTGCTTTTGGCCACGCTCATCCTCCCATTAGGTATTCATGTGGTCAACAAGATGCTGAGTGTAAAGCAAGGCATGTGCCAATGGTATGTCAACGGCCCATAATGAAACCGCATTCCTTATTTTTACCGCGTTGCGGAACGCTGCATTATGCAGTTATACCGCCCCCTGCCTGCTTCTAATCGATAATTGGAAAGCAGCTAATTTTATGAAAAGCTGGTGTGGCTTAAGCAGAAGATAAGGATCAGATCTTTCCCGACTATTTTTGCAATTTGCAATAAGCAAAATAAATTCCCGTTATAGACATGCCCCTAAAGTGGTCAGGCCAATTAATTCGGGTATCATTTGCATTGCATTGATACCCGACCGAGACGAAATTATCCATATTACACCCCTTTATTATTACAATTATAAATATTTTTGCATTAAAGCCAGCGAGCGGCTTTACTAATGTTTCGCCATATTTTGCAAAATGTTGTAAACAATTTGCAAATTGCAAAGGCCAAAAAACACTTCAACAGCTCTGTTTTTCCATCTCTGAAAGCAAATATCACAAATATTTTCTAAAGAATTTTCCTATAGCGTCGATGATAGCACTGTATGGCGCAAATTGCAGAAAGGAGGCTCACTTAACAACCTGCGCCTGACTGAAAATTCGCCCAACACCATTAATTAAAAGAGGCCAGAAGGCCGCAATTTCCTAGAAAAGGAGAAACCATCATGGCAAACTCTATCACTTTAACTTCCGGTATGCGCAAGAACCTTTTCAGCCTGCAGAACACTGAAAAGCTGCTCCAAACCACCCAGACCCGTCTGGCCACCGGCCTGCGCGTTCAAAAAGCGGTGGATGATCCCATCAACTACTTTACCGCTTTAAACCATGGCCAACGGGCAGATGACTTGGCCACGCGTAAAGATGAAATGTCTGAATCGATTCAGTTGGTCCAGGCTGCCAATGAAGGCGTGGAATCCATTTCAGCCTTGATCGCCTCGGCAAAATCTTTGGCCCAATCCGCCCTTTCGACATCCGGCACCTCTTCCATCGATACGTTGCGCGCCCAATATACTGAGGTGCTCAACCAGATCGACGATTTGGCGTCAGACTCCGGGTACAAAGGAACCAACTTGCTGGAAAGCACCGATATCACCCACGTGGTGAAATTCGACGAAACCGGAGCGTCTTCTCTGACCATTACCGGGTTTGAAGCCATGGCAACCGGTGATACCCTGTCTCTGGTGGAATCGTTGACCACCAACCAATGGTCCAATGCCGGCGGCACGGCCAACTCCACCCGCATCAATGCAGCCATTACGGCCATGGACAGCGCCACCACAGCGTTAAGGGACGAAGCTTCCAAGCTGTCCACCAACCTGAGCACGATTACCATTCGCCAGGATTTCACGTCCAACATGATCAACACCCTGCGCGATGGTGCGGCCAACCTGACCAATGCCGACATGAACGAAGAAGGCGCCAACATGCTGATGCTGCAAACTCGTCAGCAACTGGGTACGACTTCATTGAGTCTGGCTTCTCAGGCAGCCCAATCTGTTCTGAGACTGTTCTAGGCAAAAACCCAATGAAACAACCTTGTAAATAAAGTAGGATCAGCACCTTGGCA
>JBNKKB010000129.1:0-7857 GCA_050291605.1 Desulfobacteraceae bacterium | reverse complement strand
ACTCCGCCTTGCCCCGCAATCCGTTGTGCTTGGTGATCGCTGCCGTTAGTGTGGTCTTGCCATGGTCAATGTGACCGATGGTGCCTACGTTTACGTGCGGCTTCGTCCTCTCAAATTTTGCCTTCGCCATTTCGTCCTCCCATAAAGCATCGATAAATTTATGGTAAAATTTTTAACTCGCTCCTGAAAAGGCGCTGGTAGCGTCCCAGTCACCTTGTTAAATAAGGGTCGAATCTCCACAGTTTGGAGCCCACGATCGGAATTGAACCGATGAACCTCTTCCTTACCAAGGAAGCGCTCTACCGACTGAGCTACGTGGGCTTGTGTATCCTTTTCAATTTGACGATCTCTGTTCGGAGGCGCCGAGAAATCCAGAACAAAAATGGAGCGGGAGACGAGGCTCGAACTCGCGACATTCAGCTTGGAAGGCTGAAGCTCTACCAACTGAGCTACTCCCGCAAGTCTAACAACATTCTTGCCTTGTTCTGGTTCCCCTGTATTCGCAACAATCGCTGCTGTCCGGCGCTAATTTACGGGCTGGTGTGCATTGATAGCTGGAAGCCATGTAGTCCGAATCGACTCTAAAACAGAAATCTCCTACATCAACTCGCTAAAAGCGAATGGTGGTGGGGGGAGGATTCGAACCTCCGAAGGCTTCGCCGACAGATTTACAGTCTGTTCCCTTTGGCCGCTCGGGAACCCCACCTCGGGCATATCCTGGAGCCAGCGGAGGGATTCGAACCCCCGACCCACTGATTACAAATCAGTAGCTCTACCACCTGAGCTACGCTGGCAGATATAAACCATTAATTATATTAAAGATCTATAAAACAACGGCCCGAACGAACCTCGGGCGCTGTAAAAAGCTTTACTTAACTGCCTAAGCTTAAAAATACAACCACGTTATATCCTAAAATTATTGGTCAGATCTATATGATACAAAAATATTGACATTAATAGACCCATTACTTCAATTATCGCTATTTATCACCATTTTTTATGCTTTTTCATAATTATTGCATCAGCTATCCAAAGCGTCAGAGACGCGGAATCATACCTCATATTAAATATTTGCCCGCTATCCGACCACTATTTAAGAAAATTGGACCACTGGCACATAGCACATGTCGGCAACGGCCTCAATCTGTTTCAGTATAAATTTCTGCCATTGGACGGATCGGCATGAACCCATTCCAGCCCTGCGTGCTGCAGATTGTCGGCAGTCGTCAAAAAAATGACACAAAAAGAATGGCATCCCCTGCCGATAATGCTTGACAAAAGCCATATTTCCCATGTAATTCTCTCTCAACGCGCTATAATTAGGCGTTTGCACACTCTGGCTTGTTTAATGCAATGAGATTCTTGAATTTGCGACTGAAACACTGTGCGCGCCGCAGTTCCAAAAAGCGCCTTTTGGATGCCAATTTGAAAGCGATACACCTTTTTATATATATAGTGGCCACCGGTCTACTCTTCGGCTGCAGCCATTTCACCTCACCCAGCGCCCGCACCCCCAAGTCCGACGCCAAAGCGACGGCCAGTGGCTCTGCGGCCGCCCAACCGTCCGCCGATGATCCAAGGCGCGCACCAGACACCACCGAACTCACTGATTCACAATCGAATCCCGACAGCAGGGACGGTTTTTCATCCATGGATACCGCTTCCGGCAACTCGGAGAGCGACACCCTGCCCACCCCAAGCGATCCGGCCGAAGTGGCATCCCATCCGGAAAATGACAAAAACGGCAGGCCCACCGATGGGGACCAACCCCTTCTGGATGAAGCCCTTGGCCTATGTGAAACGGCCCAATCGTTTTGGCAAAAAGGCGAGCTGGAAAATGCCCTGGAAGCATTGGACAAGGCCTATTCGCTCATCATCGAGGTGGATACCCAGCAAGACGCCAAGCTGATCCAGCAAAAAGAGGATCTTCGCTTTTTAATCTCCAAACGTATATTAGAAATCTACGCCTCCCGAAATATCGTGGTCAATGGCAGCTTTCACGAAATCCCGCTGGACATGAACAGGCATGTTAAAAAAGAGATCGCCCGTTTCAGGGGCAATGAACGAAACTATTTTGTTGAGTCCTACCGACGCTCAGGTTCATATATGCCCTATATTTTGGAAGCCCTGCGAAAAGAAGGCATGCCCGAACAGCTCGCATGGCTGCCCCTGATCGAAAGCGGTTTCAAGGTCAGGGCCCTGTCCCGAGCGCGCGCGTTGGGACTATGGCAGTTTATCCCTTCAACCGGCTACAAATTTGGTCTCAAGCGCGACCGTTATGTGGATGAACGGCTGGATTTCATTAAAGCCACGCATGCCGCTATCGCCTATTTAAAGGAGCTGCACAGCATTTTCGGGGACTGGTCCACCGCATTGGCTGCTTACAACTGCGGTGAAGGACGTGTCCTAAAAGTCATCCGCACCCAGAATATAAACTACCTGGACAACTTCTGGGACCTTTACCAGCGGCTGCCTTTTGAAACGGCACGTTACGTGCCGCGCTTTATCGCCACCTTACACATTATCCGCAATCCGGAAAAATACGGCTTCAATGACCTGCATGCCGACCCGCCCCTGGAATTTGAGACCGTAACCATCAACCGACAGGCCCAGCTCAAAGATATCAGCAAAACAACCGACATCGATCTAACGGATTTGCGCATGCTCAACCCCGAATTGCGTTACCGGATCTTGCCGCCGGAAACCTATAGTTTGCGCATCCCGAAACAGAGCAAGGCGCAATTGCTGGCCAACATGGAAGCGATCCCCATCAGCCAACTGCCCCAGCGTTCTTACATTCGCCACCGGGTACGCTCGGGACAAACCCTTTCCACCATCGCCCGGCGATATCGCACCAGCGTACGCAAAATTATGCGTGCCAACAACATGCGCCGCACCATGATCCGGGCCGGCCGCACCATAAAGATACCCGTGCGCGGCCATGTGGCGCCAGTGCGGGTATCCGCATCCAAGACCGTCCATGCCTCCCCGTCATCAGGTGTCCACTATGTTCACAAGGGTGACTCGCTCTGGATTATCGCCAAACGCTACCATACCACCGTCACCCAAATTAAGGTCCTCAATGGTTTGGCCTCTAACCGCCTCTACATAGGCCAATCCCTGAAAATACCCGGCTTTAAGCCCGAACCCTTACCCGACACCGCCCAATTGAGCACCTATGCCGTGCAAAGAGGCGACAGCCCCTTCACCATCGCCCAGAAGCACAATATGACGTTAGAACGACTGTTGCGCATCAACCGCCTGACGCCACGAAGTAAAATCTTTCCCGGGCAGCAATTATATATTGAGTAACCCAGTTAAAAGTTTTAAGATTAAAGATTGAAGTTGTGGTATTCTACCGATTCTATCTACCAGAAGATCTTCCTATAGCGTGTGCCCGAAGCCTTCTATAAATAATTACACATATATGAAAGGGTCACTCCAGCGGAGGATGGAGTCCAGGATCTACTAAGCTGGGCTGATACTTCACCATAATTAACTCCTATGGAAAAGTCTTTTTCCAAGAACAAAATATAAAGGACAGGATTCCTTAACTTTACACTTTAAACTCAATGTCATTAACTTAAGGGGCCGGTGTTAAGCGCTCCCACACAACTCAAATAAACCTTAAGTTAATGACATTGACTTTAAACTATCTTTTCTTTCCCGTTACCACCATCCGATGGTTCATAAAACCCAAGTCGTCTTCACTTGGGTGGGGAGAAAAGTCGTTGTGCACCGTGATATCCGAAAAACCGGCCGAGGCGAGCATCTTCATCAATTCGTCCGATGTATAAAGTCGCAGGCCGTATGTTTTGTCCCGCAGCAGTCCGGTTTTTTTATTAAGGACCAGTTCGCGGGCACGCAACGTCTTTTCACCCAATTCGCGTTGACGGCAAACCACCACCTCCTCGCCGATCTCATGCCATGCATTGGCAGAAAAATGCCGGCGCACCGCCTGACCGTCGGTGACATCCACCAGCAGCCAGCCGGCGACTTTGAGCGTACGGTGCGCTTCACGAAGGATCTTCTCATCTGCGCCGGCCCTTCCGGCATACCCCAGGGAATTGCCCAAAATCAGCACATGCTCAAATCCCTGCCCCGGCAGGGGCAGTTGGCGTGCATCCGCGTTGACAAATTCAACCGGCAGATCGTTTTGCCTGGCGGTGCGGACCCCCAAGCGTAGCAACGCAAGGGAATAATCCAGCACCGAACATCGAGGGTAGCCGCGACGGCATAATTCCAAGGCGTGACGGCCGTGACCGCCACAAAGATCCATAATGCGGTGTTCCGGACGCAGCGGAATCAACTCACTGAATACATTCACCTCCCGGCAGGTGATCCGGTCATCGCATACGCTTCGGGCATCGGTCAGTAGATAGATCTCGTCAAACAGCGATTTCCACCAATCCGGATTGACATCAATACTCATGGGCTCTCTCCGGGGTGGGCACCGAAGCTGAAAAGACCGTCGGCCGCAAAAATGGCGGGAGCGCCCCGCCACGGCTGGCTGCGCGCAATGGCCAATTCCTCCTCGTCAATATCGATGTAGTCGTCAAGCTCACCCGCTTGCCACATCTTTTCCAAGGTTAAACAATCCTTCCAGATGGCGGTACAATAGCGTTTAAGGGCAGCGATTTGATCGGATGTAATCAACCGGGGGCGCAAGGCTATTTTGATGGGGCCCAATAGATAGGTGAAGCGCTGCTTGAGGGCCAGCTCCTGTTGCTGAGTTTCCAATTGGTTGACCTGCGCATAGGATAACGCCAGCAATGCTTGATTGATCCGTTGCGTACATTGGGCCACATCCTGGTCGTCCGGCAAGAGGGCCAAGGGTTGCAGACCGCCGCCGCTGCCCACGTTGGTGGGCACATCGCCATAGCGGCCGACGAAACCAAACAAGGCGTCGGCACCGAACAGGCAACGAAAATCGGTCTGGCGCTGTTGCAGCATGACCTTTTGCCGCGCATGATCCAACTCGGGCATCTCTTCAGCCCACAAGGGCAAGGCCACTTTCTCCTGCACGATGTAATGTCCGGTGTTCAATGCAGTTTCGATGGCCGCGTCTGCATCCGGATTAACCCCGCCGACCTTGACCCCGATGCCCGAGTAGCCGCGCTCCGGTTTAAGGACCAGCGCGGGCCAATGGCTGCGGGTCCACGAGACCAAATCCGCAATGGACTCTCCATGTGGACCTTCAGTGGCGCGCTCGAAAAAACGACGGGTCCACGGGGTACGCTCAACGGTCTCTGAATCAAAATGTCGGGAAAGCCCGGGTGTGGTGATCACCTCAAACATACTTTTCACATTGATGGGTTCGGTGCCCCGCGGATTGAGCACCCGGCCTTCGGATGTGGCCTGCATAAGGGGGGTTAAATCATCTTTGTGATGAAGCTTTAAAAACACATCGTTGTTAAAATCCATAAAGATCAGTGAGACCGGTTGGCCCTGGTGGCAAACCCGCCCGTTGCGCTGCTCGAATTCATGGGGTGCACACAAGATACCGTTGATTCCCGGCACCTGATCCAAGCGCCGGGCCAAGTTAATGTTTTCGGTCACATCTTTCAAAGTCTCTTCTTCGGCCACCACCGCGATTGTACCGGGCGTATTGCCCTCCCGCTGCCGATGGACATCCAGGAGCATTTGACAAAAACCGGTGATGGGCGAAAGCATGGCATGATCAAAATCCAACGGGACCCCCAAAGGCTGGATTAGATTTAACTGCTGCCAAGTGACTTTGGCAATCTCCTGCCCGGTGCGCTGATAATCCCACCCCCCCGGACTGCCCAAATTCCACTCCGAATGATATCCCATAAACGATTTCACAACACCTCTCCTATGGATCGATTGACCCGGCATTCCGGCCTAAACGGAATCAATTCTATTTAAGTTCACCCCATTGTTGCAACCGCGGGGTTCAATAAAGCAGCCGCTCAGCCAAACGCTCGAACCCGATCTCTCCTTCCGACAGCACACGCCGTACAAACTGGGCCGGTGTTCTACCGGATCCCAAAAAAGCCGTGTAGAGTTGTCGGAATTTTCTACGGCCGATGGTATAGGCCAATTGATATCCAGGTTTGAGGGCATAGCGCTGCACCATGGTTCTGGCCTGCGCCGGAGAGACCAATCCCACCTGTCCAAGGATCTCGGCCGCCTCTTCGATGGTGCTTTTACCGCAGTGAACCATCAGATCCGCCATCCCGCGATGGGCGCGCCATAATCGGCGTTTGGCCATCATCAACCGATCGGCCGGCCCTGAAAAAAAATCGGAATCAAACAAAACCTCTTCGGCAAAACAGGCCCAACCTTCGTAAAACAGCGGAAACTCCACGCTACGGCGCAGGGGACGCTCATGTTGCCAACGCATCGTATCCAACAGGTGGTGACCGGGAAAGGTTTCATGGGCCGAGAGCAGCAGCATGTCCCGGGCAATATTTTGACGCCCCTGGGGCATTAGATAAAATGTACCCCCCCGGGGCGGATGACCGGCCGGCATACTGTAAGCGGCATTGGCACGCACCGGTATCAAGTGCTCGGGGATGGTCTCGACGGCCACTTCACATCCGGCCGTGGCTTCCGCACTAAAAAAACGCTGCTCCAGGCAATGGGATTTAAGCCTGCCGATCACACCCAGGTAAAAGTCAGTCACGCCACCCGGGGCAACCGAGGGTGCCAGCATCGCCTGCCACACCGCCAACCAGGATTCGCCAGGTGAAATTCGTGCTGCATTATGCGACAACGCCTGTTCAGCCTCTTCGATCTCTTGCTCCAACTGCCAACGGATCTCCTCCAAATCCATCTGACAGCCCAGGTGGAATTCAACCACCCGCGCGTACAGGGCCCGGGGCAGTCGAAAATCATGGGTTGTTTCAAGCCCCTCCAAGTGGCTTCGAAATTCATCCAAGGCGGCTCCCACCTGTCGCCATTCGTCATTCGTGAGCGATAGCCCCTGGAGCCATTCCCGCAATTTGCGGGTCATGATAATGCCCTGCTCATTATGGCGCACCGGCACCTGCTCTAAATTGTGTCTCGCCATCTGTAAAAATTTGGGCAACGCGGCAATGCGCCGGCTGAAGGCCTCAGGGGAATCCTCCAGGGCATCGCTGAGCCCCATACTGGCAATCGTCAGGTAGAATGTGGGTTGGGTTTTATGCGGCCGGACATCGACAAGCTGCTCCTGGATGGTGAGCAACACCTGCGCAAGGATTTCCAGATCGATGGTCGGCGCCAACTCAAGCTCAAGCCCCTGCCAATGTTCAATTTGGCCCTGCCATTGTGAAAAGCGCGCCAGGATAAACTTTAAACCTTCCGAGGAAAAATCGTCCCATCGGGACCATGGGATGCGGGCCGGCCGGTATTGGGGGAAAAAATGAAACTCGTCGCTGGCCATGCAAACCGGGAAACGATCCGCCAAGGCGCTCAGGATCTCTTCTGCCAATTCGGCCAAAGCTGTATTTATATCGATATTCTCCTTCGCAGAAACCATCCCAACAGCCGTCCCTTGGTCAGAGTCGATGCTGCCCAACGCAAAATAACTGTAGATCACCCTTTTACAGCATGCCAAAGAATGACTGACAATGCAATAATCTACAAAAAAACATGCTTCTGATCCATGAATGGCCTCTATGGAGATCCAAAAGATCCCCTAAAACTTAAAAATAGCCATTTGCCGGGCATTTGAATACCGTGATTGCCCCCTTTGGGCCAAAATGAGCTTTTTTGAATATCCCCGCCACCCATTGCGTAACCAACTGATCTCAAAAAGGGAAAACGGCTTGCACAGAGCCCGAGATTGCGTTATGGCTGTTCCACGATGGGTTCGGGTATGGAAAAAATGAAAGGTTCCGTCATACAGCT
>JBNKKB010000128.1:0-5657 GCA_050291605.1 Desulfobacteraceae bacterium | reverse complement strand
ACAGAGCCCGGCCCTACGAAGATCATCTGCCCGGCCACCATCGATTCAGCGTAGGGCCGGCCTCTGCGCCGGCCTGTTGGGACTTTTTGCACTTGCGCTTCCTGGCCGTATTTCTTTTATCAAACATTAATTTAGCCGTCGGCCATCCGTCCCACCTGGCTGGCCATCTCGTTTTGACCGGCTTTGGCTAGGGCTTGTTGTACGGAGCGAAAAAGTTCCCGCACCACAGCCGTTTTGGGCCGGGGCGACAGCATTTGGGTTTCGATGGTTTTAATGTCCACCACCAGCTCCTCCAATGGGTCATAGGGTGTCGCGTTCCGGGAGAAATGGGTTTTGATCGTACTCAGGATGTGTTCCACTGCAGTGCGACCGGGCGCTTCAATGACGGCACCGCTGCCCAGGGAAAATTCGCTTGGGCTTTCGGCCGGTCCGGACATGGATTGGGCCGCCTCCACCCCTTGGGCGGTAATGCCGATGCCCCCCGAAAGGGTTTTAATCTCCACCAGGCCCTGGCCGATAAGGTCTTCTGCAATTTTGCCCGCCGGATCTTTTTCCCATCCCAGGTGGGCGCCCACATCATACATGGAGTGCTGTTGGGCCGTGTCGCCTTGGGTGAGGGTGTAAAGCTTTGCGAGAAACTCTGTTTTTTCGTTTTCCGATGCGGCCATAGGGTATCCTGACAAGAAAGCTTTCGGTTTGGGGTCATGGCTGGTTCAGCACACCAGCGATCTAAGTAAGTGAATGCCCCAACAAGGCAATGATTTCTTTTACCTTGTCGAATGTGCCACCATAGCATAGTTCAGGCGCCAAATAAACGGACCGGCCCATACCGGTGCAATTAATGATTGAAGCCCCGATGGATTTCACTTATGGATAGAGGGCGGTAATTTAAAAAGGGTCCAACTTTTTTTTATTGTAAAGGCAAACCTGACCCTCCGGGCCAGATGTCCGACAGGCGGTCTTGCCGCAGCATCGGTAGAACGGGCCGGGACAGAGCCCGGCCCTACGAGAAGCACCGGCCTGGCCGCCACCGATTCAGTGTAGGGCCGGCCTCTGCGCCGGCCTATTGGAACGCCGAAAATCGGCGAAACGCAATGGCTGTTGCCGGCAACGCATAAAAGAATCTCCTTACGGAGTTGACCCAATGCCCGACTGCCAGAACCGGGATATTTTATTTTCAAAGGAGCAGCCATGAAAATCTTGGTGACAGGCAACTTGCCCGGTGACATCATGGCGCCCTTGGTGACGCGTCACCAGGTGCAGATGCACACCGAGGATCGGCCCATGACCCAGGATGCCATCTTAGCCGCCATTGGAGACAAGCAAGGTCTGCTCTGCATGATCACCGATCAAGTGGACCGGGAATTGCTGACCAAAGCGCCCCGGTTGAAAATCGTGGCCAATTTCGGAGTGGGATTTAACAATATCGATGTGGCCGCCGCCACCGAACTGGGCATATGGGTCACCAATACGCCGGGGGTGTTGACCGACGCCACTGCGGATTTGACACTGGCGTTGATACTGGCACTTGGACGCCGTGTTGTGGAAGGAGACCGCCATACCCGTGACGGCCGGTACAAATTTTGGGCCCCCTTTTACTTTCTAGGGCACGAGATATCCGGAAAGACTTTAGGGATTGTAGGACTGGGACGTATCGGTGAGGCCGTGGCGCGCCGTGCGGCCGGATTCAACATGCCGGTGCTATATCACAACCGCAAACCGTTAAGTCCCGAGCAAGAAAATCGCCTCGGTGCATGCTATGCAGATCTGAATACCCTGCTGCAGCAGGCTGATTTTGTATCCCTGCATGTACCGCTGACGCCGCAAACCCACCATTTGATCGGCGAACGGGAACTGGGTTTGATGAAAACCGGCACTTTTTTAATCAACACCGCCCGGGGCCCTGTTGTGGATGAACAGGCCCTGTTGGCCGCGCTGCAATCGAACCAGCTGGCCGGCGCCGGTTTGGATGTCTATGAATATGAGCCCCGGGTGACCGCTGGTCTGGAACAGTTGAACCATGTCGTGCTGCTGCCGCACATGGGCAGTGCAACGGTTGAGACGCGCCGCCGCATGGCGACCCTGGCCGTTGAGAATCTGATGGCCGGCCTGGAGGGGCGGATGCCGTCCAATTGTATTAATTGCATTGCGATGAAGGGAGTCTGAATCGGATGGAGGGGTTTTTTAATGTTCGTGATCTGGAGCAGGTGCTGGCGCTGAAAACGCGCTTTGCCGCGGTGGGGACAGAGACCGCGGCTTTGAATACAGCCCATGGGCGTGTGCTGGCCGAAGACCTCGTCGCCCAAGCCGACATTCCCGGGTTTGCGCGTGCCACCATGGATGGGTACGCCGTGCCGGCTGCAGCCACTTATGGCGCTTCAGAGGCCAATCCCGCCTACCTCACGGTGGTCGGCAGCGTGACCATGGGCGCCCCGGCCGATGTCCAAGTGGGGGCCGGCCAGGCCGTGCGTGTTGCCACTGGGGCCATGCTGCCCTCGGGCACGGATGCGGTGGTGATGGTGGAACACACGGAGCGCATCGATGAAACCACTTTGGAGGTGTATCGCAGTGTGGCCCCCGGTCAGCACATGGTGGCCAAAGACGAAGATCTGGCCCGCGGCCGGTTGCTGCTGCCCCGGGGGAGCCTGTTGCGCGCCCAGGAAGTGGGCATGCTGGCCGCCGCCGGCTGTGAACAGATGCGTGTTGCTGCAAGGCCAAAGGTCGGCATTGTCTCCACCGGCGATGAATTGGTGCCGCCGGAAGAAATTCCGGGACCCGGCCAGGTGCGAGACGTGAATACCCATACCTTGGCAGCATTGGTTCAAGATGCCGGGGCCATCGCCACCACCTACGGCATCGTCAGGGATCGTTATGATGATTTGTTAACGGCTTGCCGCCAGGCCCTGTCTCAAAACGATATGGTCCTGATTTCCGGCGGCAGTTCGGTGGGTAAACGCGACTGGACGCTGAAAGTGCTAGAGGCATTGCCGGAGAGTGAGATTCTGGTGCATGGGGTCTCCATTCGGCCGGGGAAACCCACCATTTTGGCGCAGTGCGGGACCCGGGCGTTCTGGGGGCTGCCCGGCCACGTGGTTTCAACCATGGTGGTTTTTATGGTGTTGGTGCGCCCCTTTCTGGATCACCTTCGGGGGTATAATCCCAGCGCCCCTATGCCGATCAAAGCCCTTTTGGCGCGGAACCTGGCATCGGTGCAGGGGCGCATGGATTTTGTGCGTGTGCGCCTGGAGCGCAAAGGGGACCAGCTTTGGGCCCAACCCATTTTGGGTCAATCGGGCCTGATCCACACCATGGTCGAAGCGGACGGGCTGGTGGCCATCGACACCAACAGCGAAGGACTGGAAAAGGGTGCCGTCGTCGATGTGATTTTGATGTGACCAAACGATTTTCACCTCCAGTTTTCCCTTCGGACATAAGAAACGTCAACTTGAGTTTTAAAGATAAGCATCAAAATTATTTATAGAGGAGACATTTTTGACCAAGCGACCTGTAACTTTCAGTTATATTGTTTTCTACATTCTTTTTCTACCCGATGCCTGGCAAGCCGCAATGGGGTTGGGTGCAGCTTTTTTCTTAACGCCGCTCATCACACCGCCGCAAGCCGGCGCCGTAAAGATAATCGTGCTCTTCATCATGATCGCCACCATCGGCTATGCGGGTACGCGGGCCCTGGCCGGGAGCATTACCCGCAGACTCAAAAGATGGATCCTGGGAGACAAGATCTTTTAATGCCGAATCAAAATGATATGACGAGTCGATTTTATCTTGAACGCTTTTAGCCGGTATGTTACAAGCCCTTTACCTCGCCGGTGGATCTCCATATCCCGGCTGAACACGTTCTGAATAATCATTTCAGAAAAGACGGATTTTACAACTTCAGCATCACGACAAGTTCGTTTCATTAGATGCACGTCCGATCAACTGGATTGCCCCTGGACCTGTGCCGCATAGCGGCCTGATCGATGCACAGCAGCGCCCCTTTCTGACAGACCGAAAAATCGTGCATTACAAAACAGCACACGGTTCAGGCCCTAACGATACGTCTGACAGCGTGCGGTTGGGTTGCCAACCAAAGAACGGCTCATCAACACCGAAAGGAGAGATCAAATGGCGTTTGACGCATTTATCAAGATCGACGGCATTGAAGGCGAAAGCACGGACAGCAAGCACAGCGGCTGGATCGAAGCGACCAGCTGCGATATGGAGATCAATCAAACCATCAGTGAAACCGCCAGCAGTGCCGGCGGGGCCAGTTCTGAAAAGGCTGACTTCTCAGATTTTAGCTTTTCCAAGCTGTTGGACAAAGCATCTCCCAAGATGGCACTGGCCTGCGCCGACGGCACCCACTTCAAAAAAGTGGTAGTGGAACTGTGCCGGGCCGGCACTGAAAAGACAAAATTTATGGAGATTAAGCTGACCGACAGCATCATCAGCCACATCAGCCTGTCGGCCGGCGGCGACTTTCCCTGTGAAACCATTGGGATAAATTACGGTAAAATCGAGTGGAACTATATCCAGCAAAAACGCCAGGGCGGCGGCACGGCCGGCAATGTGGCCGCCGGCTGGGATCGGCGCAAAAACTGCAAAGCCTGATAGCCTTACGGAGGTGCAACCATGGCCCAAGCGGTAACGATTCGACACGGCGACAGCCTCACCCAAATCCTCAAGGCGGAAAGGGGACTCCAGGAACATCAAATCCACTCCTGGAGAGGCAAAGTGAGCCGGATGAATCCCCATATCAGCAGCCTGGACCGCATCTATCCGGGCGAAAGCATCCTGATTCCCGATTCCTTGGCGGAAAACATCCCCGAAGACTGGATTTGGCGGAACGCCTTTTACAAAATTCCAAAACCGCTCCGGCACCCCTACCATGGTGCCACCGTGATCTATTTTGCCCAAGCCGGCGACACCATCGACAAGGTGGCCCGGTATATGTTTTCCAAAGGCCCTTACCGCAACCTGCCCGCCAGCAGCAAACGCGCGCTTTTAATCCACAACAACCCTTTTTTAATAAACCATCTGCGCACCAACCGCATTCCGCTGAACAAGTTGGTCAACATCACACCGGCCGTGCTGAGCGTGATGGAAAAAAAGCATTGGCAGCTCGAGCAAAGCCCGTTAAAAGCCATATTGGACCGGATGCCAAAAGACAACCGCGACATGATCAAACAGGTCGGCCCGGAACCGGCCGTCACCATGGCCCGGATGGTGGCGTATCTAAAGTCTTTGGGTGCATCGGTGGGAGCGGACGATATGGTCAAGGCAGCCGGTTACGGCGTGGGCGGCGTATCCGGGCATGCCGCCGCCGGAACCCTGGCCCTTGGCAACGTCAATGCCCTGATGCGCGAGCTGTACAGCGAGGCCATCGAAAAGTTCGGCCCCAAGATCGTACACTCCAAAAGCACCAACCATCTGGTCCGCATGCAAAGCTATTTAAAAGGGCATCCCAAGTATGCCCAGTTGATGCGCCATATGCAGGAGCTGCCCAGGCATATCATGCCCAAGGCAAAACTGACGCCGGCCGGCAGCCGTTCGTACATCGCCGCCGCCCGGCACTTTCGCAAACACATCTCGCTGCCCTTGAAAAAGTGGAACAATTCCTACAAATATGTGGGCTCGGCGGCCAAACAGCTCAATGG
>JBNKKB010000127.1:0-46192 GCA_050291605.1 Desulfobacteraceae bacterium | reverse complement strand
AATTTGATCGGGGAGGGGGGCCCTCCCCGATTTTCCATATCGATGATGGTGCTAGTCGGAGAGCCGGTCCAGTTGTGTGGTGACCATTTGGGAATACAGCTGTGCGGTTGCGTAGTCTGTATATGCAGATCCCCACCGCGCCGTTTTCATCGGTTTTTGGCACCTATCCGGGTCGCCGGATGCGGCATGCCGCCCATAAGCCCGCCAAGCGCCTTTTTTCCATTGGTGGCCGTGGACGATTCGTTCTGCGCTGCGCCACGCTTTCCATGCCTTGGCAAGCAACCGTCTGAGCTCTTTTTTATCCTTGCGGTCTAGAAAGCGCGACTGATGTCGGAGCTCATCCGTCGCATTGTACAGCATTTCCAAGGTGTCGTCCGAGGCGCTTCTGGCCGTCTCATCGATGGAATCGCCCAACTGCCACTTGGTATACTCCCCGGTGGGTTTGGGGTTGTCCGGCCAATAATACTCGATCGAGGTGCCATGGGGACCGCCTGGCTCCAGGTAGGCGATTTTTTGCGCCGGGAACTGGATTACCTGGGATTCGCCGCCTTCGCAGTTATTGCCCGGAACGTTACAGGTGTCCGGGTCATTGGGATCATTGGGCACCGGAACCGTTTGCCAGTCGTCAATTGTTTCATCCCACCATTGGTTGGACAGCCAGCAGGCTTTGGCAAAATCCAGGCCGATGGTGCCGGATTGGGCGTCGGCGAGTTTCTTGGTGATGGTCGCATAGCGGATATACGTATCGGCAAACCAATCCATCGGTATGGCATAGGGCGTCATCTCGTCGCTGTTGTAGTTGTTGGTCGTGGCGACGAATCCGGTTTCGCCGAGATCGCCTGGGTATCTTGTAGCCGAGGCGCAGGCGCCCACCTCGTAAGCAAAGGTGTGGCCAAACTTGTCGGCAAAGAGAAAAATACCGGTTACCCCCCCTGAAGGCGTGCTGTCCAAAAAGGCCATCGCCTCTTCTGGCGATTTACAGTATTGTTGCAGATAGTGATGGTAGACCTCCGACGTCACTCCCCAACTGCTTGCACAATCAGTCTCGGGGTGGGTTACTGCCGCCGTCATCACCCAGGAGAAGTTGCTGTTCATGCCGGTGTTGTTGGTCACCTTCCCGGCCATGGTCAAGGCCACGAACGTCTCGCCATCGTCGGGATAGGCAAAGAGTATGACATATTGCTTGATCTCGGTAATGAATCCGAGGGTCAATGAGATCATCGGTTCCCCATCCGTGGTCGCATCCCCCGTCGCGGCGAAGGCCGTACATGAGGCCATGGCACGCGTGTCGGTGCGGCCTTTCGGTAAATGCGTATCGCCTTTTATCGCCATGATCGCTTTAACACCCGTCTCTTCCGGATACTCTCCAGCGGGACGCGCCCACATTTCTTGAGGCAATACCATCATGGCCACCAGGTCCAGGTAACTCACCTCGAGTCCCTTATTCCGACATCCGTCCGAGATTCCCAGGAGCCAGTCCTTTAGTTCTGGATCATATTTTTCAAGGTAGTACGTCCAGACTTGTATGTCCTTGAGGATCACCTCGTGCCCTAAAGGAGGGCCTCCGGGGTAGGCTGTTACTTCCGTATCGAGCAGATTCCAGGTTGCATTACGGTTGGCGGCAATCAGATACGCTGCCTGTTCCCCGTATTGGACACCCATCTCGTAGTTGCTGCCGGATACGACCACGACTTGTATCGGCGGTGCGGCCTGATAGTGTTGTCCTGCGATAGCTATCGAGCCAAGAAAGAGGCCAACGCTCAATACAACCAGACCGGTCAGCAGGCTAAGTTTGGATTTCATTATTCCTCCTCCTCTTGTGGGATGAAATAAAGATTTGTGATTAAGTAATCAGATATCAAAATTCGATAGCCATTTATTGTAAAAATCGGCCATTTCGCTCCTCCTTTTCAGGCGCATTCAGCAAGAATCCTGCTAATTTTCGGTCTTTCGTACGATAGGCGTTTGTGCCGGCAGGCCGGCTTAAACGCCTATCAGTTGCAACAAGGAATACCGGGGACCATATACGGGCAGTGGCTGACCATACTCTAAAGCACCCAGGTCCGGGGCGCCTCCTGTATCGTCATCGTTCACATTGGGGAGAATGCATCCTGCATCAATTGCTGCTGATTCTGCTTGGAGCCTAAAATCAAGTGATCCGGCATCATAAATTACTGAAGGGGTGTCAGGATCGGGGGGATACACACCCTCGAAGATATCATAAGCTACGATTACGCTATGCTTGTCTTGTCCTGTGGCTTGGTTGTATTTTTCCAGCGTCTCGAACTCACGCACTTTTCGCGGATCAAAATAATCCTTCATCATGCCAAAGGCGGATGAGTTCCATGAAAAGGAATACTCCGCTTCAGCGTTTGGTTTGAAACCATTAAAGTCAGAGGATGTATAGTTGGTGAATGTATCCACGGAAAAAATCGTCCCCTTGGAACCCAATCAAGAATGAGATTATTTCGGAAATGATAGTTTGAGCCGCTGCCGGGATTAACCTTGGCAATGCCTGTGTTGTGATAACAAGGAGAGCCCGATGGGTTGGATTGATGCTTTAAAAAACCTCTGCTTCCTGAGTGGTAGGTGATATTTCGGATGAAATAAGCCGGGCCCCCATAAATCGTCTGAGAACTCAACGCCTGATTGGCCCCGTCAATACAAAAATTACGCATTACGCGAATATCGTACATGGTGCCATCGGCTTCAATGGCGTTGTCATGCACATTTTGGATGAAATTGTTGTAAATGTCGTTGGATCTGAACATCCTGTCTTGCTTTAATACTTCTTCGACGGGATAGATATCAGGATAACCATCCGGAACACCATATGTGGCGTGACTGATTCCGTTATGGAAACGGGCAATGGAATTATGGCATATGACATGCCCTTCCCCGGCTACCTTGACTGCATATTCAGACAGACATCTTTCATAAGGGTAGTCACCTTCTGAGTATGGGTTCGTCCAATTCCTGGCGCCACAGCGGCTTCAACGTATATTGCGGTCCCACCCTCTGGCCCAACAACGACCAGGGCCTTGAGGATCTGGCCCAAATGCCAGGGCCCCATGAAGGTTATCTCATTTATTGGACCCAATGAATCATAATGAAGGTTATGGTTTTTGCCGTCATGCAGGTAAACGGTTGTCAAAAAACGGCTCATTTGCCATCTTTGGTTGCGGAAAAAGCAAATTCCTATCTTTGTCGGTTCGGCGGGAGGGTCAGGGTGACGCTTAGTTGGCAAGCTTTTCTTCCCCTGTGACGGGAACTGCCTCCACCGCGGCCCATTTTTTTATTTTTTCCAATATTTTTTTGGGATCGACCGGTTTTGAGATATAATCGTCCATGCCGGATGCCAGGCATTTTTCCCGATCTCCCTTCATGGCGTTGGCCGTCATGGCGATGATAGGCATCCGATAGCCCGCGCTACGAATGGCGCGGGTGGCTTTATAGCCATCCATTTCGGGCATCTGAACATCCATCAGGACCAGGTCATAGGGGCGCGCCTTGACGGCTTCGAGAGCTTCTTTGCCATTGTTGGCTACGTCGGCCATATAGCCGAATTTTTTCAAATGGATCAGCGTCACTTTCTGGTTTACCGGGTTGTCCTCGCTCAGCAATATTTTCAGTTTCCTCTTGCCGGTTTCGGCGATGCTGTGCCGGGTAATAATGGGTTGTCTCTTTCTGCCCTCAATTTTCGCTGGCTTGCCGAATACGGTGAGGACGGCATCGAACATCTGGGATTGTTTGATGGGCTTGGTGAGATAGGCATCGAAACCGACGCTGCTGGCCTGGGCTGCATCCCCCCGCATGCCACGGGATGTCAGCAGGATCATTTTGGTATGCTTAAGGTCCGGATGGGCTTTTATCCTCTTTCCCAAAGCCTGGCCATCCATCCCCGGCATCATGAAATCAAGGATCACCATATCGAACGGTTCATCTTGTTTTGCGGCCGCTACCATCTTCTCCAACGCCTCTTCGGCCGACCCGACCACCGTTGCCCGGCAGTCCCATGACTCCAGATAGGCCTGCATGATTCTGCGGTTAACGGCATTATCATCCATGGCCAGAATTCGCTTTTCCCGAACATTTTCCGGCATGGGACAGGCCTTCCGATCCATCCCGTCGACATCCTGTTTCTCCAGGTCCGCCGTGAACCAGAAGGTCGATCCTTTTCCCCTCTGGCTTTCCACACCGATCTGCCCGCCCATCATTTCCACCAAGCGCTTGGAGATGGCCAGACCCAAACCGGTGCCGCCGTATTTGCACGTCGTCGAACTGTCCACCTGGGAAAAGGATTTGAAGAGTCGCCCCAGGCGGTCTTCCGGAATGCCGATACCGGTGTCCTTGACCGAAAAGCGGATGACCGCGCGATCGGCATCCTCTTTGACAAGGGAGACCTCCGTGACCACCTCCCCCTGGTGGGTAAATTTAATGGCATTGGAGGCCAGGTTCAGCAACACCTGGCGCAGACGCCCCGGATCGCCGACGAGCAGCGAGGGGACCTCTGGATGGACGTAGTTGGCGAATTCTATCCTCTTTTCGTCGGCCTTGATGGAGGCCAATTCAGCAATTTCATCCAGTGCATGCCGAAGGTCGAAATTCAAATTCTCGAAATCGAGTTTCCCGGCCTCGATTTTAGAAAAATCGAGGATATCGTTGATGATGGTGAGCAAGGCATCGGCGCTCGATTGGGCGGTCCGCGCATATTCCAGCTGTTCCTCATTCAGTGGGGTATCGAGCAGAAGTCCGGTCATGCCCATGACGCCGTTCATGGGGGTGCGGATTTCATGGCTCATGTTGGCCAGAAAATCGCTCTTGGCCCGGGTGGCCTCCTCGGCCGCATATCTTGCTTGGATCAGGTCTTTCTCGGTCTTTTTCCATTGGGTGTTGTCCCGCAGGGTTTCAATGGCGCCGATGACTTTTCCATTGGCATCGCGCAGGACCGATGCCGCCGCAAAAAGATAAGCAGGGCTCTCGTTCCTTCCTGGCCGCCAGATTTCAGAATAGATGGTGTCACCGTCCCGTTGAAAAGTGTCGTATCGTTTCAAATACGCCTCGTCGGGATTGAGCACCAGATCGATCATGACGGGTTGACGATGACCGGTAAAGGGGATCGCGTACTCATAATCGCCTTTTCCGATCATTTGATGGCTTTTGATCCCTGTCATCTTCTCAATGGCTCGATTCCATGCGATCACCTTACCCTGGCGGTCAATAACAAATGTGGCATCCGGTAAAAAATCTATGATACTTAATAGCTTGCGTTCCGATGCTTCAAGTTCTGAGGTGCGTTCGGCCACCTTTTGTTCCAAATCACCGGTGAGATCCCGAAGATTGGCCACCATGGTGGTGAAGGCCGATCCGACATTGACCAGTGCCATGTTCATGCGATTGAAGGCATTGGCCATGGTGCCCAATTCATCTTCCGAAGTGACCTTCACGGGTTCATGGTCGAATTGGAATTTAACAGAGAAGACACCCTTGTTGACGGCAGACATCGACCGGACCAACCGGGGCAGGTCACCTCGTGTCAGCTTGGTGGCCGCTTGGGTAATGATCCCGAGGGTATGGGACATCCTGCGGGCAAAAAGCCATGTGCCAATTGCACCGATTAAAGCAACCCCGACCGCCATGAAGCCAAAGACCCGCGCCATCGATCTGTACCCCTGGGATATGATCTCGGCGGAATGGTTGATTTCATCTTCGTAGGCCGATGCGCCGATGACCCAATTCCAGGGCGCATAGTAGGCGATACGCGCAATTTTCATACGCGGCGAGGTTTCTCCCGGATTCTGCCATGGATAGCGCTCAGATTCGAATTGACCGGGTTTGCAATTCAGTGCCTTTCGGACGATGGAATGGACGAAATGGCGCCCTTCGGCATCGGTGCTGTTCCATAGGTTTTCCCCATCGCGTAACCCATTTTTGGAGACGATATAGCGGCCCCGTTTTTTCCCCTTGCCACCCAGGACGAAGACATATCCTGACTCGCCAATTTTCAGCTGCATGATCGCATTGCGCAGGGCGGTGATGTCGTCGTTTTTGAGCCCCAATCGCAGCATGCCGATGATCTCTCCCTCAGCATCATATAAAGGATCGTAGGCGGTAATGTCCAGCTTATGGATAGAAGACGTGATCTTCATGTATTCTTTGCCGCGCAGCGCCGCCGCGATTATCGGGTTGGGATTGCCATCCGGATTGATGGCGGACATATAGGTGCCGACGGCGCGATTGCCGATTTGAATATCGTCGGCGGTGGCAATCCGCAGCATATCGCCCTGTGGATTGATACGCTGAAAAATGGTGCAGGATTCGCCGCCCAACTGCTTGATCAGATCGACCAAAGGGGCATTGGTCGATATTTGATTTTCTTTATCCAACCCAAACCCTCCGACCATCATTTGGGGGATAATGATGTCAGAAACCTCGGCCGTATTCTGATTGACGGCTTTCCATGAAACAGTCCGGCTGGAAAGATGGACCCTGCTGGATTGCTGCAGTATGTAACGGGCGATCTTGAGATGGTGGTTGACTTCTTCCCGGATGGCATCGTCCTGGAACTTGATCAGATCGTAGACGCTTTCCACGATGTGGTTCAGATCGGCATCAACCAGTTTGCTGGCTTCCGTGGCCGCCTTGTGGCTGAAGATGCGCCCCTGCCATATTCCTACCGATGCCAGGGAGAGGGCCGTTACCAAGACGCACGCCAAGCCCAGCAGCATCAGCTTGGCCTGTATGTTCATTCTACGAAATAACGGTTTCATAAAAAGCACCAGGTTCGGTTTTATACCTACCTTTTCGGCATTTCAGGCAAAGCCTTTAGACGAAACGCGAGTTCATTGGAATTTTATTGGCTTGAAATTACAAAATCTTTTGCTACATTAAACTCTACATTATGCCATCGGTTTGGGCGGATTGCCCGTCTCGGGAGGAAAAAGCAAGTCTTGGACGGCCCTTTTTTATCCAATATCAATTTAGATCGCCATAAATCCCCATTTCATCCATTCGGCCCCACAAGGCGCACGATCGCCTCCAGTCGAAGGTGTGCTGCTCCATCGCGTTTTGGCCCGTCGTCATCTTCCTCGATTTTATTCCCAAGATCACCGGAAAAATCAAAAAGACGCCGGCCGTCACCGAAGAGGAATTGATGACCTTCGTCGAGGTGGTGGAGGAGGAAGGTGAAATCAAAGAAAAGGAAAAAGAGCTGATTCCACTTTTTCACAAGGGCGCATGACTTACCTGCAGGCCAAAGATTCACTGGATGGACAGGCTAAGGTGATTTACAATTCCAAAGATGGCCGAACATCAATAACCTTTGAGGCGCTGGATTGGTCCCGCCGAAGAGCGGCGGGATGTAAGCACTCGCTCCAAATGGTGGCCCATATCCCCAACAAGGGCGAGCAGATGGTGCGCTATTGATGGCTACTACTCGAACAAATCGCGCGGCATGCGCAAAAAGGCCGATATCGATGATCAGGCGCCAGCCTGGGTCGAATCGGCTGTTTCATCTAAGGCTTTTCGCACAAACTGGGCTCGGCTGATCCAGAAAATTTATCAGATCGATCCACTGCTTTGCCCCAAATGCCAGGGCCCCATGAAGGTTATCTCATTTATTGGACCCAATGCATCATAATGAAGGTTATGGTTTTGCCGTTATGCAGGTAAACGGTTGTCAAAAAAACGGCGCATTTGCCATCTTTTTGCTTATCATTGCAGGTGGGTTCCAAATAGCCCAACACACTAATATCATGCCTTTATACCCGCTGCGCCCAACCCGCTAGGACATACCGCATGCTCTATGTCCTAGCGGGTTAACACACAATCACTCATTTGCTATACTGGGTTGCGGAAAAAGCAAATTCCTATCTTTTTGGCATCCTGGATGACTTTGCGGACAAGCTCGCGTACACCATCGGGGTATAAGATGGCGATCACACCAGTGGTGATCCATATTATGCTGACCAAATAGAGGTACCATGCCATGAATGTACTCCTATGCGGGCCTCGGGCCCGCTCATTGTTTGTCGTTGGGCATTGACTTTGTGCGTTAACTTATGTCGAATGTAATAAATGCCTTGGTACAAATTACTTCCATACGATCCTGTGTGTGATGCAGCTCACTTTGTGTCTTGGAGCATGCGCGCAAGTTTTTGACGGCTTTTGACGATCTCGGTGCGGTCTTGATCAAAGATTTCCAGGGTGATGGTATCGTCGTAACCTATCCGGTTCAAGGCCCGGGCAATCTCTTTGAAATTGATCCGGCCATAGCCGATACAGATGTGTTCATCATGGGATCCGCAATTGTCCGACACATGCACATGGCCCAGGCGGTCGCTAAAACGCCGGATCAATTCAATAATGCGTTGACCGGTTTTGTCACCTATGTAAGCGTGGCCGGTATCGAGCACAAACTGCATTCCGGGAAAGGCTTGGAAAACCGGCGCCAAATCCTGGGGGTTCACAAACAAACTGATTTTGGCAAACATGTTTTCCAGGCAGATGGGAATGCCCAGTTGGTCTGCGCGTTGCCAGATGATTTCCAGACTTTGCATGGCCAAGCTGAGGGCCAAATCCGGCACATAAAAGGCCAGGCCGGTGATTGTGCCTGGATGGAGTACGACTTTTTCGGCTTCCAGATCGGTGGCGATTTCCAGTGATCGGATCACCTCCTGCAGGGAGGCCTTGCGAATGCTCTCCGTCAGATCAGCCGTGTGCACGAAGGTGGGCATGTGGCACACCAGCCCAAGACCCAGCTGGCGCAATGTTTTTTTGATGGTGGCGCGCTGGTTGTTGATTTGGCGATAGTGGGCCTGGGGTGGATCCATGGTCAACTCGAGATAGTCCAGGCCCAATTGTGCAATGGTGTCGATTTCAGCCAGTACGGGATGGATTGGAAAATTCATGGCACCGAATCGCATGGGTGTTGCTTCCTGTGGGGAGTTGGCATACGTGTATGACTGTAAACCGTGTTTGGGCAATCAACGCAAGGGTTTTTTCAATACGGGTCCCATGCAGGGTTTACGCTATAATTTTGCGCTAGGTCGCGTTATGAAATTTCAGACCCTTAATTATTTTAGGAGGTATGTTCATGAACGACCCTCGACCCATATCCAAAGTTTTTAAGAGCCAGCCGGTATTAGAAGGGGCTGGTGTTCATTTAAAGCGGGCTTTCGGTTTTAATCAAGTGCCGTTGTTTGATCCTTTCTTGCTGTTGGACGATTTTCGATCCAATGAACCGTCGCATTACCTCAAAGGCTTTCCCTGGCATCCCCACCGTGGCATTGAGACCATCACCTATATGATCGATGGCGTGGTGGAGCACGGCGACAGTCTGGGTAATAAGGGTGAGATCGCAGCCGGAGACGTGCAGTGGATGACCGCCGGCAATGGGATCATCCATCAAGAGATGCCCAAAGGCGATGCTGCCGGCAATATGGGGGGATTTCAGTTGTGGGCCAATCTACCGGCTAGCCAAAAGATGATGCCACCGCGCTACCGCGATGTGTTGGCTGCCCAAATTCCAGAGGTGATTCTGGATAACGGTGTGACCATCAAGGTTATTTGCGGACAAGTCGGCGATACCCAAGGGCCGGTGCGGGACATCGTCATTGCGCCCCAGTATTTAGACATCAGCATGCCGGCCCATACTATCTACAAGCAGCCCACAACTCCCGGTCACACGGTTTTTATATACGTCATCCGGGGCAGGGGGTATGTTTGCATGGAAAAAGCGCCATTTACCTATGATGTTGTGGGGACCAACTATTTCGATATGCGGCATGAAGGTGAAGTGGACGATGGAACCCTGGTGCTTTTTGGCGATGGTGATCATGTGGTGCTCATTGCCGAGGATCACCCTTTGCGCTGTTTGTTGGTTTCCGGTCAACCCCTCAACGGGCCGGTTGCCTGGCGCGGTCCCATCGTTATGAATACCCAGGATGAGCTGCGGGAGGCCTTCGAAGCCTACCAGGACGGAACTTTTGTTCAACAAACCCAATAGACGCGGAAATCAATCACCTTTTCAGATGATGGCTGGTGTGAGTTCAAGTATTGATAGCGGATATCGGCGCTAATGTGTTGGCATAATGTGCCGATATATTATCGACAACCAAGAATGTACTGCTTTGATATTTCAGTTTCACAGAGGCCATTATCATGTCAATTAAATTAAACGATCTGTTACCTTTTCAAGAGATTTGCCGTAAAATTTGCCTCAATATTCCGGATGCAGTCATATGGCAATGGGACGAAAAGCGGCAAATGGCGAGGGTGATCCTTGAAGAAAAAGATGCGGAGTTGGTCTTTTATCCGCTGTTCAAGGAGTTTCAGAGCCACTGGAACTTTGACTCCACACGCGAGGCAGCGAAATCAGTGTCACGCTTTGTGGACGAAACTTATGGCCTGATGCCGGGCCAGGTGTTTTTTACATCTCATGTCCTGTGTGATCTGGTGTTGGGCGTCGCGTGGTGGCCCTGGGGCAGTGATCGCAAAGTCAGCATGCGGGTCGGCCTCATACCCGTGAACGAAAAAAAGATTGGGCCCACCCTGGCCCATGACTGCTTAAGTCGTTGGTTACAGATCGAGGACAGCAATGCATAAGCCAATATCCACCCGGGGGTAATGCATATCGTCCAGTGTCGCTTTTCCACTCAACGCCATCGCTACCGGAGATGGCGACCTCCATCTTTTGACTGTTGTTCAGGTGTATTTGTTGGCTGCATTGTTTCGATTTATGGAGATGAAAAACCGCGTATCGTGCGATAATCCGGGACACCGCATTCATACAGGAGTGATCATGTCAACCCAGCTTTCGGTGGACGCTGTCCATGCCATAGAGCGAATACTGCGTTATGCCCATGATCAGGGCCGCCATATGCTTTTTGAGTATGAAGTCTACTCTGTTTTAGCCGCCATGGGGTTCAGTGTGCCGATCCATCTGCTGGTGACTGCTGAGGATCAAATTTCTATGGAAATATTGGCCCCTTTTCATCGAAATAGGATTGTGGTGAAGGTAGTGGCCAGCGGAGTAACCCACAAAGCCCATGCCGGCGGTGTCCGGGTGGTGGCCAATGACCCGGACAAGTTGCGTGTGTGCTTTACAGATATGGTACAGGACTTTGCCGACAGGGGAATTCGGGTTCAAGGCATCTTGCTGGTGGAGTGGATTCGATATTCCCGGGAGTTGGGTAATGAAGTGCTGCTGGGGTTTCGCGAAAGTGAAGCTTTCGGCCCAGTGATTTCATTGAGCAAAGGCGGCACGGACGCCGAACATTTTGCAGCCCACTTTTCACCTGCCAACTTGATCCTTGCCCCTATCGACCGCCAATGGGCCGAGGCTTTACTGGCCTCCACCCACATTTATGAAAAATACATGCACAAGGGACAGGCGCACTTTGTGGACCGCTGCGTAGACGCTGGGGTGTGCTTCAGTGAGTTGGCGTTATCTTTTTCTAACTATTTTAGCGGTCCAACCCGATTTGTGATAAAGGAGTTCGAAGTCAACCCCTTTGTCTTTACACCGGACGGTGGTTTCATGGCGCTGGATGGCTGGGCTTGCTTTGAACCGCGTCAAACCGCATCCATTGAAAATGGCTTGGCGCTCAAAGAGAGCATCGCCCCCTTTTTCGAACCCCGCGGGATAGCCGTTGTCGGCGTAAGTACGCATGATACAACCAAACCGGGCCACATCATTTTCAGCAACCTGCTTAAGTTGGGGCGCGAGGATATCTATGCGGTCAATCCCAAACAAGGGCAATTGGAAACCGCAGGGCGGCGCGTGCCGGTATTTGCTTCCGTGGATGCCATCGAAGCACCGGTGGACTTGGCCATTGTAACGGTACCGGCCGATACTACGTTACCTGTGGTGGAGGCGTGTGCCCGCAAAGGGGTCAAGGCGGTCATTCTAATTCCGGGCGGATTCAGCGAAATTGATCGTCATCACGACATCGAACAAAAAATTCTGACCCTGGCACGGGCAAATCATTTCCGGGTGATGGGGCCCAATTGTTTGGGTATCATTTATGCCGGCAGTAAAAAGCGTCCCGGTATCAACTCTTTTTTCGTTTCTGAAGATAAATTTTCCCTCAGTTTTGAAAATGAGACCAATGTCGCTCTCTTAACCCAGAGCGGGGCGCTGGGGTTCATTGAAATTGAGAATTTAAAAAACGCTATCTCTCCTAAAGTGATTGTCAGTTATGGCAACCAGCTGGATGTTGACCTTTGCGATCTGGTTAGCTTTTTTCAGGACGATCCCATGGTCGATGTGGTGGGCTGTTACTTAGAAGGATTTAAGCCCTATGCCGGGCGTTGCTTTTTCGACATTGCCGGGCGTAGCACCAAGCCGGTGATTGTCTACAAGGCCGGTCGTACCGATGCCGGACGCAGGGCGGCCCAGTCCCATACCGCTAGTATTGCCGGAGAATATGATGTGGCCAAAGCGGCCATGAAGCAAGCCGGTCTTGTGGTGGCCGATACCCTGTTGGATCATGGCGACCTGGTCAAAACCTTTGCCCTGCTGAGTGGATTTGAGGTTCTGGGCAACCGGTTGGCGGTGATCGCCAATGCGGGCTATGAAAAAACCATCGCCGCGGACAACTTGGGTCGCATGCAGGTGGCTGAACTCGAGAAGGAGACGCTGGCGGCTTTAGGCCGAATTTTGCCCTCTATTGCGGTGCCCGAGTCATTGCTGGATCTGACCCCTATGGCGGACGAAGTTACCTTTGAAGGTTGCATTCAAAGTATGCTAGCTTCCAACGCTGTGGATGCCCTTTTGATCTCCGTGGTTCCCCACAGTGCGCTGCTGCACACCACAGATGAAGAGATTAAACACAATCCGGACAATATCGCCACTCGCATTATTCGTTTGGTAGATCAGTATAAAAAACCTGTAGTTGTGTCCGTGAACGTGGCCTATGGCGCCGATCTGCGCTACAATACATTGGGCAAATCGCTGGACAGCGGTGGCGTACCTACATTTCTATCCGCCGATCGGGCCATGTTTTGTTTGAACACCTTTATCCAATATTGGCTGATGCGCCGAACAGGCAATAAAGTCGAGTGGCTCAAATAAAAGTTCAATCTGCTTGACAATTCGTATAACATTTCTGTACCAACAAATGGGACCGTTTCAGGTTGCTATCCACTTAACCATCATAAGGGGCAAATATGAGCTGCCCGCATTGCCAGACAGCAGCACTTTCAAATGCCAAATTTTGCCGGCAGTGCGGCAGCCGCGTTGGTAATAATTGTCCGGCATGCGGCGCCTCAAATCCACCGGAAAGTAAATTTTGCGGTGAATGCGGCAAGGCGCTTGTTCATGCTTTCACACCTGAATCGTCTCAATTGGACACCTATACGGAAGCCGAGAAAACCCACTTCGTCTCTCAGGGTGAGCGGCGTCATCTGACCATTTTGTTTACCGACCTGAGCGGCTATACACGGATGATGGAACAATATGATCCTGAGGATGTTCAAACACTCATGGTATCGATCATCCAGAGCAGCGTGCAGATTATCGAAACCTACAACGGGCACGTGGAACGGATTATAGGGGATGAAGTATTGGCCCTGTTTGGTCTTCCCGTGGCCCATGAGGATGATGCCATTCGTGCGGTTAAAGCCGCCCGTGAGATTCATGAAACCGTCTCACGCATCAAGCCCACCACCTTCATGCTCGCGGACCCGCTCGCCATGCACACCGGTATCAATACGGGTTTGGTCGTCACCGCGCGCTCGGCACCTGTTGATGGCACCTTTGATCTATCCGGAGATGCGGTCAATCTCGCTTCTCGTCTTTCGGACATGGCGCACTCCAATGAAATTCTAGTGGGCCCGGAAACCTACCGTCAAGCCTTCGGGTTTTTCGACTTCGATGTGAAACCATCTGTTAAAATCCATGGAAAATCACGCCCTGTATCGGTGTTCGCTGTTAGGGGAGAAAAAGATCGGCCCATGACCGGTCAACGCAAGCTGAATCTTTACGCCGAGCTGGTAGGACGTCAAGCTGAATTGGATCTGTTGCACAAAGCCATGTGGGATCTGGAACAAGGAAAAGGTGCCATTATCTCGGTTGTCGGCGAAGCCGGCACAGGCAAAAGCCGTTTGCTATACGAGTTTGAAAAACAAATGGCAGGCAAGCGCATCAACTGGATCACCGGGTATGCGTTTGCCCATACCCAGCAGGTGCCGTACTTCCCTCTGGTGCATCTTGTGCGGCGCTGGCTGGAACTCGACGGGTCGGCCACCGCAAGCGAAATGAGTGCCGGTATTGCGCAACGGGTGGGCGAATTGCTAGGCGCTCATGCTGAAGAGATACCCATCATACAGGGGCTCATCGGCCAGGATGTTCAGGAAACGGTGGGCATGAGCCCGGAAGAGTGGCGCAAACGATTGAAGTCGGCTATGCTAAATCTGCTTTCAGCCATCGCGCGTCAGGCGCCGACGGTTTTTTGCATGGAAGATATCCATTGGGGAGATGCCGCCTCGTTCAAATTGCTCAAAGACATCATCTTCAACTTTGAACACCCGGCACTGGTCATTTGCGCCACACGACCCCATGCAAGCTTGTTTACCAGTCATGAGCAGGAGTTAATTGCCTCCATATATACAGAGATTCGCCTGGGTGAGCTCTCGCCTTCTGAGTCCGAAGATATGATGGAGTCGATGCTTAACACCGATGCGTTGCCTGAAGATTTATGCCGGCTGATAAGGAAACGGGCCGAAGGCAATCCCTTTTATCTGGAAGAGATTCTCAATGCCCTGGTGGATTCAAAGGCCATGGTTTTTGAAAACGATCGCTGGCAAATGAACAGGGCTTTTAAAGAAAGCGATATTCCCTCGACTATTCATGGGGTTATTGCTTCGCGCATGGATCAGTTGGGGCCTGCGGAGAAACGGATTTTACAGGAAGCGGCCGTCATCGGCCGTGCCTTTCTATACGAAATCTTAAAACGGATTTCTGTTCATCGCGATTCAGTGGATTCCGGTCTCTACAAGCTGGAACGGGCGGGTTTGATCAAACCCCGGTCCCTGCATCCGGAAATGGAATTCATGTTCAAGCACGCCCTGATTCAAGAGGTCAGTTACGGCAGCCTCTTGCGCCGCGAGCGCCAGCGGGTCCATGAGCGTATCGGGTTGACCATAGAGCAGCTTTACAAGGACAGACTGTCGGAGTTCGACGAGACGCTTGCCATTCATTTTCAAAAAAGCACTGCCACCGATAAAGCCACCGACTATTTGATCCGCTCAGGTACGAAGGCCCTGCGGCGTTGCGCCCTGGACGAATCGGATCAATACTTTAAAACAGCCAAGGCGATGCTGGAGCAGCAACATCTGGCTACGCACGGTACCAAGAAGCGCCTGTTGGATGTGGTCAACCAGTGGGCCTTTGTATTTTATTACAAAGGCCTGAATCGTCAGCTTTTGGAGTTGCTGGAGCATCAAAAGCCTCTTGTGGTGGGCCTTAAAGATCCGGTCAGAGAGGGATATCACTGGGCCTGGCATGGCTGTGCCCTCTGGCATCGCCACCGCTTTTCCGAATCGTATGATAGTTTAATCAAGGCCAAAAAGCTGGGGGAAAAAGCCAAGCATCCCTATTTGAGCGGCTACGCAAGTACATGGTTGAGCTGGCCGTGCACTGAACTGGGACGCTTTGATGAAGCCATTGAAAATAGTGAACAGGCCGAAGCACTGTTTGTGGACGGCCTGGTTCAGGACGCCTACATCTATTTTAACGGTCTGTTTGGTAAAAGCTATGCCTACTGGCATAAAGGCGATGCTGTACGAACCCGGCAGATCGGCGACCGTTTGATAAAGTTTGGCAATCGCCACGGCAATGTCCGCAGCCTGGTTTCCGGATACTGCTGCCTGGGTTGGAAGGAACTCATCATTGGGGATATCGAACAAGCCATAGCCAGGTTTAAAGCGGCAATGGA
Organism: Desulfobacteraceae bacterium; assembly: GCA_050291605.1. Classification (GTDB taxonomy): domain Bacteria; phylum Desulfobacterota; class Desulfobacteria; order Desulfobacterales; family Desulfosarcinaceae; genus JARRKU01. The sequence continues at coordinate 30,254 of JBNKKB010000127.1, read as the reverse complement.
GATTTCGGCTGACCCCTGGTATTCACAGTTTTCCAAATTGGCCCTTTGCTACGGCACTATCAGTAACGGCAAAATTGAGGAAGCCTTGCCCTTGCTGGACCAACTGATCACCTTCAGCGACGATAACGGCGCTGAATTTTCCGGCGATCCAGCGCGCTTTTTTAAAGGCTTGACCGAAATATTAAGCGGTCAGGTTGCCAAGGGTCTTGAAACGATGGAAGCACTTCTGGCGCAGTGGTCGGCTGAGGGCTGCCGACTGCGTTTGCTGACATGTGGATATGTGATGGCCCGCGTTTACGCGCTTTTATTTCAGGGGGCCATGCAAACATCCGACGGAAAAGCGCCATTGCATGTTCGGTCACTGGCCGACAAATGCTTGCAATGGTTCCAATCCAGCGTTTCAGAGGCCAGGGGCATGGGCGCCCAAGCAATGGAGGGACAAGCTTTGCTGGGGCTGGGCCATGCGTTGGCCCATTTGGGCGATCCTGATCAGGCCAGAAGATATTTGCACCAAAGTGCTGAAATATTAAAAAAAATAGATGCAACCTCCCATCTAAAGCAGGCCAAAACAATACTCGAATCACTCTGATGGCATGCGATCCGTCTGTGCCTGAGCGGACCAAAGGCCGAGGCGCGCGTATCGGGTCAGGCCCAATTGGTTGCTCATGGCATTCCATCGTATCCAACCCTTGACGCATCCCCCTGTTTGAAACCGGTGGGCCCCCACCAATTAGATAACACCGACCCATGGTCTGAATGCCTGAGAGCTGTATATTAGAATTCATTTTTCCTGAAAAAATCATGAATTTGTGACTTGGGTCACATACAAAGTGTCTGCAAAAGGTCATGGTGAATTACAATTCATTTATCATTTAATTTCAAAAAAGATGGTTCTTTGATGTTGAATTCGTCCTATTTCGGATCTGGTGGATGCAATGGCGCTGACCCTTTATAAACGGAAACCCAAAGAATCAGTCTTGGGAGCAAGGCGTATGAGCAAGGAACTCAAACAATTGGATATTGAGGAGCTGTACCAGCTAAGTGCCAGGATCGATGAGGACCCGGTTAAAATTGCTGGGTTGCTATTTCCGGATCGGCCTGCTGAACGGGTTAATTTGACTGAAAAAATCGGCCAGTGGGCCATCAACCAAACCATTGTTTTGGAAAGCCATGATAACAACAAGCCGGATGTCGCTTTTTTGTTTAATAAGGTAGGCTACCGGATTTGGCAGCAATTGCCTGAATATGCCCAAAGCATAAGAATTAATATTGAGTAATTGCTTTTAGCCCTATAAGCGCACCTTAAAATTCATTTTTGCCTATCAGATCTGAGCAGATGCCGCCTTTTGCTGGATCTGTGAAGCGCGCTTACCGAAATCATTCGGTAACACTCGGCGCCTGTGATCCCCACCCCCAACCCGGATCGCGGGCGCCCCCATTTCCAGCCCCATCAACACGCCAAGGTACACTGCGGCTCACCATTTCAAAATTAGATTTGATTGCAGGCCCAATTGTTCTATAATAATGATAGGCAATTGGTGAAGGACATCCTCTCATGCGCTTTTGGCCCATGGCGGTATGAATACTGAATAATATAGGTGGCTTTAGATGTTACAATATGTATCTCTATTTGCGAGTTTAAACGCCAAACAGATTGCCGATTTGGAGGCCATCTGCAAAACGCGATCCATCGCAAAGAACACAGTTGTCATCAGTGAAGGGGATGAATCGGATTGTTTATACATCGTTAAAAGCGGCAAGGCCTATGCACTGCGCATTGACGAGACTGGCCGTCAATTCGTGGTTAACCGGTTCGGCCCGTTTGATTATTTTGGTGAAATGAGCTTTTTCGATGGGGATGTCCGATGTGCCACCGTTATGACCAAAGCGTCCTGCGAGCTTTTAATATTGCCACGACAGGCCCTGCTGCATTTGGCTTCAAAGCACCCGGAAATTCTGTGGAATGTGAATAAGGTTTTGCTAAACAAGCTCCGTGCGGCCACCGAGCAGATCGATGCCCTCGCCTTCAAGGATGTATATGGCCGTCTGGCCCGCTTTTTAACCGAGCACGCGGGCACGGATCATGTTGTTCGGGAAAAATTTACGCAGCAGGAATTGGCTGATATCGTCGGTGCTTCTCGCGAAACCATAAATCGCATTTTCAATGATTTGATTGCCGGCGGATACATATCCAAATCTGCGGGTCGCATCAATATAAATGAGTTGCCTTACGAATTATGATCACGATGGATTCCCCGTTGGAGGAAAACCTGCGTTATTAATCCAGGGCGTCTCTTCCTGGGGGCGCAGGGACAATTTTTCCTGATATAGGGACTTGCCGAATGCGGGTCCCCAATGATAGTATATAAACATTTCCTATGCGCTTCATTTTGCCCTGAAGTGAAATTTTTTTCTCACTGCAGACAGCTTACGCGGTCAACCTACACCCATCAGCGATAGCGCTATACATCTCCTTTCAGGCAACAGGCTAAATGCTCCCTGATCCATCTGTCATCGCTCATGCGGACCCGTATTTCTATCGCTTTCCGTCAGTCCTTGAGGCTGGGAACAACAATTAATTGCAACCAACAAGAGGAGGACATTATGGAAAAGCCCATTATTAACTATGATTCGCTGATTCGTATCACCAAAGCCATTTCTACAATTCGGGATCCTGAAGAGATCGTCTTGATTTCCGTAGAGGGCGTTACCCATGCGCTCAATGTAAAGGGATGTACCCTTTTTTTATTCAGTCAGCAAAGCCATGAACTTAAAGTGGCAGGGTATTACGGGCTCAGTGATGAGTACATTAACAAAGGTCCGGTCAGTGCGTTGGAATCGATAGCCTCTTCCTTACAGGACGGTGAGCCGGTGGCCGTTTTCGATGTCGCCGATGATCCCCGCATCCAATATCCGAAGGCCGCCCAAAAAGAGGGCATCGCATCTATCCTATCAACCCCTATTGTTGTCGGCGAAAAGCGGGTCGGGTGTTTGCGTGTGTACACTTCTCAGCCGTGGGAGTTTACTTTGACGGATGTCAACTTTGTTCAAGCGGTGGCGCAAGTGGTGGGCATGGCCATAGAACTTTGCCGGGTTAACAAAGGTTTGAAGGATAGCATTGATATCCTCAAAACCATGCGCGACCCGCGCGAGCTAAAAAACAAGCGCCGCACTCCTTTTGAAGGCATTCCCAAAAGTTATCCCATGGGTGCCGTGCCCAAAGCGTAGTGGGATGATGGGTCGTTCGTGCGAATGCAATGGCCTGTTTTGGATTTGTAGCCCGGATCCTTTTGCGGCGGTATCCTGTTTTTAAGAATGCTTTTTAGCCCTGACAGGCATACTTGGCGGCCATCAGAGTGGAAAGCAGGGGCCATGACCATTAAAGTTATTCCAGGAGAAGATTTCCCAAGGGCAAAGAAAAGGACCTTTTCAAGTTCATCCGGGAGATCAGAAGCCTTGCGCTGCTGCAACCCGCTTACATTACCCGTGAGTATCTGAATACTATTTAAAAACGCAATGAAATCAGATTCATAAGTTCATGGTTTTCCCTGGAGGATTGGCAAACCTGGTTTGAGAGCGATGCCCGTAAAGCTGTTCAGGCCAAAATTGATCAAATCCAAGGGGTGGGGACTATGCGATCTACCGTTACATTATTGCGCGATAGGTTGTATTAACGCGCTTCGAATGCACCTATACTAGGTGGGCTGGCAAATGCACCTTGGTCATAATCAGCGATGGCGCCGCGGGGGACTTCAATGCCATGGCCTTGGGCCGGACTGCCTATCGGGATATGGTAATCACCGTAGATCCGATCAGCCAGTTGCGGTTCCAACTGAACAATAGCGTTAACCTCGGCGGGCAGGCCGCCCTGATAAATCGGTCCACTAAATGCTGGATCGTCTAAGGCATACCAAAGATTCCAACCAAAAGTGTAAGTGCTGGGTTGTGTATTTACGCCGATATTGACAAAGGTCCAGTTGTTGATATCAGCGGTATTGAAGACCAGTAGGTTATTGATGAAAAATCCGTCGTGGCCTGCGGTCCGGTTGGTATTTTCTTCCAGAATGCGGGCGACATAATTTTGGGGTTCGATGATGGTGTTGTTGGCAAAAACGCACGTATCGCAACCCACAAATGCCACAGGCGCGGAACCCGTGCGCAGGAATGTGTTGGCCACCATCTGAATCCGGGAGCCTTCATAGGCGGCATTTAGGGGCCGAAAGTAGGGTGTTCCCGTGCTGCCTCCGGCATTAATGGCCCGCTGGGGTATGTCTTCAAAGCGATTGCCGTGTATGAATATATCGGCGCTGCCGCCCTTGGTTTGCACGCCGTTTTGGACAACGTCATGAATATAATTGCCGGTAATCACCCCATCATGGCACCCCACCATGTCAATGGCTTCACCTTGATTGCACCCTTGAATGTCGTTGCCGATGATATAGAAGGCGTCCACACCGGACATTTTCAGGCAGTCATTGTTGCCACCACTGCCGATATTGCGAAAAGTTAGATTTCGAAACACAATGTGGTGGCTAGGTGTCGTATAATCCCCGCCGTCATCGATATTCAAGCCATGAAAGCTGGTGTTTTGAATTGTGAGTCCCTCGATGACAACATAGCGGGCGTTGCTAATATGCATGCCGCTGCCCGATCCGCCTGCATCGATGATGACTTCGCCGATTGGCGAAATAGCGACAGGATTTGTAGCTGTGCCGTAGATGTCAGAGATGCTGCCGATAGGGTCATACGTTCCGGATTCTACACGGATGCGGCTGCCTGGCCTGGCTTGGCCGAGTGCATACCCGATAGTGGCAAACGGAGCCCCCTGACTGCCATTACCGTTGGTATCGCTTCCCGTAGGTGCCGGTGCCACGAAAATGTCCTCAAGGTAAATGGCGCCGATATCGAACGGCTGCGGAAAACCGGCAACAGGATTAGTGATTGTAATGGTGCGTGTTACCACATCAATGAGTTGTCCGTCACTGACAGATAAAGTAATCGTATAGGTGCCCTCGTTGCTATAGGTATGGGTAATGCTGATACCGGTATCGTGATGGTTATCCCCGCAATCCCAGTTGTAAGTCAATGTGTCATTATCCGGGTCAGATGAGCCCGACGCATCCAACGACACGCTCATCCCGCTGATCAGTGGTGTCGCGATTATTGCTGCTGGGCTTTGGTTACCTTGGTTGTCCGTTGATTCTCCTTCCTGAGTACCCCCCCCACAGGCCCACAGGGCGACACAGATCCAAAGGAGACAACAATATTTAATGTGGGATTTTATCCGGCGCACGGGTCTATCCTTAATATTAGTATTTACATGTGTTGCAGAAGGACCGGTATTCAGCACTGCAATATCCACTCCAGTATAGATGCCCGGGGGAATTTTCCCCAGTAGCTGATCAAGTTATTGAAATTAAAATATATTAAAAATATCATATTCTTTTGACGGACCCGTTCCGGTTCCCTTTTGTCCACAAGAATGTGCAGATTTTGAAATTAGGGAAAAAAGCGACAAGCGACGGGAAGTGAGGATCGAAGAATACCTTTTTAGATCAGTCGGTGCAGGGCAACCGACATCTGCTAAGTTCTGCGCAGACGGGTCACGTCGCCTGAATAGATGCGATGCCGCCGGCCCTGCGCATCTTCAAGAATCAATACGCCGTCGTCGTCCACTGCGGCTACGATGCCGGTGTAGCGTGTTGTAAATACATCGACATTAACTGCGGCGCCGACGATGTCGCTCATGCGGCGCCACTGCGCCATGATGGGCGCAAATCCATCCTTTTGAAGCAGTTCATAGCACTGTTCGATGTTGTTCAGCAGCGCACCCAACAGGGCGATACGGGGAAAAGGCCGCCCCATTTCAATTAGAACCGATGTGGCAATGCCGCGTAAATCGGCGGGTATCTCTTGGGTTGAAACATTGACATTGAGGCCAAGACCCAGCACCACGTAGTCCACTGTATCCATATCGGTGCTGATCTCGGTGAGAATACCGGCGATCTTTTTATCGTTGATCAGGATGTCGTTGGGCCATTTGATATTGGCCTCCAATTGGACCTCCTGGCGAAGGGTTTTGGCCATGGCAACAGCGGCCATTAAGGTGATTTGAGGCGCCTGCGCAGGGGCCATGCCGGGTCGTAAAATGAGGGATGCATATATATTCCGACCCGACGGCGAGAACCAGGCGCGGCCTCGACGGCCGCGGCCCAGTGTTTGAGTTTCAGCCACTACCAAGGTACCCTGACTGGCGCCTTGAGCGGCTCTGGCTTTGGCCTGCAGGTTGGTGGAATCCGTCTTAGATAGACAGATCAGTTCGGGTCGGCCCATCACTTGGGTCCTCAGAGCAGCAGCAATCTCTGCGGGCAACATCAGGTCAGCGGCCTGTGACAGGCAATACCCCTTTTTGGGGGCGGATTGGATCTGGTGCCCATCACTCTTTAAGCTATTGATATGTTTCCATATAGCTGATCTGCTAATTCCGATCTGGTTGCTAATTTGTTCGCCTGAGATCCATTCTCCCTGTTGGGCTTTTAGCCTGGCCAGCAGTTTTTCTTTGGTGGTCATTGTAAACCTTTTGTCGTAAGTTCGGTTGACATTAAAATCGGTGATCTGGTATAGGCTTGATTTGCTTTTCGGTCAACCGCTTCGGAGGATCATGGTTGACAATCCAAATATAGGAAATGCCATGCTTAATCAAGATATTGTTCATCTAGCAGAAAAAATTATTAAAGGGGAGGGTTCGCTATCTCAAGATCAAGCCCTGACGTTGACCGCAACCAATTCCCAGGACAGTATGGATCTAATCTTTCTGGCCGGCAAGATTCGGCAGCGCTTTCAACAAACCCGGGTTTTTAAATGTGGCATCATCAATGCCAAAAGCGGGATGTGTCCTGAAGATTGTGCCTTTTGTGCGCAATCCGCTCATCATACCAGTGGGGTTGAGACCTATGAGTTGCTCAGTGCCGAACGGTTGGAACAGGCGGGGCTCGAGATGGCGACTGCAGGTGCCACCAACTATTCAGTGGTTACCAGCGGTACGTCCTTAACCCAGGCTGACATAGATACGGTATGCCGTGTTGCCCGCCGTTTACAGGCTAAAACCAATCTAACATTGTGCGCATCAGTTGGGATGCTGGAAGCTGAGGCGGCTCGCCAGCTTAAAGCGGCCGGCATCTCCCGCTATCACCACAATTTAGAGACCGCGCGCAGCTATTTTGATCGGATTTGCACTACCCATGACTATGATGACGACATCGATACGGTCAAGGTCGCCAAAGCTGCCGGTTTGGTTGTGTGCAGTGGGGGCATTTTCGGCATGGGCGAATCCTGGGCACAGCGGGTGGAATTGGCTTTCACGTTGAAGGAACTGGAAGTGGACTCCGTACCCATTAATTTTCTTAATCCCATCCGAGGCACACGTATGGCGGCGCAACCCATGTTGCCTCCTATGGAGGCGCTCAAGATCATCGCACTCTATCGATTTATTCATCCCCAAAAAGATATCACCATCTGTGGGGGACGAGAGGCCACCTTAAAGGACTTTCAGTCTTGGATTTTTGCTGCGGGTGCTAATGGAATGATGGTGGGCAATTATTTGACCACTCAAGGTCGCAATATTGATATGGATCTGGAGATGCTTGAAGCGATGGGAATGGCGGACCCGCTGAATTAGATGATGGAGATACATGCTGTGAAGACCGGAAACGGTCGGTATGAAGGCCACTTTTTCTTCGATCCTCTAGACCCGATCTATGCGAAACATTTTCCCGGGCAACCGGTGGTGCCCGGCAGTTTAATCGTGCATGCCTTTTTAACCGCCGCCGCGAATTTGTCTAATGAAACGACCTTGCGGACTATCCGTAATTTTCGTTTTAAACGGTTCATTGGTCCGGGGCGATACGCTTACCGGATGCAAAGCAACGCGGAAGGGGCGTTGGTATGCAAGCTGTTAGATAACCGGAATGTCATGGTGACAGGGATTATAGATTTTTAATGCAGGACAATGATGGAATTTAAATTTGCAGGTTCCCGCGCATTGCTTTTGGGGGGCAGCTGCCAACTGGCGTTGGGTCTGGCGGATGTCATGATCCCTTTGGGCCTGTATCCCTTGCTAAGTTATCGCGATGATAGGGGTAAAGCGCGCATCAACGAAGCTTTAGACGCCCATGTCGGACAATACGACACGCTGTTCCTGGACCTGGCCACAAGCCAAGCTTCGGTATTGGAAGATGCAATGGATCAGGATATTGCCTACTTGGTTGATTTTGTCCAGGAAGATTTAGAAGGGCTGGTCGCCTCTCTGGACAGTGAAAAAGCCCGGGTTTTTTTTGAGACCCATATCGCCATGCGTGCGATGTTCATTCAACGGATCGCACGCCGGATGCTGGCCCGGGGGCATGGGCGCATGGTTTACATCTCTTCGGCTGCTGCCGGGCGGCCCAATACCGGGCAAGGCTTTTACGCCGCAGCCAAGTGTGCCGCCGAGGCCCTGTACCGAAATCTGGGCCTTGAGTTGGCCAGCCGTGGTATTACGACGGTTACCCTGCGACCCGGCTATATCGATGCCGGTCGCGGTCGGCGTTTTTTAAAAAGAGAAGGTGCTCAGGCGACGGCCAGAGTGCCTTTGGGCCGAACTTTGACCATCGCAGAGGTAGCCGATGCAGTTTTATTCCTGCTTTCGGATAGTGCCGTGGGATTCAATGCCACGGTGCTCACCATGGACGGAGGATTGTCCGCCGGAAAATAGACTTCACATTTACCAAAGTAAAAAGGAAAGACAATTGCAGTTATTTGAACAAGTCAGAGAGATATTGACCACCCTGCTGGATGTCGAGGCCGACGCGGTCACACCGCAGAGCTACCTGGTGAGGGAGTTAGGGGCGGAGTCCATTGATTTTCTGGAGCTGGCTGTGGCGTTGAATGCACATTTTAAAATTCCGGTGCATGACGATACGCTCTTTTTACGCAACCTTCGACTTCACCTGGCCCAAGCCCAGGCGGAGCAAAGGGCGCCCCTTGATATGTTGCAGGCGCAATACGGTTTTTTACCCAAGCGTCGTCTGGAATCGATTCTGTCAGATCTTGAAGGCGGACCGGTGATCCAGACCCAAGACATCGTGGCATACGTCCAATGGCAGATGAGATCCCTAAAAGCAGCATAACTTTGCCTGCGGCACAAGTGCTGATGCGCCTGATCCATGAGCGCCGCAGCATTCGAAAATACCGTGATACGCCGCTTCCCGACCATTGGATCCGGCAGATGGTGGAGTGTGCCCATCAGGCCCCTTCGCCGTCCAATAGCCAGCCGGTGCGCTATGTACGATTAGACTCGACGGCAATCCGGAATAAGCTTCGGATGGCTTTTGTTGACGGCCATGCACGCTTTATCGCCCAACATAAAGCTGCCGGTGGACCGGCAAGATTGCGCAACTGGATCAATGCCTACCGGCGTTATGCCGAATTTATGTATGATGCGCCGGTTCTCCTGGCTGTGGGTGTGAGCACAGCCACCACGGGCTTTGCCCAGCGTTTGGTCGAAGCCGGTTTGTTGGACCGAGACCGTCGCCAATCCAGCGACCTGGATATCACCGTCGGTCTGGCCCTCAAAGGGTTGATGCTTAACGCGCTGGCCCTGGGTGTGGGCAGTTGCATTCTGACGGCCCCGTTGGTGTTTATTCAGGATACAGAAAAATTGCTGGATCTAAAAAATGTCCGGATCAAGTGCTTCGTGACCCTCGGGTTTCCCGACGAACAGCCCCGACCCACCCCGCGCATGCCCCTGGAAGATATCTATAGGGTGATCTAAATGGCACGATCCGTCGTTATTACCGGCTTGGGTGTGATCAGTTCGCTTGGCGACAATCCCACAGCAATTGCGGAAAGCATAAAAGGTGAACGGGTTACCTTTGAATATGCTGTGACCGACCCTCATGTTGTCGTCGCCCCGGTTAGAGATTTTGAGCTTCGCGCATACACAGGCCGCCATAAGAACCTGCGCTATCTCAATCGTGGTGCCGCTATGGCTACTGCAGCAGCGATCCAGGCGGTTCAACATGCCCGCCTAAAGCCGCAGCAATGCGCGGAGACCGGTATATTCGTGGGGACGGGCCCCAACCTCGATATCGGTGGCGAATGTCCTGAGATTACGGATGGCCGCATCACCGAAGACCAACTGGCCGCATTGTGGATTTTGCGGTTTCTGCCCAACACCGCGGCGTCGACCATTGCGCAATTGATCCACAGCCATGCGGAGAATTTAACACTGGGTACGGCATGCGCAGCATCCTTGCAGGCCGTTGGGGAGGCCTATCGAAAGATCAAAGGCGGATATCTCGATTTGGCCTTGGCGGGCGGGGGCGATTCGCGTCTCAGTCAGGGTGCATTGCTGGCCTACAAAAAGGCGGGGGCATTGTATAGCGGCGTCCTTGAACCTTGCAAGGCTTGTCGACCTTTTGATCAACTGCGTCAAGGGTTCATACCCGGTGAGGGGGGGGCATTTTTCGTTTTGGAATCGGCCGAACATGCCAAAGCACGTAACGCCACGATTATGGCAAAGGTCTGTGGCTATGGCGCCACCTTGGATGGACATGCCATGACCGCGCCACAACCCGATGGGGTATGGGCGGAAAAGGCGGTGCGAGACGCGTTGGCTGAAGCGAATATGACGACACGGCAAATCGAGATATTGTCCGCTCATGGCACCGGTACGCCGCTGAATGATGATGTGGAAGCGGACGTGATTGAACGTTTGTTTAAGGGCACGGGTCCCCAGGTGCTTGCCTTGAAATCGTGGATCGGACACCTGGCATCCGCCTGCGGAGCTGTAGAATTGGCGCTTTGTTTGATTGCCCTGCAGACCGGTGTTTGGCCGGATATTCGAAATTTAGAGATCCCATGCAATCCGGCGATTAATTATCGGGTTGCTGCAATCGATCTGAAAAAGGGGCCGCTGGTTATACAAAATTTCGGTTTCGGCGGCCAGAATGCCGCATTGGTGATTCGGCCATGACAGATTTGATTTTCCACAGTGGTTTAACGGATTTTCAAATCCTGGAACGCCTCGTTGATGTGAGGCGTACTGCAATGGTTGCAACCGTCCAGTTCGAGCGTGCGCCGCTTTTCCATGGTGTGGAGGCCATGGCGCAACTCGGTGCGCTGCATACTCGCCACCGATTGGATTTTCAGCGCCATGCTTTTTTGCTCAAAGTGACCCAATGTGATTTGCCGGATATGGATTGTCTGGAGGGCTCATTTTACGTAAAGGCCAGATTAAACAGCCAAAGCAACAGTGCGTTTGATTATACAACGAAACTCCTGGGAGGTCATCAAGAGATCCTGAGGGCCGAACTGCTCATCGGGACGGCGCCGTATGATGACCGATTCCAAAAAGTCCTTTTGCAGGTCCATTATCAACGCTGGTTCGACCAATTGAGCCATCGGTAGCCTAAAACCTTATCACCGGAACCGATTGTAACCATGTTCGTACAACGCTATCAGCTAAAATTGAAGGTGCAACGCCAAAATGGACTGTACCGCAATCCCGCACCCATCGATAAGCGGGAAGGCAAATACATCTATATCAAGGGTGCCCGTTTGCTTAACTTTGCTTCGAATGATTATTTGGGTTTGGGTGCTTGCCGTGAACTGCATCGTAAGGTGGCGGATAACTTTGGTCGTTACGGCGGTTCGTCCTCATCGTCGCGGCTGGTTTCGGGGAACTTTTCCCTGTTTGAAGAGGCTGAAAAGGCATATGCAGAATATTTTGGCTATGAGGCGGCCCTGTTTTTTCCCAGCGGCTATCAGGCCAATATCGCAGTGCTGGCCACCCTCTTTGAGCCGGGCGACACCGTGGTTTTCGACAAACACATCCACGCCAGCAGTGTTAAAGGTCTGACACTTAGCGGCGCCACCGCACATGGGTTCAATCACAGCTGTTTCTCACATTTGGAAAAGCGGTTGGAAGCGCAGACCGATCAAGTCGGCGTGGTTACCGAGTCGCTTTTCAGCATGGATGGCGATGGCCTGGATGTGCCGGGGCTGATGGCACTCAAGCAACGTTATGCCTTTTTTTGTGTGGTGGATGAAGCACACGCTTTTGGGGTTTTGGGTCCGGGCGGCCGTGGGGTGGCTGCTGATATGGCGGATGTGGCCGTGGGAACCTTTGGCAAAGCCCTCGGACTGTTTGGTGCGTTTGTATTGATGCCAGCGGAACTCAAACCGTTTTTGTTAAACTTTGCATCGCCCCAGATTTATACCACCGCTTTACCCGAGGCCCATGCCGCTTCAGCGTTGGATGTACTGAACTTGGTGGGCGACTGTCAAAAGGAGCGCCGCCATTTGGGCGATCTAAGTTGCTGGTGCAAAAAGGCATTGCGGCAAGAGGGCTATGAAGTTCAGGGAGATGCACATATATTGGCCCTGAAAATTGGAGATGAAGCCCTATGCGTTGAAATGGCCAAAAGCCTTTTGGCCAAAGGTATTTTTATATTGCCGGCCCGCTATCCTACCGTTCCACTGCAACAATCGATTTTGCGAATCAGTTTGACCGCGTTGCACACCCGGAAAGATATCGAAAAATTAATTGAATGTATCCGGGAGGTTCATGAGAACCATTGACGATATCATAGTAGTGGGTACGGATACCGGTGTGGGCAAAAGCGTGATCTCACTGCTGCTCATGCAACTGTTTTTTGCAAAGGGCTATCAGCCGTTTTATTTAAAACCGTTCCAAACTGGTTGCACGGCCCCTTACGACAAAGATAGCGATGCCAGGTTCGTTTATGCGTACACCGCTGCGCTTGAGAATCAAGACCCGGCCCAATCCATGATCTATTGTCACCCCAGTCCCAAGGCCCCCTATTATGCCGCGCGAGCGGCAGGCGACAACATTGGCCTGGCAGCAGTTCAACGCCGGATTGCGGGACTTCGAAAACAGCATGCACCGCTGGTGGTTGAAGCTGCCGGCGGTCTGCTGGTGCCGGTGACCGATGATCGAATGATGGTCGATTTGATCGCAATGTTTGCATGTCGGCCCCTGTTGGTGGCGCGCCCCGGGTTGGGCACCATCAATCATACTTTGCTCTCCATCGAATCCATGCGTCAACGGAAGATTGAGCCTTTGGGTGTCGTTTTGGTCGAGACATCGGAGACCCCCACCGATCCGCAACTAGTAGCGGAAAACAAGCAGGCTATTTATAGAGGGGCACGGGTGGCTGTTTGGGGGGTGGTCGGCTATCTGAGCGATTTTTTCGCACCACCGGCAGCCGCGTACTTGCCTTTGGAGCACCTATTTTCCTAACCGACATGTGGATCAATGGTGAAGCCGAACTGAAGCCTTTTTTTGAGTTGGGGCGTGGATTGCGCTGCTTGCCAGGTCAGTTCGCTGAATTGAACCTTGCCGTCATAATCGATGAGCAATATGGAAGAGCAACGGGTGCCATAGGCGGGACTGGTGATAAAAATGGGCGCCAGAAGGCGTTCCCACTCCAGACCCACACCGCTGTCGGGCAGCGCCGGGTCCGCCACGCTCGTTTGGTCTTGTAATAATTCAGACAATTTATTCGTCAAGCAGTCTCCGTCATAAGGATTCAATGCGGACAATTGGTCTTTGGCGCGTCGTACTTTAGGCCAACTGGTGTCCAGCAGGTGGTTGCTCAAACCATAGACGCCGGGGCGCAGGCGTGCCGGCTGTTTGCCTCTATTGGAGTAGTAATGCAATTTGGCGGGATTGCCCAGCAGCAAGTTAAAACCCTTGTATTGGTCCGCATGGGCTTGAATGCGTTTCAGGTAGTGCAAAGGCACTGTGGTGTCGGTTAGAAAATCGGCCACCAGCAGTCCCCGGGAGCGGACTTCTGATTGATGCATCCCGGGTTCACGATAGTTGGTAATGGCTGCCCAGCGTCCGGATTGGGTTATCCCCATCCATGTTCCCCCAACTTGTAAGTCTCTTCCGGCCAGGATTTGGGGATGGTCCTGCCAATAGGCCAAGGGTGCGGTGGGGCGTTCGTAAAACTCATCCCGGTTGGCAGCCAAAACCAATTGATATTTGGGATGGCACTTGTAGGAAAATAGGATTAAGCACATGGATTTTCAGCCCCTTGTTTGGGTCTTTGGGGATCATTTTATTGTAGCGGCCGCAGAACGATTTTAGAGATAAAAGCCCTGTTTTCGAACGTATCATCGATATTGAATTGCCTTTCAGCCTGCTGCAACACCACACGAACCCTAAATCATGTCTGCGAATTGCGCAATAGTTGTGCGCCATTTGACCTGCCATGTGGAGCGGTCGCGTCCAAAGGTTCGAACACACCGTAAAGGCGTCCTGTGCAGTGAATCACAGGTGTTTAAGGATAATGGTGACGGTGCTTTTTGGCTTTACATTTAAGAGAGTTATTGTTAAAACTGCCTCCACAATGGATCGGGGTTGAGGCCCTCACAAAAGACAAAATGGGGTGGGGACGACCCGCTTCAAGGGGCAGTGCCGGGAGGGCTTTGCCGGCAAATCCTTAACCCTGTAAATATATAAAATATCAGGAAATTGTAATGGATATCAGTCGACGTTTGGGTATTTTGGTCTTTTTTGGTGTGCCGGCCATTATCGGTGGCGGTATTGTTTATGCCATATTTGGCTCACTCACCCCCATGTGGATATACGAGGCGCTGCTTTTACTGGTTGCCGGCGCTGTGGTCAGTCGTTAGGGCATGCCATAGGATCGGACCCATTACCGTCCGATCACAGCGATAGACGCCAATGCCTGAAAAGGTGAATTCACCCCTGGCCGCAATGCGTTCCGGCCTATTCCCGGGGTCCCCCTTTGACCAACACCCTAGTTGTGCAAGGCGGATGACTTGCGCTTCAGGTTCAATGCGCTCAACACACACTTAGCTTCATCTTTTTATGGCTTGATCCGCGCCTTTGGGAGGCACAATGGGTGAGCTCGATGCCAAAAAACCCATGCTGTGGTTTTTTCTGGTCTGTTTTATTGGGTCCATATTCTTATTGGGCTGGTTGCTGCTTCCTTTCCTATCGATTTTGATTATGGGAGCCGTGGTGAGTGGCATCTTTTATCCGCTTTGCCGGCTGATCAAGAAACACCCTAAAATCAAATCGTCTACCGCCTCCCTGATCACCTGTATTTTGATTTTTTTTCTTTTGTTTGTTCCCATTGTTTTTTTTGTGGGCAGCCTGACCCAACAGGCCTTTGGCTTGTATCAAATGGCCAAGGGCGCAGGCATTAGCGAGCAGATCAACACCTTGCTGCAAGAGACCCAGGTCTTGGATCGGGTCAATGAGGTGTTGGTCAATTTTGATCTTGAGGTGACCGGCGACGAGATTAAACAAAACGTATCGGAGGTGGCTAAATTTGTAGGTTTTTACCTCTATGACCAGGCGCGCGCGATTGCTTCAAACACCCTTGCCTTTGTGGTCAACTTTATTCTCATGTTGATGGTGATTTACTTCTTGCTCATCGATGGTCATCATCTGGTCGCCTTCATCATCGACCTTTCGCCATTGCCTTCTGATCAGGAATGGAAACTGATTGACAAGTTTAATGATATGGCCGGCGCCATGTTGATCGGTAATGGCTTGGGAGGGTTGATTCAAGGGATTTTGGGTGGACTGATGTTCTGGTTTTTCGGGCTGCCGTCGGCTTTTCTGTGGGGTGTGATCATGGGTTTCTTGGCTTTTTTACCCATTATCGGCATCGGGGTGGTTCTGCTTCCCACCGCTCTCTATCTATTTGTCAAAGGCCGTTTCGCCGCCAGTATCTTTTTTGTGGTTTTTTATTTCATCCTGTCAATGGGAACCGAATATGTGTTTAAGCCCAAATTAGTAGGGCAGCGGGTCAAAATGCACCCCTTGCTGGTATTTTTTGCCATTATTGGCGGATTGAAGTTGTTTGGTATTCTGGGCATAATCTACGGCCCCTTGGTCGTTACCGGGTTTTTAACCCTCGCTGAAATCTATCGTGCCAACTATCAACAACTCGTTGAGACAGACAGGGGGCCCACCCCGTCATGAGTTGTGTTGCGTTCCCCCTGATGTTGCGCAGGCAGTATTTAGCTTAATTGTGGAAAGGGCAAGTGTATGACAAGCGAAGATTCAATGGCTGTGATCAGCATTGAAAAGGAGATGAAGAAGTCCTACCTCGATTACGCCATGAGCGTGATCATCGGCCGGGCACTGCCCGATGTGCGTGACGGCCTGAAGCCGGTTCACCGGCGCGTGCTCTACGCCATGCGGGAGTTGAGAAATGATTACAACAAGGCCTATAAGAAATCGGCCCGCATCGTGGGTGACACCATTGGTAAATATCATCCCCATGGCGATACAGCAGTTTACGATACCATTGTGCGCATGGCCCAAGATTTTTCCATGCGCTATACCCTGGTTGACGGTCAGGGCAATTTTGGCTCCATTGACGGCGATCCACCGGCAGCCATGCGCTATACTGAAGTACGCATGACCCGCTTGGCCCACCAGATGATGGAGGACCTGGACAAAGAGACCGTCGATTTTCAACCCAACTATGATGAGTCGTTAACCGAACCTGTGGTGCTGCCGGCCCGAGTGCCGGCCCTGATTGTCAACGGATCTTCAGGCATTGCCGTGGGTATGGCGACCAATATCCCGCCTCACAACCTGTCCGAGGTAGTGGCGGCCACTTGCGCCATGATCGATGATCCCGATATATCCTGGGAAGCGCTGATGCAGTACTTGCCGGGGCCGGATTTTCCTACCGGCGGAATCATTTATGGCACCAAGGGCATCAGGGAAGCTTACGGCACCGGCCGCGGTATTATCCGCATGCGCGCGCGTTTCGTGATTGAAAAAGATCATGGTGGCAACGAAACCATCCTCGTGACCGAGATTCCTTACCAGGTTAACAAGGCCCGGTTGATTGCCAAAATCGCAGAGCTGAAGAAAAACAAACAGATCGAAGGGATCAGCTATGTGCGCGATGAGTCCGACCGTGAAGGTCTGCGCATCGCCATGGGGTTGAAGAAAAACGCCGTCGCCGGAGTCGTGGTCAACCAACTGTACAAGCACACTCAAATGGAGAGCAGTTTCGGCATTATATTTCTAGCGGTGGTTAAACAGCGGCCTCAGGTCTTGCGTCTCAAAGAGATCCTGGAAAATTTTGTGGCCCATCGCAAAGAAGTGATTGTGCGCCGAACGCGTTTCGAGCTGCAAAAGGCTGAGGCGCGGGCCCATATCCTTGAGGGGCTTAAGGTGGCCCTGGACAACCTGGATGCGGTGGTTAAACTGATCCGGGCATCCAAAACACCCGCTGAAGCCAAAGCGGGCTTGATGGCCAGATTTGATTTGACAGATATTCAGGCACAGGCCATCCTGGACATGCGGCTGCATCGGCTCACCGGGCTTGAGCGTGAAAAGATCGATAGCGAATACACAGGGCTGCTCAAGGATATTGCGCGTTTTCAAGAGATTTTAGCCAATGAGCGCCTGGTGCTCAATTTGATCAAAGAGGAATTATTGGAGGTTAAAGCCCAGTTTGGAGATGAGCGCCGCACCGAAATTGTAGAGGCCACGCGTGAGCTGACCTTGGCAGATATGATTGTGGAAGAGGATATGGTGGTGACCATCTCCAACTCCGGGTACATCAAGCGCAATCCCATCAGTCTCTATCAAAGCCAACGCAGGGGTGGTAAGGGAAAAACGGGGATGGGGACCAAAGATGAGGATTTTGTCTCCCACATGTTTGTCGCCTCCACACACCATACGTTTTTATTTTTTACCAATCGTGGAAAAGTTTATTGGTGTAAGGTGTATGACATTCCCCAAGCCGGCAGAGCCAGTCGAGGCAAGGCCATTGTAAACTTGCTTAATTTTGAAGAGGGCGAACACATGACCACCGTGCTGGCAGTGCCTGACTTTGATCCGGGTCACTATGTCCTGATGACCACCCAGAACGGAACGGTTAAAAAAACCGATATCATGGCCTTTTCCCGTCCGCGTGCCGGTGGTATCATTGCCTTGGATCTGGTCGAGGGTGATGAGCTCATTGCCGTCCGCGTGACCGATGGAACCCAAAACGTATTTATCGGATCAGCCATGGGTAAATCAATCCGTTTTCACGAATCGGATATTCGGCCGAGCGGTCGAATTGCCCGCGGTGTTCGCGGTATGCGTTTGAGCGACAATGATCGCATTGTGGGCATGGAGGCGCTACGCTTTGGTCAGACGTTGTTTGCGGTGACCGAGAATGGTTATGGTAAGCGCACCTCCATTGATGAATACCCGGTTCACAACCGCGGCGGTAAAGGGGTTATTACCATCAAGACAAGTGAACGCAATGGTATGGTGGTGAGCTTGCTGGAAGTGCATGATGGTGAAGATATTATGTTGGTGACCGATGGCGGTAAAATTATCCGCATGCCGGTGGACAACATCTCCGTGATCAGCCGAAACACCCAGGGGGTAAAGCTGATCGATATGGAAGAGGGCGAGCGGGTGGTGAGTGCTGCCCGTTTGGCGGAAGAAGATAATTAATGGCACAAGAGGTGATGTATGCCAACCAGGCAGGAGAGCGGTGAATTGCCTATCGGGGTTGTGGGTGCCGGCAGTTGGGGCACAGCGCTGGCCAATTTGTTGGCCGTCAAAGGACATGCTGTAGACTTATGGGTTTTTGAACCGGAGGTGCGCCGGCAAATCGAGGAAACTCGTGAAAACGAATTGTTTCTGCCCGGTGTGAAATTGCCTGAGAACTTGAAGCCTTCGAATGATTTGGCCCTTACCGTTGGTGGGAAAACACTGGTGCTCATAGTGGTACCGTCGCATGTTATGCGCGATGTTTCGAGCCAATTGGCCCGGCATCTTGGCAAAGAGACTATTGTCGTGTCGGCCAGCAAAGGGATTGAAAACGATTCCCAGCTGACCATGTCCGGGGTGTTGAGAGAGACCTTAACCCATCTGGATGATGCGCGTATGGCCGTTCTTTCCGGTCCCAGTTTTGCTAAAGAGGTGGCCCTTGGATTGCCGACGGTGGTGACCGCAGCTTCCAAATCCATGGCTTGCGCCCAACAGGTGCAACATATTTTTGCGATGCCCACATTCCGGGTTTATACCCATGAAGATGTCATTGGTGTTGAGCTGGGTGGTTCCGTAAAAAATGTGATTGCCATTGCTGCGGGCATGATCGACGGCATGGAATTGGGTCTAAATACACGGGCCGCTTTGATTACGCGCGGCATGACCGAAATACGGCGGCTGGGGTTGGCCATGGGTGCCAATCCGCGTACATTTACAGGATTGGCAGGCATCGGTGATCTGGTCTTAACCTGTACCGGCACGCTGAGTCGCAATCACACGGTCGGCATGAAGATGGGTCAAGGCATGACGCTCAAAGATGTTCTAGCGGATATGCGAATGGTGGCCGAGGGGGTCAAGACGGCTCGATCGGTATACAACCTGTCGCGCCGTTTGGATGTGGAGATGCCCATTTCGCATGCCATTTATCGGATTTTGCATGAAGATCTAGATCCCAAAGATGCTGTTTACCAGCTAATGACACGTGATTTGAAAAATGAACTGGATGAACGGTAGCTGCCGAATCGCTGCATAAAAAAGGTGTTTATGAAAGATACTGTGCCCCCATGCTGTTATGGCGATCTCGATACTGTATTTCCGCCATGTGGTAATGGGTTGCGCGAAACGCCACCCACATGCATGCAATGTGGACACAAGACCGAATGTTTACGTGCAGCCATGGGCAAGGCCAGCAGCTACAGTGTTAGGGAGGAAATGGTGGATCGGGCTTACCGTGGCGGCGTGATCGGTTTCTTTCGACGCTGGTCTCAAAAAAAAAGCATTCATCATTTGAGAAAAAAAATATCCGATTAATTAGTGCCCGATTTTCGGGTGGGTGCTTGGCGTCCTGATTTCGGTTTCTGACTTAGATAACATGATCTATCCATGGGTGGGGTTACCGTATGATGGCTAAATTGACCGTCGAAGATGTCGCGCTTCGGGACCAGCGGGTGCTGATGCGCGTTGATTTTAATGTTCCCATTCATAAGGGCAAGGTGACTAATGACAGGCGCATTCGAGCAGCCTTGCCGACAATCCGCTATGTGTTGGACAAAGGCGGCCGGCTGATTTTAATGTCCCATCTGGGGCGGCCAAAAGGAGAGCGGCGTCCCGAAATGTCCTTGAAGCCCTGTGCCGATGCACTGGCCCACCACCTGGATCAACCGATCGCGTTTATTGAAAATTGCGTCGGCAATGCGGTGACCTCCGCTGTGGCGCAATTGGTGCCGGGGCAGGCACTGCTGCTCGAAAATTTGCGGTTCCATGCCGCCGAGACGAACAACGACCCAATTTTTGCCAAGCAATTGGCGGATTTGGCAGATGTATATATCAACGATGCGTTTGGTACGGCCCACCGCGCACACGCTTCGACGGTCGGCGTTGCGGGTTATCTTCAGCCGGCCGCAGCGGGTTTTCTAATGATGAAAGAGCTCAAATATCTTGGCGGTGCTTTGCAGGCACCCCAAAGGCCATTCGTGGCTATTTTGGGTGGTGCCAAAATATCGGGAAAAATCGATGTGATCCAAAAACTGCTGACCAAGGTTGATCGGCTGCTTATCGGCGGCGGCATGGCCTATACGTTTTTTTATGCCCAAGGCCTTTCTGTTGGAAACAGCTTGTTGGAGAGTGATAAAGCTGCTCTGGCTCGATCACTTTTACATGACGCTGGGGATAAAATTGTCCTGCCGGTGGACTGTATGGCCAGCAATCATTTTGATTTTTCGACGGGTCAGGTGGGACCGTTGCAGACCGTTGGCGCCAGTGAAATCCCTGATGGTTTTGCAGGTCTCGACATCGGCCCTGCTTCTATTGAGCGTTTCAAAATGATATTAAGCGACGCACAAACAGTCGTGTGGAACGGGCCCATGGGGGTTTTTGAGATAGATGCCACCGCCCGAGGGACCTTTGCGATTGCCCGCTTGCTGGCCCAAAAATCGGACGCCGGCGCTGTTACCATTATCGGCGGTGGCGACTCAGCCGCTGCGGCTGAAAAATCAGGTGTTGCAGAACGGATCTCCCATATTTCAACTGGCGGTGGTGCCTCATTAGAATTTTTGGAAGGCAAGGCACTTCCGGGCATTAGTGCACTCACTGACAAATAGGATATCGCTATCCGGCTACCTTTGGACCAGGTGTCGGTATCACCGGACAACACCAGCCGGATTAATCCATCCCTTAAGGACAAGACCAGCCATTGAGATTACCTGCCGTCCAGCAAAAGCTTCAAGAGCTGCGGAAACTGATAACACATGCTTGGCCATTGGTTGCCGTGGCTATTGGTTTGGGCGCCCTTTTACTTTACCTGTACCGGGAGCCTTTGCTCGGTGAAGCGGCAAAACTGTATCACCTGCTAACCGAGCGCAAACAATTTGCCGACTATGTCGCTTCTTATGGGACGACTGCGCCGCTGGCTTTTATGGGTATACAGATACTTCAGGTTGTTTTCGCGCCGATTCCGGGGGAACTCACCGGCTTCGTCGGTGGCTTTTTGTTCGGTGCTTACAAAGGTTGCTTTTACTCTTCACTGGCATTGACCTTGGGATCCTTGGCTAATTTTGGTATTGGCCGATTTATCGGAAAGCGTTGGGTCAGGAACTATGTGCCTGTGCATCGAGTCGATCGCTATGATTTTTTGATGCATCACCAGGGAGTTTTGGTCGCATTCATTCTTTTTTTGATTCCGGGTTTTCCAAAAGATTATCTGTGTATTTTATTAGGTATCAGCACGATGCCGGTTCGGGTATTCGTTCTGATGGCCGCCATCGGCCGTGTACCGGGTACTTTAATGCTGAGTTTACAGGGTGCGCTGGTATTTGAGGAAAATTATTTTGTCTTCTGTATGGTAGTGGGTATCAACCTCTTGGTGGTTTATGGTGCATACCGCTACAGGGAAGCATTGTACCGCTGGATTGAAAAAATCAATACACAGCCGGCAGCAACGATTGACGGGAAAAACAAATAATGGTAGGGCTTTAAAAGAAATCAGTTAATGATGCTTGCGTCCAACCCAAAAAGAGCAACCTGCTCGGGAGCGAAGATTGGCTTTCTGGAGTGTCCGCGAAGAGCTTAGCCAGGTACATCGACTGCGACGTTCCTATTACGAGATGCTGAGAGATGATTTTGACCAGTTCATGCTCGATTATGCCCTGGTAAATTCCTATCTACGGTTTTTAAGCGATGGTGAGCCATACCCTTATGTAGAGAAACGTGAGCTGAAGCCCCGGGCGCGTATCCCTGGCATTGAATATGAAAACCAGAATACTTTCCTGGTGATTTTTGTCGAGGAAAGCATCCCCTCTATCTTTAAAAAGTATATCCGTTTTTTTAATCCCAATAGAACCACCAAGACCAACTTGCTCCAGGCCAAAGCGCTGCCGCTGCCGGACTCATTCGACCGCAACGAAAAGTATGTTGAATCGGCTCATTTTTTAAATTTTGTTAAAGTGCTGTTGCCCGTTGATTATGCGTTGCTTATTCAAAGGGATCCGGCGGCAAAATTGAGAAGTCGCTATTGCCTTTCGCATTTTCATGTCCGGGTAGATTGGCCGATAACGGAAGCGGCTGAAGACATGGCCCAATATTTGCGGTACATCTCTAAGGATTTGTATGAGAAGGGGGACAAATACGCTGAGATTGTACAGAAGAAATTTTTTGAATACTACGGTCTGCCGGTGATGGTGGGTGGCCGGCGCACTGCGGCCATTGTGGCAGCTCAATATTTAAAACGCATTCCATGTATCTCAACGATATACGTGGGCAGCAGCGAGGCGCGGGCGTTGATCCGGATATCTGAACGCGGCGTATCCAAGGCCATATTAATGCGATTTAGTGAAGATGAAATGCACCAAATCGCTGAAGCCAACCACCTGATGCCGCAAACTTTCAAAAAGAACTATGTAATTGCCCGCTACCGCAAAAAGGGTGTTTGTATTTTTCAGGTGACCTATGCATATACGAACCATTCAAGACCGCCCGATGACGGCAAATTACGGGAGATTAAATCGGATCTGAATTGGCTGACGGTGGGGCAAGAACACATATTACCAAAACCGGGCGTTAAAAAGTATCCGCCATTGCCGGTCAATATCATTTATACCTAGATTTGGAGTTTATTCGATGGAAAGGCCAACGAGAAAGTGGCCTTGAAAGCGCCCCCCCTCGCTTTTGGTGATGTGCTTGATTTGGGTGTTCAATTGCTCCTGCCCCATATGGACATCCGTCATGTAGTAAGTCATTTCAATCGTTTCACCGACCTTAATATGTTTAAGCACTTCCGATCCCTCTTTGACGAGGATGCACATCCCTTTGGGTGATATATTCCAAAGCTTGAACTGGTAATAAGATCCCAGGTCCTTGGTGGTAAATTGAACGCTGTAATACCGTTCAGCTTCAGAGCGTGTTTCATTTCTTCTGTCTGGTGTGTTTCCGTGCAAGGAATGGGTGTCCATGGTTTCTTCTCCCCCATTGGCCATGGCAATAAGTGATCGATTTTTCCAATGAATAACATAATAACAGGCAGATAGCAATGTTGGGGTGGAAATCACTTGTTATTCAATCAAGGAACCGATATGAATTACTTTAGCCATCCAATTTATTGTTCGCGATCACGTGAAAATTCCAAATGCGGAGACCCAAAATAGGAGAGTGATCTATGGATATGCTTAAAAAGGAGTGGAAAAGTCTCGTCATTATCGTTTTTCTTATCGGCATTACCTTTTTCTTGTTCAAACTTCGGGATCAGTTTGAACAGCTTCAGGCACAAACCGCAAAAATTTCAGATACCCTCGAAACTGTCGAAGGCATAATCATTGGCACCGATTCGGGGGTCGTTGATATCAACAAAAGAATGAAGAGCCTGGGGACCCAGGTAGACTATATCCGAAAAAGGATACGCAGGCGTTAATTCATGACACAAGAACAACCCCTAAGTGGCCCTCAGCGGAAATACCTGCGCGGATTGGCCCACGATTTAAAACCGGTTGTACTCATCGGGCAAAAGGGCACCAGCCAAGCTGTGGCCAAAGCTTTGGACCAGGCCTTGGATGTGCATGAGTTGGTCAAGGTAAAATTTGTCGAAGACAAAGAAAAGGAAACCAAGCAACAAAAGGCTGCTTGGCTGGAAAAAGCCACTGGCGCCCATTTGGTTGGGCAGATTGGCCATACCCTCATTTTTTACCGACCACACACCAATTCTGAAAAGCGCAAGATCGTTTTGCCGCTTAAGACTCGGAATTGAAAAAAATTGAGAAGCGTCCAGGTTATCCCCATCAGGACTTATGTGGCTTTGCAGCCTTTTGGCATCTTTTTTTTGCCACTGCGGAATTATTTTGCGTCCGATTTTTTAACCATGATCCGAACCGCGCCTGGTGAATTGGCTGTTCGCTGTTTGCCGGTACGGGGATCAATGTGAATTTGGCGCACATCATCTGGAATATCAAAATATCGCTGCCCTTTTTGGGATATGGCTTGCTGCATAAAGGCTATCCAAATGGGCAATGCGGCACTGGCGCCGCTCTCTCCAGGTCCAAGTGTCGTGGCATCGTCGTTGCCAACCCATACACCAGCGATAATTTCGGGTGAGTAACCAATAAAAAGGGCATCTTTGGCATCGTTGGTGGTGCCGGTTTTACCGGCCAGCGGTCCGGGTAACGATTGAGCCATCCGCGCCGTGCCCTCTTGAACGACGGATGTCAGCATATCGGTAATGATGGCTGCCCCCCTGCGGGACATAGCCATGTGTTGCACGGGCTTTGACTGCCAAAGCACTTGGCCCTTGTCTCCAATTACCTGGGTGACGCCATAAGGTGCGATGTGTTTACCCTGGTTGGCAAAGACGGCAAAAGCGGCGGTCAGCTCCATCAAATTCACTTCAGCGGTACCCAAAGCCAAGGCAAGGTTGGCATGCAGATCTGAACGCAACCCCAGGTTGCGGCCAAATTGGACGACTGCAGATGGCCCTAACTTTTCCAATAGCCTTACTGCGGGTATATTTTTTGAGTGGCTTAACGCCCAGCGCAAAGTGGTTTCACCTTCATAAGTTTTAGAAAAATTCTCAGGCTGCCAATCCTTTTCGTCCGGACCGGATTTAAAAACCACAGGGGCATCAAGTAAGGTGTGGTGTTGATCAAAACCACGCTCAATGGCCAGGGCATAAATGATCGGCTTGAAGGCTGAGCCTGGCTGGCGTTTGGCAACGGTTGCACGGTTATAGCCGTCTCGATGGGGATCACGCCCCCCCACCATGGCCAGGATACCGCCCGTGTTCACATTCAAAGCGACCAAGGCTGCCTGGGGCTTAGGCGAGCCCGCTTGATGGTGTGCCATACGGGTTTCGAGTTGCGTTAAACCCGATGCAATGCTTGCTTCGGCGAACTGCTGCAATGCATAAGAAAAAGTGGTGTGAATGGTTAAGCCGCCTTTGTATAGGCGGCCGGCACCGACCGCATTTTCCAAAGTTTCCTTGATATAATTTACAAAATAGGGCGCCTTGCTGTTGGTATTTTCTTGCAGCTTATTGTCAATGGCTTCGAAGCAGGCGCGTTGATATTGCGTCTCATCAATCGCACCGGTGGCGCGCATTTGGGATAAGACCCTGTTGCGACGCTTTCGGGACAATTCAGGATTGACAAGAGGCGAATAGCGTGAAGGGGCCTTGGGCAGCCCGGCGATCAGTGCGCATTGGGACAGGGTCAGGTTTTGGATCTCTTTGCCAAAATAGGTACGGGCCGCTGCAGACACTCCATAAACGCCACTGCCCAAATATATTTGATTAAGGTAGAGTGTGAGCAATTCATCTTTGGTATAGCGCCGCTCCAGTTGCAGGGCTAATACAGCCTCACGCAGTTTGCGGACCAAAGTTTTTCGCGGTGTTAAAAAAAGTGTCTTAGCCAATTGTTGCGTTAATGTGCTGGCGCCTTCAGCATATCGACCTTTGCGCAAGTTTTTAAAGGTTGCCCTTAAAAGACCTTTGATGTCAACACCGCTGTGCCTGTAAAATCGTCGATCTTCGGTGGTAAGCAAGGCAATGACCAAATCTTTAGGAATCTGATCCAATGACACAGGGTCTCGTTTTTCTACATAAAGTTCAGCCAGTAAAACATGGTCCTTGGAATACACCCGGGTGATGGCTGAGGGTTGGAAATCCTCCATTGATTGGATCTGGGGCAAGTCTCGGGTTAAGGCCAAAAAGGCACCGGATGTGATACCGCAGAGTATACCGGCTAGAGCCGCTGTCCACAACAGACCGCTTGAGCGCATTATTTTCATTGAATCAAGTCCCGTGACGTTTCACCGAAAGGCGAAGCAGATCCAACCGATCGCAATCTGTTTCGATGTCAATGGTGACCCGCTGCCCGGGTTGGGCCACATCGACTACAGTTTCCCGTGTGTCGACGATCTGATGGATATGGGTGGCCATGGCAGGGCCGGTGGGTTTGATCACTTCGACAACGTCTGACTTGCGAATTTTATTGCGAACTTCAATATGGGCTCTGTGGTGACCTGCCCTTGCGAGTACTTTGCCTGCCAATGCATGCGTTGGTATCGTCGGCGTCTGGTCGTTGGCTCGGGTTTGGTCCGGATCATCCAGATAAAAACCCGTACAATAGCCGCGGTTGGCAATTTTATTTAGTTCCGCCTGCCAGTACGATTTAGGGGTATAAGCATCGGGATTTTGATAGTAGTGATCAATGGCTTCACGGTATGTTTTTACTGCTGTGGCCGCATAGTGGATGCCCTTCATGCGCCCTTCGATTTTCAGTGCGTGAATACCGGTTTGGATCATTTGAGGCAGATGGCCCAGCATACATAGGTCCTTGGAATTAAATAGATAGGTGCCGTGGTTGTCTTCGGCGATGGTAAAGAATTGGCCGGGCCGCGTTTCTTCGACGACCGCATATTGAAAGCGGCACGGTTGACAGCACATGCCTTGGTTGCTGGGTCTTCGGGCCATGTAGTTGCTCAACAAACATCTTCCGGAATAGGAAATACACATGGCACCATGGACAAAGGCTTCGATTTGAATACCCCGAATTTGGACCATGGCACTGATCTCATCAAGGGTTAATTCCCGGGCTGCATTTATACGCTGAACGCCTTGTGCACGCCAAAATTTGACTGTATCAGCGTTGGTGGTGTTGGCCTGGGTACTCAGGTGGACCGGCAGGTTCGGGGCTATCCGGCGGGCCAGGTTTAAAATCGCCGGATCGGCTATAATGATGGCATCCGGACCCATGGTTTTAAGCTTGAACAGATAATCTGTTAAAGGAGACAGGTCTTTCTGGCGCGCGAAGATATTAACAGCTACATATGATTTGGCGCCGTAAGAATGGGCCATTTCAATGGCGGTCGTTAATTCGTCGATGTTAAAGTTTTCTGAAAAGTTGCGTAAGCTAAATGCCTGGCCGGCAAGGTAAACAGCATCTGCGCCATAGTGCAAGGCAATTTCAAGCTTTTCGAAGTTGCCCGCCGGGGCAAGCAACTCGACTTTATGACGGATATTGTGTTTCACTTTATCTCGGCGGGTCGTTGGGATTGGCCATTAGTTTTTCAAGGCAGGTTAAGGAATAGTTTAGGTTCACTTCCGAAAAAACCTCCAGCGATACCGATCCTGTAAAATCCTTTAAATAGGAACATATCACCCGTCTAGCGCTGCTATCAAGCTGGTTCAAAGCGAGGTGGTCTTTACCTTTGTATACCCCATGCATATGCAAGATGCTGATTTGCCCATCAAAGGATTTCAATACCGATGCCAAATCATACCCATTGAGAAGGACGTGACCGATATCCGCGCAAACAGCCAGGCCCAGCTTGTCCCGTATGGGTTTAAGCCAAAGGGGGGGATAATCCAAAGTCTCAATGGATAACATGTCCGGTTCAATGTTTGTTTGCTGAATCAATTGGGCGATGCTATCCATGGTTCTTTGTTGCCAAGCGCTCACGTTGGCTTCGTCATTACCGTCGTCGAATATCAGATGTACGGTGTACGTGGTCGGTTCAAGGGGTGACATGCGCTCGACGGCCTCGTCCAACCGTTGAACCGCCTTTCTGCGATGGATGGCATCTTTGTGGCCCAGAAAAACATCCAGAGGCAAGTGCACATTATAAGTAATATCCATCGCAGCGGAAAGCTGTTTGAGTTCACCGACCTCGGTTTTTGAAGGCAGTTGGTTGTTTTCAAATACCAACAGCTCAATTTCATCCACTAGATGTCCCAAGCGGGTCACATTTGCACTGTATGTGTCCGGATAGATGAATGAGGTGGTTGCCAACCGAAATGGGTAGCAGTGTTTAAAAGACCGGATCATGTTAAAGTCCAGCGTGTTGCTGCCATAATAAAGAGGCCTGCTTCAGTGAATTCAATGAGGGCACCCAACATATCGCCTGTGATAACGGCTAATTTACGACGGTACCAAAGCAAAGTTAATACAACGATGGTAATAAATCCCAGGTTGATTTTCATCGCGTCCCATCCCATCAGCAGAGAGATCAGCAATAAAAACCCAAGGCCCCAAAATGCAGCCGGCGTTAAAGGTTTTTGGAAAAAATCACGACCGGTCCCGGTGCCGGATCGACCGTAGGGTAGAAACTTGATCCCTATTAATACCGCTGCACGGGTATAAGCCGGTACAAGCAACAGCCACAATTTTGAAGTGCCTTCGATGGCATTCAGGCCGGTCCACTTGGCAAGGAGACAGCATAGTACAGCCACTGTGCCCATGGCGCCAATGCGACTGTCTTTCATAATGGACAGGGCGCGCTCAGGTGTGCGTTGGCCATACAGGCCATCCGCTGTGTCGGCCACGCCGTCTAGATGCAAGGCGCCGCTGAGGATGGCCAGCGTGATAAGATCCACCGTCGCCACCACTGCATGCGGCCAGAATAGTGCGGCCAATGCGTCTGCCGCGACAAGGCAGGCGCCGATGCATAGGCCACAAATGGGGAAAAAGGGGAGGGCAGCGTTGGCATCAAAAGCATGATTTGTTTTCAAAGGGATGATGGTGAGAAATTGCAACGCCGACAAGAAATGATGCCATTGAGATTTTACACGACTGATTGCCATTGCATACAATTTAAGCCGCTTTCTTTACGGGGACGGCAATGCCGGCGACCATCCAGGAAACGCACTGGCATGCTGCTGCCACAGATTGGTTGCACCATCCGGCAAGGTCTCTAAAGCGGCGGGCTATCTCGTTTTCAGGCACAATGCCAGTGCCCACTTCGTTACTGACGGCTATGATGGGACAGGGTGCGTTTCTGGCGGCATCGACAAACTGTTCCACATGGTGAAGAACTGCTGTATCATCGTTCTGGCCCATCAAATTACTTATCCAGAGGGTTAAACAGTCGATGAGCATGACATCGGTGCCAGGTCCATGCTCTACGATGGTCTTTGCCAAATCATAAGGTGATTCCACGGTGCGCCAATGGGCGCCTCTTTCACGCTGATGATGCTTCACCCGGGCAGCCATCTCGGAATCCTGGGGGATACAGGTGGCGACGAATAACTTGCGTGAGCCGTTGATTTGTTCGGCCAGGTCAAGAGCGTGGCTGCTTTTTCCGCTTCGGCAGCCGCCGATGATCAAGGTAGTGGATGGCATAATATTGCTCACTATTAGAACAAGAGGATCAATAAATCGGTTGGCGACTTGCCCAACCATAAAGCTCCTTATTTACACGCTTATAGGTTGATTTACCATGATTTTTTTTTGGGCACTATTTTATCACAACAGAGTCGTAAAGGAATCCGCCCATCAGGGGCAAGCGGGCTTTGCGGATACGCCGAAGGGTTCAACTGTCGCTAAGGGCTTGCTACGGGTGCTCCGCAAATTCGCTGCGCTCAAACAGTGCGGAGCACTTTTCCTTCGCCGCGTCCAAGCGACAGTAATACCCTCCAGCTAACATCCGTAAAGCCTCCTTACCCCTGATGGCGCTTATCTTGATGGTTTAATAATATTGCCATTCGGCAAAAATGGATCGTTATATGGGTTTTGCGTCTAAACGATGGATGGTTTTAGCAATAAATGTATGTAATTTTATACGTTAAAAAAGGTCAGAATTAATGTGGTTCAATAAATCCGGACACCGAGTTAAGCACAAATTTTAACCGGCCAGAAAAGCATCGATATGAAATGATTTTTCCTGTAATTTAGCACGGCAACTAGCCCAAAACCTTATTTGTGAGAATGGACCATATTTG
>JBNKKB010000126.1:0-4370 GCA_050291605.1 Desulfobacteraceae bacterium | reverse complement strand
GCACCCCAGAAATACTTTTTGACTATTTCGGGATTGATAAGCGACTCCCAGACCATAGCGACCGGAG
This sequence comes from Desulfobacteraceae bacterium, assembly GCA_050291605.1. Classification (GTDB taxonomy): domain Bacteria; phylum Desulfobacterota; class Desulfobacteria; order Desulfobacterales; family Desulfosarcinaceae; genus JARRKU01. Next base: position 4,303 of record JBNKKB010000126.1, on the reverse strand, counting down.
CGTTGATGACAATTGCATTTTTTGAAATAAAAACTCTATCCATATTTGATTCTCCTTGATGCCAGGAAATACTCTGCCACAACTAAAGAACTTGCAAATATACATATCAGTATTCTGCATGTTGCATAACCCTAAATTTCAATTGGTTTCCTCTGCCTATTTATATCCAAAGATTTGAGCCAGCCTTGGAAATGTATAATAAGAGCCTTCCTCGCGCGTTGAATGTTGTAAAGCATGCAATATCCTGCCTGCTTCATCGCCGTCTATAATCCCAGTTTTCTCTGCTTGTCGTCCAACTCCTCAAAATTGTGATAATAGGAATAATCGCCCACCGTGATCCGCGGATGGTCGATCACCTTTTTTAAATGCACTACCTGTTTGATTATTGTGCCGTCCGGCATAACCATGGGATGTTTTTTTCGAGCATCGAGTAAAGGCATCTTTTTAGTCCATTATATGTAGAAAAATAATTGCATAATACAAGTAATCAACGCGGAGGTGAGCTTGATCTGTGGCACCGGGTATGCTTATTTCCTTCCCGCATAGATTGATATTGGAAACGAAAAATGGATTTCATCATCCACCAAGCGGGCATCGATTCCCAGCGAATCGACTCCAATATCTTCTCTAAAGATATCCCGCATCTTGTCATCGTCACCGGGATTGGGAAACGATGCCTCGAGTATCTTTTCAAGCTCCATCGGTACCTTGTAACTTCCACGCTGAAGATTCCGCAACCCGGAATTTTCAAGAAGTTTCTCCCATGTCTCATATGACAATGCTTGGGTATGAGAGGGGTCGCGGAGCTTTTCCACCCGGTTATACGCCTCAACTTTATCGGCGGGCAAAGTTGCATCTGCAATTAAAACGATTCCATCCGGCTTACAAACTCGAATCATTTCGTTCAAAACGACTTCGGGGTCGAGAAAATGATGAAAACTGTATCTCGTAACAACCATGGAAAATGTGTCCGATTCGTAAGGCAAGGGGATTGCCGTTCCGATATCCCATGACATATTACTGAGGCCAAGCTCTTTTTGACGACTCCTGGCCTGTTCGATCATTTTTTCAGTCAAATCGATTCCGGTAACATGTTTCGCAATTTGGGCAAATTCGCAGGCCACCAACCCCGGACCACAGGCGACATCCAGAACAAGGTCCTCTCCCGTCACCTTGCTCATTTCAATGAGCATTTGAATCGAGTCCATGTGCTCGGGTATCTTCACAAAAGGAATCGCCTGTTTGGTGAACTGAGTTACAATGTTCACATCGTGTTCTTTTTGGATTTCTTTCGTCATTTTATATCTCCTTTTTTTGCAATGAAATATAAGAGATATCTTATGAGGCTTTTGGTGCGTTGTCTTGTATGAGATTGATATGGTCACAAAATAATAGCCCGATATTTTGCCGGGCTTATTTGATATATTTCTTTAAAAATCCGACCAAAATGACTTTGGTCATAAAAACCGCATTCCAAGGCAATCTCTGAAAGAGATATGTTCGTCGAAAGAAGCTCCCGTGTTCCTGGCAGCCTTCTTGTTTAAATAATATGCCTGTAGTGAAATATTATAAGATTGCTTGAATATCCTGTTGCAATGTTCTTTGCTACAGTTGCATAATTGCGAAATTTCCTCGAATGGTGGAATTTCACCTTTATGTTCATCCAGAATTTTTCTGATTTTATCAGCTGATACGCGACTCTTTGGATCTCCTTTGATCTGAGATAAGTAATGATTTGCAAAAAGGCTGTGGAGCCATTCAGAGTACAATCCGACCTTTTGCGTGTTATCCAGTGGGCTCAAAAGTTTTTTGCATAGGTTGATAAAACTCTCATAGTGTTTGTTGCCCTGAAGCAGTTGTTTCTTAAACATCAGAAAATGGGTCGAATCAAATTGTTCTAATTCAGCGGGCAAACCAAAGGCTTCCAAAACGTAAACACCGGAAAAATCGAGGGAATAAGAACGCACCCTGTGAAGAATATCAGGACCTACAACAGCGACAACCCCTTTTGTCAGGCGGGTCTCGTTCTCATTGATTTGTAAAGAGATACATCCACCCAATACTGCTGAAATAATCAGCGATGGATGTGTATGGGGTCTTTCGCACCCCCCGGGTTTGTCAACGAATCTCACTTCGAAAGATGATTGTATTTGAAATGCTTTTGTTGCCATATTCGGTTCTGCCAAACGACATATTATGATCATTTACAATAATTTTAGAGGCGAACAATAGATGCCCCGGTTTCTTGGAGCTGTTGTATCCACATTTCTGCGAGAAGCTGCAGCTCCTCGATAGGATTTCCCGGCTCGTTTTCTTCTTGCTCCAACACGTCGAGTATCTCAAATTCCAGGGCAGATTCACCATATGAATCCCAGATTTCCTGCAACTCATTATTCCGATGATTCTTGAATTTGAATTCGGTCCTATGGCGATTGAACCTGGCCTCTAAATCGGTCGCAAAGCCGATATATACCGTTTCATCGTACGGAGTCCTTACCCGATATACTCCCATAGGTCGTTTGGCCTGTTTATATGCCCTTTTCATAGCCGATTTGTTCATGTCGCTCCAAATCTCCACTCCAAATACCACAATCCTGTCGTCTTAAAGTAATAGCCTGATTAGTCCAGATAGTTGCGTCGTTTGATTTTGATCGAATGACTCAAGAATCCTGCCGGAGACGTGTTCAAAGCTTGCCATAGCCTCTGCAAAAATCTTTTCGCCTGAAGGGGATAGTTTCACCAAACTCACCCTCGCGTCCCGGGGATTTGCCTTTTTCTTGATCAATTTTCGTCTTTCCATCGGGTTTAACAGGCGGGTAACCCCGGAAGCGGTGAGACCGATACTATCTGCCAGATTGATTCTTCGCATCGTCTTATTCGATGAATTTTGTAGGTGATACATCACCATAAGTTCAGAAAAACTTATCCCGTGGACGCTTAGCTCATTATCCACTTGCTTCATTATTTTTGAAGACACAAACGAGAGGTTGATAATTACTTCACTGTTACTCAGCATGGTATGTCCTTGATTAATTGTTGACCTATCAAGTAATAATCAAATAAAAGCGTCGTGTCAACGAATACCTTTTATGAGCACCCTTTTCTGTCCTTCAGGAAAGTTCCCTTAGGCATTCTGATATAGATATTCCTTCTCCCGAGCATCAAGCTGCTGCAGGGTCACTTCGATCAACCGCTCGGGATCGTTGACCACCATCTCCCGCTTTTCCGGAGGAATATCTAGGTGGTCGGCCAGATGCTTTTCCGCCCAACGGATCAGGTGGACCATGGTTTGGATCAGGTCCTTGCCCATGTCGGTCAGATAATAAAATTTCCGTTTCCGGTTTCGAGGATGGATTATTGAGTCAATAAGACCGGCAGCTTCAAGCTTTTTTAATCGGTCAGTCAGGATATTGCTGGAAATTCCCTCCGATCCGGCAAGCATTTCTTTGTATTCATGGAGTCCCAGGAACATCAGGTCACGGATGACCAGCAATGTCCAGTGATCGCCGACAATGTCCAGGGCGCAGGCCACCGGGCACCCGGAATGCTCGGTATGGGATTTTTCCGAACCATATCAGACAGCCGAAGTTTTGAGGGGGAAAGTATTCAATCATTAAATGAAGGTGGTTCATAACCCGTCGAAAGTAATCGGGATTTGTCTGCTGGGCGCTGTTTATATGGGCAGTTTTTGAGATTCGTTGCGCCATCCGTAACATACAAGGACATGCTGATGAGGAAAGGAAATTGCCGAATGTGAAACGGCTGAACTTGCCCTGTATGAGAAGCATGGGAACTACTACAGCTATGGCGTTTACATAGCCAAAAAGATCTGAAGACGATGTATGTGTAAGCAATCAGACATGAGTTGTAAAACACACCGTCGGGTATTCAATCGGGAATCGAACCCACGTCCGTTCTCTGTTTCGGGAAAATGTAGAGAATTAAATTTCTCTCGGAGTCCGGCAGGTTGAAGGAATTTGATGTCTTGTAAGGCGTTGAATAAACAGGGTTTGTTGATGTGGTTTTGTTTGGAGAACGAATTGGGGTAAGGCTCCACCATTAAAATATAATAAAAACAAACCATTATAGATAGTTGGGCGGGCGCATAAATGATTTCAATAGATTGCATGTTGTACAAGTGCGCCAAGAAACCTTCTCATAATACTACATCATTTTCTCAACCATAACCTCCGAGCAAAAGTGTAGCATTTTGCATATGCAGAAACATGCCACACATGTAGCGTTTTGCATCACTTTCATAACGGTTTAAAATTTATCCATTTTTCAGTTTTAAACATTTATC
>JBNKKB010000125.1:0-20727 GCA_050291605.1 Desulfobacteraceae bacterium | reverse complement strand
TTGAGTTGTGTGGGAGCGCTTAACACCGGCCCCTTAAGCTAATGACATTGATTTTTAATTCTAGCCGAATGTTGAGCTTATCTTTAGATGAATTGCGCTTTTCCTGCAAGCCTCTTGCAGGTGATTCGATTGTTATTCATTTAATCCATCGACGGTATCCAAAATCTTGGAACGAGATTGGGCTTCCGGCAGCCCACACTACATATAGTACGAAAATCCGAATTCCCAACAATATATTGGACCCTTCCCGATAGCCGACGAAATTTTAGCGAATAGCCGTCTCAAGGGGCTGAAAATCATTGACAAGGATGCTTTTGGGTGATATTCATTTACACTTGTTTTATATCTATATGGCTGAATTTACACAATATTTTTCATTGTTTGGGGGGGCATAAGCGGTTTGATGCGTTCCTATGCAAAAGATCCAGAATTTACACAGTTTAACAGTTAATTAAGTCCGAAGGATTGAATACCCGGACAATACGATGAAGGGAGGTGTGACCAAGGAGGGAGATCGTAATTTTTCGATAATGAGTCTATTGGTTGAATTGTATAAACCAAATTTTTTAGGAGGTATATTAAATGCCAAGTTTTGTAATTCAGGAAAAATGTGACGGTTGCAAGGGTGGCGATAAGACCGCTTGCATGTACATTTGCCCCAATGACCTGATGGTCCTCGACGCCGACGCCATGAAGGCTTACAATCAAGAGCCGGATCAGTGTTGGGAATGCTTTTCCTGCGTAAAAATTTGCCCCACCCAGGCCATTGAAGTTCGCGGATATGCCGATTTCGTACCCCTGGGAAGCTCCATCATGCCCATGATGGGTACCGAAGATGTGATGTGGACCTGTAAGTTCCGTAATGGCCTCATCAAACGCTTTAAATTCCCCATCCGGACCACCCCAGAAGGTGCTGCCAACGCTTATGATGATCTGAAGGGCCAAGATCTGGAAAGCGGCTTGCTGTCAACGGAAGAAGCCGACGGCTACTCGATTCCGACGCCGAAGGTCTAGTAAGGGCAGATCCTTGAGCAAATCGAAATTTTTAAAATTCGAAATCATTTTTTAGGAGGATAATATGGCAATACCGAATAATCCTTTGGGTGAACTTAAAGCAGTACGTGACCCTGAAGTAGAAGAGCGTGAAGTTGATATCCTGATCGTGGGCGGCGGCATGGCTGCTTGCGGTACGGCGTTCGAAGTTAAAAAATGGTTGGGCGACGACCAGACCGTTTTGCTGTGCGACAAAGCCGCCATGGAGCGATCCGGTGCGGTTGCGCAAGGTCTTTCCGCCATCAATACTTACATCGGTGAAAATGCGCCCGAAGACTACGTCCGCATGGTCCGCAACGACCTGATGGGCCTGGTTCGCGAAGACCTGATCTTCGACCTGGGTTGCCACGTGGATGATTCCGTTCATCTGTTCGAAGAGTGGGGCCTGCCGGTTTGGAAAAAAACCGAAGAGGGCAAAAACCTCGACGGTAAAAAAGGCCAGAAAATGGGCACCCTTAAGGGTGGCGCCCAGCCGGTACGTACGGGTAAATGGCAGATCATGATCAACGGTGAATCTTACAAGCGCATCGTGGCTGAAGCCGCCAAAAAAGCGTTGGGCGATGACAATATTATCGAGCGCTGCTTCATTGTTGAGCTGCTGCTGGACGCCAATGTTGAAAATCAGATTGCCGGTGCTGTGGGCTTTTCCGTACGTGAGAACAAAGTTTATATCATTAAATGTAAAACCATGATGGTTGCCTGCGGCGGTGCTGTTAACATCTATCAGCCCCGTTCGGTCGGTGAAGGTAAAGGCCGCGCCTGGTATCCGGTATGGAACGCAGGTTCCACCTACACCATGTGCATGAAAGTCGGCGCCGAATTGACCATGATGGAAAACCGTTTCACCCCGGCCCGCTTTAAAGATGGTTACGGCCCGGTGGGTGCCTGGTTCCTGCTGTTCAAAGCCAAAACCCTCAACGGTCTGGGCGAAGCCTTTGCCGGCAGCGACGCCGCCAAAGCCGAGCTGGAAAGATATGCGCCTTATGGCACCGCAGCCATCACCCCGACCTGTCTGCGTAACCACCTCATGCTGTTTGAAATGAAAGAATGCCGCGGCCCGATCATGATGGACACCGTAACCGCTCTGGCCGAACTGGGCAAGACCATGGACAAGAAAGAGCTTAAGCATCTCGAGTCAGAAGCTTGGGAAGACTTCTTGGATATGACCTGTGGCCAGGCCAACCTGTGGTGCGCGCAGGACTGCGAACCGGAGAAGAAAAACTCTGAAGTTATGCCCACCGAGCCGTACCTGCTGGGCTCTCACTCCGGCTGCTGCGGTCTGTGGACCTCCGGCCCGGATTTTGACTGGGTACCGGATGACTACAAGATCAAAGCCCGCAACGGTAAGGTCTATAAGCAAATGACCACCGTTGAAGGTCTGTTCACCGCCGGCGACGGCGTGGGCGGCTCCGGCCATAAGTTCTCCTCCGGCTCTCATGCCGAAGGTCGCATTGCAGCCAAACAGATGGTTCGCTATGCCAAAGACTTTGCCGACTTCACACCGTCCCCGAAACAGTCCGCTCAAGAGCTGGTCGACCTGGTCTACAAGCCGGTCCGCACCTTCCTGGACAACAAAGACTACACCACCGCCATCGACATCAATCCGGCATATATCAAGCCCAACGGCATGATGTATCGCCTGATGAAAGCCACCCATGAGTATGGTGCAGGTACCGCGACTTACTACCAGACCTCCAGCAAGTCTTTGGAAGTAGTGATGGATCTGCTGCAGACGATGCGCGAAGACTGCGAAAAGATGGCTGCCGGCGATCTGCACGAACTGATGCGCGCCTGGGAGATCTACCATCGTATCTGGACGGTAGAGTCCCATCTGCGTCACATCCAGTTCCGCAAAGAGACCCGTTACCCGGGCTTCTACTATCAATCCGACTATCCGGGTCAGGATGATGAGAACTGGTTCTGCTTCGTCAACTCCAAGTACGATCCGGAGAAGGCCGAGTGGGAAGTCAAAAAAGTTCCCTACATCCAGATCATCCCGGCTTAACTGCGGGAGTTGCGTGTGAATTAGCAGCTGCAATATCATACCTCCAGGCGTCTTTGGACGCCTGGAGGTTTTTATTAATGAAGGCCGCTACAGTTTGAATCAGACGATATCCTGGTACTTTTATTTCGAATCGGCCTGCTGGTATGGGCATTTGCCCGCGTCAAAGGGTCGGCACAATGGGCCTGGAGCATGAAACTGAGCACTGGCCGCCCCGGTCCTGCCTTGGGCCAGGGTTGAGTTTGACGCTCCGGACTAAAAAGGGTATCGTCTGCAGGTTGTGAGCGGCTGGATAAGCGGAAAACTTAAACAATCTTCGATGCACGGAGGGATAGCATGACAAACGAAACAACCGCCCCTGCGAGTGGAAGCATCATGGTGGTCGGCGGCGGCATTAGCGGTTTGACGACTGCATTGGAAGCTGCTGAAGTGGGATATGAAGTGATTCTGGTGGAGAAGAATCCGTACCTGGGTGGACGTGTGGCACAGCTGAATCAATATTTTCCCAAGCTATGTCCTCCGACCTGTGGGCTGGAGATCAACTTCCGCCGTATCAAGGACAATCCCCGCATTCAGGTCCTCACCATGGCGCAGGTGGAAAAAGTAGACGGCAGCCCGGGCAATTACAGTGTGGCTGTCAAGTTGGCCCCGCGCTATGTCAATGAAAAGTGTACATGCTGCGGCGAATGCGCGGAAGCATGCGGTGCGGACATCAGCGACCCGTTTAACTTTGATATGGGCACCAAAAAGGGCGCGCATAGACCCTTTGAAATGGCTTTTCCGGCGCGCTATATTTTATCTTCGAAAATCATCGGCACGGATGCTGCTGAAAAAGCCAAGGCAGCTTGTAAATATGACGCCATCGATTTGGAGATGGAGGCCAAAACATTGGATCTTCAAGTGGGCGCCATTGTCTGGGCCACCGGCTGGGAGCCCTATGACGCCACAAAGATCGACAACCTGGGATTCGGACTGCACGACAACATCATCACCAATATGATGATGGAGCGCCTGGCTTCCCCCAACGGCCCCACCCGGGGAAAAATTCTTCGCCCGTCAGACAGCAAAGCGCCGCAGAGTGTTGCTTTCGTCCAATGCGCCGGATCGCGGGATGAAAATCACCTGCCGTATTGTTCATATATCTGCTGCATGGCCTCATTGAAACAGGCTACTTATGTACGCGAGCGCTACCCTGAAGCCAAAATCTATATTTTCTACATTGATATGCGGGCACCGGGCCAGCGCTATGAAAAATTCTACCAAACCATCAAAGAAGATGAAAACATCTTTTTTATTAAAGGAAAAGTTGCCGAGGTTAGCGAAGACGCAGCCACCCAGGCGGTAACGGTTGTTGCAGAAAATGCGGTTACGGGTGAAAAGGTTTCACAAACCGTGGATTTGGTTGTCCTTGCCACCGGCATGCAGCCCACCGCCGCCGAAGCCAAATTGCCGGCGGACCTGAAGTACAATGAGGACGGCTTCATTATCAATGACTTTGAAAAGGGCGGCATGTTCGCTGCCGGCTGCGCCAATAGGCCTTTAGACGTGGTATCATCCAATCAGAACGCTACCGGTATGGCCCTTAAGGCCATTCAAACACTGGCAAGGAAGTAGGAGGTCATCCATGGACAAAAAATATGGTGTCTATATTTGTGAAGGTTGTGGCATCGGTGAGGCCCTGGATGTTGAGGCGATACGGGCTGTTGCCGATGAAGAAGGTCTGGCAGCCAAAACCCATCCCATCATGTGCAGCCCGGAAGGCGTCAGCTTCCTGAAAGAAGAGATTGATGGCGGCGTCAACACGCTGGTGTTATGCGCCTGCTCACGTCGAGTCAATTATGACATCTTCCGCTTTGAAGGCTGTATTGTCGAACGCGTCAACCTGCGCGAAGGTGTGGTGTGGTCGCATCCGCGTTCAGAGTTTCCGGCCCTTACAGAAGAAGAAAAGGCAGATGAGGATAAATTCGACCGCGTTCAGATGATGGCGGAAGATTATCTAAAAATGGGCATGGCCCGTGTGGAGAAAGTCGATCTGCCCGAACCGTACAAGTTGGATAATTTTACCAAGAAGATTTTGGTGATCGGTGGCGGCCTTACCGGTATGTCAGCCGCCCTGGATGCCGCCAACGCCGGTTACCCGGTGACCATCGTTGAAAAAGAGGCCCAATTGGGTGGGGCCGCGCTGAATTGGCGAAGCCAGCTGCCCGTGGCCGCGCCCTATGACCGCCTGATACCACCGGTGGTCGAGGCCAAGATCAAGGCGGTTGAAGCCCATCCCGAGATCACCATCCAGACCGAAACCGTGCTGGCCCGGCTGGCCGGCCAACCCGGAGAGTTCACGGCCACTTTTAAAAAACCCGGTGAAAAGATAGAGTACGATGTGCCCTACCCGCTGCCCGACGAGATGAAGGTGGATGAAAGCGGCAAAGAGCTCAACGCCGAGCAGCAGTTCGAAGCCTATCAGAAATACAACGAAGGCAGAAACGACATCCTGAAGCTGGACCCCAACGGCGAACTATACGGCGCCGTGGTCCTGGCCGCCGGTTGGAAACCCGCTGCCATCGACCCGGAGGCTGTCGCCCACCTGGGATACGGCAACAACGCCGACGTGATCACCAACGCCGAGTTTGAAGCCCTCGCCAAGGCGGGCAAGATCACCCGGCCCTCGGACGGCAAAGCGGCCAAATCGGTGGTTTTTATCCAGAGCCCGGACAAGGATGAGAACGACAACGACTTTTCCTATGCCGGCGCCGTTACCAACATGGTTTCTCTGAAACAGGCCAAGTACGTACGCGACGATTACACAGACGGCAAAGCCTTCATCTTCTATCAACATATGCGTACTCCCGGCCTGAGTGAGTATTTCTATAAAAGCATGCAGCAGGATCCGGGTGTGTTCCTGACCAAGGGCAATGTGGTCAACGTCAGCAAAAACGGAGACGGAATGATCGTTGAAGCCACCGACACCCTGCTGGGCGAGCAGCTCAAAGTCAAAGCCGATCTGGTGGTCCTGGCCGCCGGCATGGAACCGGCCACCAAGGATGACCCGGTGGTCAACATGGCCTACCGCCAGGGACCGGCCTTCCGCGACATCGGCCTGTTCAACGGCTACTGCGACTCCAACTTTATCTGCTTTCCGTACGAAACCCAACGCACGGGTATCTACGCGGCAGGCGGCGTGCGTCGCGCCATGACTACCGAAGAGGCCATGGAAGACGCCGCAGGCGCTGCATTGAAAGCGATCCAATGTATCGAATCGTCCAACCGTGGTGTGGCGGTTCACCCGCGCTCCGGCGACATGACCTTTCCGGACTTCTTCTTTCAACGCTGCACCCAGTGCAAGCGGTGTACGGAAGAGTGCCCCTTCGGCGCTCTGGATGATGACGAAAAAGGCACGCCCAAGCCCAATCCCAGCCGGTGCCGCCGTTGCGGTACCTGCATGGGCGCGTGCCCTGAGCGTATCATCGGTTTTGCCGATTACAACATCGACAGCATCGGCTCCCAGGTCAAAGCCATCGGTGTGCCATCCGAAGATGATTACGATGACCCGCCCTTGCGTATTCTGGGCCTGGTTTGCGAAAACGATGCGCTCCCCGCATTGGATATCGTTGGCCTGAACGGCAAGGCTTACTCGGCTGATGTGCGCCTTATTCCGGTGCGCTGTCTGGGTTCGGTAAACGTGATCTGGATCAAGGATGCCCTGTCCCAGGGCATGGACGGTGTCTTCCTGCTCGGTTGCAAACATGGTGACGACTACCAGTGCCACTTTGTCAAGGGAAGCGAACTGGCCGACATTCGAATGAAAAAGATCGGCGATGCCTTGACCAGTTTGGCCTTGGAAGAAGAGCGGGTCGCCCAATTCCAAGTGGCCATCGACGAATATGATAAACTGCCGCAAATCATCAACGACTTTGTGGAAGTTGTCGAAGATCTGGGACCGAACCCGTTTAAGGGCTTTTAGTCCTGTATACCATATGATAAACCGGCGGCGGCCGCTGCCGCTGCCGGATTTTAGGAGGTAAGACGATGTCGGATGCTTATCTTGTTGAACCGGATGTCGGTTTTATCAATGATGTCAGTAAACTTGGAGGGCAGGATGTAAAGAAATGCTTCCAATGCGCCACCTGTTCGGTGGCCTGCCCCATCTCCCCCGATACCAAGCCTTTTCCGCGCAAGGAGATGATTGCCACCTCATGGGGTCTGAAAGATCGCCTGATCAGCAGCGGCGATATTTGGTTGTGCCACAATTGCGGTGACTGCACCACCCGGTGCCCCCGGGGTGCCAAACCCGGAGAAGTGTTGGCTGCCGTGCGCGCCTTTGCCGTGAGCGAATACGCCATTCCTAAATTTTTGGGCAAAGCGGTCAACAATATTGGCATGCTGCCCTTTTTACTGGCCATACCGGCCATTATTTTTCTGGTGGTGGGGTGGTTGTCCAACCAAGTGGGGTTGAACTGGCTGAACTTTTCACCCAGCGGCGAAGATCTTTGGGGCCATAGTTATTTTAACAATCTGTTGGTCGATGTCATTATGATTCCGACCTTTTTTGCCGCCATCGGAGTATTTGCCCTGGGGTTAAAGCGGTTTTTGGCGGACATGCATGCCAATGCGGTTTTGGAAGGCAAAACCACCAAGGAGAAGCTCGACATGGGCGGCATGGTGCAGGCATTGATCAAGGTGGTGCCCACCATCTTCAAACATACACGTTTTAATGAGTGCGGGGAAAACAAAGAGCGCTCCACATCGCATATGATGGTGCTGTTTGGTTTCATCGGACTGTTCATTGTGACCAATTGCTTTTTCGTGGCGGAATGGATTCTGCACATCGAAGGCCCCTACCCGCAGATCTCGCCGGTCAAATGGCTGGGTAATCTTGGCGGGATCGCCCTGATCATCGGCAGTGGTTTAATGATTGCAACGCGTATGAAAAAGACCGACCAGGGCAGCAGCTATAAAGATTGGTATCTGTTGGGGTTGGTGATGGGATTGGGCGTTACCGGCATGCTTACCGAGTTGATTCGTCTGGGCGGCATGTATGATGTAATGGCCGTCTTTTACTTTCTGCACTTGATGCTGATCTGGGCACTGTTTGCCTACACGCCTTTTTCCAAACTGGCCCATATCGTGTACCGCACAGTCGCAATGACCTACCAGGAGTACTCGGGTCGCAGTTAAGCCGGCATGATTGATACATCAAGAGCCATCTCTGGATAAAGGGGTGGCTCTTTTTTTATGAGGTGTGCGCGGCCCGGCGAGGCTCTCTTTCCCCAGTGCAAAGTTGCACCGCGATGGGGCATTTCACCCAAATCTGCATTTTAGCTGCGTTAAATTCCCCAAAACCGGGCATAATATCCGTTGCGGTCCGCCCAAAGCATTGAAAATGCGTGGATTTTATTTTCGGCCGACTGGCACAATGATTGCTGTTTAGTTTTATAGCAGCGGTAACCTGTAGGGGGCATTCGGGTTAGCGGCTTGTCTTATTATCCGCGTATGAATAGAGGTTGTTGTGGAATTGGACAAAACGTCTGGGACAAAATTTTTAAAGGTGTCCGGCATTCAAAGCATTAAGACTAAGATTTTAATCTTTGCGTTGCTCGCTACGATTATGCCCTCCCTGATATTGGGCGGGCTTTCCTATCTGAATAACAGAGAAATATTGCAGGCAAAAATAGCCAACGAATTGGACAATGCCGCTGTGCAGGCAGGCGGGAAGCTCAATTTGTGGTTAAGGGCACGTACTTATGATCTCAAAGTATTTTCTTCCTCTTACATCATTGCTGAAAATATCATTCGCATTACGGGTCCGCAGCCCAAAGCAATTGATACGCTGGTCGGATTGAACCATATCAAAGGGTACCTGCAGTCTGTCTGTGATAAGTTCAGCGTCTACGATGAACTCATCGTGCTTGATTTGGCAGGCAAAGCATTGATAACCAGCGCGCCGGGCCAGGCCACCGGCGTAATGCCCACTGCATGGCTCGGCGAACCCCAAGCGGATCCATCCATCATCGCAGACACCTATTCGGATGGTCGAGCCGACACGCAGAAATTGCTGCTTGCCGAGCCGATTCGAACATCTGATGGCAGGCCGTTGGGCTATCTGGCTGCAAAAATCAAACTCAAGGCGATAGGCGAGCTCCTGAGCGGCTATGCCGTCAATGGCGTTGATGAAATCTACCTGGTGGATGCAAAAGGCAGCCTGATGACCAGTTCGCGTCCGGTTCCCGCGCATTTGCGAAATATGAAACCGTCCATTCCATCTCCCCATGTCAGCACCATGCAATCCAAACTGCCCGCGATGTATAAGGGCTTTCGTGAAAAACCGGTTATGGGTATGGCCACACCCATACCGAGCATGAAGTGGGTTATGGTTGCGGAGATGGAACGCGACCGCGCCTATGCTGAAATCGGCCGGCTGCGTCGTTTAACGGCCCTGCTGGTAGGGGGTTTGATGTTGTGCGTGGGTGTGTTGGCCTACCTGTTTGGCCACGCCCTGGTACGCCCGGTTCAAAGATTGAGTAATGAGGCGACACGTGTGGCCGCTGGGAATTTAGATGTGGATATCCCGGTCTCAGGGCTCAGTGAAGTCAGCTACCTGACCCAAGTATTCAACCATATGGTGGCCAGTCTCCGGCGCGGACGGGAGAAGCTCTCCTCTGCCAACGCGGCACTGCGCAAATCCAACGCGGAGCTGCAGCATCTGTCGATCACCGACGGCTTAACCGGGTTGCTAAACCGCAGGCGCATTACGCATGTTTTAGAGCAAGAAATTTACAGGTCCCAACGCTACGATCATTCGGTGTCCATATTGATGCTGGACATCGACTATTTTAAGAAAATAAATGATACCCACGGCCATCAAACCGGCGATACGGTGCTATGCCTGCTGGCGGATCTGTTCCGCGACCTGGTCCGTGACAGCGATTATGTGGGGCGCTATGGGGGTGAAGAGTTTCTGGTTGTTTTATCGGAGAGTGATGCCCAGAGCAGCCTTGAGACGGCCGAGCGTATTCGACAAAAGGCAGCGCAGCTTCAAATTCCTGCCGGACAAGAGATGCTTGGGGTGACGGTCAGCATCGGGGTCGCCACTTATCCAAGTTATGGTGAGGATGCGGATACCCTTATTTGCGCTGCAGATGGGGCGCTTTATCAAGCCAAGGCTGATGGCAGGAATCGTGTGGTCATCAAAAAGAGCGATACATGTCAAAAAGCAGAAGTGGTAAGTATACTTGCCCAGCGCAGACGCGGTTAAGGGAAAACATCCCCCTAGTGGATCTAATTTTTCCGCAAATTAAGTGCGCAGTTGTTATCTGGCGCTGACTAAGGTTTGAAAAATCCAGCCAGTTTTATCCGCCGCTACTTCCACGTGGATCCAACCCCCTTTGTAAGAAAAGCCGGTGACACGTGTTCCTGTTTGCAGCTCGGCGATAATCCGGTGCGTCAGGCCGGGACCTGCGCGTAAATTGCTTGTTTTAATCACTTTCAGGGGGACCGGCTGTGCAAAAGAGGTTTCGCCCTCGACAGGGTTGAGATTCGCCAGACCGCTCAATCGATCCTGGATGGCCCGCACATGGCTTTTGGTTCGGTTTGCCAGATATAGCGCTCCGCCATAATTATCGGCATTGAACTCTTGTACGCTTTGTCCCAGCAGATGCTCCGCTACGTCGATTTCGTCCAATGCCGTCCAGTTATTTGACGCTGCCCGGCTTTGCAGTGCTTTTAGGGCGATTTCGGCTTCCGCCACAGCCGTAGCGGCTTCTGCTTTACTATCCAGAGAGCGCAATTTGGCTTTTGCCCGCACGACGTCTGCAATAGCAGTATCCAGGTTTTTTTGCTGCCTTTTGGATTTAAGCCGCAGATCATTGATCAGCGCCTCTTGTTCAAGGGCTTGAACCTTCATTTGCGCGACTTCTTGTTCAAGGTGTTGGATCGCTTTCTTGCCGGATGCCAGTTTTCGTTCCAGCTCGTCGTTTTCGCGCTGCATTTCAGAAAGAGCTGTCGGTTCAAGCGCTTTTCCCGCAGGCGCACATCCAAACGCCAGCGTAGCGATGACGACTTGGGGCAAAACCCAGTGTAAGTGCTTTGGATGGAAAGGGTGAAGGATCAAAATGCAACTCCCAGACAGGTGCTTCTAAAATCGGTTAATGCTGAGAATAACAATAGAGATAAGGCTGTCTCGCAGTGATGTCAACTCCGAAGATTGACACGGAAAAGGGTGCCATACGATCATTGGGGTTGTCTTCCGGCCCACTTGTGAAGACGAGTGGCAAGAACTAGTGGGGCGATGTTGCCTTGTCCGGCTCGAAACTGTGCATGGCCCGGAGAAAATCAGGCAGGTGGCGCAACAAATACCAGAGGCTTTTGCGGTGCTGCCAGATGCGCCGGCGAAATCGTTTGCGCCATTGGGGATCAGAATAAAAGCGTTTGACATGGGTGTTGTAGAGCTGATCCAGGGCCGCTTTGCTTTTGATGCTGTGGGGAATGAAAACAAAGTTAAGGCAGTTCATCAGGCGCCAATCTTCATTCAGGGTGCCGTGATCGGTAAGGGTGGACCACACCGGCGCTCCGTGAAAGGGGGTGAACTTGGCCATGTTCATGTCATCCAGCCCCAGGGAGATGGCAAAATCGCTGGTTTTTTGAATGGAGGCCTCTGTTTCACCCGGCAGACCCATCATGAACAGGCCTTTGGCCCGCAAGCCGGCATGCTGGATGCGTTGGACGGTATCGCGGACCTGCTCCAGATAGACTCCGGGTTTGTGGACCTCGAGCAGATCGGGTTCCGCACTTTCAATGCCCACCGACACCATCAGACAGCCGGCAGCTTTGAGGATGTTGAGCAGCTCGTCATCCGTATAGCCCACACGTACGGCACAATTAAACTGAATGCCTAGCGGTTTGGCGTTGAGCAGCTCACAAAGCTGGGTGATACGTTTGCGGTTTAAAGTAAACAGGTCGTCGTAGATGTTGATGTGGCGCACGCCAAAGCGCGAGCGCAAATGTTGCATGTGGGCATAGATGTATTCTGCTGAGTTGTACCGGAATCCGCGTTTGAAAACCGATCGGTCGCAATACGAGCATTGGTAGGGACAGCCGCGGCTGGTGACCATGGTGGCCCCGGGCGTTTGAATGTAGCTGAACAGGGGCAAGCGATAGCCTTTGGGAAAACCGCTTAGTTTTTCATAGGCCGGAAAGGGCAGCGTGTCCAAGTTGGCGATATGCTCCCGCGGTGGATTGGTGACGGCTTTGCCGTTCTCACGCCAGGCCAGGCCTGAAATCTCTTTGGGTGCTTGCCCCGCGGCTAAACCCGCCAACGTCACTTCGCCTTCGCCCAAACAGAGGTAATCGATGTGCTCGAATCGGTCAAGCAGGATAGCACCCATGGCTGAAATATGGACACCGCCGAAAACAATCGAGGTCTGCGGGCGCAGGGTTTTAATCCGTGTGGCCAGGTCATACCCATCTAAAAATCCGGAGGTGGTGGCCGAAAATCCGACCATGTCCGGTTTGTGGCTGAGAATGCGCTGCACAACGGCTTCGGTGCCGGATGTTGCCGCCGGCCCCAAGCAATCTTCCACGGCAACCGGGAAGCCCAGCTTTTCCAAATAGGCGGCCATGGAAAGTAATCCCAGGGGCGCCATACGGTTGGCCACAGCGGCCACATCTTTTTTGCCGGGAATCCAGTTGGAGCCGGCGGGATGAACTAAAACGATGCGCACATTCAATCCTTGTTTGGGGGGTTTTCCGTGGGTTCCGGCAGGTGTGCGGTCTTCAGGTTGTCTCCCAAAAGCTTTTCCATGCCGATGCGGATGGCCCAGCGGGAAAAGCCTTTGGCGTAGTCCGCTCCTGCCAAGTAGGCCCCCAGAATAAAGACCAGATGGGAAAGTCCATAAGCCACCGGGCCGCCGACGACCAGCAAAAGCGGTTTTGCCCAATAAACGGAACCAGCCCCCAGAATAGCGATCAGCGGCCAACCGATGGTGTAGCTGATGCCGATGGTGATCAAACCCCAGATGGTGCGTGACGAGGGTTTCTGTTTAAAGATGGTCAGGTCCGCCTGCTCTGCGACGGCCTTTCGAACATAAGGGGTTTGCGACAGTCGGTTGAGCCAGTTCTTGAACATTACCAATCCTTTGAGCCAAATCGGGTTGAATTTTTCCCTGTTTGCATATAACCAAGTGCTGGGCCTTTATACAATTCGACGCACCAATAGAAAAGGGCTTTTTGGGGGCCTTTTATATTAAGGTGCGGTAAGTTTTGCAATTTCCGGCAGAGAAATGGACTGATGACGGCAGACTGGCATCCAATCGACAAAGCGTATTGCATCTCTGTGGATGAGCGGACCGACCGACGCAAGGAGGCCCGGGACCAATTCGCCAAGGTGGGGTTGTTGGAAAAGATCGAGTTTGTCGTGGTCCCCAAACACCCCACGGACTGCGAGCAAGGGATCTATGAGTCGCATCTGATCTGCATGCGCAAGGGTATCGAAGCCGGTGCCCGCCATATTTTGATATTTGAAGACGACATCTGTTTCGATGGATATGATCCGGCCCTTATGGCCCGCTGCGCCGATTTTATGGCGGTTCATACCCAATGGCGCATGCTTTTTTTGGGCTGCATGGTCAAAAGCAGTCGGGCCACGGACCATCCATCCGTGCGTCGGATCCGCTACCGCAGTCTGACCCACGCCTATGTTATCCAACGTGCTTTTGCCGAAGAGATCGTTGAGCACCACACATGGCATCAGATCCCGTATGATGATTTTCTTCGGGATTTGGAAGATGATCAGTTCTACGCGGTCTACCCGATGTTTGCGTTCCAGAGCAATTCGCGGTCAGACAACATGCGCTATCTGCCCTTGGACCGGTTTCGGCGCATGTGCGGCGGCTTGGTAAGACTGCAAAAGAACAATGAATTATACCACCGTCACAAAGGGCTCATCATCGGTGCCCATGTGCTGGCCATTATCCTCCTGCTGTTGGCGATTTAAGATGACCTCCAAGCGATTTAACTTGCCATTGTTCGTATTGACCCTCGCTGTGATGGGGGTGTTGTTGGCCGTCGGCATTCGGATGACCGAAATCGATACGGATATCACCCGTTTTTTGCCCCAAAATGAGCGCGTCTTCTCCGATGCCGGGTACATATTTAAACACCACCCCATGCAATCTGAAATGGTCATTGACTTGGGGCTCTCCACCCCGGATAGGGAACACTTGGTTGCATGCGGCGTGTTTGTGACCCAACGCCTGAATGCCAGTGGGCTCTTCGATCGGGTCGGTACGGAATCCATGCAGGCTGTGATTCCGGATTTAATGAACCATGTGATTTCACAACTTCCGTTCCTGTTCACCGCCAAAGCACTTGAGGATCAGGTACTGCCCTTGCTGGCTCCCGCAGCCATTGAGCGCCAACTCAAGACACTCCAACGGCAGCTGGTGGGATTGGATGCCATCGGCCAGGCGCTATGGATGGCGCGGGATCCATTGGGCCTGCGCAATGTGATTTTAGCCAAATTGGCACATCTGGCGCCGTCCTCAGATATTCAATTTTATAAAGGGCAATTGCTTTCCAAGGACAACCAGCACTTGCTACTGGTAGCCACACCCGCTACCGCCGGCACCGACACCGTTTTTGCGCGTCGTTTGGCGCTTTTGATGGCGACCCTGTCCTCTGAGCTGGGCCAACGCTATGGTCGGAACAACCCGGTGACATTGACGCCGGTGGGCGCCTATCGTGCCGCACTGGACAACGAGCAGATCGTCCGCCGGGATGTAAAAAAGGCCATCGCCATTGCCACCCTAGGCATCGCCCTGCTGCTGATGCTGGCTTTTTATAGACCGTTGGTGGGACTATTTGCCTTTTTACCGGCCTTGGGGGGCACCATCGCCGCCTTTTTCGTATTGGCGCTGGTGCACCGCTCCATCTCGATCATGGCCCTTGGCTTTGGCGGCGCCATTATCTCCATTACCGTAGACCATGGCATTGCCTACCTGCTATTTATGGACCGCGCAAAGACCACTTATGGCAAAGTCGCTTCCAAGGAAATATGGGCCATAGGGTTGATGGCGTCGCTCACCAGTGCGGGCGCTTTCGGTGCCCTGTATTTGACGGGTTTTCCCGTTTTTCAGCAACTGGGTCAATTTACGGCCATGGGCATTGGGTTTTCCTTTTTATTTGTCCATCTTATCTTTCCCAAGCTGTTCCCGCAATTGCCCCCCGCCAAAGTCCGCCAACTGCCCTTGCGCAAGTGGGCCAGTCGCATGCCGGTCTCTAAAAAGGGCACGGCCATTTTTGCTTCAGTGTTTGCCGTGGTGATGCTTTTCTGGGCCAAGCCTGAATTTAATACGCGCTTGAGCGCCATGAACACGGTTCGTGATGATACAGCTGCCGCAGAAAAACGGGTCACCCGTATTTGGGGCAGCGCCATTTTCAACAAAATTTTTCTAATGGCGGAAGCGCCGACCATGGCGGCACTGCAAAGGTCCGGTGATGCGTTATTGGACTTGGCCGAAGCGGACTTTAATGCACAGCAGTTGGCCGCAGGGTTCATGCCGGCCATGATTTTTCCGGGCCAGGCACGGCGCCGTAGCAATCTATCGGCGTGGCGATCCTTCTGGACCGTCCCACGCGTGCAGGCCACCCAAGCCGCGCTGGCAAGCGCCGGCCGGATGGGATTTGCCGATGATGCATTTGCGCCGTTTATGGCCGCGCTGCGGGGAGAGGATGTAACCGTCGTTGAGGGTATTCCTGAGCAATTCCACTCCATGATGGGAGTGATGGCCCGGGCCGACGGCACCTGGATGCAGTTTTTCTCCCTCACACCCGGTCCGCACTATGACGCCGCCCGTTTTAATTCACGCTACCATGCGCTGGTGCGCAGTTTCGATCCCACCTATTTTTCACAACGGATGGGTCGGACGCTTTTCCGGACCTTTGCCAAGATGCTGGTCATCATCGGGATGAGTGTGGCCTTTCTGCTCTTGTTTTTCTTTTTGGACTTTACATTGACCCTTATTACCCTGTCACCGGTGATATTTTCCCTGATTTGCACCTTGGGCACACTCAAGTTGATCGGCCATCCACTGGACATCCCGGCCCTGATGCTGGGCATTGTCGTTTTCGGCATGGGGATTGACTACGCACTTTTTTTTACCCGTGCCTATCAGCGATACGGCGGTGTGACGCACCCTGATTTTGAGCGTATCAAGATGGCGGTGATGCTGGCGGCGGCCTCCACTCTCATCGGGTTTGGGGTGCTGTGTGTGGCCGAACACAGCTTGCTGCGCAGCGCGGGGCTGACCTCCCTCCTGGGGATCGGTTATGCGTTTGTGGGTGCTTTTTTGCTCTTGCCCCCTTTGCTGGAGTATCGCTTCGATCCGCAAAAAAAACGTGTGATCCCTGCCGCCGGGTGGCGCCAACGAGTCTTGGCCCGCTACAACGGTTTGGAAACCCATGCGCGGCTGTTTGCCCGTTTTAAGCTTAAATACGATATCCTGTTTGACGAACTGCCCCAATTTTTAAGGACGAGCGGTGATTTGCGTACCGTGCTGGATATCGGTTGCGGATTCGGGGTGCCGGGCTGCTGGATTTTAGACCACTATGAACAGGCCAACGTGTATGGTATCGACCCGGATCGGGAGCGCGTTCGTGTGGCTGCACGCGCCTATGGCCGGCGGGGCCATGTGGCGTGTGATTTGGCGCCCAATATCCCTGGGGCACCCGAACCGGCGGATGCGGCTTTTTTATTGGACATGATCCACTTTTTAGATGACGCGGACCTTGAGCTCACCCTGCAGCGCCTGGCCGGCGCCATGCGCAGGGACGGACAGCTCATCGTACGGGCCGTCATCCCACCGGAAAGCAAGCATTACTCCTGGCTATGGCGGATTGATACGGTCAGACGTAAATTCCAAGGCACACCGGCCTATTTTCGTTCTACCGATGATATCGTGGGGATACTGGCTTCGGCCGGGTTTCAGACCGAGCAGAAGGCATTGTCCGGAGGCAATGAAGAATCAGTTTGGCTGATTGCAAAGCTGGACACTGTTTCATGAAAAATAGTTTAGAGTTGTTGAAAACATAACATAGTTTTTTGTAACTTCGTGCCCTTCGTCGTAAAAATCAGACGGGTTGCGAACTCCTCAAACTTTAAACTGGTGGTGAAGGCAAACCGCGTCGGAAAATAAACTCATCTTAGGTCCGCCGTGGCCCTGACTATCGGCTCGTTATTTTTAATTACGAAAGCAATTCAAAAATATGGGGCTAAACGAAACCGAAAAAGGCTTAGCACCGGGTTTGTCTTTGGCAACACGCTCCGGCGTTTGCGCCATTGCGCTGGCGGCCATGATTTTTCCCTTCTCAGGCAGGTTGGCCGTGGTTCCCCTGGCGGGATTTTTATTGCTCTGTATCGTCGCCCCCTTTTTCCCGGCCATCGGGTTTTATCTGCCGGTCATCAGCCGGGGCACCAGTACCCAAAAAGCGGTGGCTTTAACATTTGATGATGGCCCCGATCCGGTGTCTACGCCTCGAATTCTATCCCTGCTGGAAAAACACAATAAAAAGGCCACCTTTTTCGTCAACGGTCAGCGGGCTTTGTCCCATCCACAGATCGTGGCCGCCATTTTGTCCCGGGGGCACACCATCGGCAATCACTCCCATCGCCATGACAATTTTATCATGTGTAAAAGTTCCAAGGCCCTGCGCAAAGAGATTGAGGATGCCCAGCACGTCCTCATTAAGATGGGGATTAAACCCCTGTGCTTCAGACCGCCGGTAGGCATCACCAACCCGAAACTGGGAAAGGTGCTTGAACAGTTGGGAATGGTGGCTGTTAATTTCAATTGTCGCGCCGGTGATTTCGGCAACCGGCGGATTGCCCGTCTGTCCCAACGGATTCTCAACAAAGTTAACGCCAATGACATCATCATGTTGCACGATATTGAACCCGCCGATCCGGAAAAGTCCGTCCTCTGGCTGGATGAGCTGGAAAAGATATTGATTGGCCTGGATGCCAAGGGATTGGTGGTGCTGCCTTTGGAAATATTGGTTGGAAGACCGGTGATGGAATGGATTGAGAAAAAGCCGGATACTTCCGGTTGAATGCTGTTTATGCTAATTATGGTATACGGTTATCCAGAAAGCGCAACTGCAACAAGCGGTGTCGGATCGCCTCTTGTTTTCGCTTTGGACATAAGAAACGTCAGCTTTGAGATAGCTTCTATTGCATTTGGGCTGTAAAGTCCGACTGGTTGACTTTGAAGAAAAAGAAAAAGGGAGATGCGCTCGGCGCATCTCCCTTTTTAGATTTCAAATGGTGCCGCGGTACAATTAGTTGCCGGTGGCCGCTTTATGGGTCTTGATCTCCACTTTTTCGGTGAGGCCTTCATAGTACTTGCGCAGGATAGCAACGACTTCGTCGCGGCCAAAGTGGTCCGGCAGCTCGCCGCCTTCGCTGAGCATTTTGCGCAGCATGGTACCGGAGAGCAGCACGCGGTCTTCTTTGGCATGCGGGCAGGTGCGCAGGGAGGCCATGCCGTCGCATTTGTAGCAGTAAAAGGTCCAGTCGATCTTCAGGGGCTGGCAGATCAGCGCTTTACCGCCCTCGGGGGTCGGGATTTTGTCGAAGATGGTTTGGGCTTCAAACATACCGTAGAAATCGCCCACGCCGGCATGGTCGCGGCCGATGATCATTTTGGAGATGCCGTAGTTTTGACGGAAGGCGGCATGCAGCAGGCCTTCGCGCGGGCCGGCATAACGCATATCCAGCGGGTATCCGCCTTGAATCACATTCTCTTTTACGAAGTAGTTTTGCACTAGGCTGTCGATGCATTTGACGCGAACTTCAGCAGGAATATCGCCGGGCTTGAGGTTTCCCACCAGAGAGTGGATGTACACGCCGTCGCAAACTTCTACGGCGATTTTGCACAGGTACTCATGGGAGCGGTGCATGGGGTTGCGCAACTGAAGGGCAGCCACTTCGCTCCAGCCTCTATCCTCGAACATTTTGCGGGCTTCGGCCGGACGGTGGTAGACGCCGGCGTACTTGGTGGGGTAATCGCCTTCGCTGAGCACTTTGACGTCGCCGGCCAGGTTAACCGAACCTTGATTCATGACCATCTGCACGCCGGGGTGGTCTTCTTCGGCGATCTTCCAGAATTCTTCAGTAGTGGGGGTGCCTTCGCCCATATAGACTTTTTCGCATTCCCATTTTTTCTCTTCTGCGCTGATGGTCCACTTTTCATCCACTTTCATGGTGGCCATGATTTCGTCACCCTCAGGGTCGTACAAGGCTATTTCATCACCCGTATTAATTTCAGCAGCTTCTGCATCGGTGATGTCCAGGCACACCGGAACCGGCCAGAAGGTGCCATCGGCCGTCAGAAAATTTTCGCAAACGCCTTTCCAGTCCGCTTTGGTCATAAAGCCGGTCAGGGGGCTGAAACCACCGATGCCGATCATGATCAAGTCGCCTTTCACGCGTCCGGAAATGTTCACTTTTTTAAGGCCGGCGGCCTTGGTTTTTTCAGCTTCCAGCTCTGCGCCTTCCAGCAGGCACATGGTCAAGCCTTTCCCGCCATGGGGAGGTACGAGTTGTGACATGGGATGTCTCCTTTCGAATCGAATGTTTTTAGGTATGATTTGGCAAATCAGCCTTGATAGCGACCATTGATCAAAGGGGTATATCTATTAAGGAACGGTTCCTTTGTCAAGGTAATTTGCGGTGACCGCACCCTCTCAGGGCATGCCGCCGCAGCTGTTCAAAGGGCCTGTAAACCGACTATCAAAAAGGGGACAAATCCCTCAAGTCGCACCCGGTGCTGTCCGATATACATAGTAATGCGATGGCTTGTGCTGCACCATAATAGGATTGGTTGTTTGGCGGCTGATAGTCGAGAGGCCTGCCATTGGCTGTCAGGTGTTCGTTGACTCCTAACTATAGGTAATGATATGCCATTATGTGAATTTACCGAGTATCAAGCTTGCAAGGAGTATATTGCAATGCCCACTGCCCAAAAACTCAAGGACAGCGTTGATTTTCTTGAAAAAATCAAAACCATGCCGGCGCTTGAGTCGTTTAATGAAGACGATCTCAAAGAGTTGCTGCGGGTCAGCAAGATCGTGCGCTATAAACCCGATGAGCTGATCGTGGATGAAAGCAGCTACGATGGATGGATATACTATCTCATCTCCGGCAAGGTACGCATTGCCAAAGATGGGAATGAAATGGCGGTGCTGCAGCACACCGGCGATGTGTTTGGCGAAGTGGGGGGGATGGGCAGCGGCGCGCTCTCCGTATCTGTCACGGCGCAGGATGAATCCACCTGTTTGAAAATTGATCTTTCCTGTGTGGATGGTTTGCCCAATGAGAATCGCTATGTATTCAGATATGTTATCTACAGGGGGTTCGCCGAGGTGCTGGCCAAGCGGCTGCGCACTACCACCGAAAAGTTCCTAGCTGCCAAAAAAGAACTGGACAAACTCAGAGGATAAAATACAAAAGGCCCGACCGTGCAGGTCAGGCCTTTTGTAACTGGCGGAGAGAGAGGGATTCGAACCCTCGGTGGAAGTTTCCCCCCACACTCGCTTAGCAGGCGAGCGCCTTCAGCCGGCTCGGCCATCTCTCCGAAATTTCGCGCCTGGTTCATGGCCGCTGGCGATGCTCAGATTCATGG
>JBNKKB010000124.1:0-34601 GCA_050291605.1 Desulfobacteraceae bacterium | reverse complement strand
TAGGTGGGATGGCGGCCGGTCACTATTTGCCCACTTGCCATGCCAGGTATTTGTCGCCCGTTCAACGGGTGCGATGATCGCCTTAACATTGAATACAATTCATTGAGGAAACCCATGCAAAGCACAAAGTATATCGAACTGGAGCAGCGTCTCGGTGCACACAATTACAAACCCCTGGATGTGGTTCTGGCCCGGGGTGAAGGGGTCTGGGTATGGGATGTGGAAAACAAGCCGTACATGGATTGCCTTTCGGCTTATTCAGCCGTCAACCAGGGCCATTGCCACCCCAAGATAGGGCAGGCGCTGATCGAACAGGCCCAACGCCTGACCCTCACTTCGCGGGCATTTCGCAACGATCAGCTGGCATCGTTTTATGAAGAGATCTGCACCCTGACGCACTCTCATAAAGTGTTGCCCATGAACAGCGGCGCCGAGGCTGTGGAGACCGCTATCAAGACGGTGCGCAAGTGGGGCTATGCGGTAAAAGGCGTACCGGAACATCAGGCGGAGATCATCGTTTGTCAGGACAATTTTCACGGTCGCACCATCACCATCGTCAGTTTCAGCACCGACGACAGCGCCCGCAAAGGCTTCGGACCTTTTACCCCCGGTTTCAAAGTGATCCCCTTTGGCGATGCCGATGCTTTGGAGACGGCCATTACGCCCCATACCGTCGCGTTTCTGGTCGAGCCGATCCAGGGTGAAGCCGGCGTTATCATTCCACCCCGGGGATACTTGAAAAAAGTTCGCGATATCTGCACCCAAAATAATGTGGTGCTGATTCTCGATGAAATCCAAACCGGACTGGGGCGCACCGGCAGACTGTTGGCCGAAGCACATGAGGGCATTGAGGCGGACCTGACTTTGGTGGGCAAAGCCCTATCCGGCGGCTACTATCCCATCTCGGCCGTGTTGTCCAACACCGAAGTGATGAATGTGCTGCAACCCGGAGAACATGGCAGTACCTTCGGCGGCAATCCCTTGGCGTGCGCTGTCGCCCGCATGGCGCTCAAGGTCCTCATCGAGGAGGGGATGATTGAGAATGCGGCCGAGATGGGCGCCTATTTCAAGCAGGGGCTTGAGCAGATCCGGAGCAAAAAGATAAAGATTGTGCGCGGCAAGGGTCTGATGCTCGGCGTGGTGTTCCATCCCGAGGTGGGCGGCGCCCGCCAGTTTTGCGAAGCGCTCAAAGACAAGGGCCTGTTGTGCAAAGAGACCCATGATCACATTATCCGTTTTGCACCGCCATTGGTGATCACCCGCGATCAGGTGGACTGGGCGCTGGAACGCATCGCTTCCGTTTTCGCGGATTAGGCGCCGGCGCCCTGCAACCATGCCGCTGATCTTAAGAATCTTAACACGATATCAGTTTGAGGCCGGCACTGGCGGTACGGTTTCCCATACCTGTTCAGGACGGCAAAAACTCAATAGGATTACAGGGGGATCTATGAAGCCTTATCAAACCATCACAATGCTTTTGGTTGCAGTTTGTTTGACAACCGCCATGGGTTGTTTTCCACAGATCGATACCGACAATATTGGAGGCAAAATTGTTTTTAATCAAAGATTGATGCCGGGCGGCGGGCCTTCGGAAGGAAAAGCAGTTTCGGACTATTACACTGATGGCGGCCCGCAAGGCGATGAGATCATATCCGAACTGTATCATTCCACCGTTTCTGTCACTTATTTGCGAAAATTGAGAAAATCGCAGTACTTTTGGGTGGAAGGCGACGGATTTCCGCTTCTTTCCCTTGAGCCCCTCATTGAAAATATAGTGCTTCCAATTGATGACAATAAGTGTACCTATGAAGGAACCATAGGGTCATGCGGCGGTGATTTAAGGGATTCGGAGACCCGCCAATTAATCGAGTGTGATGGACATACTCTCGTATTTACGAACCTACTGGGTATGACCGTGGGTTTGAGGGGATGTACCGATTGCAGCAACTTATGCAGCGATACCGATGAGCAATGCAAGGATAAATGCACAGCAAAGAAACTGGACTATAGCCAGGGTGTCATCCTGGATGACAACTGCACCGTTGAAGACGTGGCCAATTTCTCGGCAGAGTATGCGAACCCACTTCCCCTTTGTATGATCAGAAGCGCTGTGCCGTCTTTGCTGCAAGACACCACCATTGAACTGATGGCCATGAACAGTAAACTTGAAAATATAAACAACAGCTTCCCACGCGTCGTATCCGATTGGCACCCGGTTTTGCCCCATATGCAAGTGGTGAATGGCGCACGCCAACTGGCGCGGCCGCTCGCATGGGCGGACCGCGACGAACCACACGATCCCAACGACCCCACCAGTGACGTTGACCGCTATTACTGGCAATGGCGGGTTCCCTTGGATAAAGATAATACCTGGCAGGAAAATTTCAGTCCCAACCTCCAGGTCAATACGGTCCGGGTGTTTGTTGAAAGAGAAGACGATCCCGATACCGGCCTGCCAATGCGGGAATACCTGACACCCAAAAACGTCCACATCAATGGTACGCGCTGCACAAGCGACCCGGAAGACGGTACCACCTTTTCTCTCATCACCTTTAATAAGACGGTAACGCCCACCTATGATAAGGAACACCTGGATCAAGTTGAATACATTGACGATGCCTTAAGATTGAATTGGGAGGTGGAGTTCCAGGTGGTCAAACAAGAGGGGACATTTAAAGAACCGCCGGTCCACAAGCGCGATCCGGTCTATATCGAATTTGAAGTGGTGGACATCAGCATCGGCACCACAGGCGCAGGATTAAGGATTGCCCCGGGGGGGATGAACCTTGGCGATGTGAGGTTGAACGCATCACCCACATTTGAGCGGGTATTTACGGTCATCAATGAAGGCATGGCCGATGCCATTGTCGACAGCATCGATTTAGAGGGCCGTGATGCAGGGGATTTTAGCGCCAGGGTGCACTCCGGAAAATCACTGCCCCTGCTTCTGAGAGCCGGCAAATCGTTTGAAGTTACCCTCGACTCCCATGCGAAAACCTGGGGATTAAAGCAGGCCGAAGTGGTGGTCAAAGGCCATGGCAACTCCTCCGCTCAGTCCGTTGAAATACGCGCCAGGGTATTTATGAGAGCAACGGATGCCATGATGAACGTGGCCCCCGAGGTGATCTCCTTTTTCAGAGATGATGATGTCAAAGATAAGATCCAGTACCAAAGACGATTCTTGGCCGAAAATCCAGGGGGACTTGATCTGCATCGCCGGGACGTCGTCATCAGCGGTCCGGATGCCTCCGCTTTTTCCATCCTGTCATCACGGTACCAGGGGGTAGAGGATAGCCCTGCGCCGATTTCCCGTTGGATCGCGCCGGCGAACGACGAAACTTTTACGATACTCTACCATCCCACCAGCCAGGGGATGCACAGCGCCCGGATCGATATTGACAGCGATGCCGGCCAGGAGAGCGTGGACCTTCACGGAGTTTGTTACGGCACCTGCAACTATGCGCCTTAGCGGAACTTAGGGGGTACCAATTCGGGCAAAGCGAACCATGACCACATTATCCGAGGAACATTAGGGACCCTAAACTTATTAACTTGTTGATAAATCATTGATAGACGGCGGTTTACAGGGGGTTGGGCGGTCTGCGTACCACTTTCAGCAGGCCGCATTCCAAAAATAAATAGGCTACGTCAATTGACGTAACCTATTGCTATAATTGTGGTGCCGAAGGCCGGACTTGAACCGGCACGGCTCGCGCCACTACCCCCTCAAGATAGCGTGTCTACCAAGTTCCACCACTTCGGCACAAAGAAATGATCTGGGCTATTTATCAGCCTCCTCTGCTTGACTGGCCGGCGGGGCCGTCTGAGTTTCGGGTGGTGTCCCCGCTTGAGGCTGGGCTGGGTCAGCGCTGCCCGGTGCCGGCTCGGTCACGGCCGGTTGATCCTGCAAAAAGTCGGGCATGCTCTCTTTTTTGGCGGCCATATAGGCCAATACCAGCGAGGTGAGCATGAACACGACGGCAGCTGCTGTGGTCAGTTTACTTAAAAAGGTCGATGCGCCGGTGGCGCCGAACAGCGTATTGCTGCCGCCTCCACCGAAAGCGGCCCCCATATCGGCCCCTTTGCCGGTTTGAAGCAAAACGATCAAAATCAAAGCGAGGCAGACAACGATATGTATGACAACAATTAGAATATTCATGTTTTATCCGTTTTAGCTATTGTAATGAACCAATTGGCTGAACGATTCAGGATCGAGGCTGGCGCCGCCGACCAATGCACCGTCGATATCCGGCATAGCCATCAACTCTTTTACATTTGACGGTTTGACACTTCCGCCATATAGAATCCGCAAACCTTGTGCCAATTCGGCGTTGTGATTTTGAGCAAACCACTGCCGCACATGCAGATGCACTTCCTGAGCTTGCTCGCGGGTGGCGGTCTTGCCGGTGCCGATGGCCCACACCGGCTCATAAGCCACGACCAGGGTTTGCAGCTCATCCGAAACTAAGGTCTCTAAACCGTTTTGAACCTGTTTGTCAAGCACGGAAAATGTCTCACCGGCATCACGTTGGGCTTCGGTTTCACCGATGCAAAACACCGGGACCAAGGCGGCCTGGATGGCGGCCTTGATTTTATGGTTGATGTGCTGATCGGTTTCGCCAAAGTATTGGCGGCGCTCGGAGTGACCGATGATCACATGGCTGCAACCCACTGAAAGCAGCATGTTGGGGGAGATTTCGCCGGTATAGGCCCCTTCGGGTTCCCAGTGCATATTTTGAGCGCCCAGCGCGATGGGGCTGGATTTGATGGCGACACCCACTTGGGCCAAGGCGGTAAAGGTCGGCGCAATCATAATATCAACGTCGGTTACACTGGATACCAAGGCTTTGAGCCGGGCGGCGCTTTCCACGGCTTCTTGGCTGGTTTTGTACATTTTCCAATTGCCGGCGATTAGGGATCGTCTTGTGATCGTCATGGTCTATTCCTGTTGATTTATGGGGTTGCCAGTGGAACGCACTTCGCCGGCAGGGGTGTGATTTCCCTGCCGGCTTGCATTTGAATTGATGCGTTGGATTAAAGGGTGCTGCCCACCAGGGCGGCCAAATCCACCATGCGGTGCGAATAGCCCGATTCATTGTCGTACCAGGACAACACCTTGACCATCTTGTCCATCACATAGGTCGTCTGGGCATCGACGATGGAGGATAAGGTGTTGCCGTTAAAATCCGTTGAAACAAGGGGCAGATCACAATATCCCATGATGCCGGCCAACTCGCCTTCGGCAGCGGCTTTTAGCGCCGCGTTGACGTCGTTGACGGAGACTCCGGATTTTTCAATGGTGACCACGATGTCCACAATTGAGACGTTGGGGGTGGGCACGCGGATGGCCAATCCGTTGAGTTTGCCATCCAACTCCGGCAATACCAACGCCACGGCTTTGGCGGCACCCGTTGTGGTGGGGATCATGGAGAGTGCGGCAGAACGCGCCCGGCGAAGGTCTTTATGCGGAAAATCCAATAGGCGCTGATCGCCGGTATAGGCATGGATGGTGGTCATCAATCCGCTGTGGATGCCAAAATGGTCCAGGAGCACCTTGGCCACTGGCGCTAGGCAGTTGGTGGTACATGAGGCGTTCGAGAGAATGTGGTGTTGTTTGGGATCATAATGGGTGTGGTTGACCCCCATAACGATGGTATTGTCCGGGTCTTTGGCCGGTGCCGAGATGATCACTTTGCGCGCACCGGCATTCAGGTGCTTGCTGGCATTTTCACGGTCGCGGAATAGACCGGTGCACTCCATGGCAATGTCGACGCCCAGTGCCTGCCAAGGCAATTGCGCAGGATCTTTAATGGCGGAGTAAGCAATGGTGCGGTCGTCGATGACAATGGCATTGTCTTCCGCGCGAATGGTGTTGTCCAGCTGTCCGTGAACAGAGTCGTATTTCAACAGGTGGGCCATGGTGCCCGCGTCTGTAAGATCGTTAATGGCAACAACTTCGACATCAGGGTGTTTCAGGGCGGCTCGGAATACCAAACGACCGATTCTTCCAAATCCATTGATCCCGATTTTAATGCTCATTTTTCCTCCTTTGGGGTTAAGAACCGTCATATGGGCTCTGTGCGATCAACTGCGTTTGTTGCCCTTGAGGATGCCGCTGGCCATAGAGATGCTTTTTTTGCCGAAGCCTTCGAGATGTTCTGCTAGCTGCATGAGATCTTTTTGTTTGCGCAAGTTGACCGCACGGATAACCATGGGCAGATTGACACCGGAAATCACCTCCCGTCGCCCCTCTTCTAAAAACGAGTAGCTGAGGTTGGATGGTGTTCCACCGAACATATCCGTTAATATCAGCACACCGCCCGGGGTGTTGACCTGCTTGATGCCCGCTTCAATTTTTTTTCTCAGGTCCTCGGCGTTCTCCCTTAAATCTATGGAGATCGCTTCCAGCGCTTCGGGTTTTTCACCCAGAATGAACTCGACGCAATCGATAAGGGCATCACCCAGTTGGCGGTGACTGACAATCAATATACCAATCATTCTGTAAATTAATCCTTTATATTATATTCGGCAGGTTAGGATTATGCTGGAAAATATGCTCGCTTATGCGACATGGGGGTTAAGCCATAAAAAAAGGCAATCGTCAAGTGCGCTTTTCTTGGCCCTGGACCGCCATCCGCTGTCAGACAAATTGGATATCTCGATGAATGAGGCGAACCGAAGAACCCATGCCCAGGATGTGGTCGTATACTTGTTGGGCGATTACCACCGACCGATGCCTGCCCCCGGTGCACCCAATGGCGATGGTCAGGTAGGCTTTACCCTCTTTTTCATACAAAGGTATCAAATAGTCTAATAGTGAAATATACTTGTCCAGAAATTCACCGGTGGTTGGATGGGTCATTACGAATTGGCGAACCGCTTCGGTTTCGCCGTCTTTGGCTTTTAATTCGGGCACAAAATAGGGGTTGGCTAAAAAGCGCACATCCATGATCATGTCGGCATCAGAAGGTGTACCATGTTTGAATCCAAACGAGACCACATTGATGGACATGCCGGTAATGGCTGTGTTTTTCTGGGCAATGCTCAGAATGGTAAATTTGAGCTCATGCACGCTGTAGTGGGTTGTATCCAGCGCGTGCTCGGCTTGATTCTGCAGTGGTTTAAGTAATTGTTTTTCTGACTGAATCGCCTCGGTCAGGCTGCCGCTTTGTGCCAGTGGGTGGTGCCGGCGGGTTTGACTGTAACGGCGCAGCAGAATTTTTTCGTCAGCATCCAAAAATACGATGGTGGTTTGATAGCCGAGTTTTTTTAACTCTTTGCGCAAACCTTCATTACCGGATAGAAAGTGCGGGTCCCGCAAATCCATGCAGAACGCCCACCCGGCGATGTTTAAATTTCCAGCCTTGTGCTGCTCTAAAAGCAGGGTGACCAGTGAAACCGGCATATTGTCGACACAATAAAAACCGGCATCTTCAAAAGCCGCCAAGGCCGTGCTTTTGCCGGAACCTGAGCATCCCGTAATGATGATCACGTTTCGTTGTTTCACAATGGATTAAAATTCTTCGTCTCTGTCTTCGATTGCGGCAATGATATCTGCAGAGGATTCTGCTCCCATTAGCTGGGATTTAAAGTCTTCATCTTTAAGGAGTCTGGAAATACGGGCCAGGAGTTTTAAATGCACGCCGGCTGAATTTTCAGGGGTCAGCAAAAGGAAAAAAATATGGGTTGGGCGGCCGTCCATGGATTCGAAGTCGACGCCGTTGCGGTTCAACCCAAAACCCAGAACCAGCGACTTGAGCTCTTTGAATTTACCGTGCGGAATACCGATGCCGCCACCAATGCCGGTGCTGCCCAGTCGCTCGCGCTCCATCAAGACTTTGACCAACTCTTCCTGGCTGGCGCCGGCTTCCGGTGCGACCAGGGCGACCAGTTCATCCAATACGCCTTTTTTGTCTTTTGCTTTCAGATCAACATTGATCGCTTGTGCATTCAGGGATTCAAGAATTTTCATCGTTTGCTCGCAGTTGTCATTTCAGCTGGCGGTGGCGGCGTCCCCTTAAGGGCTGGGTTGAATTAGTCCGTAGTGGCCGTCTTTGCGTCGGTAAATGACGTTGACTTTTTCGGATCGGGCGTTGGTAAAAACCAAAAAGTTGCCGTTCATCAGATCCATCTGCATGATGGCTTCATCCACATGCATGGGTTTATACTCTATAGGCTTAACCATGACTTGTTTTTCAACATCTTCATCCATGGTTGTCGATGGGGGCATGGCTGACATATCAGGATTAGACTTGGATTTGCCCTTTCCTGAACGGCGGTCATGAAATTTATCTTTATTTTTTTTGATTTGCTTTTCAAGTTTATCCAGCGTGATATCAATAGCCGAATACATATCTTCGGTCTCTTCTTTGCCATTGACGTTGAGCCGGTCGCCGCTGATACTGATTTCAGCGATGTGTCTGAATTTTTCAACCGAGAGCACCACATTGGCTTCCGCGGGATTGTACAGGTATTTATCGAAACGGTTGAGCTTGTCGCTGACATAGGATTTTAAGTGGTCTGAAGGGTCGATATTCTTAAATGTTACAGATGTTTGCATAGGCATCGCCTCCTTTGCTTGAGGGTCCTCAAACATGTTAAGTTGTTTCATCATCGAACAAAACGATTATAACCTAATTGTGGATTAACGGGAATCAATTTTCCTGATTTTTTAAATGTAGCGTTTACGTTTGTTTGACGGCAACACCCCCATCATTTCACGATATTTGGCCACTGTCCGACGGGCAATATCGATATTTTCCGCTTTCAACATCTCTGCCATTTTGCTGTCGCTGTAGGGTTTCTTTGGGTCTTCGCCATCGATCAAGTGTTTTATTTTGGCCTGGACGCTTGCCGAGGCAATGGCATCACCATGGACCCGGTTGATCGAGCTGTTGAAGAAGTATTTTAATTCAAAAATGCCCTGGGGTGTATAAGCGTATTTGTTAGTGGTTACCCGACTGATGGTGGATTCATGCATGCCGATGTCTTCCGCTACATCCCGTAGCACCATAGGTTTGAGATGCGTAATGCCTTTATCAAAAAAGTCCCGTTGGAATTTTAGTATACTTTTCATAACCTTATAAATGGTTTTCTGACGTTGATGAATACTGCGGATCAGCCAGGCCGCTGATCGTAACTTGTCCTGTATATAATCCTTCGCGTTCCCGCTGACGTCGGCGCCTTTTGTAATGGCTTGCTTGTAAAAAGCGTTGACCCGGAGTTTGGGAAGACCATCATCATTGACTACCACTACAAAGTCATCCTCGGTTTTGTAAACATAGATGTCCGGTGTAATATATTGAGGTTCTTCTTCGCTAAACAGCCGCCCGGGCTTGGGTTCCATGCAAGTGATGATATTGACCGCTGCAACGACCTCGTCTATGGTGGCTTTTAGCGCCCGGCAGATGGCCTTGTAGTTTTTATTTTCCAAGTGGTTAATGTGGTTGCTGATGATTTCAGTGACCAGGGAGTTTTTTAATCCCAAATTGTTTGCTTGCAGCAGCAGGCACTCCTTTAAATCGCGTGCGCACACACCGATGGGATCAAGGGACTGCATCAAAAAGAGAACTTCTTCGATGTCTTCGGCAGTGACCTGGGCTTGTTGGGCGAGTTCGTCGACGCTTGTTTGCAGATAACCGTCACGGTTTAAGTTGCCAATAATCAGGCTACCGATACGCTTTTCTTCGTTAGAGGGTTGGGCCATCAACAATTGCCAGAGCAAGTGGTCACTTAATGATTTTTTATGGGAGATAAAAGCTTCATACTGTGGTGCTTCACGGTCTTCGGTCTCAAAGCGAATGCGTCCGGGTGCATTGTACTCGTCAATATAGTTGCTCCAGTCAATATCGCCGGAGAGCTTTTCATCAATGGTGACTTCTTTGGTTTTTTCTACAGACGGGGGCTGCGCTTCTTCCAATTGTTCTTTGGGCGCAGCATCCTGGGATTCCTCAAGCGTCGGATTTTCTTCCAATTCGTGCTGGATGGCATCCATCAACTCCAGCCGCGATAATTGAAGCAGCTTGATCGCCATCTGCAGCTGGGGGGTCATGATGAGCTGCTGGGTCAGCTTGAGTTGTTGTCGTAATTCAATGGCCATATTATAACCTAAATTCGTCCCCTAAGTAGATTCGGCGTGCAATTTTACTATTCGCGATGGCTTCCGGTGATCCGGATTCAATTACTTCACCGTCAGCCAGTATGAACGCCTGATCGCAAGCTTCTAAGGTTTCGCGCACATTGTGGTCAGAAATCAATATGCCAATGTGACGCTGCTTTAAATGGGCGATGATTTTTTTTATATCGGCCACGGCCAAAGGATCAATACCGGCAAAAGGTTCATCCAGCAAGATAAAAGTTGGATTGGTGGCCAAGGCCCGGCTAATTTCCAAGCGGCGGCGTTCGCCTCCGGAAAGCACGCTGGCGCGTTGATGCATCAAATGTTTGATACCCAGTTCATCCAACAGTGCTTTAGCGCGTGATTTTTGTTCCTCCTTGGCAATCGGCATCGTTTCCAATATCGCCAATACATTTTGTAGCACGGTTAGCTTGCGAAAGATAGAGGCCTCCTGCGGCAGGTAGCCGATTCCTTTGCGAGCCCGCACGTACATGGGGCAGTCGGTGATCTCTTCACCATTCAAAGCGACCCGGCCGGCATTGGGTTTGATCATACCCACCGTCATATAGAATGTAGTTGTTTTGCCCGCGCCATTGGGACCGAGCAAGCCAATCACCTGACCTGAGGATACGGACAAGGAGACATCATTGACCACTTTTCTGCCGCGGTAGCTTTTGACCAAGTTTTGAGTTGCCAAGACTGCCATTGCCTTCAGGGAATCCACATGCTTTTTTCAAGCAGATTAATATACCTGTTGAAAATTCTCAATTCAAGCCTTTTTGGTCGGAGTGAAGAACTGCTTTGACGCGGTTCTGACCATCTCCTTGCATGGTAACGCGGCCGTCATTGCGATAATAAGTAATTTTGCTGCCGACGATTTCATCTCGACCGCTGATGATTTTTGATCCCGGCCCTTCCAGGATCAGCTTGCGTTCACTTGTAATATAAACGGCTTGCTCACTCACAGCAAGTCTATTGTCAAATGTGATTCGTACATGGCCCCGGGCGGTGATGCGCTGGATTTCGGTGGTCCCTTCTTCAGGTGGCGTTCCGCTTTGATTTTTAGATTGATAATGCACGGTCAATTGATCGGCCTTTATCTCTGTTTCGCCCTGGACTGCCTTCACATTGCCGCTAAATTGGGCTGTGTCGGACTGGGTGTCCGCCACCAATCGATCGGCTGTGATTTGGATCGGCGTCGACGTTGCCGCCGTCTTCTGCTCTATGCATAAGGATGGATGGGCCGAAAAAAGGGCGAAGGATGCGGTCAGAAGCGCCCACATTGTAAATACCCGAATATTCAAAAGGTTATTAGCTGGCGGGTTTTTCATGAATCGTTCCTTTGATATCCCCTTCGAAAATGGCCTGGTCGGCGTCTAAATCATAGGTCATGGCGGCAGATTTTAAATCAAATCGTTTGCCGATGATGTGAACGGGTGTTTTGGCTTCCAGAAGGCGACGCTGGTGCAGATAAGCCATCGATTCAGTTTTAAGCGTATATCGGCTGTTCACCACCTGTACATTACCGTGCACTTCGATATCGTTATTTTGGGTGTTCAGGACACCTTTGCTGGCGCGCAAATTGACGCGGCTGCCATCGTCCAAAAAAAAATCAACTTGCGGGTTCTGCAGTACCATTTTGCCGCTTCCCGTTTCAAGTTCTGCTGAGCTTGCTTTTAATTTCCACTGCACCGCGCCATCTTTGGTTGCGGTTTGGTTCACCTGCGATAGAGACATGACTGCTTGGGCGGCCTTTTCCACCGAGGGCAGGGTAAGGGCTTCTTTCTGGCTCTTAAACCGAAAAAAAACCCACCCCAACAAGCCCACAGAAATGATCATGGTTAAGCTGAGCAGCCGCTTGATCATGGTGGTACGATCAGACATCGAAGAGCCTCTTGATTAAGTCATCCCACAGCCCTTGGGCTTTTAAGATGGCTTCGCTGACTTCCCGCACTGCCCCATGGCCTCCTGGCGCGCTGGTGATCATATGGGCGCACGCTTTGACCGATTCATGGGCATCGGCCACAGCCACTGCCAGCGCTACGGCATTCATTACGGGCAAATCGGGCAGATCGTCTCCGATATAAGCTATGGCGGTAGGTGCTATTCCAGTGTGTTGGGTCGCCTGTGCGAGTGCTTTGGTTTTATCACTGACACCGTCAAATACCAACTCGATGCCTAAATTTTGGCAGCGGTGTTGTAGCGCTTTGCCCCGGCGCCCCGTGATGATGCCCACCTCCAGACCGGCAGCTTTGAGCAGGCGAATGCCGATGCCGTCTTTTACATTGAACACCTTAATTTGGTCGCCGGAATCGGTGTAGATAATCTCGCCGGCGGTTAGGACACCATCTACATCCAGAAGCACCATCTCGATTTGTTTAAGACGATCGCTGCTCATGTTGGCTCATGCTCCGATATGCGCGGCTTGGTGAATGGCGTTGAGTTGGCTGAGTAAACGGCGCAGTTCCTCCAAAGGCAGGGAGTTGGGACCATCACACAGCGCCCTGTCGGGTTCGGGGTGGACTTCCAGAAAAACACCATCTGCACCCGCTGCTATGGCGGCTTTTGCTAACAATGGTGCATATTCACGTTGACCGCCCGAGCTTTGCCCCTGTCCCCCGGGAAGTTGTACACTGTGGGTGGCATCAAATATCACTGGGCCGGCGGTGGTTTGCATGATAGGAATACTTCTGAAATCAACCACCAGGTTGTTATAGCCGAACATGGCGCCGCGTTCGGTGAGCAGGATGTTGGCATTGCCTGCGGATTGGATTTTTTCCACCACAGGCGCCATATCCCAAGGCGCCATGAACTGACCCTTTTTGATGTTGATGGGTTTGCCGGTTTGTGCGGCGGCCAGAAGAAAATCGGTCTGACGACATAAAAAAGCAGGCACCTGAATGACATCGAGAATTTCTGCAGCAGGCGACATTTGGGCAGATTCGTGGACATCCGAAAGTACTTTAACGCCCAGTTCTTTTTTTATGCGGGCGAGGATACGTAATCCTTCTGATAATCCTGGACCGCGAAAGGAGTGAATCGAGGTGCGGTTGGCTTTATCAAAGGAGGCCTTGAAGATAAAAGGCAGGTCCAACTCATGGGCCAAGGCTTTCAGAAATGAGGCGATTTCGAAAGTAGTGTCAGCATTTTCAATGACACAAGGGCCGGCAATCAGGACCAGCGGTGCGCCGTTGCCGATTGTCAGATCGTCTATTTTACATGTCGTTATCATTGCAAAA
Organism: Desulfobacteraceae bacterium; assembly: GCA_050291605.1. GTDB lineage: Bacteria > Desulfobacterota > Desulfobacteria > Desulfobacterales > Desulfosarcinaceae > JARRKU01. The sequence goes on along the minus strand of JBNKKB010000124.1, from coordinate 21,245 downwards.
ATTTAGCTTGCCCCCTTCTAAAAGTCAAGCTGCTATGCTGCAGCTGTTGTGAAATTGATCATATGTCCAAGGAGGTAGCGCATGTCCTTGGTCGGGCAGGACGCCCTTCAACGGCACCGGTGGTGTTTTAATCGATTTGATGAAAAAATGGTTGCCTCAACCCAGCCTGTAACCTATTAAGATATTATTCATAATGATGTTATGAAGTGCTGATTTTCAGATAAACCTCGGACAGGCCAAACCGCAGGATGACGAGAAAGACCATCCCATGACCTTTTGTGAAGCTAAAAAGCCGTTTCTGCTTAAACTGGGTGATACCCTTGGCATTATCGCGCCGGCCAGTCCGTTTGACGGCGATGCCTTTGATAAGGGCCTCACTGAGTTGAACACGATGGGATTTGCCACAAAATTGGCAGATGGAATTTTCGAGCGTCAGGGGTATTTGGCCGGCTCGGATGCACAGCGTCTTGCCCAGATCCATGCCATGCTAACGGATAAAGAGGTCCACGGCATTATATGTGCCCGGGGCGGTTTTGGCTCTCTGAGGATTCTTATGGATTTGGACTATGATCTGTTTTTAAAACAAACCAAAGTTTTTATCGGCTTCAGCGATATTACCGCGCTGCACACGGTGTTACAGGAAAAAGTGGGATGGGTTTCCATCCATGGCCCCATGGTCACCAGCTTGGCGCGCAGCGATGGCATCACCCGCCAGGCTTTATCCGATTTGCTGACGGGTCAAAGCCCCGGTCATCTCGATTTAGCTGGAGCGAGGTGCCTGCAGGGGGGGCGTGCCGAGGGGATCCTCAAAGGCGGCAACTTGAGCACCTTGTGCCATATGGTCGGCACCCCTTTTGCCGGGGATTTCAAAGACGCTATCCTATTGTTGGAGGAGACCGGTGAACCCCCTTACCGTATTGATCGTATGCTCACGCAAATGAAACTGGCCGGTGCTTTCGACGGTTTAGCCGGTTTGATACTGGGAACCTTTGACAACTGCGGCACGCGCGAGCAAATCGAGACCTTGGTGCAGGCCCAATTTGTTTCTGCATCCATTCCCATTGTCACAGGGGCGCCTGTGGGGCATGGAGAACGGAATTTGCCCATGCCTTTGGGGATTGGCGCTCGCCTTGATGCGTCCAAGGTAGAGTTGGTCTATATGGAGAAGGCATTTGCCGGATAGCAACCTTTTGCCACCCACCCAAAAGATAGGCCCCGAAGGGGTGACCCGCATCGATGCCCTGATGCACCAGGGTTTGAATCAGAGGATTTTTCCCGGTGCTGTTCTTTTGGTAGGCATCGACGGCAAGCTGTTGTTTCATAAAGCTTACGGCATGGCGGACCTGTTCAGAGCGCGACCCATGACCCGTGAGACATACTTCGATTTGGCCTCTTTGACCAAACCACTGGCCACCGCTATGGCCTGTATGCTGCTGGTTCACGAAGGAAGAATGGTCTTGGACCAACCGGTGGTAGAGATTTGGCCCGGCTTTTGGAGAGAGGACAAGAAGCAAATTACCCCGCGTCACCTGTTGGGGCATAGTTCGGGCTTCCCACCCTGGCAACCCTATTACATGCGTCTGCAAAATCTCAAATCCACGGAACGTCCCTTAGCGCTAAAGCGTTGGCTGTGCGCGGAGGATTTACAATTTGCTCCGGGTCAAAAAGCGGAATACAGCGACTTGGGATTTATGCTCCTGCAGATATTAATCGAAAAGATCGGCGGCCGGCCTTTGGATCAGTTTGTCCATGAACAGCTCTATCTCCCTTTGCAAATTAGTCCGCTGTTTTTTATGACACCGGGCGGTGAGCGTTCCGCACACGGTGATTTTGCGGCCACCGAATTATGCCCCTGGCGAAACCGGTTGTTATGTGGTCAAGTCCATGATGACAATGCTTACGCCATGGGAGGGGTGGCCGGACATGCCGGATTATTTGGCACTGCGATGGCCGTCTTTAATGCGCTGCAAACTTTGCTGCGGCTGGATCAGGGAAACACCGGTCAGGGTATTATCAGTCCTGCGGTGGTCCATACTTTTTTTCAGCGCCAGGGATCGCTCCGCTATGCCTTGGGCTTTGATATGCCTTCGGATCAAGGGTCCAGCGCCGGACGCTACTTCCCTGCCGATAGTGTGGGTCATTTGGGGTTTTCAGGCACCTCATTTTGGATCCACCGGCATAAGCGGGTGGTGGTGATTATGCTGACCAACCGCGTCCACCCCTCGCGTTTCAATCCATCGATCAAACCTTTTCGGCCGGCACTGCATAATGCGATCATGGAGGTGTTGGGTTTAATATCATAACGGGGGAAAATGCATGGGAAACGCAGACCATTTGTTCTAGAACCGATCTCAAAATAATCTTTTAACCCAATCTCTGCGTTGCAGCCGAGTTTCAACTCCTCGGAATACAACAGTATGCCTGCGGGTTGAAACTCGGCTCGGGTCGCCGCATCTTGAACCAAAATCTTTATTTTGAGATAGGTTCTAATCTGCGGAGGCCACCTTGGCGGCACCCTAAGAAAACGATGACGATTATTAATGCTTCAGTCCGATATTAAACGTGCCCGCCCACCATTTTCAACCGTCATGGGGCATGCGTTTTTTGACGCAATTTCCGTAATTTAATCTTGAAATTGCTACCTGTTTCTGTTAGCCAAGATAAGTTGTGGCATGTATCATGCGCACCAATGACCCCCAATAACACGGTGGTCGGTTTGACGTCAGGAACGCCGTTCAGGTGAGATGACTAATTTTAAGGTATAGAGAGTGTGCCGATGAATTTTTTCTTGGATTCTATATTGGGGTTTTTTTCCAGCGATCTGGCCATAGATTTGGGAACGGCCAATACCCTCGTATATGTTAAGGGCAAAGGTATTGTGCTGAGTGAACCATCCGTTGTGGCGGTGCGCACTGACAATAGGGCCCGCAACCGAGTGCTGGCCGTAGGTGCCGAAGCCAAGAATATGCTGGGCCGCACCCCGGGTAATATCATTGCCATCCGTCCGATGCGCGACGGTGTCATTGCTGATTTTGAAGTGACCGAAGCCATGCTGAAGCACTTTATTCGGGCCGTGCACAATCGTCGTTCACTGGTACGTCCGCGGGTGATCATCGCCGTGCCTTCCGGGATCACCCAAGTAGAAAAACGAGCGGTTAGAGAATCCGCTGAATCTGCAGGTGCGCGAGAGGTTTTTCTGATTGAAGAGCCTATGGCAGCCGCCATTGGCGCTGACCTGCCCATCACGGAACCGACCTGTAATATGGTGGTGGATATCGGCGGTGGCACCACGGAAGTGGCCGTCATCTCTTTGGCCGGAGTGGTGTATAGCCGTTCGCTGCGCGTCGCGGGCGACAAGATGGACGAGGCGATCATCCAATATATCAAGCGCAAATATAATTTGCTGATTGGAGAGCGCTCGGCAGAGATGATCAAGACCACTGTGGGCAATGCATACCCGGATCCGGACAAGGTTGAGACGATTGAAGTCAAAGGTCGTGACTTGGTTTCCGGGATCCCTAAAATACTGGCCATCGACAGTGAAGAGGTGCGAGTTGCCATCACTGAGCAGATTGATGCCATTGTCGAGACGGTCAAAATCGCTTTGGAACAAACTCCTCCCGAACTGGCAGCCGATATTGTCGACAGGGGCATTGTGCTCACCGGGGGTGGCGCTCTGTTGAAAAATTTCGATCGGCTCCTGCGAGAAGAGAGCGGACTGCCCATCACGGTAACGGATGATCCTTTGTCTACGGTGGCATTGGGGTCCGGCAGGGCGCTGGACAGTATTGAAATCCTAAAGCAAGTGGTGATTTACTGATTTTATGTTTTCTAGAAAAATGACGGTCATCGTCGGCTTGATCATCCTTGTGACATTGAGCGTGCTGATACTATCTTTAGGCAGCCGGCGACCGTATCCTGCTTATGGACCTGGCCGTTTTGCCATTGCTTTGGTCGCCCCCTTCCAGAATGTGATTGTTCACACCACCCGTTTTTTTCATGATATTTGGGACCATTATTTCTTCCTTGTCTCTGTGGCTGAAGAAAATGATCGTTTGCAAAAAGAATTGTGGCAGGCCCACTCACTGAATAATCAATGCCGGGAGGCGTTTCTTGCCAACGAGCGTCTCAGCCGGTTGCTTGCGGTTTCTCAGGAGATGCAGCAGCCAATGATTGCCGCGAAGGTCGTGGGCAAGGACCCTTCGCCGTGGTTTCAGACCATTACTGTGGACAAGGGGCTTGATGATGGCATCAACAGGGGGTGGCCGGTCATCAATCCCCAAGGCATTGTGGGGATGATTATCGAAGTGACCGGCGGATACGCCAAGGTGATGTTAATTACCGATCCCAACAGTGCTGTGGATGCTGTGGTCCAAGAGAGCAGGGCCCGCGGGATCATCAAAGGCGGTACTACAAGCTATTGTCTGTTTGATTATGTGCTGCGCAAACACAATGTGGTAGTGGGGGATCGTGTTGTTTCGTCGGGTATGGACGGTGTTTTTCCCAAAGGATTACCGGTAGGCAAGGTGGCCACCATTGTTAAACGCCAAGCCGGGATTTTTCAGGAAGTCACGGTAACACCCTATGTCGATTTTGAACGGCTGGAAGAGGTTTTAATCGTTTCTATGACAGAGCGAGTCAATCAACCATGACGATATCGTTTTATATATTGGTGTCTCTCTGCTTGGTGGTTATTAAAACAACCTTAATTCCGGGTATACCTTTTTTAGATAAGTTTTATGATCTATTGATCCCCATCATCATTTATCTGGGCCTGTTCCGTCCCCTTCGCGAGGGTCTGCCCATTGTTTTGTTTTTCGGACTTATTATGGACAGTCTCTGTGGCGGGCCCATGGGGCTTTATTTTACGACTTACATCTGGCTTTTCGTGGGGATGCGTTGGATAGGGCAATTTCTGCAGGCGGGTAATCCGGTCCTGTTTGCTGCCGCCGTGGCCGGTGGGGTCGCCTTCGAAATCATCATCCTGTTATGCTATATGCTGTTATTGGCCCCAGCCGCCATTATTCCGGCGGATACCGCCAAGACGGTTATTCTACAATTGATGTGGGCTATTATTACCGGCCCATTGATCATGGTGATTATCAGCTGGGCCCAGAAACAGATCGATATTTGGCGGGATCGGATTTTTCCGGATTGGCTGGACAGGGAAGCACGATAATGATTAAGGCGTTAATTGGTAATTGTCAGAATAAGCATGGCAATCTGCGGTAGTTTTGGAAGATGTCCAAGTTTTCAGTTTAAAGTGTAAAGTTTAAAGGTAAGGAATTCTGCCTATTTGGAAAAACAATACGGATACCTTTTTGCGCAAACTCAGGTATTTGATCATGCGACACTATGAGAAATCAATATTGATAACTCTCTGCCGGTATCAACCCATAACATCAACAACGCATCTTTAATTACAGATCGATAGAATTCATCAACTTTACACTTTACACTTTAAACTTTTAACTATCATATAGTGTTTTCATGGGAGCATTCCATTCACACGCCAATACGGAGCGATAATCTTGCGCAACATCCTACATACCGTCGATACGGATTGGTTTCATCACCGCGTTGTGGGTGTGTTGCTCTGCGTGGCGGCTGTCTTCGGCGTGCTATTTTTGAGATTGTTTTACCTGCAAGTGGTTGACGGCAGGGAGTATCGTCGGCTTTCGGAGAGCAATAGCATCCGGCTGCAGGTTATCGACGCGCCGCGGGGATTGATCTTTGATCGACACAGCCGAATGTTGGTAGACAATCGCCCGTCGTTTGATCTGCACATCATTCTAAAGGATGCCAAACCTTTGAATGACACCCTGTCGAACCTCAGCCGCATCAGCGGGATGGCGCTAACGGATCTGAAAGCCCGTATTGAAAGCAACAAAGAACATGGCGCTTATAAACCGGTTTTGCTCAAAGAGGACATCGGTCGTGATATGCTCGCCGCCATTGAAGTCCACAAATATGACCTGCCGGGGGTGCTGGTGCACATCTCACCTCGTCGACACTACCTGTATCAACAACAAGCGGCTCATCTTCTGGGCTACATGGGAGAGATTAGTCCGGGGGAGCTTCACAAAAAGGTTTACGCAGACTTGAAAAGCGGTGACTTTATAGGAAAATATGGCCTGGAAAAATCAAACGGCACCCTGTTGCGGGGAAAAAGAGGGGGTCGCCAAGTAGAGGTCAATGCCACCGGGCAAGTGGTGCGTGTGATAAAAACGGTGAGCGCCCGTCCGGGGAAAAACATCATTCTGACCATTGACCAGAATCTTCAAATCAAGACGGAAGAGCTGCTCGAAGGTAAAGCAGGCGCAGCCGTGGCCATCGATCCCAATAATGGCGAAGTGCTGGCCATGGCCAGCAGCCCTGCTTTTGACCCCAATTTATTTGTAGTCGGCATGAGCCGTTTTCAATGGGATGAGCTGATCAACAATCCCTACCGGCCGCTGGAAAACAAGGCCATTCAAGCGGAATATCCACCGGCCTCCACGTACAAAATTGTTACCGCAATCGCTGGTTTAGGTGAAGGCGTTATCGATGAAAAAACCCAATTTTTTTGTCCGGGTCACTACCGCTATGGAAATCGTGTTTATCGATGCTGGCGGCGGGGTGGACATGGCGAGATGGCTGTCGTAAGCGCCTTGACTCAATCCTGCGACGTCTATTTTTATCAGGCCGGCGAAGCTGTCGGTGTGGATATTCTGGCGAAATACGCCAAAGCTTGCGGTTTGGGCAAACTCACGGGTATCGGTCTGGGGCAGGAAGCCAAGGGTTTAATTCCCACCTCCCAGTGGAAACTCAAACGCATTGGAGAACCCTGGCAAGGGGGCGAGACCCTGTCGATTGCCATCGGACAAGGCTTCAATCTGGTCACGCCGCTGCAGATGGCCGTGCTTGCCGCAGCCGTTGGAAACGGGGGGACCCGTTACCGGCCCCGATTGATTCAAAAGGTCCTGACGGCTGAAAACAAGACCACCTATCAAGGTGAACCTGAAGTGATTGGACAATTTCCCGTCAGTGCAAAGACTTTGGAAATCTTGAGAAGAGGGTTGTGGTCTGTCGTGAATACGGAAAGGGGAACCGCCTATGGCTCGCGCCTCAAAAACATTGAATATTCGGGCAAGACGGGTACAGCCCAAGTGGTTGCAATGCCCAAGGATAGTGCCGAACTTGACGAAGAATTGATCAAGGAGATGCACAAGGATCACGCGTGGTTCGTGGCCTATGCACCCTCACGGAATCCCCAAATAGCGATCGCGGTCCTTGTGGAACATGGAGAGCATGGCTCATCGGCCGCTGCACCCATTGCCAAGCAAATGATTCAAAGCTATTTAGATACCAAGACCGTTGATGCTATGGCATTATTACAAACAGACCGGGACAAAGAATTTGGCTGGACGCCAACATTCACCCCCGCGAACCGAATGGAAACCGCAATACCATGATTGATCGCCGCCTGGTTCAATATTTTGATTGGGGGATGCTGACCTTGACGGTTATGGTAGGCGCTTTGGGCCTGGTGGCGTTATACAGCGCGGTCCATGCCGGCACCGACACCACCCAGGTTGATCTGTTTACCAAACAATTGATTTGGTATGGAGCAGGTGCCGTGGTGATGGTGGTGGCCTTTTTATTTGACTACAAAAGCTATGAAAAATGGGCTTATTTGTTCTATGGTCTTTGTATCATATTGCTTGCGGCGGTACTCTTTTACGGCAAATATGTTGGCGGATCGCGCCGCTGGTTGGCTTTGGGACCGGTATCTATCCAGCCATCCGAAATTGTAAAACTGGCGGTTATCATTGTGCTGGCCAAATATTACGCCCGGGTATGCACCACCCGAGGGATCAGCGCCAGAGAGCTGATCACTCCCGTGGTTTTAACTGCGATTCCGTTTTTTCTGGTGGTCCGCCAGCCGGATTTAGGTACCGCCATGATTATCGCACTGATTGCGGTTGCGATGACGCTTTATGCAAAAATAGAGCGTCGCACATTGATTGTTATTGTTTTGGCCGGCGCGCTAACGGTTCCCTTGGTTTGGTCTTTACTAAAAGGATACCAAAAACAGCGGATTCTTACATTTCTCAATCCGGATCGCGATCCGTTGGGCGCAGGATACCACATTATTCAATCAAAAATTGCCGTGGGGTCCGGCATGCTCACAGGCAAAGGTTTCCTCAAAGGAACCCAAAATGCACTTGATTTTTTACCTGAACAGCACACCGATTTTATTTTCTCCGTGCTGGCGGAAGAGTGGGGTTTATTAGGCGCCTTGACGGTTCTGGTGGTCTTTTTACTGTTTACCATTTGGGGTCTCCAAATTGCACAACGCAGCCGTGATCCTTTCGGGACGATCCTAGCTGTTGGTGTGACGGCCATGATCGCCTGGCAGATCTTTATCAATATCGGCATGGTGATGGGTTTGATGCCCGTGGTGGGCGTCACATTGCCCTTCATCAGTTACGGAGGCTCGTCTATTATTACCATGATGGCGGGTGTTGGATTGTTGCTCAACGTGAGTATGCGAAGGTTCATGTTTGAGTCTTAAATCACAAACCAGAAACAATTGACCTTGTTTTGCTAAGGAGGCAGTATGATGAAGAAAGACAAAAAACGGCCTCAAGTCGAGGCGGGTACCATTTCTACTTTGCTGGGCCGCGACATCGACTTGGAAGGCACCTTGACATTTAGCGAGACCATTCGCGTCGATGGGCGCATCAAGGGGCATTTGGTCAGCACAAAAGGCACGGTGATTGTGGGTGAAAATGCCGTTATAGATGCGGATATCAAGGTTGGCGTGGCCATCATTCGTGGTACGGTCAACGGAAGGGTCGAGGCGGTCGAGCGCATTGAGGTATATGCCCCTGCCAAAGTGAGCGGCGACATCAGCGCTCCCACAATAACGATAGATTCAGGGGTTGTGTTTAATGGTAAATGTCAGATGCAGGGCGGCAATCCGCCGCTTAGTCCGAAAAAAGTGACACCCCTGGAAAGCGCTATTAAGGACAATCCCGAAGGCCAAAAAGTTGGAAAAAACCTTTGACATGCAACAAGTCTCGATGATATAGCAACTCCCTTGGTTTTTCCATAAGTCGCAATATTTTACATTAATTTTATTTGTCGGCTGGTCAACTGCGTGCTGGGTGCGTGGTTGATGTTTTGAGCGATAGAGGCCAGCATTATACAGCAAGCTACCGACCAGAGGAACCACCGGCTTGCTGGCTGGGCGGCTCGATAACCGATACCGAGTAAAGCACCTAGTTATACCGGAGGCGTCTGCATGGTTGACATTAACTGGACCGTAATACCGCAAATCGCAAACTTTTTAATCCTCATATTTATCCTCAACATCGTTTGTTACAAACCCATCCGTAAAATTTTGCTGGAACGCAAGGCCAAAATTGATGGTTTACAACAAGATATTGAATCCTCTGTACAAGATGCTGATGAAAAGGATCACTCCTTTGGTCAGGGGATAAAAGAGGCGCGCACCAAAGGCCAAAAAGAAAAAGAGGCGCTTATGCAGGTCGCCCTGGAGGAAGAAAAAGCGATTGTCGCAAAAATCAACGACCAAGCCAGACAAGACCTGGCAGAGGTTAAAGCGAAAATTGCCAAAGATACGGAGGCGGTAAAATCAGCGTTGGAAAAAGAAGTGGATACTTTTGCCGATGCCATTGCGCAGAAAATTTTGGGGAGGGCGACTTAGATGAATATTCCTGGACTCTGCAGGAAACATAAAATGAGATCCAAATGGGTCGTGGTCGCTCTTGTGGCCGGGATCTTCCTGATGGGTTGGGCACCGGCTTTTGGCTCTGGCGGTGAAGGCGGTCACGCTACAGAAAGCAAACCCTGGATGATGACCGATACAGCCAAGGTGTTGAACTTTTCAGTGCTGGCCATCGGTCTTTTTTTGTTATTGCGCAAGCCGGTTGCCAAAGCGCTCAGCGATCGCATCAAAGGCATTTCCGACGAACTTGAGGATTTGGAAACACGCAAATCAGAAGTTGAAAAGCAGTTGGCTGCCTATACCGAAAAGCTGGCCACTCTAGATAAGGAAGCCGAGCAATTGGTTGCTGAATATATTCGCCAAGGCGAAGATGCCAAAGCGCGGATACTCAAAGAGGCTGAACTGGCTGCGGACAAACTCAAGGACCAGGCCCAGAAAAATATCGCTCATGAGTTTGAGCAGGCCAAGCTGAATTTGCAGAAGGACATTGTTGAAAAAGCGTTGGTCAAGGCAGAGCAGGCCATAACAGCGCAAGTTTCGGATAAAGACCAGGAGCGCTTGGTTGATGAATATTTAAATAAGGTGGTGGCATAGTGAAAAATTTGGCAATAGCACGGCGTTATGCCAAGGCACTTTTACTGATCGGCAAAGAAGATGGTAAAACCGACCAGTACCGCCGGGAGTTGGAAGGGATCGCCAATCTGATGGTGACACAGAAGATTTTGGCCGGTACCATTGCCAATCCCCTTTACAACGCGGATGAGCGGAAAAAAGTTTTCCAGGGCGTGTTGAGCAAGTTGGACTTGTCTAAAGTAATGTATGCTTTTTTAATGCTGTTGTTTGAAAAGGGACGCATTGCTTTCATCATCAGCATCAACGATTTTTTCCAAAAACTGGCTGATGAGCTTAAGGGCGTGGCCAGAGCCAGCCTGGTTTCAGCCACGGAACTGCCCGCTGGAACCATTGAGAAGATCCGTTCCGCTCTGTCCAAAAGGACAGGCAAAGAGATTGTCCTGGAAGTTGAACAGGATCCGGGACTTATTGGGGGGATTGTCACCAAAATCGGTGACCTCGTATTGGATGGAAGCATTAAAACACAGTTACTCAATATGAGAGAATCTTTAAAAAGGGGTGAGAGTGCATAATGGAACTTAAAGCCGAAGAAATCAGTCAGATTATCAAAGAGCAAATTACCGATTATGACAAAAAGGTCGAGCTTAGCGAAACCGGTGTGGTCCTCTCCGTGGGTGATGGTATTTCACGTGTATATGGATTGGAAAAGGCCATGGCCCTTGAGCTGGTGGAGTTTCCCGGCGGCATTCTGGGCTTGGTGCTCAACCTGGAAGAGGACAATGTGGGCGTGGCCATTATGGGTGACGATTCCAGCATCAAGGAAGGTGACATCGTCAAACGCACCGGCCGTATTGCGGAGGTTCCGGTCGGCGATGCCGTTCTCGGACGCGTCGTAGACGCTACCGGTGCTCCTCTGGATGGCAAAGGCCCCATTGACCAGTCGGTTACCAGCCGTGTAGAAATGGTGGCGCCGGGTGTTATCGCCCGTAAAAGTGTACATGAGCCCTGCTATACCGGTCTCAAGGCGGTGGACGCCATGACCCCTGTCGGCCGCGGCCAGCGTGAGTTGATCATCGGCGATCGCCAGATCGGCAAGACCGCTGTTGCCATCGATGCCATCCTGGCCCAGAAAGAGACCGATATTTTTTGTATTTACGTGGCCTGTGGACAGAAAAAATCCACAGTGGCCCAGGTGCATGCCGTGCTCGAAAAACATGGCGCCATGGAGTATACGACCATCGTCGCCGCATGCGCCAGCGACCCGGCCACGCAGCAGTTCGTTGCACCTTACGCCGGTTGCGCTATGGGTGAATATTATCGGGATAAGGGCCAACACGCCCTGATCATTTATGACGATTTGTCCAAACAGGCGGCCGCCTATCGTCAGGTCTCCCTGTTGCTGAGACGTCCACCGGGACGTGAAGCGTATCCGGGTGATATTTTTTACAATCACAGCCGCTTGCTGGAACGTTCCGCCAAAGTCTCCGATGACCTGGGCGCCGGTTCTTTGACTGCTCTGCCCATCATCGAAACCCAGGCCGGTGACGTATCCGCTTATATTCCCACCAACGTGATCTCTATTACTGACGGCCAGATCTACCTCGAACCCGGCATGTTCTTCGCCGGTGTTCGCCCGGCCATCAATGTGGGTCTGTCCGTATCCCGCGTGGGAGGTGCCGCCCAGGTCAAAGCCATGAAGCAAGTGGCCGGTACCCTGCGTCTGGACATGGCCCAGTTCCGCGAGTTGGAAGCTTTTGCCGCATTCGGTTCCGACCTGGATAAATCCACGCAGCAACAGCTTACCCGCGGTCAGCGTCTGGTGGAGATCTTAAAGCAGCCCCAGTACCAGCCGCTGTCCATGCCCCAACAGGTCACCATCCTGTTTGCCGGTACCCGCGGTTTCCTGGACGAGTTGCCCGCTGAAGTAGTAGCCAAGTATGAAGCGGGTCTATATCCTTTCATCGAAGAACGCTATCCCAATGTGTTTAAAAACCTGGCCGAAAAAGAAGCCATTGACGATGATTTGGAGAAACTGATGACGGAAGCCCTGACCGCTTATGGTGATGAGTTTAAAGACACCATTTAGTCGTCGGTTCCATTCTAACCATTAGCATATAAGGGCTATCTTTATGCCACAGTTAAAAGAAGTTCTGCTTAAGATAAACGGTATCAAAAAGACCAAGCAGATTACCAAAGCCATGAACATGGTGGCGGCTTCCCGCCTACGCGGTGCGCAATCCAGTATGGAAGATTTTCGTCCTTATGCCGCCAAATTTGCAGAGGTGCTGGGCAGCTTGGCTGAAAATGCCGGTGAAGAGGCCAGTCCCTTGTTAGTACCCCGTGAGCAACCCAAAAAGGTCAATATCGTTATGACCACTTCCGATCGCGGGTTGTGCGGCGGTTTCAATTTCAACCTGATTGATAAAGCCGAAGCCTTGGCCCAGGAGAAAGCCAAGCTGGGGATGGAGGTCAGCTTCACCTGTTTCGGTAAAAAAGGCCGGGATTGGGCACGCAATCAAAAACAAAATATTGCATCTGAACATTTGGGCGTCGTCGGCGGCTCCTTTGGTTTTAATGTAGCCGTCAATGCGGGTCGTGCTCTGGCCACCAGCTATCTGGACGGCGATTATGACGAGGTCTATATCGTTTACGCCGAATTTATCGGTATGGCCAAACAGCTGCCGGTGGTCAAACAATTGCTGCCCATACCGCCCATTGAAAAGACGGAAGAGGAGACAGATGGCGAAGCCCCCTATCTGGCTGAGCATATCTGTGAGCCCTCCACCGATGCCTTGCTGGGTGTCCTGTTGCCCAAAAGCATCGATGTCAAAATTTTCAGCGCGCTGTTAGAGACATCCACCAGCGAGCATGCTGCTCGAATGATGGCCATGGACAATGCCACCAAGGCCTGTAACGATATGCTGGATCATTTGCAGCTGGTTTACAACAAAGCCCGGCAGGCAGCCATTACGGCTGATCTGATGGATATAGTCGGTGGCGCAGAAGCCCTCAAAGGTTAAATAATTTACTGTTTACAGTTTTACAGGAGGTCTATAGATGGCAGAGAATATTGGAAAAATCACACAGGTTATGGGACCTGTCGTAGACGTTGAGTTCGAGCAGGGCAAACTGCCCACCATTCTTACGGCGCTGACCATCACCAACCCGTCGATCAACGCGGATGAGGACAACCTTGTTGTGGAAGTGGCCCAGCATCTGGGAGACAATGTGGTGCGCACCATCGCCATGGACGTTACCGACGGACTGGTGCGCGGCATGCCGGTCAAAGATACCGGCAGCCCCATCATGATGCCTGTCGGCGAAGCCAGCCTGGGCAGGGTGCTCAACGTTGTGGGTCGCCCGGTGGACGGACTCGGTGCGGTAAGCCAGGATAAAATGATGCCCATTCATCGTCCGGCGCCTGCGTTCACCGAACAAGACGTCGAAGTGAACGTACTGGAAACCGGCGTTAAAGTCATCGACCTGCTGGTGCCTTTTCCCCGCGGTGGCAAGATGGGCATGTTCGGCGGTGCCGGCGTAGGTAAAACCGTTATCATGATGGAGATGGTGCACAACATCGCCATGCAGCATGGGGGTATTTCCGTGTTTGCCGGCGTGGGGGAGCGCACCCGTGAGGGAAACGATCTCTACCATGAAATGAAAGATTCCGGCGTGCTGCCCAAAGCGGCCCTGATTTACGGTCAGATGACCGAGCCTCCGGGAGCCCGTGCGCGTGTGGCGCTTTCTGCGCTGACATGTGCCGAATATTTTCGCGACGTTGAGGGTCAGGATGTATTGATCTTCATCGACAACATCTTCCGTTTTACCCAGGCCGGGTCCGAAGTGTCCGCCCTGTTGGGTCGTATGCCCTCTGCGGTGGGTTACCAACCTACGCTGGCGGTTGACCTGGGCGGTCTGCAAGAGCGGATTACCTCCACCGATAAAGGCTCTATTACCGCTGTGCAATGCGTTTACGTGCCTGCGGACGACTTGACCGATCCGGCCCCGGCAACCACATTTGCCCATCTGGACGGCACCGTGGTGCTTTCCCGTCAGATCGCCGAGCTGGGTATCTATCCGGCCGTGGATCCATTGGACTCGACCTCTCGCATTTTAGATGCGGCTTACATCGGTGAGGAGCATTACGCCACCGCGCGTCAGGTTCAGCAGATGCTGCAGAAATATAAAGAGTTGCAGGATATTATTGCCATCCTGGGAATGGAAGAGCTTTCCGACGAAGATAAGGTGACGGTTGCTCGTGCGCGCAAAATTCAGCGTTTCCTGTCCCAGCCGTTCCATGTGGCTGAAGTATTCACAGGATTTGCGGGGAAATACGTCAAGATCGAAGACACGGTGCGGGCCTTTAAAGAGATTTGCGACGGCAAGCATGATGACGTACCCGAGCAGGCCTTCTATATGAAAGGCGGTATTGAGGAAGTGCTCGAGTCGGCCAAAAAAATGGCGGAAGCCGCTTAATCGAACGAGGAAGGCAAATGGCTGAAAATATACATTTGGAAGTCGTTACACCGGAAAAGGCTGTGGTCAGCGACGAAGCTAAAATTGTGGTGGCCCCGGGCGAGCTGGGGGAATTCGGCGTTTTGATCGGTCACACGCCCTTTATGACCAGCTTGAAAACCGGAACGCTGCGCTATGAAGACAACAGCGGCACAGAACGTTTCGTGTTTGTCAGCGGAGGGTTTGCAGAAGCTTTGCCGGACCGGGTTACGATTCTGGCGGATTCGGCTGAACGGCGCAGCGAGATCGACATCGATCGCGCCAAGTCGGCCATGGAACGCGCCGAGAATCGGCTAGCTCAAAAGGAAGATGTTGATTTTATGCGGGCGCAGGCAGCATTGACCCGCTCGATTCACCGCATTCGGCTTGCGGAGACCCGCAGCATCTGATACGGATCAGCACAACTTGATTTCAAAAAGGGTAACCATTTCTGGTTGCCCTTTTTTAATGGTTTTGCTAGAGCAGTGCGGGGTCTTTTATACCATACACTGGAAAGGTGATATCGATGGATTCAAAATTAGGGATCGTTATACTTGCTGCGGGTTTGGGTACACGGATGAAATCGGACAAGGCAAAGGTGCTGCATGAGGTGTGTGGCCTGACCATGATTGAGCATGTCGCTCAGACCGCAAATACCCTTGCCGGTTCGAATGTTGTGGTCGTGGTGGGGCACCAGGCCGAGCAAGTTAAGCGAGTGATCCCAACCGCTTTTGAGGTCTCTTTTGCTTTGCAGCCAGAGCAACTGGGTACCGGGCACGCAGTCTTGTGCGCCATGCCCGCCCTGGCGGACAGTGTTGAAGATGTGGTGATTCTTTGCGGCGATGTGCCGTTGATTCAAACGGACACCATTTTGCGTTTGGTTCGTAGCCACCAGAAGGATAGCCGCGACGTGACGCTGTTGGCTGTCGCTATGGATGAACCCACAGGATATGGCCGCGTGTTGTCGGATGCGAATGGCAAGCTGGTTGCCATCGTGGAGGAGGCGGATGCCGATTCGGCCCAGAAAAAAATTAATATTATCAATACAGGTATTTATGTTGTCAAACGCGGTTTTTTGGATTTTGCTTTGCCTTTGATCAAATCAGACAATGCCCAAAATGAGATCTATCTTACCGATATCATCGCCATCGGTCATCAACAACAAAAAAGGATGGGCATCCTCATTGGGGATGATAACAGTGAAATTATTGGGGTAAATAGTCTTTCCGACCTTCAACATGCTGAAAAAATAATGAAAAAAAGGAATAATGAAAAATCTTGACTTGGCTGGTTGCCAAAGATTATATAATCGTGTCATAATTGAGGTGAATGGTGGATCATAAAACCGTAATTGAACACTTTGATGCGCTGGAGAAAAAAATAGAACGTTTGATTGAGGTGCGTAAAGGCCTTGAAGCCCGCAATGCTGAATTACAGCAAGATAATATTCAGTTATCGCAACAGCTTCAAGACAAGATCATTGCAGAAAAGCAGCATGATGAATTAAAAACCTTGGTCAGATCCAAAATTGATAGTCTGATGGGCAGACTTAATGAATTGGCAGAAGGGTAGACTAAGTTTCGCTAGGCACCATGTAAAAGGGATTTATTGTTCCGTTGGATCAATTAATAACCATAGAGGTTTTAGGGCAATCGTTTTCATTTAAAACCGATTCCGACGTTTCAGTTGCCAAAGCGGTGGCTGATTATGTGACCCAAACAGTTAATCAAATAAAGTCACAATGTGCACAGACAGCGCCCACAATGGATAAACGTGCCATATTAATTTTAACGGCCTTGCAAATAGCAAGTGAGTATTCTGATCTTAAAGAAAAACACCAGGCGTTGTTGCGCGACATCAACCAACGCTCCGAAAATTTGTTACATGCCCTTGAATCAGAAGTACCGTTAAACGATTTGGAGTCCGCTACCCAGTTGTGAAGCCCTGATCCCGACTTGTTGCGAACAGCGAAACAGACACTTGACAGCAGTGAGAGCCCAAGGGCGGCGTAACCGCACTGCAAGGTTTTTTGGTGAATCCCCCTGCCATGCACGTGATTGGAAGGGAACCTTTGACCCAACACTACCATGAAAGGGAGCCGGCACTGGTTTCGGTGTGCATGTTCTGCACTTGCAGAAAAGCCTAAAGAGATCATCAGGCGCCCACTTATATTCATGGATCAAAGACCTACCAACACGGCAATTTGGTGGGGGTTTCACCTTAATCGAACCTACCCGCCTGCATTTCATGAATTGGCATCTGCCAAATCCCATCAGACTCAAGTTTGCGCTTTGGCTTTCGGTGGCAGGGGTGTGAATAAACCCAGCTGACCTGAGCCCGGCATCGATTAATCCGTACATCCCATATGGATGGATCGGTTGTAGACCGATGAAAATCCGTCTGTATTGTGCAAATAATCGTATAACCCGTAGGGAGGAACGATGATTGAATATACCATCGGCGCAGCGCTTATCGGACTCGGCGTTGGCTTTGGACTTGCTTTCCTTATAAAAGGTGCTGTGGACCGGCAAAAGGTAAAAGCGGCACACCAGCAATCAGAACGGATATTTCTTGAAGCACAGCACAAGGCGGACGCACTGCTGAAGGAGGCCAATTTAGAAGCCAAGGACCGGCTTCTGAAGATGAAAAACGAGTTTGACGTCGAAACCAAAGAGACACGCTCTGAATTAAAAAGACAGGAACGGCGTCTGATTCAAAAGGAAGAGAATCTGGATCGCAAGATAGACGACGCCGAGCGCAGGGAAAAGGAGCTTGTGCACAAAGAAAAGGGACATGAAAAGCGTATGCAGCAACTTTCTGATCGGGAGAAAGAGTATGATGCGCTTGTCAGTGAACAAAAACAGCAACTTGAACGCATATCCACCCTTACTGCAGATCAGGCCAAGGAGTTGCTGCTGCGGGCTATGGAAAATGAGGCACGCTATGAGGGCGCTAAAATTATCAAGCGAATCGAGAACGAGGCCAAAGAAGAGGCGGATAAAAAGGCCAAGAAAATCCTGGCAGTCTCTATCCAGCGCTATGCCGCCGACTATGTGGCCGAAAGAACGGTCTCGGTGGTTCAACTGCCCAGTGATGAAATGAAGGGGCGCATCATCGGACGGGAAGGTCGTAATATCAGGGCCCTGGAAGCAGCCACGGGTATCGATCTTATTATTGATGATACTCCGGAGGCAGTGATTTTATCCGGCTTCAATCCGGTGCGTCGTGAGGTGGCCCGGCTTGCGCTATCGCGGCTGATTGCCGATGGTCGCATCCATCCCGCCCGCATTGAAGATGTGGTCAAAAAGGTCACCCAGGAAATTGAAACCACCATCAAAGAAGCGGGCGAGCAAGCCGCTTTCGATTTGGGCGTTCACGGCATTCACAATGAAGTGGTCAAGACCATTGGCCGATTGAAATACAGGACCAGTTATTCCCAGAACGTGCTCCAGCACTCCATTGAAGTGGGCTTTTTGGCCGGTTCCATGGCGGCCGAATTGGGATTGAAAGAAAAACTGGCCCGTCGCATGGGGTTACTGCATGATATCGGCAAAGCCATTGACCATGAAGTCGAAGGCCCCCATGCGGTTATTGGGTCCAAATTAGCTAAAAAATTTGGTGAATCCCAAGAGGTGGTCAACGCCATTGCCGCCCACCATGAAGACATACCCCCCGTAACCGTTTATGATATTCTGGTACAGGCTGCGGATGGTTTGTCCGGGGCGCGTCCGGGTGCGCGCAAAGAACTGCTCGAAAACTATGTCAAGCGTTTGGAGGATCTGGAGGCAATTGCCAATTCCTTCAAAGGCGTGGAAAACTCCTTTGCGATTCAAGCCGGCCGCGAACTGCGGGTCATCGTTGAGAGCGGCAAAGTGGGCGATGAAGAGGTCATTCTTATGAGCCGCGACATCGTCAAAAAAATCGAAGAGGCGCTGACCTTTCCGGGCCAGATCAAGGTGACCGTGATTCGGGAAACCCGCGCTGTAGAATATGCCAATAAATAATAATTTACAGATTAAAGATTAAAGATTAAAGTTAAAAGTTAAGGATATTGGCCTATTGTATGATTGTTCCGGCTCCCATACTTTCGTGTGGGGGCCAATTTATTAGGTGGGATTTATAGCAAACGCTTTGGGTTGAATAACTAAGGCGGGAAAGCTCCAGTTATTGTTGAAATTACAGCAAAAATTTGAGATAGGATATTGGAATTTTATGTGAAAAGTATGGGTGGAATCGTAAAAAACAGGCGGATTGCTCTATATAAAATAGACAAAATACATTCAACTTAAAACTTAACGCTTTAAACTAGTTTTTCCTGAAAGGAAAATTTTCATGCCCAATGTGATTGAGACATTCAAAGAGCGTGGGTTTATAGAAGATATGACCCATGACCGGGAGTTGCAGGATTATGTAAATGAAGGTGATGTGACGTGCTATATCGGTTTTGATCCCACGGCCTCCAGCCTGCATGTGGGCAGTCTGGTGCCCATTATGGCCTTGGCTCAGATGCAGCGGCATGGGCATCGGCCCTTGGCCCTGGTTGGCGGAGGAACCGGCTTGGTCGGTGACCCGAGCGGAAAAAGCGAAATGCGCAAAATGCTGACCATCGAACAAGTCAATGCCAACGCTGAAGCCATTAAAAATCAATTGAGCCGCTTTATGATGTTTGATGACGGAAGGGCCATGCTGGTGAACAATGCGGATTGGCTGACCCAATTGGCGTATATCCCTTTTTTAAGGGATATAGGTCGTCATTTTTCAGTCAACCGCATGATCAAAGCTGAGAGCTGTCGCAATCGCATGGAATCGGAAGATGGATTGAGTTTTATTGAGTTTAATTACATGGTGTTGCAGGCCTATGACTTTTTGGAGCTATACAACCAACAAGGCTGCCGGTTGCAAATGGGGGGCAGCGATCAGTGGGGCAACATTGTGGCCGGCATCGAATTGATTCGTCGTAAGGGCGGGGATACCGCATTTGGCATCACTTTCCCTCTGATAACGACGAGCTCCGGCGCCAAAATGGGCAAGACAGCCGCTGGGGCGGTTTGGCTGGACCCGGAACGCACATCCCCTTATGACTACTACCAGTTTTGGGTTAATACCGATGACCGGGATGTGACGCGCTTTTTGGCCCTGTTTACCTTTTTGCCGATGAAAGAGATTGGGGCCATTGAAAAGATGACCGGTGCCGAGCTCAACAGCGCCAAAATCGTTCTGGCCTATGAGGCCACCCGACTCGCCCATGGCGCGGCAGAGGCCGACAAGGCCTATGCTGCCGCTTGTGAAATGTTTGGCGCGCGCATTGTTCCTAACCATATCCTGCCCTCGTGCAAAATAGGGCGCCAGGTGGATTCGGCTGGGGATGAATCGGTGCCCAGTTCACAGATGCCCATGGAGCGATTGCAAGCGGGCATACCGGCGTTTAAGCTCTTCCAGCAGGTCGGATTGGTCCAATCCAGTGGAGAGGCCCGCCGTTTGATCAAACAAGGTGGTGCTTATCTGAACGGTGAACGGATATCTTCCTTTGAACAAATGATAAATGATAATGATATTAATAAGATGGAGTTGTTGCTGCGAGCCGGTAAAAAAAGATACCATAAAATTAAAATAATCCCAAAAAAGTAATTGACATACTGCAGGGAGAATTGTACAAAGCGTTTCGTTTTTGACAGAGGTAGCTTTCAGTTGCCCCTGGCGCTCTTTAAACACAGCCTTTTATGTGATAGCGATATTCCGCTCAACTGTTTTTTCTCCCTTTCCAGGATTAAAAATGCAGCTAAATTGAGGCCGATTTTTTCGAAAACCGGCGCGGTTTTCTGTTGACTTGAAAAAGGGGCTGCGGTATATAATCCAACTTTCTCTAAAGGCCGTTTGAATCCTCTTGCATGGTGCGCTGACTTGCATGACAAGTTTTTAATTTTGCATCTTTCCAGAGGGTTAATGCTGTCCATAGCGGCGGCTGAGAGTTTGATCTTTGAAAACTAAATAGTGACGAAGTCTTGAGTTGGGACCCTTGTTTGTATGTTGCTTTTGGCAACTGCGAATATTTTAATTGGAGAGTTTGATCCTGGCTCAGAGTGAACGCTGGCGGCGTGCTTAACACATGCAAGTCGTACGAGAAAGCCTCTGCTTGCAGAGGCGAGTAAAGTGGCGCACGGGTGAGTAACGCGTGGGTAATCTACCCTTGAATTGGGGATAACATTGCGAAAGTGATGCTAATACCGGATAATATCCTTTTGTTTTCGAACATTTGGATCAAAGGTGGCCTCTTCTTGAAAGCTACTGTTTGAGGATGAGCCCGCGTCCCATTAGCTTGTTGGTGGGGTAATGGCCTACCAAGGCAACGATGGGTAGCTGGTCTGAGAGGATGATCAGCCACACTGGAACTGACACACGGTCCAGACTCCTACGGGAGGCAGCAGTGAGGAATTTTGCGCAA
>JBNKKB010000123.1:0-77033 GCA_050291605.1 Desulfobacteraceae bacterium | reverse complement strand
GGCGGTGAACGCGGCGTGTCTTAAAGATAGCTTTTCAAACATCTGCGTCAGGCCGGCACACAGGGTAAAGATCGATCCGTTGGCCAGGTTGCGGTCCGCTGACTTGTCAAAAAAAAGGTTGAGGGTGGAGTGCAGTCCGTCCTCCGGTCCCCAATAGCAGATCATGATCGGCACTTTCGGCAGCGGGTGCAGGACCACCGAAACATCGGATTTAAATTGTTCGGCGACTTTTTGCCCACCAAAAATATGGACCAGATCATCAAACAGGTCGGTATATGAATCCGCAATGCGCTTCATGGCGGATTCACAGCGCTTCTTGAAAAAAGGATAGGAAATGGCTTTCGCTTCTTTGAGTTCTCGAAAAGAGACCCATTCACCGGCCGGCGCAACGCCTTTGCCGTTGATCACATAATCCAGAAACGGACCGACAATCCAGGGATTGATATGGATATCGGAGCTGAAGTTCCCCTTTGCATCCACCCCGAAATTTTTCCCCAATATTTTCAGGGTCATCTTTTGGCCGTCATAGTGTCCGCCGGTTCGTTGCGCTGCTTCGGCCAAATTGATTGCAGCCAACGATTTTTTTAGGCTTTCTATGAATTGTTCGCCGTTTTCAGCCGACGCGTCGGCAGCGCAATCCGTACCCGAATACAGTTCGACAATTTGGGGATCAAGCCGCGGACACATATGAATCGGTTTGCGCGACTGATAAACTGCACCGGCAAAAGCAAGGCATGTTTTTTCACCGCACTCCCGGCAATTGGATTTTTCCAGGTGTTTGAATATCTCCATGGCGTTCTTTGGTTTTGGCATAAAATCCTCCAGTCATGCGTCCATACCCAGGTACCATTCACCCACTGGTTTGATATGTGCGCTCGATCATAGCGAGGGGAAACCGGGTTTGTCAAAAAATTACGCGCTAATATACCAAAATAAGGGTCTGTATCTTCGGGTTAAAATTGTGTTTTGGTCCAAGATCCGGAGTTTAAAGATTAAAGGTGTTGTCGGCGGCCGATCAACAAACTATCACAACCCAAGCATTTAGTTGGTATGCGCATCCTGTTGCGAACATTACCAAACCTGTTTCCAATAGACCCCAAACCTTCCCTTAAAACTTTAATCTTTAAACTGATGGCGCATAAACGAACTGCCATCAATATACATTTGCTTGGCGGATCGACCCCTTGATAAGTTAACCATGGGATCAATGAAGTTCACCCCGTCGGAATTGGGTTTGATAGAGATGCGCATACAGTCCAGCCTGTGCCATGAGTTGTTCATGGGCGGAGCGGGTTTTGCTGCGGCGGCCCATTTCGACGATACACCCCTTGTCCAAGACCAGGATCACATCAGCGCCTAAAATGGTGCTGAGCCGGTGGGCAATGACCAGGCTGGTACGCCCCTGCATCATCCTTTCGAGGGCCTCCTGGATAAGGGCTTCGCTTTGACTGTCCAGACTGCTGGTCGCCTCGTCCAGCACCAGGATGCGCGGGTCCTTGAGGATAACCCGGGCAATGGAGATGCGCTGCTTTTCCCCGCCGCTCAAACGATAACCTCTTTCACCCACCAGTGTGTCGTATGCATCCGGCAGACCGGCGATAAATGTATGGATGTTGGCCGCCTGACATGCGGCTTCAACTTCGGCCTGGGAAGCCTCCGGCGCTGCATATAAAAGATTGGCCTTTAAGGTGTCGTTGAAAAGAAAGGTCTCCTGGGTGACCATTCCTATGGCCCTGGCCAACGAGGCTTGTGTCAGGTGGCGCAGATCATACCCGTCCAAACAGATTTTACCGTGGGTTGGATCGTAAAGGCGGGGTAGTAAATAGGTGAGGGTGGTTTTTCCGGCGCCGCTAGGGCCAACCAGAGCCGCTATTTCACCTGGCTTGATTTCAAAGTTCACGCTTTCGAGGGCCATTTGGCGGCTGGGCTTTTGGATCGTCATAGCATCGGACGGGGCGTTTTTTCGTGTATGCCGGCCAATCAACTCCATTATGGCCGAGGTGCCGGCCTCGCCGGCAAGATAGCTAAAGGAAACATCTTGAAAAACGACCTCGCCGGTGATGTCCTGCAGCGTTATGGCATCCGGTTTGTCCTGGATTTCAATGGGCAAATCGAGCACCTCAAAGACCCGTTCAAAGCTGACCATACTGGTGGCAAACTCGACATGTGCATTGCTGATAGAGCTCAGCGGGCCGTAGAGTCGGTTCAAATAGGCGCCGAAGGCGACAATGGTACCGATAGTGAAATCGCCCTGCAAAACCAGATGTCCCCCAATCCAAAACACCAGTGTCGTACCTACGGCACTGATCAAACCCAAACCCATGAAAAACCAGCGTCCCACTACGGCTGAGCGAACGCCGATGCCGGCCACGGCCCTGCTGTTCTGCTCGAAGCGTTTTCTTTCATTGGATTGCCGGCCAAAGAGTTTGACCAGCAAGGCCCCGTCAATATTAAGGGTCTCCTGCATTAGTCCATTCATCTTGGCGTTTAAATTTAGACTCTGGCGTCGGATATCGCGCAATTTTCGACCGACGCGCCGTGTCGGCCCGACAAACAAAGGTACGATGGCTATGCTTAAAAGGGTCAGGCGCCACTCCAGCGAAAACATCATGCTCACCGTCGCCGCGACGGTTACGATATTGGTGATAATGTTGATGAAGGTACTGGTCAGGGCCCTCTGGGCGCCGACGACATCGTTGTTGAGCCGGCTCATCAACTCTCCGGTTTTGGTGTGGGTAAAAAAGCGCAGACTCATGTGCTGCATGTGGTTGAAAAGGGTATTGCGCAGATCGGCAATCAGGCCTTCACCGATGGTTGCACTTAAAAAACGCTGCCCAAAACCGATGGCCGCGTTGAGCAGAGGCACACCGATCATACCCAAAGCCAGCCAGTTGAGCCGGGACGTATCGCCGTTGGCAACGGCATTGTCGATCAGATCGCGATATAGCAGTGGGGGGATCAAGCTCAGCCCGGTAATGGCCAGGATGGTGGCCAGCAACCCCAAGATTTTAAATCGATAGGGTTTGGCATAACGCCCTACCCGCCGAAACAGCGTCCAGCTAATTTTGGGACGATCGTGTTCCTGGTCGTATTTTAAAAAGGTCCACCATCCGCTGCCAAGATCGGGATGCATTTTCTCCCCTTATTTTAATATGTTAACTGTTATTCAGTGAAGGTAAAACCTGATGTAAGCTAACCATCTGAGCACCACCTGTAAATATGGGTCGTTATAGTAACTTTCAAGTTCAAATATGTAACCTGTTTTCTTCTATTTCCCGAGCTATTATTAAATATGGTGTAAAAACAACTATATAAGACATTGGCACGCGCTTTGCTCTAAACTGCGAATCGGCCGGGTGCATACCTTACGCGTCAAGCGTATCCGGCGATGGAGAAGTATTAAAAACCTTTAACAAGGGAGGAATGAGAAATGAAGAGAAATTGGAAAAAGTGGTTAGCGTTCGTGTTGGTAATTGGCCTGGTCGCTGCAAGTACCGCCATTGCAGGTCCAACCGAAGTGACCGGGAAGATCGAACAATCAGATCAAGGGATAGTTATCATGGCCGACAGCGGCGATACCTATCGCGTAATGGGCCAGGATTTATCTAAAATGGTCGGCGAAACAGTGATCGCCAAGGGCACTTTAGCCGAAGATAAGTCCGGTAAAACCATTACGGTTATCAGCGTCGAACCGGTCCAAAAGTAATCCTTTACACGAAGAAGTGATACAATTCGGGGTCATCCGCATCGCCGGGTGACCCCGAAGCTCCAGAATCTGCTGACCGATTAAAGGAATCCCATCAGTCCCTTGAACCAGGCGTTTAAGATTCAAGATCCCGAGGCCGGCCCCCAAAGCGCTTAGCTTTAGGATATATAGAGAGTATCACTGAAGCCCAATTGAGCCGATCTTGGACCTGCTATAGCGATGAGTTGTTGATTGCAAGGACCAACCTGGTTCTTATGCCCACATTAGCGACAGGCTTTTCCGCAACATGATCAGAACAGGCCGGGACGGAGCCCGGCCCTTCGAAGATCATCTGCCTGGCCACTATCGCTTCATCATAGAGCCGGCCTCTGCGCTGGCCGGTTGGAATGCCAAAGATTGGCAAAACGCAATGGTCTGGGCTGGCAGCGCGCTTTATTTATCCCCTTACGGGGTTGACCCAATCCCCGGCTCTGTGGGCCAGGATATTTTCCTATTAAAAGTGGTTTTGAAGCCACTTCTAGTGTTGTGTCTCGGAAGTAACGTGCAAAATGGGTATGACTGCATGCTAGCCGAAGCGGCGGCCCAGCATTCAAATCCCAATCTCAAAGCCCGAATGTCAAATGAATGTATTCTACTGTTTTTATATCCAATCGGTCCCCATCCGCCATTTGACATTTGGATTTTGGCATTTGATATTTTAGTCAAAACGATAGTAACAAAATATAGCACCAAGTTCTGGGACACAACGATAGTCTTATCGACACCCCCTCCCCAATATCTCACTTTTAGCACCTTAAAAAGAGAACCCAAAAGCCTGGTTTTAATAGGTCATCTGTCGATTTAACCGTGGTATGCATCCATGCTTAAATTGTTCGCATGGGGTGTCGAACCGGACTGACAAATAGCGTCAAGAATTTCGCGCATTCCGTCAGTACTTGGTGACACCTGACCGGTTATTTGCATGCTACTTGAACCTTGTCATAAACGGGGAAGCAAAAATATTAATATTTACAGAATATTATTTCCCTAAGGCGCGATGTGGCGACCCCCTCCCCACTTGGCTTGATTTTTGCTGAATAGCTGAATTGACCGGATGATGACCGGTTGGACAGGATCCAGTAGAACAACACAAGCTATTGGGAAACCATGAAAAAATTGCGCCTTAAACTCGGTTCGGTGATCGGCATGTGCGTTGTGCTGCTTGCGCAATACGCATGGGCCATCAGTGCCATGCCTGCTGGGGATGACTTTCAGCGCCTGTTTGAGCTGATTCAACTCGAAGATCTGAAAGCACCGTTAGTTCCTTTTTTAGACCAGAATGTTGAATTCGACCGCAGCCTGAATCAGGAAAACTTAGCCTATCTGAATAAGGATAACGATCTGCTTGCTCAGATCAAAAGCCGTTTTCAAGGAGAGGCATTGCAGTGGAAACTGGCCCATTCATACAAACAACTATTGGTGGTGCCGGAAAACCGTGCCGATTATGCCGGGCTCTTTAAGAGCTATTGTGATGAAGCCGTTTCTTATACGCTGCATGCCACGCAATTGGAAAATCCTTTGAGATCCATAGAAATATTGCAAGGGGGGGTATCCGAGATCGGCCATCATCCCTCCGATGGCAGCGTTACCGCCTACTTGGTGCACAATATCGCCGATGAGTATGTCGAGGAGTATCTCTTTTTCGGACAGGCTGACGAAAGCGAGGCGATCCAGATCAAGCTAAGCAATCTCGAGTTTTCTGGTAATATCGGCTCTTACAGTTCCAACATCGTAATCGGTGAAAACGGTCATTTTGAATTTGTCCACAACCCTTACACCTTGTGGCAGAACAGTGCCGAGGACCCGCTGAATGTGTTCGTCGTTCCGGTCGAAGAGACTCTGCATATCGCGCTGCGCGACGCTACCGAAATCGCCATTCAGGACAAGCTCAAGCAAATCGCGCCCCGTACCGTTGACGAAGTGCAACAGGTCGTGGATGAATGGATGGCGGTAGAGGAGGCCATTGTCGGGGGGCTGGTATCTGAGCTTATGCCGGAAATTTTGTCACGCGTTTTTGGCGGCCCCCTGACTGCGGAAATGAACCGATCTTTCGAGGACCGTCATGCCCATTCTCAGTATCGCTATCTTGAAAATGGCATTCGTATTGTAACCGACCTGGGGCTGCAGCCTGCCATCCGTCTTTACAAATCAACACCGTTGAAGTTTAAACAGATGCTGACTACCGAACCGGTCGGGTAGCTCCTCATCGGTGAGCCTCTCTTCTGGTTTTACTAGCCCCCCAGATAAGCTTTTTTTACGTCCGGGTTCTCAAGCAGGGCCTGGGATTCGCCTTCCAATACAATTTCACCATTTTCGATAACATAACCGCGCTGGGCGAATTTTAGCGCCAGGCGCGCATTTTGTTCAACCAGTAAAATGGTGGTACCGGCCCGGTTGATCTCTTTGAGGGCGTCAAACATGGATAGCATTAATAAGGGAGCCAGCCCCATGGAAGGTTCGTCAAGCAGCATCATTTTACGGCCGCTCATATAGGCGCGGCCCACCGCCAACATTTGCTGTTCGCCGCCGCTAAGGGTTCCGGCGGCTTGTTTGTCGCGCTCTTGCAGGCGGGGGAAAATGCTAAACACCCGCTCAACATCGCTTTTAAAGTTTTCTTTGTCTTTGCGGGCAAAGGTGGCCAGCTGGAGGTTTTCCATCACGGTGAGGTTGCCGAAAAGGCGCCGCCCCTCAGGTACATGTGAAATTCCCAATTGACTGACCACTTTATCGGCAGGGTAACTGAGTAGATCTTGATCCATGAAAGTCATCCTGCTGTCGGGTGTGGCGTCCACCAAACGTGAGATGGCCCTTAAGGTGGTACTTTTGCCGGCACCGTTGGCACCGATGATACAGACAATTTCTCCCTGATCGATGTTGAAATTGAGACCATGCAACGCTTTGATCTTATCGTAGGAGACTTGTAGATTTTCAACATTGAGCTGCATCAGGCGATATCCTCCTTGCCCAGATAGGCTTCGATCACTTTGGGATCATTCTGAATCTCATGGGGGGAGCCTTCGGCAATGACTTCACCAAAGACCAGTGTTTGGATGCGCTGACACAGCTCCATGACAAATTTAAGCCGGTGCTCAATGAGAAAGATAGCCACACCAAAGTCTTTGTGAACCTGGCGGATGATGCCGATCATCTGGACCAGTTCTTCCGGGGTCATGCCGGCGGTGGGCTCGTCCAAAAAAAGCACTTTGGGTTGGATGGCCATCGCCCGGGCCATCTCGACGCGACGCTGGGCGCCGTAAGGCAAGTTGCTTACCAACTGGTCGGCATATTTGGCCACGTCAAAGATCTCCATCAGCCGCTGGGTGTTTTCTTCGACGCGGCGTTCCTCTTTTTTGCGGCGCGGGGTGCCGAAAAAGGCTCCAGCCAGGCCGTAACTCAGTTGACTGTAGTGGGCCATCTTAACATGTTCTTTGACGTTCATATGGCGCCAGAGCAGCAGGTTCTGAAAAGTGCGCCCCAATCCGCGGGCGGCGATTTGATGGGGTTGCAACCCTATCAGGTTCCGGTGGTCGAGTTCCACCGATCCCTGGGTAGGCGTATGAATGCCGGTGATCAGATTGAAGATGGTGGTTTTGCCGGCGCCGTTGGGGCCGATGAGGCCACAAATTTCACCGGGCTCAATGGAAAGGTTAAAGGCGTGAACGGCACGAAGGCCGCCAAAGTAGTGGGTCATATCGGTTACCCGCAATAAGGGCATTTGCTATCTCTCCTGCTGCGATCGATTGTCTGTGTTGATTTTCGGTTTGAGTATCTTTTTGATGTCGAACTCTCTAAAGGCAATCAGCCCGGTGGGTCTGAATATCATGACCAAAATCAAAATCAGGGGAATGACAATCCATTTGTAGATCTCCAGGGGACGCAGCATTTCACTGATCAGGTTGATGCTTACGGCGCCCACAATGGAGCCCACCACCGAGTTAAGTCCGCCGAAATAGACCATGGCCAGGATTTCAGCCAGTCGCTGGATGCCGAAAGTGCCGGGGTTGACAAAACGCATCACATGGGCAAAGAGCCCGCCGGCCACACCTGCCCAAAAAGCGCCCATCATAAATGCCACCATTTTTGTTTTGCGGGTGTTGACGGTCATGGCATTGGCAGCGATTTCATTGTCCCGCACGGCATTGAGTGCCTTTCCCAGGATGGAACGCACAAAGTTGTTGATGACCCAAATGCAGATTACCATCCATACAAAGACAACCGGCAATGTGGACCAATTGGGTTGACTGCTCATGCCGCGGGGGCCGCCGACCCACTCCAGATTTTCAATAAGACTCTTAACGATAAACATAAAAGCCAGTGAGATGATGGCCAGGTAGTCGCCACGGGTGCGAAAAGAGGGGATGGCCACCACCAGAGCGCCCAAAGCGGCCACCAAACCCCCGATGATCAGGGCCAATGGGAAACAAAAGGGCCCTAAAAAAGTGGGCAGCAGCGCATCGCCGAACATGCGATCGTTTGCAAAAAAGAGCAAGGTGACGGTGGAGGCAGCGTAGGCACCCAGGGCCATAAATCCGGGGTGGGAGCAAGAGAATTCCCCCATATACCCGTTGATGACATTAATACTTAATGTCAGCATCACGGCAATCATGGTCAGCTTGAGTACCAGCAGGCGGTAATCGCTCAGACCGGCCCAAAAGTGCAAAGCCAGGTATAGCAGTCCCAGATGGACCAAGGCCGAAATCCAGACGGGCCAGCGCTCCAGCATCCCGGCCAGCCGGTTTGCGGGTGAAGCGGTCAATCGGCCCGCTAATGCAATGGGCAGCGCGTAGATGACGGTCACATAGGCCAATACGCTGGGAATCAACATGGGGTGTTTGAACATGATCAAACAGCCGAAGAGCACCGGCATCTTGGGTAAGTAGAGTGCCGTGGAAAGGGGGTCGCCGATGAGGTATTCCACCAAAACGGCAGCCAAAATGCCCGCCAGCCAGCCCAGCATGGGCACTTTGGCAAAAAAACGGCGCAGTCGATAGCGGTGGTTGTCAGGCTCGGTGTGGGTCGCTTCCATCTTTATCCTTGTTTTGGGCAACACAACGGGGGTACATACAGTTTTTATAAGCGCAATTGTGTACTGTGGGCCTGGCCGAAAAATCCATAGGGCCTGAAGGTTAAAATCAGCAAAATAATGGAGTAGGCAATCAGATCCCTCAGGGTGGAGGGAAAGATCATGGGGACGAAAATTTCAATGCCGCCCAATAAAAATCCCGCCAAGGCGGCGCCCAATATGGAACCCCTGCCTCCCAGAATGGCCGCTACAAACGCTTTCCAGCCCAATAACACCCCCATGTAGGGGTCCAGCACCGGATAGGCCAAACCGTATAAAATACCGGCGGCCGCTGCCAGCGCCGAGCCGATAGCGAAGGTGAGCGGGGCGATCACATTTAGCGAAACGCCCATGAGCGGCACCACCTGAAAATCAAAAGACATGGCCCGCATGGCCATGCCCCAACGGCTGCGTTGAATAAATTGATGCAGTGCGTACATAAGGGACAAGGAAACCACCACAATGAGAATTTTTTTGTTGGTGACGTAAATGCCGCCCAGGTTGTAGGTGGTGGATTCAATGAGTTGGGGAAAATTGAGCCGCCGCGCCCCTAAAACCGCCAGGTTACCGGTTTCCAGAATGATGCCGATCATCAACCCGGTGATGGCGGCTGACGCCCGGGGCGCATCGCGCAAAGGGCGGTAGCCGATACGCTCGACCAGCACTCCCAGCATGGAGGTCAGGGTCATGGCAATGACCAGGGTGAGGGCCAAGGTCACCCAACCCGGCAAGGCCAACCCCATCGAAGCCCAAAGGGTCAGCAGCATGGTGGCCACACCAAATCCAATATAGGAACCGGTCATGAAGATATCCCCATGGGCAAAATTAAAAAGCATCATTATGCTGTAGACCATGGAGTATCCAAGGGCAATCAAGGCATAGAAGCTACCCCACTGCAAGGCATTGACCATATTTTGCAATAAAGCATCCACAAGCGTGCTCCTGCGAATAAGGGGCAGAGCTTTAAATCGTAAAGCACCTGCCCCTTTATAATTTGGTGCCGTTAACCTTCAGCGAATTTTACCCTGCAACGGTTCCGGGAATTCCGGTTTTACGTTAAGGGCAGACCGACTTGTGAAATTCATATTCGCCTTTTTCGCTGATACGTACGATCACCGCACATTTAATGGGATCGCCCTCTTCGGTAAAGGTCATGTCACCGGTGATGCCTTTAAAGTCTTTGATTTTGGCCAGCGCATCACGTACCGCCGTGCGGTCTTTTTTGATGTCCCCGGTAATCGTACCGGCATTTTGGATGGCCTGTTGCACCAGTCGCAGGGAATCCCAGGTCAGGGCCGCGACGTCATCCGGTACATAGCCATATTTCTGGTTGTAGCGATCGATGAATGCTTTGGTTGCACCGGTGGCACCGGCAGCTGCATAGTGGGTGCTGAAAAACAGACCATGGCAATCATCACCGCACAATTCAACGGTCTCGGCCGATCCCCAGGAGTCGCTGCCGATAATGGGTTTGCTCCAACCCAATTCGTGTGCCTGTTTAACGATCAGGGCCACTTCATTGTAATATTGGGGTGTAAAAAAGAACTCTGCACCCGAGTTGTTGATGGTTGTGAGCTGGGAGCTGAAATCGGTATCTTTGGTGGTAAACGTTTCATATGCCACCACCGATCCGGGCCCATTGATCTCTTCCCAGGACTTTTTAAAGAACTCGGCCAAACCCTTGGGATAGTCGCTGGCCACGTCAAACAGAACGGCCGCTTTGGTATAATTAAATTTTTCCTTGATGAAGTTGGCCACCACCGGTCCCTGGAACGGGTCTAAAAAACAGCCCCGGAAAACATAGGGGCGGTCCTTGGTGGTATTGGGGTTGGTGGACCAAGGGCTGATCATGGGGGTTTGGTAGTTGTTGGCCACATCGCCGGCCGGAATGGCCTGGCTGGAGGCTTGGGGGCCCACAATGGCCAGCACGGCGTCTTCGGTGATCATCTTGGTGTTGGCCTTGACGGCGGATTCGGCTTTGGATTCATTGTCTTCGATTACCAATTCGACTTTGTATTTGGTACCGCCAACTTCCAGGCCGCCGGCTTTTTCAATGTCCTCCAGCCACATCTGGGCGGCATATTTGCTGCCTTCACCGACTTTGGGAATATCGCCCGTGATGGGTGCATTAATGCCAACCTTAATGCTTTTCTGACCGCCTTTGCCGCAGGCGTACAATCCGACCGCCAGCAGGGTAACCAGTAGCAGGGTCAAACAAATGGACAGTCTGCGCATCTCTCCCTCCTCTTGTTGTTGTTCTGGAAATAAAGCAATGGTAGGTAAGTTCCATTATCTTTAGGAACCTCATGCTCAAGTGAAAATATCCCATTTCGATATCATGGCTCTACTGGATTTTCAATGGTGGAATCCTTACCATAAGGTTTAATTGATGAATGTTTATCACAATCTTTGGGAGGCCACATGAATCTTGATCGCTTGATCCGCCAAGTGCGCCACAATTGCGATGCCTCGGATGCCCGGCACGCCGGTCTCTATTCAATCTGCGGTTTGGCCATGCGGCTGCGGGATCTTTACAAGTGGGAGCAGCGCCTGCCGCCTTGGCAGGAGGGCGATACCGCTGAAGTTTTGGACTGGATCGGTCAAAAAGAGGATCTTTGGGAACAATTGCTCGATGCAGGTTATGAAGCACTCTCGCTCAACGGCCAAAACGTTGACCCGTTTGATACCTCCACTGCCAATGCCTTTTTACGGCCGCATAAATTGTTCTTAGGTGCCGGATATGCTTACAGCTTAAAACCCACCTTTTTTTTGGCGGAAATCCTTCATCAGGTGAACATCGATGGGCACACGGTCTGGCAGTTGGGGCGTGAGCATGCCCGGGATCTGCTGACCTTGCCGGCATTTTCGCAAGATGGGCAAGTGGTGTTGCGCACAGAGGCGGGTCGTATGTTTTTATGGGACCAAATGGTCTATATCAACAAGTCCGGGCGTTGGCCGCTGCTATATGCCTTGCAGGCATGTGGAATCCCGGATGCTCAGAGTGACACCCTGCGCCGACACCTGGACATCATTTGGAAGATCCAGAAGCGCATCTATGTGCATCACGAAGTGGGGGAGCTGGAAGAAAAGGTGTTTGACCGTAGCATTTGGCGGCAAATGCTGGCCGATTTCCCGCATACCCCCATTGAAGTATTGATTCGCAGCCTGAAAGACCTGCTGGCGGATACCGGACCCCATGGGGCTTTGCATCATTTGATCCAACGCCGGGACAAGGCGGCTTTAGGGTTGTACATGGCTTTTGGCAGCAGCATGGGACGCCAGTTGGCCCATGGGCTGATTTGCGCTTTCGATGCCTTTACCCGCGATGCCGATTGGCAAGTGATAATGGATGCGGCCCAAACCCTGCGCGAAAAGGTTCGCCGACACACCCGCCAGGTGATCGAAATTTACCGACAAGGCCGGCATACGAAGGACCTTGACGGGTCCCGCCGCACCATCGAAGCGCGTATGCAAAAGTGGGGGCTTATCTCGGGCAAGTGATGTCTGCAATGCAAGCAATTTTCGGCGTGGTATCGGTTTGCATAGTCGTTCGATTCAGGGACGGCCAACAGCGTATCGTCTTTGGTTATGCCTTTGATTTTTAATCACTTTGGTGTATGAAGGGATCTCGGGATTAAACGCAAATGCAAGAGGGGTAGTGATGGATATTCGTCAAACTGCGGCCCAGGCTAAGAAAGCGTCCAACCAGCTGGCGGCCGTTTCAACCCGGACCAAAAACAAAGCGCTGGCAGAGATCGCGCGGGTTTTGGCAGCCGAAGAAGCGGCCATTGTCGCGGCCAACCAGGCGGATATGGAGCGCGCAGCGCAGGAAAAATTAGCGGCACCGCTGCTCAAACGGCTGCGCTTTGATGATAAAAAACTGATCGAGGCACGTTCGGGGCTAGAGAGCGTTATTGGATTGGATGATCCCGTGGGCCGAACCCTCAGCGCCATTGAATTGGACCAGGGGCTTGAGCTTTTCAAAGTCAGCCGGCCCATCGGCGTTGTCGGGGTGATCTTTGAGTCGCGACCCGATGCCCTTGTTCAGATTTCGGCCCTTTGTCTTAAAAGCGGCAATGGGGTGCTGCTCAAAGGCGGCAGCGAGGCCGCCCAAACCAACCGACTGTTGGCCGACATCATTATTCGGGCCAGCGCCAAAGCCGGTATTCCCGAGGGTTGGATAGGCCTTTTAGAGACTCGCGGCGATGTGGCGGATATGTTGAAACTGGATGAGAGCATCGATTTGATCATCCCCCGGGGATCCAATGCATTTGTCAAACACATTATGGACCACACCCATATTCCGGTGTTGGGCCATGCCGATGGCATTTGCCATGTCTATATCGACAAAACCGTAGATGAGGAGATGGCGATTCGCATCGCTGTGGACAGCAAAACCCAATACGTGGCGGTGTGCAATGCCGCCGAAACCCTGCTGGTGCATCAGGCCGTTGCACCGTCCGTTCTGCCAAGGCTTAAAAGCGCATTGGAAGACAAGGGCGTTGAAATTCGGGGCTGCAACGCGACGCGGCAAATCATTGATGTGACATGTGCCGAGAAGGCGGACTGGCATACCGAGTATCTGGATCTGACGGTTTCCATTAAAGTCATAACGGATATGCGCGCCGCTGTGGAACATATCAACCACTACGGCTCCGGCCACACCGATGTGATTGTCAGCACCGACAAAACACGGGCCATTCGTTTCATGGATCTTGTGGATACGGCCGATGCATTCTGGAATTGCTCGAGCCGTTTTGCCGATGGGTTTCGTTTTGGGCTGGGGGCGGAGGTCGGCATCAGCACGAACAAGATTCACGCCCGCGGTCCAGTGGGGCTTGAAGGGCTATTGATTTACCAATGGCGCCTGATGGGCAGCGGCCAAGTGGCGGCGGACTATAGCGGCCCCCATGCCAAATCATTCACCCATCGAAAATTGGATAGATCCTTTGGGTGCTGATATCTGGGATGCTTTTTGCACCTGATTGGGATGTGCACGATTTGGACAAACCGATTAAACGCCGGGAATGGGCCGGTTCGATGAATTGGCCGGGAGAAACAATGCCGACTGCAAGATTAAAAAAAGCCCAACGCGTGGTGATTAAGGTGGGCAGTAATTTGGTGACGGCCCGCAGCAGTCTGAATGTCGATACCATCGATGCCATCTCACACCAGATATGTGGGCTCATCGACAAGGGGCTTGAAGTGCTGCTGGTTTCATCAGGGGCCATGGCCTCGGGTTTGCGCAAGATGGGGATCAAAGAGCGGCCTGACGAGATCCCCCAGCGTCAGGCCATTGCCGCTATAGGTCAGAGCGGTTTGATGAATGCCTACGAGGAGGCTTTCGGCCGTTGTCAAAAAAAAGTCGCCCAGATTCTGCTGACCAGTGAAGATTTAAACAATCGCGAGCGCTATCTCAATGCACGCAATGCCCTCTATACCCTACTGGCCTGGAAAGTCGTTCCCATTATCAATGAGAACGATACCATCAAGGTGGAGGAAATCAAGCTGGGGGACAACGATAACTTGTCGGCCATGATCGCGCTGCTGATGGACGCCGATCTCTTGATTAACCTAACCGACATTGACGGGCTTTTTAACAAGGACCCGCGCACCCATGATGACGCCGAATTGATTTCAGAAGTTCGCACTTTTGATGCCACTATTGATGCCTTTGCAGGAGACATCCCCGGCGCCCTGGGCACCGGCGGCATGCTGAGCAAGATCCAGGCGGCTAAAAAAGTGACTGCCGCCGGTGTGCCCATGATCATTGCACAGGGCAACAAACCCGATATTTTAATTAAAATTTTTGCCGGCGAGAAGCACGGCACCTATTTTGCCCCCAAGGAAAAGAGGCTGGCCAGCCGCAAGTGCTGGATCGCTTATACCCTGAAGCCCAAAGGCAGTCTTGTGATCGATGAGGGGGCTGCCCACGCGCTGATGCAAAACGGTAAAAGCCTATTGCCCATCGGCATCATCGGCGTAAAAGGCGAATTCGGCGTCGGTGCGCCGGTCACTTTTCAAACTCAGAGCGGCCAAAATTTGGGTGTTGGTCTTGTGAATTACAGTGCTGCTGACATCCGGCTCATCATGGGGCTTCGATCCGGCCAGGTCAAGGCGTGTTTAGGCTCCAATCCCTATGACGAAGTGATTCACCGGGACAATTTGGTCGTAACCGGCGGTTGAGATCGAAAGCTACGGTATGAGTTGACACCTTTGTGGTGATCTGCGAGGAGTTGTGCTATCCATTCTTTGATCGTTTAGGCTTTTAACTTGATCGACATCCTATAATGTTTTTGCTGTGTGTTGACCGAATCAACCCATTGATGGAGGTGACCCGTATGAGATCTTGTCGCTCGATCCAAAAGACGGTGGCCGTTATGGTTATCATTGCCTTTGGCATGCTGTCGCTTTTTGTGGCGCCCGTACAAGCCGCCATGGTGGGCACTGCTGACATATTGCAGGCCCAGGAAACGACACTGGCCCGGCAGCAGGTGCAAGCATTTATGGAACGAAAGGATGTGGCGCACCAGTTGCAGGCATGGGGTGTCTCGCCCAAAGAAGCCAAATTGCGAGTGGCTGCGATGACCGATGTCGAGGTGCTCGATCTGGCGTCTCGCATTGAGCAGGTGCCTGTTGGCGGGGATGCGGTCAGCGCCATTATTCTTGTGTCCCTTCTGGGATTTATCGCCTTGATCGTCACCGATCTTCTCGGCTATACCGACGTCTTTACTTTCATTAAGAAACGATAAGTCCAGGTGGTGTGTCGTCGGTTATCCACGGGACGGGTTCTTGCAGGAATTAGTTTGCTTTTCTGTTTTAGCGGATGTGCCTCCTGGCCCGGGTCAGTCCCATTTGATATACTTCCGGGCCTCCCTGCCCGAGTAAGGATTGACGGGGTCCCTTTTTTTGCACAGCACAAGTATCAATGTGGTCCTGCCGCCCTTGCCATGGCATTAAGCTGGAGCGGGGCAGTGGTGATGCCCGACGATTTGACCGTTTCGGTCTATACACCCGGGCGCAAGGGCACGCTTCAATCGAATATGATCGCCGCCGTGCGCAGGCATGAACGTTTGGCCTATCGCATCCAAGGCTTAAACGCATTGGTGCAGGAAGTGGCGGCCGGCCACCCGGTAATTGTGTTCCAGAACCTGGGGTTGCGCTGGTGGCCGCGCTGGCACTACGCCGTCGTGGTGGGCTACGATCTGCCTAACCAGCAAGTGGTGATGCATACGGGCACCACCGCCTTTCGGACGATATCCCTACCGACATTCAACCATACCTGGAGGCGGGCTCAACAATGGGGCCTCCTGGTGCTTTCCACGGAAACAGTTCCCATCAGCGCTCAATTGCACGAATATATGCGAGCCGCATTTGGATTGCAGAAGGCGGGACGGGTACAGGCGGCAATCCGGGCTTTTAAAACCGCAACGCAACAATGGCCCCAGCATGCAGAGCCATGGCTCGGTTTGGGTAATGTGCTTTATGCTTCAAGTAAATCCCAGGCCGCCGCCGGCGCATTTGAGCAAGCCATTGCCGTCGATCCGCAATGTGCGGCAGCATTTAACAACCTGGCGCATATATTGGCAGAGGACAATCGTTTGGCTGAAGCCGAACGCATGGCGCGCCGCGCCGTTGAACTGGGGGGCGCCCACAGCGAAATGTATCGACGGACATTGGAAGAGATATTGACAAAATATGGGCGGTTAGTCAGCAAATAATCCATATGAGATATTTTGAAGGCGCACCGAGCGTAAAATGCCAAATGTCAAAATCCAAATATATCAAATGGTGGATGTAGGTCGATTTGAATGAAATGCCGGGATATCACTTTCGGCGTTGATTGGTCTTGTGGCACAAACCGGGCACGGGCCAGTGTGTTAAATCCAAGCGAGCACTGGACAACGCCTGGGCAGGAGCTGATGTTAAGTCGGCTTGTTCACTGACCTACGGTTACAGATCCAAAAAAGCTGTTTAGATACGCCTTGTTTTGGGTTATAGGTCCGTAAGAATACTTAAACGTGTATTTGTATATAGATCCGATTATTTTAGATAAATTCATAGTATACCTATTTTGAAATAACTTTTTCTGCGATCTCCATGAAATGTTTGAGCAGTGGGGAGCACCATTTTTCAGCATGCCATATCATTATAACAGAGGTCTCTATTTGTGCAGCACCCCATCTGAGTTTTGACAAACGCCCATCAGCCAGTTCCGCGCGTACGGCGACTTCAGGGCAGATGGTATACCCCACGCCCCGCTTCAGACAATTTCGCATACTGTTGATACTTGAAAATTCGAGTTTACGGCATTTGATTTTATGTTTTTCGAGCGACCGCTCGAATGATTTGCGATAACTTCAATCGGTTTTCGGCAGCAGAACGGTGTGGCCGTTCAAATCATCCAGAACAATCCTATTTAACCGGCACAATGGATGTTCAGGACCCGACAGAAGGATCAGATTTTCGGTTCCGAGCATACGTATATTGACTTCGCCCAAGTGAATCGCATCGGTCATTAAAAATGCCAAGTCGATGCGACCGGAGTTTAATTCCTCCCGCAGCTGCCGATCACTGCAATTGATAAATTGCAATGTCGCCTCCGGGTTGTCCCCGTGAAAGCGGTCTACCACGCGCGGCATATACACGGCGGCCAATGTTTCCGGAATGCGAATCGTAAGTGAGCCGCGGACATTTTTCGCGCCGGTCACTTCTGAGCGGATTTCAGCCGTCATTTCTTCGATACGGCGAGCATATGCATACAGTTTCA
The DNA here is from genome assembly GCA_050291605.1 of Desulfobacteraceae bacterium. Lineage (GTDB taxonomy): Bacteria > Desulfobacterota > Desulfobacteria > Desulfobacterales > Desulfosarcinaceae > JARRKU01. Next base: position 59,456 of record JBNKKB010000123.1, on the reverse strand, counting down.
AACCGGCATCCGTGATAAGCACACGACGCCCCAGCCGGTCAAACAGCTTCAAGTCCAGCTCTTGTTCCAGGGATCTAATTTGGGCCGATACCGAAGACTGTGCCATATAGAGCTGATCTGCGGCCTTGGAAAAACTTAAATGGTCCGCCACAACGCGAAAAGTTCGAAGATTGCGGAATTCCATAGTTACACTCCTATCGTTTGTGTCGATGGGTTGCATCGATATAAATCGTTGGACACGATTGATCTCATGTATTAATCGGAATTAGCGAACCATAAAACGGAATGGGGGTCAATATGAAAAAAATAACGACTATGGGAAAACGCCGGGCAAGCGAAAGCGCCGCCGACTATTTTGGAAACGGGTATCATTGTGCCGAAGCTGTAACCGCAGCCGCATTAGCTGCTTTGGGTGAAGACCCATCGGAAGCTGTTGCACATGCGACTGCTTTTGGCGGTGGATTCGGCAAAACGTATCAAGAAGCCTGCGGTGCACTTTCAGGCGCCCTAATCACCATCGGACATTTTTTCGGCCGGCGTAAAGCGGGTGCAGATTGGGATCTTTCCGCCCGGCTTGCAATAGAGATCCGGCAACTATTTATAGATGATTTCGGAACAACCCATTGTGCCTCGATCCGCAAGGGGTTCGGCAAAGCGCAACAAATGGCTGAATGCCGAAAATTAACCGGAAGCGTAACAGCCAAGCTTCTTGCCCTTTTGTCCGAACCGGATTTACATCCGGTCTCGCCTTGAATTAAAAGGTCCTTCCTTATTCTGGAGATAGCGTGCTGCCAACATTATCATTATGTCGGAACACAAAAAAGGAGACCCGATGCTACCGAAAAAGCAACAAGCGAAATACGAAGAATTTTTCGCGTCAACAGTCAATAATGAGATATTGGATAAGAAAACAACCGTCATGATCCAATTGGCAGCAGCTTTCGTTGTGGGTTGTTCGCCATGAATGAAACATCTTTTTGGCGTAGCCAAAGAAACGGGTCTCATGGATGATGAAATCGGCGCTGTTCAATCAATTGCTATGGGTGTTTCGGCTGGAAGAATACAAGCCCAATTTCGGCAAGTCAGAAAAAGCATGGACTCCGAATGACGGTCCCACGTCCCGGACGACAAAATAGCACTCTTGAACCCATTGGATCAATTGGGATTGCGTTTATTCTGGATCCATATCTTTGAAAGAAATTGATCGCGACCTGAATTTTGACGATAGAATTTATAATGTACGGGATTTTGCTTGTAGTAATTCTGATGGTGTCTTTCAGCAGGATAAAATTTACCTGCTGCTAAAATTTCGGTCACAATGGGTTTGCCAAAGTTTCCTGAGCGAGAGAGCGCCTGCTTTGATTTTTCAGCCAGTTGTTTTTGTCGGTCATCATGGTAAAAAATGGCGGTTCGGTATTGCGCACCGCGATCCACAAACTGGCCCCCAGGGTCCGTAGGATCGATATGCTTCCAAAAAATGTCGAGCAGTTGGTCGTAAGAAATCTTTGCTGAATCAAAATGGATCTGGACCGCCTCCCAATGACCGCTTCGCCCGGTTGAAACATCCTGGTATGTCGGGTTTCTTTTATGCCCTCCGGTGTAACCCGAGATCACGTCATTTACGCCCTTGCAATTTTCAAAGTCCGACTCGGTACACCAAAAACAACCGCCGGCGAATGTGGCAGTCTCAAGGTTGATATGACTATTCACTGTATAGTCTCCTGATCTAGGATATTTTCGAAGATGCTCGGGAATGCCGAAACCACCCATTTTCGGTCACCCACCGATTTTCTATATATAATTTTTCTAAGCATCATTCTAATGATGTCAATAAAGACTCTTTTTAAAGAAGATTCCTTGACCGGCTGAAGGTCATCTTTTTTATACAACGGTGGAGTAAACCGTTCACGTAAGAGGTCTAAGGATACCTTGAAAAATTAGATTTTTGCCTCAAGATATAGACGTGTGGGCAAGGTTTACCACGCAGCTGCATAAAAAAGATGGTAAAAAAGGCTAAAAACCCTTATCAGAATTGATTTGGCGACATGTCAGAGATACCTCTGAGGAATAAACCCATGGTGAACTTGAGGATCGGGCCCAATGTTGCCATCTTTTCACGCAACAATGGGGTTTAGCACTGGCATATACCTGATATCGAATTGTTCGCTTACCTCTAAGGATAATTTTTTTTGCAACGCTGTGATAATGATTAAAAGCAATTCTTCAAAGTTTCCATGAATCGAGTGAAGAGATCACAACAGACCGCTTCGTATCCACCCTCATTACGCTTGATACTGGAACCACCCACGGGTGCGTCGACAGATCTTCACCAGCAGTAACATCACCGGTACCTCGATAAGCACCCCGACGACTGTGGCCAGAGCCGCGCCCGAAGAAAGCCCAAACAGCATGACAGCGGTGGCAATCGCTACTTCGAAATGATTGGAAGCGCCTATCATTGCAACGGGTGCTGCATCCGCATAGTCCAGTTTCAAGAACTTTGCAATGGTATATCCCAATCCGAAAATCAATATAGTCTGGAAGAAAAGCGGAATGGAAATATAGAGTATCGTTAATGGATTTTCTGCAATCACCTCACCTTTGAAACTAAACAGGAGTACCAAAGTCAACAGCAATGCGCTGATGGTAATCGGCGTCAACAGATGTAAAAATTTATCGCGAAACCAGGTTTCACCCTTTACTGCAATAAGCCAGCGTCTGGATAAATAGCCGGCCACCAGAGGAAGGGCGACATACACGCCGACGGAAAGCAGCAACGCCTGCCAGGGAATCGGGAGCCTCCCCATGCCGAGCAGAAATCCACCCAAGACGCCATAAAGAACCAACATGGTCAATGAATTTAGAGCCACCATCACCAGTGTCAGTCCATCGTTGCCCCGCGCCAGGTATCCCCAAACTAGAACCATGGCAGTACATGGCGCAATGCCCAGCAGGATGCAGCCGGCAAAATAGCTTCGCCACAGTGGGATCTCAAGCATTTTACCACCATCTGCAAGGACAACGGTACCCGCTCCATGTACTGCACCAATCGGAAGGTCGAGTCCAAACGGCAGTTTCACAAGATCAGTAGCCTCACTCCCGATGAAACCGTGAAATATCATGCCGAGAAACAGCATGCCGATTCCGTACATGGTAAACGGCTTAATACACCAGTTGAGAAAAAGGGTAAGCAGCACCGGCCGGGTGTTTCGCCCTGCAGCAACCACGGAATTGAAGTCGATTTTCACCATAATGGGATACATCATGAAAAACAGGCAGATCGCTATGGGAATGGAGACCACAGGCGCACCGCCCACCGAAATCGACATCTGATCAAGTGCGCCGGCCAGGTTGGGCGCAAGCCGGCCTAAAACGATACCACCCAAAATACACAAACCGACCCATACCGTTAAATACCGCTCAAAAAAGGACTCCATTATACGAGGTTCTTGTTTGCCTTTCATACTGACCCCTTCATCATTGTTCTGTCTCATTGTATTCGCTTTCATGAGTGTCCGGCAACGCTTCGACAAAATCACGAATCTGGTCCCGCACTCTGCGATAACAATCGAGTTGCGTTTCTTTTTTTCCTCCCCTTGTTATCGGATTTTTAAAGGCTATTTCTGGCAGCATTCTTCTCCCAGCTGTTTTCGGCAAAGATCTTCCAAATTTTCTGCAAGCATCTTCTCTAAACGCTTTCCATCCGCTTTCCAGAATGGTTCCCGCACCAATCGCTCTTTGAGCAACTCGATAATCATGGACATCTCTTCCGATTGGGTTAGCCGGTAAAGGACCCAGCGACCCTTTTTACGCGACTGCACTATTTTGCATCGAATCAACTGCCCCATATGCCTGGAGACAGTGGCGCCTCTAATTCCCAACAACTCCACAAGGTGGCAGGCGCACAACTCCTCATATCGAAGCAAGGCAGCCACTGCTCGAAGCCGATTGGTATCCCCTAATGCTTTGAAAAGCGCTGTTGTCATTTTTCATCCATTTGCTTACTTAGCTAAATGACTAACTATAAATTTTCTTGGAATGTGGCAAGCAATTTTTCCTTTCTCCTCTCCAATTTTTGGAGCGCCCACAGTGAAAATAACCGCCTGGCTAAAAACTAAATAGAAACGGATCTTAGGGTGACAACACAGGAATGCGGTAGCGTTCCCGGATGGTTTGATGAATGAGGGGAATCTCTTTGGGGTCTAGAAAAATGACCTGGGGGTGTTGTTCGGTTTCGATTTTATGGAATCCATTGAGGGGTGATTTCAGTGCAGCGGCCACATCGGATAATTTGCCGATAGGTTTGCCGTTGACTTTTAAAATGACCAATTCGGCCAAATTTTCATAACCAATGGTTAAGGATGTGGGGATGACACTGGAGATAATGACAATTTTTTCGTGATGATCGCCGTTGAGGTAGTCTTGGTTCTGGTTGTAGTAAAGTAAGTGGATGGGTGCGCGGGTGCTCCAATCTTTGCCATATTCGCGGAGATAGGAGACGGATAATTCCTGAAATACCAATCCACCGTAAATTAAATAATCGGGCTGCTGATCGATGACATAGGGCGGCACCAAATACTCGTCGGGTTGGCGGTGGTCCAGGCATATGCGCATCGATAGCATTTTGCCGTCACGCACCAGTTTAAGGGGCACCATCTCATCCACATAGTGCTGGCTGCGAATCAGGTGTACCAGTGAGGTCTGGCCATATCGGGGATGGTTGAATTGCCCGGTGTTAGAGACATCGACACCGCCAATATGCGTTACGACATCGCCGGCTTGCAATCCGGCTTGATCTGCAGGCCCTCCTTTAATGACTTTTTGAATGTAGATGCCGGTCTGATTGTCCGGCAGCTTGATGTAGCGGCGCAGTTGGGGGTCCAGGGTCGGGCCGTAGTGAAAACCGGCCAGCGGAAAGCCCTGGTACTCTCTATCAAAGGCATCGTTTAAAAAATGCCGAATCACCGGGGTGGCAATCACATCGATGGTTTGGGTGTCCATGTTCGATTGCAGCACCAACCCGGCCAATGCACGACCTTTCACCACCGGAAGGGTGATGTTGTGATATCCGTATTGCAAGCCGTTGCTCAAGCGATAGGTCAAAAACTGATTGCCATGGGAATAGGTGCGCAACTCAATGGAAAGCACTTTTCCGGTATTGGGCACAACGTCCCCATTGGGTTTGACCTGTAAAATGGTTAGCTTGTCTTCCGGGACGATCTGACCTGCCACATTAAATGGTGTGCGCCCGGACAAAAATTCTGGAGCCACAGGCCTGAGCAGGGCTAAATTGGCTTCGTAGTCCACCACTACGACTTCGGCGCGGGTTTTTTTTCGGGTATCGGTTGTTTCAAGTTCAATATAGCGGTGGTTGGCCACCAGGTGCCCGGTGGTCAGCACCCACCCATTGGAGACAATGGCCCCAATGGCGGTTTGGGTAATGGGCCGGCGCTGCTCCCAGGGGCGGTGAAACAAATAGCCCTGGCGAGTCACGGTGACGCGCAAGATGGATTGCGATACCCTATCAGGATATTTCTGCTTGAATGCGAGCAGGTCGCTGCGACAAGCCCCTAATCCAATTAGGGCGATCAACAACATCAACAAACGGGCAACTGCTTTAATAGACATTTTAGTCTCCATCAACTTGGAATCTCATATGCTGCACGATTTTTAAATTGATTGAATGCGCATCATCTATGAATCATTTTTAAGCCAATCAGGCGGCACGATACTGTCCTTCAGATAGGCTTCTCGGGTGACGCCATAGCGCTTAAGAATGCGTTTTCTGGCTTCGGCCACCGACTTTCCTTCCAGCACCAGGGGCTGTGGATCGCCAACGACCTGGATGACATGGAATTGAGTCGGTTTTGCAAATTCTGCGGCAACATCTTCCAATGTTTTGACCTTGGTGCCATTGATTTGATCGACAATGGTATAGACAAAGCGATCCAGATAAGCGTTTACTGGATCCGGTAAAATTTTACTGATGACGACCACCTCGGGATGGTCGCGGTAGAGCTCTTTTTCAAGAAATTGGGCGAAATGATACCTCAGCGTTACCGTTGGATTTTGAAGTATAGAGTAAAATGAGCTGGAGAGCGGCTGAAAGACCAAGCCGCCGAAAAGGACGAAACGGGGGCTGACATCATATTGTCGGGCCTGAATGAGATAAGGCCAGGGCGTGTTCAAGGCAATGATCACCTTCATTTTGCGACCCTTGCGCATGATGTCCAAGCGCACGGTATCTCCTTTATACTTGCGTTCGACAACTTCATTCAGCAAGACCCGGTCATTGTCCATGGCCACGCGTCCGTCGCTGGAGATGGGGTGACCATCAATGGCCAGCAGTACGTCTTCGGTTTGCAGATGGCCGTGGGCGGCGCCGGCTTCCATCACTTCGCCAACCATCACGCCAAAGTCACCGGCGGCCAGACCCAGCGCCCTTCGGTGGGTCGCATTGATCAACGGAAAAAACTGAATGCCGATATCCACATAGCGATCATATTGACCGTCAGAGACGTCATGTAAAAAACGGGTGATTACCGGTACAGGAATCATGTAACCGACATTTTGGGCGACCATGCCGCTAAAGCCTTGAAAGGCCACTCCCACCAACGATTCGTTTTGAATCACCGGGCCGCCGCTGTTGCCTGGATTGATCGCCGCATCGATTTGGATCACCAGGTGATGGTCCACGCCTGAATGAGCGTATACGCGGTAATCGATACGCGAAACCACTCCCCGGGTTACTGAGAGGCGATCGCCGCCAATGGGATAGCCCACCACCGAGACAGTTGAGTCCAAGGCCGGTACATTGCCCAACGGTATGTTGGTCGTACCCCGAAAAAAGCTTTTATCCAGAACTTCCAGCATGGCCAGATCGCAGTCATGGGCAATAAATTTGACGCGAGCTTCATATCGGCGGGCATCCCCCTCTTTTTCAATGGTGATAAAACGGGCGTTGCTGACCACATGGGCATTGGTCAAGATGTGATTGCCCGAGATAATAAAGCCCGATCCCATGCCTGACGTCGACTGGCCGGGGTTCCAAGGCACCTGATAGTCGGGCGTTTGTGCCACGGTGAATACACGGACCACGCTTTTGCGGATTTTGTGAATACCCTCACTGGCCAGTAGCGTGGGAATATTCGGGCCCCACACTGCGCAAACGAATAGCAACCAGATGAGAATATGTCGAATACGCAACAATGCTGCCATTGTGCCGCTCCTTTTAAAATGTCAATATTTCAAGCACGCACTGCATTCGTGATGCAACCATGCCAAGGGGCAGGCTGTGCATGTGCGTTGTTTTAGGTACCAGCCGGTTGTCATCCACCGGCAGCCGCCAGCGAACCGTTGTCGGCAGTTGGCTGGACAATTTAAACTTTTTCATACTAAGTCACTTCTGGAAAGAGCGCAACTATATAGACACCCAGGTTGCATCGAAATAGACTATTTTGAGATAGCTTGTAATATGCTTGCCTAGAGTTGAAAACCGGCTGAACAATGGTTAAGCTTATTTCCGGTGCAAGCTTTCGGTGGACATTTTGTTGATACCTACAGGTATAGTAAAGCTTGCGAATGTCACCGATTATGCGTTGATCAGCCATTGGCTACCAGTGGATTCACGAACACTAAGTTGAGCCGGACAGGAAAAGCCTATGATGAAGTGTGACAAATGCCATTGCGAGACACACGTTATATATGTGACCCGTGGAGATGGCAGGGTGTGCGATAAATGCAAGGTTGAGATGACCCGGTGCCGCTGCTGCGACGAACCCGATCAGGATGGCAAACATCAGGAGCGTATCGGTTAGCCGTTACGGTTTGGGTTTTTGAGATGGCTTTGCGTTCTGACGACCAAGCGCCTGGCACAGCGTTTCATCGTGCATCTGGATCGTAGGGTCTCATTCGCGTACCACCCGTCTAGGGCTGCGTGCGAAGAGGCATTTACTTCTTTGATTTTCCTTTGTTCTGTTTTTTAGGCCGACTGTTGCCTGATGAACTTCTCCATATTTTTCCACGTTTGGTGCGCCGATCACCCTTACCCATAATAAACCTCCGCCCTTGTATGTTTTTATAAAAATAGAAGCGCTTCTATAGCATGGATTTTCTCAATAGCCAAGCGGTAAGTGTAAGCTTTAGCCTTGACATCCTTCCTCGGTTTTCATAAATTTTGCTTCAAAATTGCAGGCGTTTTGTTTTTAGGTCCCCATACAGGGCGAACAGGGAATCCGGTGTAAATCCGGAGCGGACCCGCCGCTGTGATCTCACCCGTGTTATGCATACCAACGCGGGAACCTTCCTGCCGTAGAGTGCCACTGTGGCCGTGTGTTGCCATGGGAAGGCCGCTGGGAAGGCGAGTCAGCCAGAAGACCTGCCTAAAAGCATTGTAGCCGGTGGTGATGGTAAAACCCCTGGCCGAGCGGTAAAGTTCGGCTAGGGGTTTTTGTGTTTGGTGTCCATTGAGTGGCTGAAGGGGTGAGTTAGCTGGTAGATCAGCAAATGTTTGTAAATAGACACGGATCAAAGGAGTCGAAATGGAAGTAAAACAAATTGGCCAAATTGTTGAAGGTATCCAGCCGATTGACCGGAGCTGGATTGAAAAGTCCGAAGCGCGAACCGCTCAGTTGGTGATGCCGCCCCGCGCACTGGGTCGGTTGCACGATATGGCTGAAAGGTGCTGCGCCATTGGGCAAACGCTATCCCCCTGTATTGGCGATAAGGCGGTATTGGTAATGGCGGGTGATCACGGAGTGGCCCATGAGGGTGTGAGTGCTTTTCCCCAGGAGGTTAGCGGTACCATGGTACAGACATTTTTAGCGGGTGGCGCCGGTATCAATGCCATTGCACGGCATGTGGATGCGCAAGTCTGGGTTGTTGACATGGGCATTATACCGGACATTGATGCCCAAGATGTCAAGGGTGGTCAACGTCTAAAAGTGCATAAAATGGGGCGGGGGACAGCTTCTTTTGTCCAGGGGCCCGCCATGACCCCGGATCAGGCTTTCCAATCAATTTTAACCGGTTTCAATCTGGCCGGCGATCTATTTCAAAACGGTATCCAAATATTGGGGACCGGAGATATGGGAATCGCCAACACCACCCCCTCAGCGGCCATTGGTGCAGTACTGACGGGGGCGAGTCTGGACGACATGGTGGGCCGCGGCACTGGTGTGGATGATCAGGGATTGGCACGTAAAAAAGCGGTTATTGCCAAAGGCATCGAGACCAACACACCTGATCCGACTTCCGGATTGGATGTTCTGGCAAAAATCGGCGGATTTGAAATTGGGGGAATAGCCGGGCTGGTCCTGGCTGGGGCGTATCATCGTCGGCCTGTGGTGATCGATGGGTTCATTTCCACCGCCGGTGCGCTGATTGCCCAGGCTATCTGCCCGGCGGTGGTGGATTATCTTTTCGCCGGTCATCAATCTGAAGAGCCGGGCCATAAAATTATGCTGAATCATCTTGGGCTGAATCCCATACTGGACCTTGGCATGCGGTTGGGTGAAGGAACAGGCGGGGCGCTGGCCATGGCTGTGCTGGAAGGTGCGTTGAAGGTATTTACCGAAGTGATGACCTTCGAAGAGGCTGGGGTGCCGAATAAAGAATAAAGCTAGAGCATGGATAATGTGAAGATAGCCAGGTTGCCCAATGTGTGGATGGTGATGGGAACGGTCAGGTTGCCGCTGGTTTCATAGGCAATGGCAAAGACGATGCCGCCCACCATTTGAGTCAACGGTATGCCTTTAACAGCGTGGAGGGCCACAAAGATTGCCGTGCTGGCGATCAGGGCTATAATGACTCCCCATCGCCTGAAGTAGGTATACAGAATACCGCGAAAGCAGAGCTCTTCCGCAATGGGTGCGATTAAACCACCCACGATAAAAAACAACATCAACTCAACCGGGTCGGCGGGTAACGGAAAACGCATCATGGCAATGGGATTTTTGCCCGCTCCGATGAGAAGGGCCATGCCGATGCCGGCCGCCAAGGCAAAACCAAGTGACCAAAGCGCTCCTCTTCTCAATCCATCCGACCAGGTGCCGGGCCCCCACCCCACAGCCGTCAGGCCACCTTCTGTTTGAATAAGAAGGGTTGTGATGGCTGCGATGAACACCAGACGCGTCAAACCCAGGACGGCATAGGAATCGATGAATTGACGGGTTGCCCAACCGTCGACACCATAAAATAGAAGGAAGAACAGTGCCGTTGTCGTAGTCAGGGTGGTCAGTTTGATCTGCTTGGGTTCCATCCCAGCCTCCTGAGAGCCCGGTATCCATACCACTGCGCATACCAATGGTTGGAAAGCCCTAATTGGGTCCGGATGGGCACAATGGCCGACCGGTTACCACGATGCCCCAAGGCAAAATAGACTTGGCAGGTCACATTGGGGTGGGTGTCGTCCATCAAGTATTTAAGATCAGCGAAAGTGTCGGGCCTTCGACTGTGGGCCATGGCCCGGGCCAACCAGTAACGTTCGACGACCAATGGACTATCCAACAGCGGCTTATACTCAGGGTAACGGCCGATGTCGATTTTTTTTGCTTCGATGAACCTGAGGGCCGCAACACGTTGGGGCCAACGTTCCGAAATCAACGCCTGGGGAAGGTTTTGTTTCGAAATGGATGGGGCACGACCGGCCAGCATGGGGACGAAGAGCAAGAGGCCAACTACGAGGCAGAGTCCAGAAGTGGCAAGGGTGGCCGTGCGATCGGGTAGCACCAGACCCAATACCATGCGCGAGAGACTATAAATCAAAATATACAATAGAATGGGAAATCCGATCAACAGGCCCAAAAGGGTGACGCGCCGCAGGGGGGCATAGCAATCTGACATTTTGGAAATTTGTTGCAGCCATGTGTTGGGCTTGGCTAAAATCTCCTGTGGGGTGGCGAACAGTCGCTTGCCATTGAAGGTGGTTAGAACTAATTGATTGTCCTGCAAGGTGACGGTAAAATCCGGTTGTTGTGCCTTAGATAGGTACAGCGTGTCGTACTGTGCCAGCCGATGAACAAGTTTGCTGGCCAACTGCGTGTCAGTGATGGCTTTCATATCGTAGCTGCGCACCGTCTTTTGGCTTATGGATTTAAAACTTTGCGCAGCATAGAGGGTGTAGCGGTAGTAAAAATCGTTCACTTGGCGGCCAATGGGATTGGAAAGCAGGATGTGGTCGCGGATGGTCGAAAACAGATCGTTGTTAAACCGGGTGGCCCATAGGGCTGTCAATAACACCAGGGTGGCCACCGGTATCCACTTCAGCCGATCCGGTTGACTTATGGAGGACGGCGTATCATTGATAGTGGCTAAGATTGTAGCCAGCGGCACCAGGGTACCGAATAAAAGAGGATAAAGGGTCAATCCCCGCCGGTTGAGCCAGACGAGCAGCGCCGCCCAGAGCAACAGATAAGCAAGCAACACCCATGTCTTGCGCCGCAGTCCCGTTTGCCAAAAATGCACCGCAACCCAGGATATCAATGTCAATCCCACGCCTATGGACAGGGTATAAAATAAACCGCCCCAGACTGCGCACCTAAAGGTGGTTAATGTGGCGGTTACCGGTCCGGCAGGAATGACAAAGTAGCCGACGTCCTGGGCTGCCCGGACCACTGCATGAAGGCGCAGGTTGGAGCCGTACACAAAACAAGTGGCGATAATTTGAGCTGTGAGCAGGCCTGTGAGGATAGGTAAAAGCACATTGCGCGCTGTTTTTCGTGGTGATCCTTCTCGCTTCAGATGCATGCTATCTCTTTCTCGGTATCAGGCAGGACCGCTTTGGCGCCCGATTTTTTTGATCTATATAACCGATTCAGCCGCTTAGGTCAAAATTCGATCCCCATCCGCGTCATCCCATCAGACAGTATGTGGTGCTGTTGTCTCGCCACCGATACTTTTTAGTGTACTGAAGAACCAGGGGGCTTTGAAATATGCAATGCAGTTATTTGCTTTGTAACAGGTAATTGCCTGCCACCAACTCCTATGCTATAGGAAACATGCTTCGTGAGGGGTAGAAGCAGCAGGAGCAATTAGACCCTATCACCTGTTTCAGCTCTAATCTTTCTTTGGGAGAAATGGCAATGATCGTTCCAGTAATCCTGGCTGGTGGTTCAGGAACCCGTCTGTGGCCGTTGTCCCGCAAGCTTTACCCCAAGCAGTTTATGCAATTGGTGGACACTCATACGTTGCTGCAAAACACCTTGCTTCGACTGGCGGACCTGGAAGGGATGCAGGCCCCCATTATTTTATGCAATGATGAGCATCGATTTATCGTGGCGGAACAAATGCGGGAGATAGAGACGCCTCCTGCGGCGATCGTATTGGAACCGGTGGGTCGCAATACAGCACCGGCCTTAACCGTTGCGGCACTCATTGCCGAAGCCGAAATTGACCATGCGATTTTACTGGTATTGCCGGCCGACCATTACATTCAGGACCCGCAGGGGCTGATCCAGACGGTACATCAAGGAGTGCATTTCGCTTTACAGGGCAAGCTGGTTACCTTTGGCATCATACCGGATGCACCGGAAACCGGCTATGGGTATATCCGCAAAGGCAAGGTTTTGCTGTCGGATACGGACGACGATGCGCCGTCGGTGTGGCAGATCGATGAGTTTGTCGAAAAACCTGATATCGAAAATGCCACGGCATATGTGGATTCAGGGCAATATTGCTGGAACAGCGGCATGTTTGTCCTCAAGGCGAGCCGGTTGATCGCGGAAATGCAAACCCATGCACCAGAGATTTTAGAGGCATGTCAACAGGCCGTGGCCAAGGGCCACGTTGATTTGGATTTTTTCCGTCTGGAGACCACCGCATTTCAATCCTGCCCCTCAGATTCCATCGATTACGCGGTGATGGAAAAAACCCTTGACGGTGTAATGGTGGCTCTGAACAGCCCATGGAATGATCTGGGGTCGTGGGAGGCCTTATGGCAAGCGGGCAAAAAGGATCATCAGCAAAATGTAGTTCAGGGGGACGCTTGTTTACAGGACGTTCAAAACTGCTTTGTGCATGCATCCAACAGGCTGGTCGCAGCAGTGGGTTTGCAGCACCATGTGGTGGTGGAAACCAAAGATGCCGTTTTTGTGGCGCCGCTTGAACAATCGCAACAGGTGAAAACCTTGGTGAACCGGTTGAAGCACCGGGAGCGCATTGAGACCGTATGCCACAAAAAAGCATACAGACCCTGGGGAAGCTATGAGGATTTGGAAACCGCCGAGAATTTTGCTATCAAGCGAGTGACTGTAAAACCCAAGACAAAGCTCTCCATGCAAAAGCATCGGCATCGAGCCGAGCATTGGGTTGTGGTTAAAGGAACAGCATTGGTCACCAAAGCGGATCAGCAAATGTTGTTAAAAGCGGACCAATCGACCTATATTCCCATCGGGATGGTCCACCGGCTTGAAAATCCTGGTGAGGTGCCGCTGGAGTTGGTTGAAATCCAATCCGGTCATTATATAGGGGATGATGATATTGATCGTCTAGACGATGTTTATGGGAGTTGAAGAATCGGAGGTCTATGAATATTCTGATTATCGGCGCAAAGGGACAGTTGGGGATCGATTTGATGTCGCGTGTGTCACAATATGGCTGGCACCCCATTGGTGCGGATCTGCCCGAGTGGGATATTACCCAGGCGGATAGTGTCCAACATCTAATTGAAAAGAGTGTTCCCCTGATAGCGGTCGTCAATGCGGCTGCCTATACTGCTGTGGACCAGGCTGAAATCGATGCAGATATCGCTTTTGCGGTGAACCGGGATGGTCCGCGCAATTTATCGATTTCCTGCGCACGGCTGGGTGTTCCGTTGATCCATGTATCAACCGATTACGTGTTTAACGGCCTCCAGACGACGCCGTATCTACCCTCCGATCGCATTGATCCTTTGGGTATATACGGCCAAAGCAAGGCAGCAGGAGAAAAAGCGGTTCGGGAACATTGTGTCCAGCATGTTATCGTGCGCACCGCATGGTTGTTTGGCCTGCACGGTCCAAATTTTGTAAAGACCATGTTGCGCTTGGGCGGTGAGCGTGAAGAATTAAAGGTGGTGGATGATCAGATTGGCTCTCCAACGTATTCCGGTGATCTGGCAAGCGCTTTATTAAAAGTGTGTGCGCACGTTACCCGGCATCCCGATGACTGGGGGACGTACCATTTCTGCAATGCCGGTGCACTCACCTGGTATGCGTTTGCGTGCAAAATTTTTGCTATGGTTCGCCCGTACAGCAAATTAAAGGTTAAAACTGTGACGCCCATACGGGCGGATCATTATCCAACCCCAGCGCCTCGACCTCACTATTCGGTACTGGATTGTACTTCCTTTGAAAATACTTTCGCGGTTGTGCGGCGGCCATGGCGGGAAGCCTTAAATGAGATGCTTCTTGAACTCTATTCCGCTAAAGGTTGAGTGAATACAGAGTGTTTTATTTTAGAGTTTGGCCGTTCATGGCGGCAACTTTTATTCGATTAGCTAAATCCAGGTTATAACAAGGTACGGTTCTTATTGAGGCGCTTAATCCTTTGGTGATGCTCAAAGATGAACAATGAATTTAATAAATGTCTAAAATAAAACTGAAAAATTCATACCTGTGCCCTCTAAAAAACCTCAACTGTTGATTTAGATCTGATATAAATGGTAAATAATTAATTGATCCTTGCAATTATGGTCGCGAGGTATCGGTTCATATCCATGTGGGTTAGTCTTGCAAATTACGGAGGTAAACGAGATGAAACGGGAAGGTATATGGACGCTTTTGTTGATCGTTGCTCTGACCACTTCTGTTTTGGGTTTAGGGAAATGGGTGCATGCGGATGACCAAGTCACGCTATTGGGGACACTGGAAAACTCTGAACGCGGTGTTGTTCTTCTCACACCGGACGATAAATATTTGATTATTGGACAGGATCTGACTTCTCTGGTTGGGCGAAAGGTCAAGTTGACTGGAGAGGTCATCGAAAGCAGACGAGGCAAATCTTTGAAAGTGACCACCGTTGAAATTGATCACAGTCAATAATTTTCAATAGCTTCCATCCATATCGATAGCGTATTTTTACGTACTGCACCTGTGCATGCTATTCGATATGGAACGTCGTTTGATTGCGTATATATGCGTCTCGAAAAATTTCAATAAGTCGGATGCAAAAATCGGTCACGGCGTTATCAAACCCGTTCGCACACAAGAAGCAGGGACAGGAAAATAATGCCGCACTATTGTTAGAAGCGATCTCATTACACTACCAACCCGGAAAACACCTGGAAGAGGCCGTTTTAGTGGATGAATTAGCTATCGGTCGCACATCGGTGCGTGAGGCACTTCAACGGTTGTCGGCTGATCTGCTGGTGGCGTCCCAACCTGGCAAAGGTCTTGTGCATTACGCTTCAAAACACGAAGGCTGCATTTGCTGCACTACAAATTTTTGAAATCGGTGTTGCCGATCTGGCTGTGCGCCAAGAAAATAGATTGCTGTTGGAATCCATGCGAGAAGCCAACCTGCGGGTAGCCGAAGCCGTGTCCGAGATGGAATCTTTACCGCTTGGTTGGAGCAAACGGATCTTTTGTGCGCCGATTTGTGTGAAAGTGATGAACCATGACCGATTTAAGCAAGTTTCGCTTCTCTATTGATCGCGGCGGCACCTTTACCGACATTTATGCTGAGATTCCAGGTGAACCCGGATTTAAAGTCGTCAAATTATTAAGCGAGGACCCGCAGAATTATCCGGATGCTCCTCGTGAGGGCATTCGCCGCGTATTGGAAGAGATCACTGGCGAATCGATCCCCAAAGACAAATTTAGCGCATCGCAGATCGAGTGGATCCGTATGGGGACCACCGTGGCCACCAATGCACTGCTGGAACGCAAAGGGGCGCGTTGTGCTTTGGTGGTCACCCAAGGGTTTGGTGATATTTTACAGATCGGTAATCAGGATCGTCCCCATATCTTTGATTTGGAGATCCATAAACCGGATCTGCTTTATGAAACGGTTGTCGAGGTCGACGAACGTTTACGTATCTTGCGACCCGATGAAGGGTTGCCCGACGCACCCGTGGTGGAAGGCATTACAGGCGATCAGCTGGTCGTCTTGCAGCCTTTGGACATCGACGCACTGGCACCTCGACTCCAAGAGGTCTATGATCAGGGCGTTCATAGCCTGGCGGTGGTCTTGATGCATGCCTATGCATGGCCGGAACATGAACTGGCTATCGGGCAGTTGGCCAGGAAAATCGGCTTTTCTCAGATTTCTCTCTCTTCCCAGGTGATGCCTCGGGTTAAGCTGGTTCCGCGGGGGGACACGACCATGGTGGACGCCTATCTTAACCCGCATATTCAAGACTATTTAGACAGTTTTCGCCGCGGTTTTAGCAATGGGCTAGAAGATACCAGCCTGCTGTTTATGCAATCCGATGGCGGTTTGGCCCGTGCCGATGGGTTCACCGGCAGTCGGGCTATCCTTTCAGGGCCGGCCGGCGGTGTGGTGGGGTATGCCATGACGACGTTTCAGTCCGATAAACGTCAACCGGTGATCGGTTTTGATATGGGGGGTACCTCCACCGATGTTTCCCGCTTCGGCGGCGATTACGAATTGGTCTTTGAAACCGAAACAGCCGGCGTGCGTATCCAGGCACCGCAGTTGCACATAAAGACCGTGGCGGCCGGTGGCGGCAGCCGACTCTTTTTTGAAAACGGTATGTTCATGGTGGGACCGGCCTCAGCGGGCGCCCATCCGGGCCCGGTGTGTTATCGGAAACAGGGACACTTGGCGATTACGGATGCCAATTTGGTGTTGGGGCGGATTCAACCGGCGTATTTTCCAAATATTTTTGGCCCCACCGAGGATCAAGCCTTGGATGTGGAGGCCAGCCGTGCCGCCATAGCTGAACTGACCGATAAAATTAACGCGTTTTATATCGAAAAAGGCCGTGAACCGCTGAGCATTGAGCAAGTGGCTATGGGATTTATTCTGGTAGCCAACGAAGTGATGGTGCGCCCTATTCGGGAAATATCGGTGATGCGTGGATTTGATATTAAAGAACATATACTGGCCACTTTTGGAGGTGCCGGCCCCCAGCACGCCTGTGCCATCGGCCGGGTCCTGGGGATATCCAGAATTTTTATCCACCGTTTCTCCGGGATACTGTCCGCCTATGGCATCGGATTGGCTGACGTGGTGGTCGAGCGCCAGAAACCCTCTTCCCGAGTGTTCACCCCGAACATTTTGCCCACGATTAAAAAAGAGCTCGACATACTGCAAAGGGACGCCTTTGCTGAGTTGGCACGCCAAGGTTTTGAATCCGACGCCGTGGACAGCACCTCCTTCCTAAACCTGCGCTATCAGGGGACGGATACGGCTATCATGGTTGCATGGCCTGAAAACAACGATTTTAAAAAGGCGTTTCGCCGTACTTACATGCGCGAATTTGGTTTCGACTTGACCGGACGCGATATGCTTATCGACGATATCCGGGTGCGTGCCCGGGGCAAAAGCGGTGGTTTAAGGCGTGTTGAAATTGAGGCTGCCCAAGACGATCCCCCCAAACTGGATGCACAACCTTGCTATTTTGAAAGCGGTTGGCAGATTACCGACCTGTATAACTTGGAATCTCTAAAGGCAGGGCACACGATCAGCGGACCGGCGGTGATCATCCACGATACATCGACGATTGTGGTGGAACCGAATTGCACCGCAAGGATCACCAATTTCGGCGATGTGGAGATATCCATTGGTACCGGCAAACGACAACGCATCGGCACACAGATTGATCCCATCCAGTTGTCCATTTTCAGCAATTTGTTTATGTCCATTGCCGAGCAGATGGGGCGCATGCTTCAAAAAACCGCCATCTCCACCAATATCAAAGAGCGCCTGGATTTTTCTTGTGCCCTGTTCGGTCCCAACGGCGAATTGGTGGCCAATGCGCCCCACCTACCTGTTCACCTGGGGGCCATGAGTGAGGCGGTTAAAGAGCAGATTCGGCGCCAGGCCGGCAACCTCAAGCCTGGTGATGTACTGGTCTCAAACCATCCCGCCGCCGGAGGAAGTCACTTGCCAGATATTACAGTGATCACACCGGTATTCAAGGATGATCAGATTATTTTCTGGGTCGCCGCCCGGGGGCATCACGCGGACATTGGCGGGATCTCTCCTGGCTCCATGCCGCCCAATTCCCGTCGAATCGAAGAAGAGGGCGCTTGCATCATGTCATTCAAGTTGGTGGAGAATGGCATTTTTCAGGAAGAGGGGATTGTCAGGCTTTTGCGTTCGCCCGGTGAGATTATACCGGCTCCTGGCCGCCCTCCAATCGCCGGTACACGGCTGTTATCCGACAATCTGTCCGATCTTAAAGCCCAAGTGGCGGCAAACCGGAAAGGCATTGAATTGGTCTTGGAAATGGTAGATCACTATGGGCTTAAAGTGGTGCAAGCCTATATGGGCCATGTTCAGGATGCCGCCGAAGATGCAGTACGCAAGCGGTTGGTCCAACTATCGAAAAGTAAGGGCATGGCCGAAGTCGATACGGTTCGAGCGGTGGATCACATGGATGATGGCAGCCCTATCGCTTTGGCATTGACCATTGATCGCCGGGATGGCAGCGCTACCCTCGATTTTAACGGTACGGGTACTGAGATTTGGGGCAATTGCAATGCGCCCAAAGCCGTGACCAAATCGGCTATTCTTTACTGCCTGCGTTGTCTGATAAAAAAAGATTTGCCGCTAAACTACGGCTGCCTGATTCCCATCACCATCAATGTGCCCAAAGGTTCACTGCTTGATCCATCACCTGAAGCGGCTGTCGTAGGCGGCAACGTGCTGACATCACAACGTATCACCGATGTGGTGCTCAAAGCCTTTGGTGTGGCTGCAGCCTCCCAGGGGTGTATGAATAATTTTACCTTTGGCAATGATCGTTTTGGATATTATGAAACCATTGGCGGCGGTGCCGGCGCCGGACCCACCTGGCACGGACAGACCGGGTTACACACCCATATGACCAACACCCGTATTACCGATCCGGAGATGTTGGAACGCCGCTATCCGCTGTTGTTAAAGCAATTCTCAATACGCAGAGACTCCGGAGGTCGAAGTAAACACAACGGCGGTGATGGGTTGGTGCGGGAGGTTGAATTTCTTGAACCCCTGAACGTCGGCATTTTGTCCGAAAGGCGGGTTTTTGCCCCTTACGGTCTTGCGGGCGGAAAGGAGGGTCAACGGGGTATTAATCTCTTCATCCGCAAGGATGGCCGAAAAATTAATTTGGGCGCCAAGAACGAAATTGTGGATGAGCCAGGTGATCGCTTTCGCATCATGAGTCCGGGCGGGGGCGGTTTTGGCAAACCGGAGCGTTAGGCTGCGACTGCCACCCTGTTGATAAACGAAGCAGGGTCCTATCTTAATGGGTTATAGGTCCGAATCTTTATGGAGAAAGCGCGGCACCCAAAACGCGGCAATGTTCCCGTTGGCCATCAGGATCACGCGCCATTGAATGAGGCGACAATCGCTTCACCAATCTTTTCTGCTGAATGTCCGAAAAGGTTCTCCATGGGCACTCTTTCTAAATATGCGTCGTCCCATGATATGCTGTTTTCCTGAACAATGTTTAGTATGTGTGCATATTTGCCGCCCAGTGCTTTAACCTTTGCCGGAAGCGGTACCTGATCCTTGAAACCGATGTTCAGCAGTAAAAGAGAATCGATCCGGTTAGACACTTCTCGATCTGTGGACATAGCAGGAATGATAATGATGCTGCGGTCATCTTTACGGCCCTTGCCAATGTAGACATTTCCTTGGTTGACAATAATCCGTTTGGTGCCTTTTAGGGAATGATCATTTTCTACACGAGATGGCAGTGTGTTTAGAATACCATCTTTGCGAAGAACTTCAATGGTGGTTTGGTCTGTGGGTTCTCCCAATATATTTAAGCCGTCAATACGATAGAGAATTGAACCGTGGATGGCGCCTATAATCGGCTGCAAACTTTTAAGCACCATGATGTTCCGGTTAATCAATTGGCTGGTTTCAATGCCGTGTTTGTTTAATGCCTCAAACAAAATGCCTTCGGTTTTTTCGCTGATACGGCTGGTGCCCACCGTGACCGTTTTAGCTTGGTGTTTGATGGCATCCACAGGCCGAGACATGCCGTTGATCGATTCTCCGAGGTATTCAAATAGGCTATTGAGCATGTTCAGGGCTGTACCCTTCTTGCCGAAATCAAGCTCAAAATCAGAAACAGGCAGCCTCCCCGCCAAATACTTAAGCAGCAGCATTAGATCTGAAGTATGACTGATGGTGCTGGGTAATGTGCCGCTGGTCTGGCGCTGGCGAAACTGTGCATAGAAATGGGCCACACGTTCGCGAAAGCTCTTTTCCAGCACGACTTCGTAGACATCCAGACCATCATGGGCAAGTTGATCCACTGTGGCTTGGATCTCTTGGCGGAACTGATGTAAAAAGTGCGATCCGCTGTTGATGGCCAAAGCAGCGTGGTAACCCCATAAATGACCGGCCAGGGTGTTGATGATAGGCGCCAGGTGAGCACTGACCGCAGGAACGTAAAACACATCTTCCGCATAAGCGGCAAATCGATCATCGCCCTCATCCACAATTACCACGGGTGTGGCCTTATGGGCTTTAAATATCGCTGTGTCTTTAATGATATCGCCGATTACCGTAGCCGGTGTTCCGGCAGCACAGACAATGATCAGCGGTTCAGAGGACAGATCAATGTGTTTTTTGTCTTCCACATAATCTGAAGAGATGGTTTTATAGCATAATTCACTTAATTTAATACGAATTTCATCGGCTGCAGCCTTGTTGGGGCCGCTACCCACCGCAGCCCAGTATGTTCGCGTGGGTGCCAGTCGCTTTGCTGAAGCCTGGATTTGGTCCCCCAATGCCAATACGGCCTGCATTTGATTCGGCAATTGGAGCAACGTCTTAATCTCCTCAGCCACAAAAGCCGCACTCCGATGGTTTTTGATTTCGGCAATTTTCAAGCTGATCAAAGCGCCGGCCACGATCTGGGAGTAAAAGGCCTTGGTGGAGGCCACAGACATTTCAATATCACGGCCACTGCTGGTGTAGACGACCCCATCAACTTTAAATGTGATATCTGAGTCGCGTCGATTTACAATGGCCATTGCATAGGCGCCTCGGGCCCGGACCATATCCACCGTGCGGTTGGTATCGGTGGTGGTGCCTGATTGGCTGATAGCGATGACCAGCGTG
This sequence comes from Desulfobacteraceae bacterium, assembly GCA_050291605.1. Classification (GTDB taxonomy): domain Bacteria; phylum Desulfobacterota; class Desulfobacteria; order Desulfobacterales; family Desulfosarcinaceae; genus JARRKU01. The sequence goes on along the minus strand of JBNKKB010000123.1, from coordinate 38,231 downwards.
TCGGCCATGGAATTTTGATCCCCCTGGGCGTCCAATTCAAAACCGCTGAGTTCAGAAGCTTTCAGGGCACGGATATGCAAAGCGGGTTCATTCAGGTAGTAATTTAAAATGTCGGCAATGGCCAGCGCCGCGACACCGGCAGTGCCTTGACCAATAAAAAAGATCCGGTTAATGCGATTCTCTGTTATTGCCTGCGCGATCTTTTGCGGGAATGCCGATTCATCCAAGGCGATAGTATAGCGGCCTTCTTCTTCTTTGGCGAACTTCCAGCGGTTTTGTAATGTCCGTGCCACTGAAAGCGGTGCTTCTGAAATTTCTTTTAAAAAGTAGTGGGGAAAATCTTGACGATCGATGTCCCGAGAGGTGATCTCGGTGTGCTGGACATCTTTTTCGTCTAATCCAATCGGCGTGCCGTCATAGTAGCATGCAGTAATACCATCCAAACCACCACCACTGTTTTGATCCAGAATAAATATCTGGCCTTGGGTGGGTCCTTTTCGGCCCTCAACAACCTTTTCGCCATCCAATTTTAAAAAATGAGGGGTCTCTTCCACAAACCCATATACTTCGGAGGCAGGAAGGTAGTGGTCATTGGCCAACCCAATAAAAACAGCTTGGCCACTGCCTTTTTGTGCCAGAAAAAAATTTCCCGGCGCTAAATCCGTATGCATGGCGATGGCATGTGAACCTTCAAAATCATTGACGGCCAGGCGAAAGGCCTCATCGACGGCTTTGCCCTGGAGAATGTACTTTTCGATCTGTAAGGGGATAATTTTCGTGTCGGTGGTGATCTCATCAGGAATGAATTGGCCGCTCTTTTCCCATTCTTGTTTCAGATCCAGGTAGTTGTCAATGTCTCCGTTTAGGCAGGCATGAATGATGCCGTTGGAAGCCCTAGTTGCCCCGGCAGTCATGTTGTCCATCGGATGGCAATTGGCTACCGAAATGGCCCCCACGGATGCCCAGCGGGTATGAGCCGATATGGTGTGGAAGCGGTGCTTTAATTGCGCCACCTGGTGCAGCACCGGATCGTTGGCGATGCTGTCCCGCAGATGGCTGACATTGTCGCCCAAGCGACCGATTTCTGCGGCGACTTTATAAGTCAGGGTTAGTCCCACCGTTTTCAGATCGTTGTGGGCAATGATGTCGATGCTGCCATCACCTAAAATGGATTGATGGCTGCGCTGATCGAACTTTTGTTTCAATTCGGATGACTCAAGTTCTTGTCTCAGCTCGCTATACACCTCAGGGGAGAGGATAAAGAGAAGTGAGATCCCGGCAGAATCGCGACCGCGGACTTCCAAGCGATCGATACTGTTCAAAACGGTATTGATGTTGCGAAAGGTGGTGACCATGCCATCGGGAGGCGACGCAGTGACAGCCAGAAGTGCTTTGACTTTAGCGATATTTTCGGTCAATTCGGTTTTCAAACACCAGGCCACATCTTTGAGTCTTGTGATGCGTCGGTCTGCGACCTCTACAACACTTGAGGCCAGATGCCCCATCTGGTCTGTCAGCGCCTTTGATTCCTGGGTGATGCAATCGGCCAGACGATCTGTGAGCAAATTCAATTGATCCAACCGATCATCTGCTTTGAAAAACGATAGAAAATGTTCGTTGCTTTTGAGTTGTTGTGCCAAGGTGGTCAAAGCGTTAAGCGTGGCTTTACCACCCAAGTAATCGGTGCCAATGGCCTCGGGATGGGACAGGCATGCCTTAAGGGGGCTGTCTTGTACATGTTGAATCAGCTCTTCCAATGAGGATAGGTATGGCACCGCCGCGGGCGATTGCCGATCCTGGACGGCAATCAAACCCGCTAAACCACAGTTCAGGGTGAAAGATGCATATGGAAAAAACACCACGGCCGTCCCGGTCGACTGGGCAGGGCAGCGTCCCCAAAAAAAGGAGATAGGGGTGAGGGCGCTGGCCCAAAGTCGATAGCGTCTTTTAATCGTGGCGATGAGCCGGCGGTATTGATGCAAAATAGGCATTTGTGCTACTCCTTTGCGACTTCCTCAATTGATGACTATGCGTTAATCATGATGTGGAGCTGTCGGTGGCTGCAATCTTGCTGTTTGATAGTCCTCGGGTTAAGCATTACGGCTACGGTGCACCGAACACATCTTTGAGCCTGGCTATTCGTTGTTCTATCTCAGCCTGGGTCCAGGACAACTTGATCAACATGCTGATGGTACGTGACATGACACGATCGGATTGAGGCAAATTCAAAGATCCATAATCCGGACAGTGGTCCAAAATTTGGGCCGGCAGTTTGGCTGCCACTTGCATCTGTTTCAAATGCGTCCATTGACGGATGTAGTGCCAATTGTTGTCATACCAGTAAAAACATCCATCTACCCCGGCATCTGCCAGGTCCCGGGCTGTTTTTCGGGCGCTGGTTTCATCAGGCAGCATAAAGCTCAAAAAAGTGGCTGTGTCGCCGGCTGCATCCGGCAGGTGTCGAAAACGGATTTGTCCGTATTGCTGCAGCGTCGATTTCAGGACCGTCTTGTTTTGGCGTTGGATGTCCAGAATTTTATCCAGTTTGCGCATCTGGGCAAGTCCCACGGCTGCATTCAATTCACTGATGCGGTAATTGTATCCCAAGACAGGATGGTCCTCGGCACCCCGATCATCGCCGATATGGTCATGTCCATGATCGGCATAGGCATGGGCCGTATCATAAAGCTTGGGGTCGTCGGTGATCACGGCACCTCCCTCACCACAAGTTATCGTTTTAACCGGGTCAAAAGAGAAACATCCCATCCGGCCAAAGGTGCCCAGCGCTTTACCTTGAAAGGTGCCACCAACGGATTGGCAGGCATCTTCGATCAGCAGCAGTCCTTTTTTGTTGCACAGGTTTTTAATTTCATCGATTTGAGCCATTGCGCCGCACATGTGTACCGGTATTACCGCCTTGGTCCGGGGGCTTAGATTGGCTTCGATGGAAGATGGGTCGAGGCACAGCGTTTCATCGATTTCTGCCAACACCGGCACCGCTCCGGCAACCAAGACCGCTTCAAAAGAGGCCACAAAAGTAAACGAGGGGATGATGACCTCATCACCAGCTCCTATGCCGCAGGCTGCCAGAGCGATACTCAGTGCGGCTGTGCCGCTGCTGCACAGATGGCAGTGGGCGGCCCCCATTCGCTGGGCCAGTTCCGTTTCAAAGGCTTTGGCTTTCCAGTGCCCCTGGCGTACTGCGTCAAATCCATATCGAAACAGCACGCCGGTTTCTAAAACGTCCATTACTTCCTTGCGTTCTTCCTGGCCGAAAATCTCAAAGCCGGGCATATAGCGTCTCCTTGATATTTATCAGTGTATGTTTGATAGAAAAATAAAAGACGATTTCAGCTCAAGATTCAGCTGCCAACATCTTTGCTTGTCGCTGTGCGCTGTGCCCACAGGTCCTTAAAATAGTGGGTGATGGCCATGCGGGCATATTCGATGGCGCGCGTACCGATGTATTCTTCGTGGGCCACCATTACAGCAATGGCCAATTGGCCGGGACCCTGTTTTTCCCGCGCATAGCCTGCAAACCAATCAAATCGGGCATCATGGGCGCGGTTATAGATGGATCCGGTCTTGCCGCCGATATTCAGTTTGGTGAGCACTTTATGGCGGCGTCGATCTCGAAAAGTTTTGCGCCCGGTTCCGCTGCGGACTGTAGCTTCCATTAAATCGGCCAAAACTTCTGCGGCCTTGGCAGTCATGGCGCGTCTGGGCCAGTTGGGTGAGTTCTGGTAGAGCAGGTCGCCGGTCTCGTCCGTGACACAGTCCACCATGGTCGGGTTAACCATACGGCCCTTGTTTACAACGGCGGATGCCATCATGGCGGCATGGATGGGAGACAAGGTCGTGTCGCGGTTAAATCCACTGGCAATTTCCGCCCAGTGATACACCGTTGGTTCAATTTGAAGGTGACTGGCATCTAAAGGCAGTTCAAATTCAATGGGTTGGTTAAACCCAAACGCGGTGGCGTACTCTTCCAACACCGTTTTGCCCAATTTCAGAACCCCCAATTTGCCAAAAACCGGGTTGATGGATTGGGCGAACGCATTTTTAAAGGATATGGTATTGGTGTAGCGGTTGACTTGATTTTTAAGCTGTCTTTTATACAGGGTGTGTTTATAGCCGTTAAAATGCATGATGGAGTCAGCTCTAATTCCACAATGGTCAACCGCCGCTGCTGCGGTGACGATTTTAAATATACTTGCGGCGGGAAATGAGCTGTGCAGACAGGGATTGTCTTCAGGGGCGTCCTTGTTAAATCCGGCAAGGGCCAAAATGCGGCCGGTATTGGCCTCCATCACGGCAATGCCGATGAGGCTCGAATTTCTGCGATCCATTTTATTCATCAAATGGTCCTGCAGATCTAAATCCAAGCTAGTGCCAATATTGACGAACCGGGAACTGATGGGGACGCGGATATTTTCCGATAGTATCTGGTGGGGGGGCAAATTGGCCAACAGCAATTGGATATCCCGTTTGCTGATCAGCGCTTCCGGCTTTTCAAATCCCAAACCGGCTATCGGGCGATTATCCTGCGGCGGCACGGCCGATGTGCCCAATCCTGCATAGAGCGTGTATAAGGTCACCAACAGCAATAAGATGAGTACCGCCCAGCGCCGTTGAAAGCCGCGCCGGGGACGTCGCAGCTGGTTCTGGTAATCCCGCCAGCCCAAGTGTTGCCGATATTTATTTGATCCAAACTTCATCTTTACCATTTTTCAGCGGACTTGTGTGCCCGGCGGCATGACTGAATCCAGCGTGAGCACCACCGTTTTATCTTCGTTGCTGGCAGCCAGGACCATGCCTTGGGAGCGCACTCCCATAAGTTTAGCGGGTTTTAAATTGGCCACCACCACCACCTGTTTGCCAACAAGCTGGTCAGGTTCATAACTCCCGGCGATGCCGGCCACCAGTATGCGATGGTTCACTTCGCCCATATCGACTTCCAATTTGAGCAGCTTTTTGGCGCGTGGAATGGCGGAGGCCTTGATCACCGTCGCTACGCGAAGGTCGGTCCCCACAAAGTCTTCAATTGTGATTTCCGCTTTCAATTCGGGGTTCAGTGTTTTTTCAGTTGATGGCATGGCAGCTGTCGTCTCCTGCTTCTTCATTTCGATTCGAGGGAACAAGGTTGTGGTTTTGGGCAGTTGGATTCCCGGGGTAAGGGTTTTCCATGCTTTGACGATATCAATTTTATAGAAGGGTTGTTTGGCATCGAGACCCAAATGCTGAATCATGGTTTGGGCTTTGTCGGGCATCACCGGATAGATCAGGCCGGCCACAACGCGCAGTCCTTCGAGAAGATTGTAGAGCACCACCTCAAGTTGGGGGCGGCTCTTTTTGTTTTTGGCCAGTACCCACGGTGTGGTGACGTCGATGTATTTGTTCATCTGGTTGATTAAGGTCCAGACAGCTGCCAAAGCTTTGTGGAAGGCAAAATGCGCCATCTCTTTCTGGAAGGTATCAATCGTTTGAGACGCTTTTTCGGACAATCCCAAACCAAATTCTTGCTCCACATTTGGATCGATCACTGGAACGACGCCTTTAAAATACTTGTGGGTCATGGTGGCCACCCGAGAAAAGAGATTGCCCAGGTCATTGGCCAAGTCCGAGTTGGTGCGGTGCACCAATGCCTCTTCATTGAAGCTTGAATCCAGGCCAAACACCATGTCGCGCATCAGAAAGTAGCGAAAGGCATCCAAACCATATATATTTTTTAGATCCAAGGGTTCTACCACATTGCCCAAACTTTTGGACATCTTGCTTTGATCGACATTCCAATAGCCGTGCACATTAAGGTGGCGATAGATCGGCAAGCCTGCGGCTTTAAGCATGATGGGCCAATAGATGCCGTGCGGTTTAAGGATGTCTTTAGCCACAATGTGCTGAGCCTGGGGCCAGAACTTATTAAAATTCGATCCGTTGGGGTAACCGATTGCCGAGATGTAATTGATCAGGGCGTCAAACCAGACGTAGGTAACGTAATCTTGGTCAAACGGTAATGTGATGCCCCATTTGATGCGTGATTTTGGCCGCGAAATGCACAAATCATCCAAGGGTTCGCGCAAAAAAGCCAGCACTTCATTTTTATAACGTTCGGGACGAATGACATCAGGATGTTCATGGATATAGTCGACAAGCCATTGTTGGTATTTGCTCATCTTAAAAAAATAATTTGACTCTTTGATGATCTCTGGTGTGGTTTCATGATCGGGGCATTTGCCGTTGACCAACTCACGTTCGGTGTAAAACCGCTCGCAACCAAAGCAATATTGCCCTTCGTACTCGCTGAAGTAAATATCGCCTTGGTCATAAATTTTTTGCAGCACCATTTGAACCACTTCCATGTGATTTGCATCGGTGGTGCGAATAAAGTAATCATTGGCAATATTAAGCTGCGGCCATAATTTTTTAAACAAAGCGCTGATGTTGTCTACATAGGCTCTTGGTGTGATGTTCTCTTGTTTGGCGGCCCGCATGATTTTGTCGCCATGCTCGTCGGTGCCCGTAAGAAAAAAGGTCTCTTCGGTGACCATTTGGTAGTACCGGTTGATCACATCCGCACAGATTGTCGTATAGGCGTGGCCCAAGTGTGGGCGAGCATTAACATAGTATATGGGTGTGGTTATAAAAAAAGGCTCGGACATGATGATCTCCTATGAGCGTATCTTGATAATGTCATTAAGGGCCACCTCGACCTCTTGATTGTCTTCAAGGCGCAAGGCGACGCTCTGATGGAGAATATTAAAGCGTATCACTTTGCCGGTATGCTCTTTGGTTTTTACTTGTTTTCCAATCGGTGGGAACTTGGACCTGATTTCCTGGTATACTTTATTCTCGAAAGTCAGACAACACATCAGGCGCCCGCATTGGCCTGATATTTTGGTCGGATTCAGTGAAAGGCCTTGATCTTTGGCCATTCGGATGGAGACCGGTTCAAATTTATCCATAAAGCTAGCGCAGCAAAATTCACGGCCACATCGCCCCAGGCCGCCGCACATTTTAGCCTGATTGCGAATCCCGACCTGTCGCATTTCAATACGTACCCGGAATTTCTTAACCAGCATTTTCACCAGTTGGCGAAAATCAACCCGCCCATCGGCTGTGAAAAAAAATGTCAGGCGGCTGGTGTCAAATGTGGACTCCACGCCGAAAAGATTCATTTTTAGCTTGAGCTCATCGATGCACTTGAGACAGTAAGTATGCGCTTTGCTCTCTAGCTCCTTGTTCTGGAGCCGTCGAGCAAAGTCCTTGTCGGTGGCTTTGCGAAAGACCTTTTTAAGTCCTTTTTCAGGCGGTTGATCACCGATCGGGCCGGGGGCCACGGCCACCCTGCCAAAGCCCAATCCTTTTTCAGTCTCGACAATGACAGGATCGCCAGTCTCCAACACAAAGGCACCACAGTCAAAATCATATATTTTTCCACCGGGTTTAAACCGGATACCGACTTTTTTTGCCATATCAATTTACCATCTGAGGTGCGGGTTCCCTTCAGTTAGGTAACCTGCCATTTTGAGCGCCATCGTGTCTAAGGTTAATCTTAAGTTGGCCTTGGCTGCAATATCTTTTTGAGCCCTTTCCACGGCTTCCCAAAGCGCCTGTAATTTTTGTTCATCCAAATGTTGCCGAACCTGATGAAGCAAGGTTTGACGATCACGGTTGATCACACGGTCCGGATGGTAGGGTATAATACTCAAATCACGAATCCATGTCTTAAGCAGTTCGAGCTGATCCGGGATATCGGTCTTTTTTTTGCTGAGTTGGGCTGCAAATGCCAACGATAGCGCCACCGATTGTCGAGCACCCCCTGTCTTTTGATCCAAACCTGATGCACGAATCATCCAATCGCGCTGGGTGTGACAGCGGCTTTGCGCCAGTGCCTTGGCTTGGGTGAAACTACCGCCGGACAATGCGGCAATGGATGCAGCCTGATCCTTTCCCGCCAGCTGTGAGCGTATCAAAAGCTTTGCCAAATGAGCTTCGCTGAGCGGTTTGAATCGAATGGGCCGGCATCTTGAAACAATCGTTGGCAGAAGATCAGATCGCTGGTTTGCCGTGAGTATCAGGGTCGTTCGCTCCGGCGGCTCCTCCAAGATTTTAAGCATGGCGTTGGCGGCTTCCGTCGTCAGGTGATGCGCCTCTGCAACGATGATCACCCGGTGGCTGTCTCCAAACCTCTTCATGGCCAAGGAGCGGATAATATGACGGATTTGATCGATTTTCAAAGATGCCCCTTGGGATTCGACCTGCTGGATATCCGGATGGTTGCCGGCCATGATCTGCCGGCATGACCGACACACACCGCAAGGGCTTGAACGGGTGGTTGGACTTGTGGGCGATTTTTGGGAGTGGCTGCAATTAAGCGCCATGGCTACAATTGAGGCGGTTTTCCGTTTGCCGACGCCCGCCTCTCCTGTAAACAACAAGGCATGGGGTAAAGTGCCATTGCGCAGGAAAGTTTGCAAAAGCCGGACAGCAAGTCGTTGCCCTATGATGGAATCAAAGCCAGGCACAATCACATGTTCTGCCAATAGGACCGATACGCATGGTACTGATGTGGGATCCGATCACCGTTCGGCCGGTATATCCATAGCAAATATTGATGTCGCGCTAATAGTCGACACGCTCTTTGAGCTCTTTGCCGGATTTGAAAAACGGTAGTTTTTTAGGCCGGATGGTGACCTTGTCGCCGGTCTTTGGATTTCGGCCCACATAGCTTTTATAATTTTTCACATAAAAGCTGCATAAACCTCTAATTTCAACCCTTTTGCCCTGAGCCATCGCTTCTGCCATGCTGTCGAAAAAAATCTGGACAACCCGGGCAGCTTCGGTCTTGGATATCCCGGCGTCGTTTTTAAGGGCCGAAATAAGCTCTAATTTGTTCATAAATCCTCCTTCTCCAATCAAACGATCAATCCGCCTCAAAGCATGATCTATAAAACAGAACTTGATAAAAAGTCAAGTAGTTATGATCAGATATCTGGTACCTTTTCCACATCACGGGTTTCAACTTCAACTGCCGCAAACTGGCCGAGGGCTTCAATATGAACGACAATCCGACCGTGACCGCCGTACCGTTCAAAAACACCCACAACACCGAGGAAAGGGCCATCTACGACCATGACGTGTTCACCCTTGGTAAACTGGTATCCGGTGGTAATGGGCTGTTGGCTCTCCACCATGATTTTAATGGATTCAATGGTGGCATCGGGTACCGATATGGGACCGGACTCGTTTCCCACCAGTTTTACTGCTCCCGCTGTTTTAACGATTTCCAGATGATGCGTGGGATGCAGATCAGATTTAACAAACACATATCCAGGGAAAAGGGGAACCTGGATCATTTTTTTACGATCTTTGCGTTTGCTGGGTACGGTGATTTTGGGTAAAAAAGCTTCCACGGTTTTTTTTAACAACCCGCCTTTGACCACGTTTTCAAAGCGACTCTTGGTGTGCAGTACGTACCAGGCTGATTGCAATGTTGAGGCCATAGTGAAATTTAGAGCTTTTGGGTTTTTTCTCTTTTATCTCCCGGTATGCCGGAAGAAGCTTGTACCACTTAACAGGCCCGCTGGGTCGAATCGCTGTGAAGTGTATTGAAAATGGCCTGCATGGCCATGTGGGCGATGATCATATGCAAATCTTCGACTTGCTGCATATCGTCACTTTCGGCCACCAAGGCCAAGCCGACGAGTGCCGCAAGTTTACCTCCGCCAAAACCCGACCAGCCAATCGTGCGGCCGCCATGATCTGTGGCATAACGCACGGCACGCAGTACGTTCTCGGAATTGCCGCTTCCGGAAATGCCGATGACCAGATCACCGGTGTTGAAAAAGTTTTTCAACTGCGCTTCAAATACAGCGTCGTAGGAAATGTCATTGGCCAGGGCCAACATAGTGGGCATGTTGTCGTTGAGGCAAATCATTCTGAATTTTTTTTCCAAATCTAGACAACAGCCTTTGTTGATATCACAGGCCAAATGGGAGGCTGTGGCACCACTACCCCCGTTTCCCATAACAAAAATGTTGGCCTGCCGTTCATAGGCATCCAATACAGTTGTGACCATTTGATCGAATTGTTTTACATTAAAGTTGTCGATAACCCCTTTGAGGCGGTCCAGGTATTGATCCGCAAAATCACAATATTGCATTTTCGTCCTCATTTATAATTTAGCGGCCATTGAGATAGCGCCAGATGGTAAGCTTCCGGTGTGCCGATATCTTTGAGATAACATGCAAGTGGGTAGCCATACATTTTTCCAATCAAAGCCGGCAACAAATGATATGCGATGTCCATCGGCTGGGCCGCCTTATCCGTTGATGAGCCCATGATGTCGAATAATTCGCTGTCGGCCACATAGATCCCCGCATTGGCCAAATCGCTTTGCGGCTGCTCGGGTTTTTCCTCAAAAGTAACAATTTTGTTGTTATCATCAAGACTTACGATTCCGCATGCACTGGGATTCGGGGCCTTGATCAGCCCCATGGTTAAAACCCCCCCCATAGAGCGAATATTTTTATGAAAGTCAATCATTTTCGACAAATCCAAGTCGGTTAAATTATCGGCATAAGCAATGATGAAAACCTCGCCCGCAGAGATGAAATCACGGTTTGTCCATAAGGTGCCGGCACTGCCCCTCAGATTGGGCTCATAGACGGTTTGCAGACCCAAAGGCCGCTGGGGGCGTTGAAGGGAGACGAAGCGTTCGACTTGATCGGCATGATGGTGGGTATTGATCAATACCTCGGTGATCCCATGCCGCACCAGTAAATCCAGCCAGATTTCCAGCAGGGGGGTGCCGTGTATGGGAATCAAGCACTTTGGGTGTTTATCGGTAAAAGGTTTTAATCGGGTCCCTTTACCTGCGGCGAGTAAAAATGCTTTCATAAAAAATCTCAAAAACCATCTTTATCTTTGGCTTTGCGAATAACATTTTGGCTGCGCATCTGTTTTTCAGCGTAGGCCAGAATATCGGTTTTGTCCTGATGGGTGGTCAGGTAGTCCCAGTAGGCGCTGATGCTGTCTTCTACCTTGCGTTGGGGTGACCAGCCTAGCGCCTGCAAGCGTGCCGTGTCTGAATAAATGTGACGGGTGTCGCCAAAGCGATAATATCCACCCATTTGTGGTGCCATAAATTTCCCTGTATGTGCCTGCATGGCGTCGTAAAACCGGTTCACCGTCCAAGCTTTGCCGCCACCCACATTAAAGACTTGATAATTGGCATCGGACCTTTCCAATACCATGATATTGGCAGCCACGACATCCGCTATGTTAACAAAGTCACGCACCTGTTGGCCATCTTCATAAATCATGGGCGCGCGATCGAAAAGCAAAGAGAGGGCAAAAATACGCATGGCACCCGAATAGGCGTTGTAAAAAGATTGGCGGGGTCCTTGAACGATGGAGTAACGCATCACCACCGAGGGAATAGCATAGCGCCGGCCCAGTTGAATGGCAATTTGTTCTTGGGCGTGCTTGGAAAGGGCATATTGATTACAGGGATTAATCACGGACTCATCCGACGGCAGCCATAGTAAATCGGAGTGGCATTCAGGGCACTGATGCGCCCACTGTCCCATGGACAGCTGCTTTTCCAGACGAATACTGGGATACAGGGGGTTCGTATGGGATGGATCGCAGTGGGGGCAACAATAGCGCCCCTCTCCCATCACAGCTTGGCTGGCAGCAACGATCACTTTTTGAACGTTATGTCGGCCGGTATCCGCCACTAAAATTTCATATAACAGTGCAGTGGAAACCGCGTTGACATCAAAGAAGGTCGAAAAGTCGGTTAGATAGTCCTGGTATGCCGCCAGGTGATAGACGGCCTCGACATCTTTGAGCGCCTTGCGCCAGGTTTTTGCATTGCGCACATCGCCCTGGATAAATTCTGCCTCGGGATTCAGGTAGGCGGGTTGGCCTTTGGGATGCACCGCCGGTTGTAGATTGTCCAACAAACGGACTTGATGCCCTTTGGCAATCAATGCATCGGCCGTATGCGATCCAATAAAACCCGCGCCACCTGTTATCAGAATTTTCATAATTTATTTCTCTTTAAAAACTTACGGTCCACCTGTTCCGGTTTATCATCGTTAAATACAATTGGTTCCCCTCCTTACCATTGCCCCACCGTTTTGAAGGCGTGGTTGTCGATCCTATTTGCTTGAATAACTACGATCGTCAAATATCACCTTGCTGCCGCTTTGTTCAATCATAAAGGGCATCTCGCGATAGGATTCCATGGCCTCAAACACCTGGTTTTGATTCTCACGGGCTACCATCAGCAACAGAAATCCGCCACCGCCGGCGCCGCAAATTTTTCCTGCAAGGGCGCCGGCGGTTTTTGCGCGGCTGTACATCGCTTCGATGGTCGGATTCGAGATGCCGGGAGCCATCTGTTGTTTAAGTTTCCAATTCTGTTCCAGTAATTTCCCACAATTGGTGATGTTGCCATCTTCCATGGCGACCGCAAACGGGTCTACCAGCTTGACCATGGCCTGCATATGGCGGCGTTTCTCTTTTGCCCCCATATTTTTCCCTTGTTGATCCAGTATGTTATTGGCACTACGGGTGATGCCGGTATAATAAAGCAGCAGGGATGAGGCAAATTTTCGCTGTACCGCGGGGTTCATTCGGACAGGACGTCGTTCAGTGATATCTCCGGCCATGAAAGTGAAAAGGTTAACCCCCCCATAGGCCGAGGCATATTGGTCCTGACGTCCAATGGGTTTGCCCAAAATGTCAATTTCAATGCGGCACGCCTCTTGAGCCAACTGTTCTGCTGTGATCAGTTCATTTTGGTAAGTGTAGAGCGCATGCAGCAGCGCCACCGTAACAGAACTGGAACTGCCCAAGCCTGAACCGCTGGAAGGAATATCTGCCAGGGTGGTTATTTCGATCCCCTTTTTGACGCCTGTGATTTTCATGGCCTCGCGCACCAAATCGTGCTGGATTTCGTCCACATGGGCCACAGTCTCTTTTTGGGAGTAATTAATATAAATCATGTCATCAAAGCGCTCTTTGACAATCGCGTATACAAATTTGTCTATAGCGGTACACACCACCTGGCCTTGATCCTGATGATAATATGCTTTCAGGTCTGAGCCTCCGCCTACAAAGCTGATGCGCAGTGGCGTTCGAACAATGATCATTGTGCCCTATCCTTTCTGCTGAGGTTCGCGCATAAAAATGCGAAGTTATTTTTGCGCGAGTCCTAAGGGTTGTATCCCATACTGCCTAAGCTAAGTAGATTAAGCATAATACGATAGCGCTGGTCCTGCGCTTCAATGGCGTAACTAATATCCACTCCCCAACACTGGGATTGGAAATGAATTCCGAAGCTGGATTCTATGTCGATTTGGTCATATATATTGCGTTCATGTTTGCCACGAACTTTCAAGCGGCCCGAAATCTTGAGTTCGGCTTCCAAGCCGATGGATTCAGAACCATCATCGCTGGATGGGCTGCTATCGCTATTATAGTTATAATTGATGCTCAGTTTGTCTCCTCGGTTATCCCTAAGTCCTAAGGTCGAACCAAAGCTCCTCAGCGCGTCATCATAAATGGACCATCGCGCATTGGCATTTAAACTGACATATCGTCTAGGCGTGATGTCCAGTTCCGCAAAAATATCGGAGAAAGGTTCAGGGTCCTCATCATCCTGTCTGCTGAAATCAAAGCTTTGTTCCAATTTAAATCGCAAAAAGGTTTGGTAGTGAAAATTGGTCTGCTCATTGCTATTTTGTTCTGGCATGCGGGCGGTTAACGTGTTGGTCAGGCTGTAGGTCACCAGATTTTTGGCTTCGATGCGATCCACATCGTCAATTTCGGGCAGGTCGCTTTGATCTTGTTCGGGGATATATTCGTAGACAATTTGTGGTGTCACAGCATGTCTGAGTTGATCGCTTCCAGCCATTGAGAAATTAAAAAGGCGAAAAAATTCGGTCTGCGTATCCAACTTAAAGTCGTAAAGGTAACGATAATATTGTTCTTGTTCTTCTTCGGGTTGATCGTCGTTCTGACTGGGGTACCATGCGGTTGCACGGGCACCCACGGATGGTGCTACCGTGATGGATTGGAATAGCTGTAATGGCAAATAAAGTCGGGGGTAAAGGTCCAGCCGTTGGCTGCTGGTGCCGTTAATCCGATAATAGTAAACATAACTGCTGCTAAGGTCGTAGTAAATCGGTGATCCAGCCACCGGCTGTTGCGTAGCATTGATACCGATTGCCGGTATCTGCTGCAGCGTGTCATCGGCGATCTCTTGACGTCGTTTGATCACATCGTCATACCAGCGCAAGTCTGTATTGAATGTAAAGTGGTCCCACCGGCGGTTAAAATTCAAACGGTTCAGGCGGATTGGATCGATTTCATCGTCAATGTCGCGGCCAAAAGTGTTCAGAAAGTAGTCCTGTGTGGCCAAGAATCCATTGGTGCCGTCTTTAAATTCATGTAAATAATCTTGATCGCTGACCACATCAAGATCCAATTTGCCTGTCAGGCCGGCAAAAAGATCCTGGTCATGTTTCATGCGAAACCAATAACGGTCTCGATTGGGCCTATCTGCCGTATCGTCCTGGTAGCCCCAAGTTTCGCTGGACTCAGTGGATCCGTCATCCACCTGGTCGTCTGTGAATCCTTCGGCAATTATGGCACCCTTGGAGTGTTCTGATAAAATATAGCGATATTCGATACCGGTGCGAACGCCCCGTTCAGACATATAGTGGGCATACACGGTGGCATCGCTGTGGTCATTAATGGCCCAGAAAAACGGTTGTAAGTATTGGCTCCCTTTGCGTTGCGAGTAGCCGAACTCGGGTATCAACAAACCCGACTGCCTTTTTAACTTGACGGGGAAAACCAGGAAGGGAGAATAGAGCAGGGGTATTTTTCCCGCCCACAAGGCCGTGTGTTTGGCAAAACCGTAGCCTTCGATAGTGACGTTTAGGTCCTTGCCGGTAACTTTCCAATCGGGATGGGGACCATCACAGGCCGTAAGGGTAAAGCGGTCGGCGGCATAGGTTTGAGGTCCGGTTTTACGTATGAGGTCACCCGACAGGTAGAGATGGTTTGCTTTGATGAACAGGGATCCATTGGTGACCTCTCCGGTTTCAGATCCCAGATTCAAGCGAAGTCGTTGGCCTGAAAGCATATCATTTTCAGATACCAAGCGAACATTGCCGATGGCGAGAGCTTCTTGGGTTTTCTGGTCCAATTGCACTTGGTCGGCGCTGATCGACTTTCCTTTGCGCGTTACCACCACGTTGCCTTCGGCTACATAAGTGCCTTGGTCCTGATTGTACTCAATTTTATCTGCATTGATCTGCCATGGGGTGTCGGTGGCGGCTCCTGCATTCTCTTCAGCATGCAATTGATCCGCTGCGCACCAGATGGCGCAAAGGACGATGACCATCCAGACATAAGCATGGCGAATGTACTGTGGGCAACGGGTTCGACGTCTTTGGCGCCGTTTCACTTCCATGGGATCCTTTGTCGCACAAATCTTGACTCGCCTGCATTCTCAAATTCCACACTTGCCTCTGATCAAATTTTTCACTATAGAGCTAACAGGGTTTAAAAATCAATATCAACCTGATAAATCGATGGGTTCTATCAATGTTTATTCGCATCCATCGTTTTTTTCAATGCTGAATTTGGATGGCAGGTAAAACCGAATATGCCAAATGGTTTTAAGTGTTAAGTGTTAGTGTTAATACCATCACTATTAATGTTGCATTGAGGCGATCAAAATAAGTGGATATGACACAATCCGATGATTCACTAGATATTCTAGTTACAAATGACGACGGAATTAATGCCGAGGGATTATGGGCGCTGCATCGTGCTTTGCGCCGCCGGCATCGAGTGACGGTAGTGGCCCCGGATCGCGAGCGCAGTGCCGTCGGCCACGGCATCACATTAAATGATCCACTGCGCGCATCACAGGTGTCGGTCAATGGCGACCCAAAATGCTGGGCCGTCAGCGGTACGCCGGCCGACTGTATTAAGTTGGCGCTATTGGAATTGCTGAGCCATCGACCGGATATGGTGATTTCCGGGATTAATCCAGGTGCCAATGTGGGGATCAATTTGAATTATTCCGGTACGGTGGCGGCGGCCAAGGAGGCAGCACAGTACGGGATGACCGCCTTGGCGGTCTCTATTCAAAACAGTGAGAAACTCCACTATGGGCCGGCAGCAAAATTTATTGCTGATCTGGTGCCGCTGGTTTATGGAAAAGGTCTTCCAGCCGGCACGTTTTTAAATATCAATGTGCCCAATTTGCCCAAACAGCGCAGCACGCGCATTCGCCTGAGTCACCAGGGCCTCGATATATTCAAGGAGTATATGGACAAACGCTTGGACCCACGCGACGGCATCTATTATTGGCAGGCAAGCGAAACCCAGCTCCCGTATGCGGATTCTGATGCAGACGGAGCGGTTTTGGAATCTGATTATATATCCATAACGCCGGTGAAATGTGACATGACTGATTATAAAACATTAGTGCATATGAAAAGCTGGGACTTAAAGTGTTAGAAGGCCATCTGGGCCTACCGGTGCGGTTGAATCCATTTTATAGGGAAATTGGGACTGTATAAAAAAGCGAGGTTTATTGACGCGAATTTTCAAAAAGAATAAGGGTGTCAAGCATGCATGAGACCAAACAAAAGCGAACCATCCTAGTGGTAGACGACGACCCCATAGGCCTTAAATTAATAACAGCGATGCTTGAATACGCCGGTTACGAAACGACGACGGCAGCGGATGGCCGGCAATGCCTGGATTGTGCCAACAAGGATGCGCCGGATCTGATTTTAATGGATATCAACATGCCCGCCATGGATGGTATTATGGCCTGCCGACGGCTAAAAGATATACCGGAGCTTGCAGCCGTTCCCGTTGTTTTCGTTACCGCCAATGCTGACGATGATGTCCTGGAGGACGCCTTTGGTGCAGGGGGCTGTGATTATGTGCGCAAGCCGGTTAACCGTGTTGAATTGCTGGCTCGTGTGGGCAGCGCCTTCACCCAACGAGATGCCGTTGAGAAACAAGCTGAAAAAGAGAGGCTAAAGGCAGCACTGGAGACGGCTGGCGGGATCTGTCATAAGCTCAACCAACCTCTGCAATATGTGCTTGGGGCCATTCAAATTTTAATGATGGATCTTGGTCCTGATGATGCCAATTATGAGCAGTTGGATAAAGTGCGCGAAAAAGTAGAGTTGATGGGCGAAATAACCGGCAAGATGGTGAAAATCACTCAATATCAAACCACATCCCACGCCGGGGGGCAGAATATGGTTGATCTTGATAGATCCGTTGAACCGTCCCCGGGCCAATCAGAACTTTCATGATCGGTTCGAAGTGATTGCGCTGAAGATTTTTCCAATAGCGATTTTACA
The DNA here is from genome assembly GCA_050291605.1 of Desulfobacteraceae bacterium. Classification (GTDB taxonomy): domain Bacteria; phylum Desulfobacterota; class Desulfobacteria; order Desulfobacterales; family Desulfosarcinaceae; genus JARRKU01. Next base: position 20,817 of record JBNKKB010000123.1, on the reverse strand, counting down.
AATCAGTTGTAACGCCTGAAGGTATCATCCAATTTTACAATATAGAAAGGTGCTGCGTGGCGGAAAATATTAAAAAATATGTGACAGACATACGGGCCGGTCAAATAGTCAACGCTGTGTTCGCATTGGCCGAAAAACGCATGGCGCATAAACGTGACGGCAATCCTTTTTTGACTATTACGCTGGCTGATAAAACAGGTCAAATCAAAGGGGTTGTATGGGATAATGTGACCCAAATCTCTGAAGCTGCAGTTACGGGTGATTTTGTTCAGATTACGGCCACCGCGGGTGAATACCGTGGGGGGCTCCAGTTGGTGGTCAAATCCCTGGCATCTGTTCCCGCTGAAAACGTGACACCTGATGATTTCCTGCCCACCTCCTCTCGCGATGTCGATCAGATGTTTATGCGACTTAAGGATGTTGTCGATACGATCTCCACACCTTGCTTGGCCGAACTGATGACGGCGTTTTGGGCGGATGATTTGTTTGTACAGCGCTTCAAGCGGGCACCGGCTGCGAAAATGATGCACCACGCCTACTTGGGTGGATTGCTCGAGCACACCCTTTCCATGGTGCTGCTGGCAGACAAGATTGCCGGTCACTATAGCGGGATCGACCGTGATTTGTTAATAGTAGGAGCCGTTCTGCACGACATCGGCAAGGTGCGCGAATTGAGCTGTCAGCACCGCATTGATTACACCGATGAAGGGCGACTGCTCAGTCATATTGCCATTGGGCTTGAGATGGTGGAGAACAAAATTAGCAGGTTTGATGATTTTCCCGCGGAGATGTCCACGCTAATAAAACACATGCTGGTGAGCCATCATGGCGCCCGTGAATTTGGTTCTCCAGAGCCACCGAAAACTCTTGAAGCCGTTTTGCTTAATTATATCGATGAAATTGACTCGCGACTCAATAGCATCCGCGAATTTATGGCTGCTGAAGACCCACAAGCGGCCTGGACTTCCTACCATCGCTTGTTGGAGCGCCATTTTTATAGAGGTGCGTCGGATCCGTCAGGAGATTAATATGTTCATTACATTGGAGGGGATCGAAGGCGCAGGCAAAACATCCCAAGTCGACCCCATCGTTTCATTTATTGAAACCAAAGGCTATACATGCGTGACGACAAGGGAACCGGGCGGGACCCCCATAGGTGTTCAAATTCGGCGTTTACTGCTGGATCCAACCAACGCCGCGCTTGATTCCAGCGCCGAATTATTACTTTACCTGGCTGATCGTATTCAGCACATCAAAAAGGTTATTGCGCCGCATCTGGCCGCCGGACGTGTGGTATTGTGCGACCGTTTTTTCGATGCCACGATGGTTTATCAGGGGTATGCCCGCGGATTGGATCGTCAGATGATCGTCCAACTCCACCAATTGGTGTGTGACAATTTGACACCTGATCTGACTTTATTGTTTGATTTGGATCCCCAGTTGGGACTGGCCCGCGCTTGGCGTGACATTGATGGGGGTGGTCGCACTGATCATGAGTCGCGCTTTGAGCAGGAGAGGATCGACTTTCATCAGAAGGTAAGGGCCGGATATTTGGATCTGGCCGGCCATGAGCCAGATCGATTCCGGATTATCGACGCCCAACAGAGCGAAGCGGAAGTCACCCAGGCCATTGAACAAATACTGGAAGCTCATTTTTTAACCTATGTGCCAAAAATTCCGTCATGATTTCATCCATAGGAAGTCATAGAATGCTATCCACTGAGCCAAGGCCAACGTATGGATCGCATTGCGTATATCGGTTTATAATTGAACAGTAATGGTAAGGAAGCTGCATGATTTGTTATTTGCCTTTTACCCAGGTTAAGTCTGATTTTTGTGAACTCATCGCACAAAATTTGGAGCCGCTTATTGTTTATACACCCTTGACCGCTTTAATTTCGGAATCCATGGGCGCGATGCAACAACAAGGCCTGTTGGAGGTGCGTACACCTTCAGGGGTGGACGAGCCCCGTATAATGGATGCTTTGCAGGGTTTGAAAAGTTGGGCTCAACTTCATGATGGTCATATAGGCGATATGATTCACTATTTAAATACGAATCCAGAGCACTCGCCATTTGTGGATGAGACGGCTCCGACCCAAATCCAGACCCAGATTCGTCATTTTAATGAGGGTGTGCGAAACGACGAACCGGATGCGGTCGGTCAGGCGGCCCTGTTTTTGGCCCTTGCGCAAGAATATGATCAGCACCAACACCGACTTAGCCTGGAATTTAGAGCTGTAATGGACATGGAACGAGACATGTATGCCGACATGGGCGGCGATACCGGCCCGTTGGCCGGGGCAAAAACCCTCGATGCGGGTGTGGGTCCGATGTTACCGGCGCAGGACCCCGGCCGTTTTCTGACGGCTCGGCGCCTTCAGGCGTGGGCACGTATCGTTTTACAAGATGCCCGGCCAACCTGGCTGTATCTGACCCCAAGTGCGGCGGTGTTCGATTATCTGAAAGCGCTTTGGCCTGAAGTCATTGTATTTCCAGTTTGGCATTTGAGTCCGCAGGCATATGATTTGGGCCTTAATGAGAGACGCCGTGCCGCATTGCAGGCATGGGTGCATGCCCAAAACTTAAAGGAACAGCCACGGGTTTCCAAACTATGCGGCCATCCCGTTCCTGAGGGACGGACCCTATCGATAGTCGGTCTGCCCGGCGCTTTGATGGATCGGCTGTTGCCGAAACCATCCGACACCGATGGGTTGTCCGCAACGCAAGCTGGGGTATCCGGACCTTGGCATCATACCTTAATTGGTTTGGTGGCGTGATAACCCTATAAAGGTGACAGGTTTTAAAAGCCGGTTCAGGGACGCGACATAAGATAATAATCGCTTAAAAAAAAACCGCGATCAAGGCTTGACGGGTCATATCAAATTGGGGTATGGCGTTTTTTCGAACATATGAGCCCAAGTTGATCGATTCAACTTATTGGAAAATTCATTTGAAAGGAGATGCAACAATGGCTTTTAATCCAATCGTGGATGAAGAGAAATGCGTCGGTTGCGAAGAGTGTGTTGACGTCTGCCCCACCGAAGTATTTGAAATGGAAGACGGTAAATCCAAACCTGTTAATGCTGAAGAGTGTCTTGGCTGTGAAAGCTGCGTTGAAGTATGCGAAGAAGACGCCATCGTAGTTGAGGAGAATTAATCGGTTCTTTTTGGCCTTAACCCTGGTAGCTGTTCAAGTTGCCAGGGTTTTTTTTTGACCCATCTGCCTATCAGAGGCGGTTCATCAGCCAATCATCTATAGAGATAACTATCCGGTTAGAATCGATATTGGACGGACAAGAGAGCGCCCTGGTTTAGCGGCCGGCAGGCAAATTGGACCTTGTCGCTCTTTATCCAATCCGGCGCCCATGTTTGTGTTTTAACATAACGATAACCTTGATAGGTCGCAACTAATGCCATGATTCCGGCAAAGATGTTGGCCGAGCTCTCATCGGTATAGTTTTCAAATCCTTCAATGTCGCCTTGGTATGAATCATCATGCTCCTGGTTGGTGCGACGCAGCACCCAATAGTCGAGCGTGTAGATGATAGGATTGACAATATTCCAAAACATCATGCCGCGTACAAAGCTGTCATTGTTATCGATGCTATCCGATTGCAGGATAACCTCGGAAACAAGGGTTTGGGTGACCAAACCCGACGCATGCAGCATCGCTCCGGCCGAATCGCTATCCGCATTTTCAGTAAAACCGATGGGCTGATTGTAGCGGCCCACGCCGAACTCAATATCCGTATTGGTCAGGCGGGCAGCAGCCAGATGGCCGACTTCATGTAAGGTATAAGCGGTGACAACTCCGGTGGTAAATTTAGTCATGGAGATCAGGAACGATTCATCTTTAGAGGGCTCGGCAACAGCTTGGGATCCACCGATGACCAGTAATACGAAAATCAACATTTCCGTCCACAAGCCGCGCGATATTTTTGAATTTTTAAAACGGTTAATACGATTTAATGGTTTTGCGTGATACATGCTCCATCCTAATTTCTTTATGCCATCATCCAGGTGATGGGACTCTTAAGTGAGCAACACATATGCCATGCAGGGACAAGAAAGGTTAAATCGGGATGTCAACAAAAAACAAAAAAAATTAAATGGTTATGTCACTTCAAGCTCAGTGGCAGTGGGGGGGCAAGGCCAGTGCGGCGCTTTATGTTCGGGATGCAGTACGAGATGTTCGAAAAGGAGAACACGAGTTGGATTGGCGGCTATGGGGTGATTCAAGGTGGTCTTTTTGCGATGCCGTGATTTTTGGGTGTGGGGATGGATGATCAGAATTGATCCGCTCATCTGCTGACCCCAACAGGTTGTTGTCATGAGGTATTAGATCACATATATCTTGCGCTTTTATACCGATTATGCTAGTTAGCTGGCACTATGAAGCAGTATGTCATCGATGAACTACGACCTGTCGATTATGAAACATTGAAGCACCATTTGGATACTCATTTTGCCGTATCACAGTTTGAGGGCCTGTACCGGCTATCCTTGGAAAACCAGTTGTTATCTGATATCCAGAAGGCCCATATCGAATGCCAACCCTTTTATTTCGCCCTTGAATTGTCACCCGATCGGCTGGTGAGTGAGCTTTTGGTGCGAACCGACAACAAGATTCGTTGTGATTGCATTCAAATGGCCACCCCAGCGCAGTGCAATTGGCTGATCCAAACCATCGATGCCATTTTTGAACGCCTGGCTATTAGGGTATAGGTAGGAGAAGCCAGAGATATTGTCTTGATCGTGGGCTGAACAGGCATTTAACGTATTGCACTTGAATAGCTGTGTTGCAGTAAAAATGAAGACCATAACCGATAAGCGTTTCGCTTTGCCGATATTGCACACCTTGATCGTTTACCTTTGGACGATACTGGGCACTGTTTTATTGGGTACACTGGCCATTTTGGTCTCTTTTTTTTCAAAAACCGGCGATGCCGTTCATCATGTGGCCAGACTATGGGCTCTAACGATCTTATGGGTCAGCGGTATCCGGTTCGTAATTAAAGGGATGACCGAAAATGCCGGTTCGGGTTCCTACATCTTTATGTCCAATCATCAGAGCAATTTTGATATTCCGGTATTGCTGGGTGGCTTGCCTTACCAATTTCGATGGCTGGCCAAGGCTGAACTTTTCAAGATTCCGATTTTTGGCGCCAGCATGAAAGGGGCTGGCTATATCAGTATCGATCGTTCGGATCGTAAATCAGCATTCGAAAGTCTGGCGCGTGCCGCCCAACTTATACGCAATGGCACCTCCGTACTGATTTTCCCTGAGGGCACCCGGAGTCCGGATGGCCGACTGCTTTCCTTTAAAAAGGGCGGCTTTGTGCTGGCCGTTGATGCCGGAGTACCTATCATTCCGATCATTATTACGGGTACCCATGATATTATGCCCAAAAAGAGTCTGATGATCGAGCGTCATCCGGTGGTGGTGAAAATTTTGGCACCCATTGAAACGGCCGCCTACAGCCGCGAAAATAAAGATGATTTAATGACCCATGTACGCCAGGTTATGTTGGCCGCCGCCGCAGGTGACGCCCAGGGGGTAGAGGATGCTTAAATTGGTAGCCCTGGGCGGTTTGGGCGAGATCGGGCTGAATATGATGGCAGTGGAGTGCGACCAAACCCTGTTTGTTATTGATGTGGGTCTGATGTTTCCAGAGGATTACATGCTGGGAGTAGATTATGTGATCCCCGATATGACGTATTTAAGACAAAACAGCCGAAAAGTAATCGGAATTGTTTTGACCCACGCCCACGAAGATCATATTGGTGCCTTGCCTTATCTTTTAAAAGAAGTGCGTGCGCCCGTATTCGGAACCCCTTTCACTTTGGGAGTTGTGCGCCATAAACTTGAGGAGCACGACTTGCTGGCGTGTACCGCTTTACACGCCATTCATCCGCACGAGACCCTTAAAATGGGGCCTTGCGAGCTTGAATTTGTGCGTGTCAATCACAGCGTGGTGGATGGTGTGGGCATTGCCATCCGGACGCCTTACGGACTGGTGATACACACCGGTGATTTTAAGCTCAGCCACACCTCAATTGGCGGAATGGCGACGGATGTGCACCAGTTTGCCCGTTACGGCGAAGAGGGGGTTTTGGCGCTGCTCTCCGATTCAACCAATGTGGAGAGCCCCGGCTATACCGTATCTGATGCTGAAATAGGCGATTCACTGGCCCGGATTTGCAAAAAATGTACAGGTCGAATAATCGTCGCTCTGTTTGCTTCCAACATTGGTCGCATACAACAAATAGCCGATATCGCAGAAGCCAGAGGTCGAAAGATCGTTTTTAACGGCCGCAGTATTGAAGTCTCGGTCTCCATTGCACGTCAATTAGGTTATCTCAAAATACCCGCGAGTATGGAAATAGAGATCGATCAGATGGATCAGTATTTGGATGATGAAATAATTATGGTCACCACCGGCAGCCAGGGCGAGCCCATGTCGGCTTTAGCACGCATGGCTGCCGGTTCTCACAGACAGATCAAGGTCAAGTCTGAAGATACCATTATTTTGTCATCAAAATTCATTCCAGGCAATGAGAAGGCCATCACAGCTATTATTAATGATCTTTTTCGACGGGGAGCTGATGTGATCTATGAGAAGGTCGCCAAGATCCATGTTTCAGGGCATGCCTTCCAAGAAGAATTAAAAATGATGATTCAACTGATCAAACCCAAATTCTTCATTCCAATCCACGGAGAATATCGGCACTTGGTCCAGCATGCCAAACTGGCACAACAGCAGGGAATTGAACAGGAGAATATTCTGCTGGCCCAAAATGGGCAGGTGATTGGCTTTGACCATGCGGGCGGCGCCCTGCAAGAGATGATTGCCACCGGCAGGCTGCTTATTGATGGTAAAGGAGTCGGTGACGTAGGGCGCAGCGTACTTAGAGAACGGCGCATGCTGTCCGAAGAAGGGATGGTTGTGGTCAATATGGCCATCGACGAAGAAACCGGTGTCATCATTTACGGCCCGGAGGTCGCTTCCAAAGGGTTTGTTTTTGAAACTGAAACAGGCCATTTGCTCGATGACGCCCAATGCGTGATTTTAGAAATTGTTGAAGATGTGCCGCCGGAAGTGCCCAATCGGACTGACATTATTCGTTCTCGGGTTCAGACGGCATTACGGCAGTATTTTTTCTTTGCCATCGGTCGCCGTCCGGTCATTTTGCCTTTTATTGTGGAAGTATAACCGCTTTGAGAGTGATAGAGCTATGCGTAAAGAAATCATTGGCATTTTACTCTTTTTTCTGGTCATTTTTACCCTGATCAGCTTGCTCTCCTATCACCACACCGATCCATCGATACACAGCGCCGGAGTCAGTGGACGGGTGCACAACCTATTCGGACCTGTTGGTGCTCAGGTGGGGGGGCTTCTGGTGGGACTCTTTGGCCTGGGTGCTTTTTGGATGCCCGTATTGCTTTTGTTGGCCAGCCTCCATTTTTTCGGCAACCAGTCCCGCCGTGCATTGCTGCCTATCGTTGCCGGTGGGGTGCTGCTGCTGATTGCAACGGGCAGTTTGCTGGCATTAAAGCAAAATCACTACTTGCTGTTCGGCAGCAAATTTTCGGCTGGCGGCATCGTGGGGGCTCCGCTCAAAGCGCTGCTGATTCGTTATGCCAACATGGCCGGCAGTGTCATCATATTGGGCCTGACCTGGTTGATTGGTTTTATTTTGGCCACTGGGTTTTCGCTGGTGGCTTTTTACCGCCGCTGCCAAATGACGTTGGATCGATTCGCGGACCAGATAAAGACAGTCATGATTAAGCGTCAGGAACGCCGACAGAAGGCCAAAAAAAGAGAACACAAGCTGAAAGTTAAAGCGAAGCAACCTCAACCCAAGATTACCATTAAGACCCCCGTCCAGGCACCTGCCAGATCACGCCCGGCACCCAAGCAGAAAGTGTTCGAATTTATGCGGGATGACAGCAGTTTCCAGATTCCGCCGATCAATCTTTTGGATGACCCGGAGGAGCGACCGGTCTCTGTGAACGATGAAAGCCTGCAGATGCAGTCCAAGTTGCTGGAGAAAAAGTTGGAAGATTTTGGCGTGGCCGGTCGCGTCATGGCTGTCACCCCTGGGCCGGTGATCACAACTTTTGAATACGCCCCGGCGCCGGGTGTCAAAATAAACAAGATTGTCAACCTGAGCGATGATCTGGCGCTTGCCCTCAGGGCCATCAGTATTCGCATCGTGGCGCCCATCCCGGGAAAAGCGGCCATCGGTATTGAAGTGCCCAATACAGATCGCGAAACCGTACGCTTCAAAGAGATTGTAGCATCAGATGCGTTTGACAGCACCAAATCAAAGTTGAGCATTTGTCTTGGCAAAGATATTGTAGGTCATCCGGTGGTGGCGACATTGGATAAAATGCCCCACCTGCTGATTGCCGGTGCAACAGGGGCCGGCAAAAGCGTGGCACTGAACACCATGATTTGCAGTTTGCTTTACAAAGCCAAGCCCGATGAAGTCAAACTCATCATGGTGGATCCCAAACGTATCGAGCTGTCCGCCTACGATGGCATTCCCCATTTAATTACGCCTGTGGTCCAACAAGCCAAAAAAGCCACCCACGCCCTTTTTTGGGCGGTCCGGGAGATGGAGCGCCGCTACGAGCTGCTCTCGGACAAACAGGCGCGCAACATCGGTACATACAACCAGAAAGTGTTGCGTGAAATCAAATCCAAAAAGAGCGGACAAGACAACGTTGATGCGGATCTGCCGCAATTGTTGCCCTATATCGTTATTATTATTGATGAGTTGGCAGATTTGATGATGGTGGCCTCACGCGATGTCGAAGTGGCGCTGACACGGCTGGCCCAGATGGCAAGAGCAGCCGGTATTCACTTGATTTTAGCCACCCAACGCCCCTCGGTGGATGTGTTGACCGGTATCATTAAGGCCAACTTTCCCACGCGACTGACTTTTCAGGTCTCATCCAAAACCGATTCTCGAACCATTATCGATACCAACGGTGCTGAAAATTTACTGGGCATGGGAGATATGCTTTTTCTGCCCCCAGGCACCGGAAGATTGCAACGCATCCACGGTGCCTACATCTCCGAGAATGAATTGACCGCAATTACGGATTATATCAAAAAGCAACAGCCGCCAGAGTATGACCAGCAAGTCGTCGAACCCCCTGCCAAAGAATCGGACGACGGCCAAGCCACGGAGTACGACGAGCGGTACGATGATGCCGTGGCCCTGGTAACCAAAAACGGTCAGGCTTCCATATCTATGATTCAGCGTCATCTGCGCATCGGTTACAATCGCGCGGCGCGCATTGTGGAAACCATGGAGGCCGAAGGGGTCGTGGGGCCGGCAGACGGAGCGAAACCGAGGGAGGTGCTGGTCAGAAACTATGATGACCTACCATAGAAACGGTTATGAAGGTTTCCCTCGAACCCAATCGCTTTGTTAAAATGGAATGCTCAATCCTCGACGTAGCCGAGCTACGCCTGCGGTTAAACCTTCCATTTTGCCTTGATTTTGGGCTCGATGGAAACCTTCATAACCGTTTCTGCTATTTTTAGAAAAACGCTGAGGTTTTGCCTGACAGGATGATCCACTATTTTTTTAAGCCCATTTAACAAGGATTGCCCAAAGCAGGGAATGGATTACGCCTGCGGTTAACTTTTACTTACTTCATATGACTTCTATCGATTCTCTGCATAAATTGGCCGATCAGGTGAAGGGATTTTTGGACCCGCAAGAGGGGGCGCGGCTTTATGAGGTGGCTTGCAAGGCGGCGCCGAAGGGGCCTTGCCTGGAGATAGGAAGTTATTGCGGCAAGTCGACAATTTACTTGGGTTCGGCTTGTCAGGCGCATCAAAGTGTCCTTTTTTCCATTGATCATCATCGCGGATCTGAGGAACAGCAGCCCGGAGAAGCGTATTTTGATCCTGAATTGTTTGATGCACGTACATACCGGATCGATACCTTGGGCCATTTCAGACAGACCCTTCAAAAAGCTGAGCTGGAGGACGCTGTCGTGCCTATTGTGTCAACTTCCGCCTTGGCGGCGAAGGCTTGGCGTACTCCTTTGAGCCTGGTGTTTATCGACGGCGGGCACGCTTTCGAGACCGTTCTGGCCGATTATACCTTTTGGGCCAAGCATCTTATGCCCACGGGCTATTTGTTGATCCATGATATTTTCGACGATCCTGCCGAAGGCGGTCAGGCCCCGTATCAAATTTATCAGAAAGCACTCGCCTCAGGCGCTTTTCAACAATGCCCCAAGACAAAGACATTGGGTGTTTTGCAAACGACGTGACCAGGCAACTTGTGAATTTTTGTCCTTTGCAAGTCAGCAAATTGTCTGTATTGACAATTTGTTGCAAGTTTTTCATTTCTAAATTGTGCTGCCCTCTTGCGTTTTTTTAACTCTATCGACGATGTATAGATAGAATGATACCCAAAAATAAAGCCGCACTCTATTATTTGATATTTGGATTCCGGTTATACCGCCTGCATCAGGTAGCCTTCTTCTTTCTCTGCCATTTTAATGACCACCGCAACGACATCCGAAAGATCGCCATCGCTGTGACTGACGTAACGGGGCCTCAAGGTGTGTCCATCGGCGATGGTATCGGCATGCCGGTTGGGCAGGATCAGAACAATGCGAATGTTCCGCAGCAGATGACGCATTTGTATCAAGTAGGATAGCTCCGCATTGTCTTTGGGCATTAAAATGGCCAGCAGGGAGGTGCTGATCGGTCTGCGCAAGTTTTCGGATAGATATCTCAGAGAGTCGTACAATTCTATGGGTGCAATATTATGGGCTGAATTGATTCTGTTGACCAGGCGTTTGCCAACTGCGTACCCCGAGGGCGCATAGATTATAATTTGCATGGGCGCATCCTTTCAGCTTTTTAAACGACAATTTTTTTTACCACCGTCAAAAGAGCAAAGGCTATGCCTACCTCTCGTGAATTACACTTCATGGCGCCAGAATTATAAAATTAATAATATTAGTAATATATAAGGATATTGATCCGATACTCTGAATTGGAGGGATCGCCCACCTATTGCCGGTGTGCGCAAATCAGGACCGGGTGTTCACAAAGCCGAACATGATCACCTACGATTTTTAGCTGTCGTTTGTTGATCGGGATCTAAGCCGGATGACCGGACTGTTTGAAGGCGGATGGGCGTCGGGGGGGGGGTGGCCAGCTCGTGCTTTTTAAGCAACTCAAAGAGCCGGGTTCGGGACAAGCCTGACATGCGACAAGCCTCTTTGCGGCTGCCCTGGGTGATATGGTTCAGACGCTCCAGGTAGCGCCGCTCCATCTGTTCACGAAAGGTGTGGATTTTTAAAAAATTGTCCCGGGTCAATTGGCTGATGTCCAAGGTTGGGGTTTGAGGCGTAAGTGCGGTGCATGCTTTGACTTTGTGACGGGTGAGTATAGCCCGGATACGTGTCGGCAGGCAGTGGGGGTATAAGGTGTGCTCGCTGCCGGCCAGCGAGGTGGCCTCCTCCAATGCATGGAAAAGCTCGCGAACATTACCGGGCCAATGATAACGACCCAGAGCCTCAATGAAGTCGTTCGAAATGCCTTTGATCTCCGTTCCGTATATTTCGCTCAGTTGGGCAAGGTAATGGATCGTCAACCGTTTAATGTCGCTTTGGCGTTGACGCAGCGGCGGCGCCTCAATTTCCGAAGAGCGTAAGCGAAACAGCAGGTCACTTCGAAAATGTCCGGCTGTTGCCATTTCGTCGAGATTTCGGTTGGTGGCGGCAACAAGTCGGAAGTTGACTTCCACTTCTTGACGGCTGTTCACCGGCCGAAAGCGGCGTTCCTGAATGACCCGCAGGAACGCCTTTTGGATGGTCATGGGCAACTCGCCCACTTCGTCCAAAAATAACGTTCCGCCATGGGCTTGACGAATTAAGCCCCGGTTCTCTTTTTCTGCGCCTGTAAAGGCGCCTTTGGCATGGCCGAAGAGCACACTTTCCACTAAAGATTCCGGTAGAGCCGCACAGTCCACCACCACAAAAGGATGCTTGGCGCGGGAGCTGTTATTATGGATCGTTCGGGCCAACAACTCCTTGCCGGTGCCTGTTTCCCCGCTGATCAGTACGTTGGATTCCACTGCAGCCGCCTGGGCTACGCGATCAAGGGTTTCTCTCATGCGTGTGCATTCACCGATGATATCGTCCCGCTTGAGCACCACCAGTGGCTTAGCGTTGCGCTTTTCGTGTCGAAAGGCCAGCGCACGCCGAATGGTCAACATGATGTTGTCCACCGACGAAGGTTTGACCAGGTAATCCCAGGCACCGCTTTTTATGGCCAACTCCGCAGCATCCGGGTTGCCGTTTCCGGTGAGGATAATGACTTCCGGCGGTTGGCGGGTTTCTCGAATCCGAGGCAGAACCAGCAATCCGTCTCCGTCGGGCAGCCCAACATCCAATAAAACGACATCAATCTCGCCCTGATCGACAATGGCCAACCCGTCATGGGCATTGTTGGCACATTGGGAGGCATGTCCCATGCGGACAACAATTTCACTCAGCAGTTCCGTGAGCGAGCTGTCATCATCTATTATCAATACAGTAGACATCGTCATCAATGCGGCGATTGAGGTTACTTATTCACCGGAGTTCTCTAAACGGGTACCATTCAATGCTGCCGGCGGCGTTAACGGCAAAAGCATGTAAATGGTATAGCAATCGTTGTGCCACAGACAGTACAAGGTTTTGAAAAATGAAATATAGTGTGAATACAGTGACTCAGGTAGTTGGGAGGTGCTGGCCCGACAGGGGGTCGGGTGAGCCGGTGGGTATATTGATTATCTGATTAATTTATATAAAACAGATAGTTATCTGTTTATTTGCCCATGTGCGCATTTGTCAATAATTTGACAAGAATTCGCGCAAATCCCGGCACAGGAACGATGGGGATCATCGTTTATAAAAGTAGAGGACGACGCTTTTTCCCATCAACGGGTTGAGTATGCGATCCAAAACCTGAGTAAGGCGCGGTTTGTCCATCATGTCCCAGGTTAAGAATCGATGGTAAAGTCTCACAGGCCAAAGATGATGGCGGTCAAGTCCCAAAAGGCACTTGAGCCACCAGAATGGTGCGTGGAGGCCATGGGCATGGTGGGTATGATGATGGACAGCACCTTGATCCTGAATGAGTTGGATGAGTGCATTACGGGCATATATGCGGATATGGCCGCCGGCACTATGACGGTATTGGCGCGACAGCGCCCAACACAGTGACTCGGGCCAGCGACGCGGAACGCTGATGGCCAGATGGCCTTTGGGTTTGAGGACCCGCAACAATTCGCGGGTCGCTTGGCGATGATCGGGGACATGCTCCAGCACTTCGGAGCAGATCACCACATCGAAACTATTGGATTTAAAGGGCAATCGTGTTGCTTCCGCGCCTGCTAACGACCAGCGGCTTTCAACACCCGGACAGAATGATTCATGGAATTTTAGACGCTGGCAGGCTTCTTGAAGAGTCGGCGTTCCGAGATCGGCCCCCACGACGTGAACGCCGGTCTGTTCATATAAGGCGGCAGTGTGCCGGCCGCTGCCGCACCCCATGTCCAATATCCGACTGCGAGGGGCTATGGGCAAATATTTGAAATCAACGGTAAGCATCAATGGTCTGCCGGTAGACGGCCACACTCTTTTGGGCAGCCTGTCTCCATGTAAATTTTTTCATGACTCTTTGATAGCCCCGCACACCCAATTCAGCAGCCCGTTCGGGTTGCGTGCAGAGAGTGGCGATTGCTGCGGCCAGGGCCTCGTGGTCCGCCGGCGGCACCTGTATGCCGGCATCCCCTACAACTTCGGGTAATGCGCCGCCGGTGGTACTGATGACCGGGACACCGCATGCCATAGCTTCACCGGCAGGTAACCCGAAACCTTCATAAAGTGACGGTGTGACGGCAGCATAGGCGCGGGCATATTGGCGCACAAATTCAGAATGGCTGATGGGGCCTGTAAAACGAACCCGGGTTTCCAGACCGAGAGCTTTGATTAGGTCCAGGTTGGGGCTTCTCTTTTTAGGGGATCCGACAATGACGAGATGGAGGCGCGGTATCTTGCGGACAAGTTCGGCAATGGCCAACAACAGATGGCGTAGCCCCTTTAAGGGCGTGTCGGCGCTCGTGGTAACGATAAGGCGATAGGGTTGGCGTTCAACACCGGTCAGCGGATGAAAGCGATCCGTATCGATGCCGTTGGGAATGATATGGAATTTAGAGGGCGCGATACCGAATTCTTTGCTGATATCGTTGCGAGCGCACTTTGAGACCGTGATGATACGCTTTAAGCTGGGTGCGACGCGTTTTTGCATCTCAATAAAACTATACCAGCGCAGTTGTTTGGCTTTACGCCAAATCGAGCGCTCTGCCCGCACGGCCAAATTTCGGTCAACCGTGATGGGGTGGTGAATGGTGGCCACTGTGGGGATTTGGCGCGCTATGGCCCAGATGCCGTATGAGAGACTCTGATTGTCGTGGATAATGTCGTAGCGGCCCCTGGCTGTTTTTAGAAATTTTCTGGCACGCAAACCAAAAGTCAACGGTTCGGGAAAGCCCATGGTGGAGACGCCCAACCATTCCAGTAGATTAATGGGATTGCATAACTCTGTGGCCGAGGGGGTCCGAAAAAGATCCTCGGGGTTGTAAAGATCCAGGCTGGGCAAGCGGTGCAGTTTCAAGCCGTTGACCAAATGCGGATAGGGTGGCCCGGAGATGACTTCAACACGGTGTCCCAAGTCGTGAAGGGCTCGGGCCAAGTTGCGTATATAAACCCCTTGGCCACCGCAATTGGGGTGACTGCGATAACTGAGCAGGGCGATGCGAAGGGGTCGATTCAGTTGCGTTGGATTCACCGCAGATCTCTAACGTAAAAGGGAATTTCCAAATGGCCTCAGATATCGGTCTAAGCGTTGGTCGTCAAGTATAATCGCAACCGTTTATTAGTCCGCAAAGAGTTGGGCTTCCAAAATTTTGAATGGGGAGTACCGCCATACCCTCATTTTGATAGGCATGCATAAGCCAGATGGTTTTCAGGGCGGATGTTTTCGATATGCCCAAAATGATTGTAAAGTTTTTCCAAGATACGCCGATGAAATTATGGGCCTTTCCAATGATTGGATGCGCTTGCCGACGCGCAAAGACCATGAGGGTCAGCCACTGTAAATAAAAGTCGGTAATGGACCCCATCGGTCCTGGCGAAAGTGATTAAGGGCTATCATCTGCTTGGGAAAAAAATGAGTACACCAATTAAAGAAACCCTTCTCTTTGTTGATGATGAAGAGAGCATTCTGGATATTTCCCGAACCTACTTTTCCGGCCGGGGATACGAAGTACTGACGGCCGCCAATGGTCGACAAGCGGTGGGAGTGATAGACTGTCACCACATTGATTGCTGTTTTACCGATATCAACATGCCCGAGATGGACGGCCTGGAATTGGCCGAATACATTCGCAAACATGACAACACCATACCGGTCGTGATCATGACCGGCTTTCCCTCCCTGGACAACACCATTCGGACATTGAAAAACGGCGTGGTGGATTTCCTGGTCAAACCCATCAATCTTCGCCAGATGGAAATTTGCGTTCGTCGTGTATTGCGAGAACGGCAGCTCTTTGTAGAAAATATCCTGTTGAGCAAAGAAGTGGAGGGTAAGGCCAAAATCGAGCAGCTCAACCAGGAGTTGATGGCCAAAAACCATGATCTAAATATAATGAATCATATCATGGCCGATTTTGAGGCACTCAGGGAAAGTGGCGATGTGTTCAAGCAATTGGTGAATTTGGCCGTTGAGATCGCCCACGCCGATATGGCCTGTTTTCACCTGATCAAAGAATCGGGCGACAAGTCTATGGTCATAGCTTCGGCGCCTGACGGCAACAGGACCAGTCTGCTGCCTGACAACGGGGCGGGTTCTCACGACACTTCGGACCGCGATGTCGACACCTTGTTCAACACCCCTCACGTTCAAAGTTTGATTTTGGATGTGGTAAACGATGACCGTCCTCTGATCATCGCCGGAAATAACGGCAACGGCTGTTTACCCGCCCATATTCGTTCGTTTATGCTGGCCCCCTTAAAGATTCGCTCCAAGATATTGGGTGTGCTGAGCGCTTCGTTGTGCAAAAGCCAAAGACGTTTCAATGAGAAGGATCTGTACTACCTCTCTTCAATGACCCACAAGGCCGCATCGGCCGTCGAAAATTTAGCCCTTTATGAAAATATCTACAACAACCTGCTGGCTACGCTGTTTGCTTTTGTAAAAGCCATTGAAGCCCGAGACCCGTACACCCATCAGCATTCAACCCGTGTCACCCAATTGGCCATCGCTTTGGCCAACGCGGCGGGCTGTAGCGACGAAGATCGTGATATTCTTAATGTGGCCGGCCTGTTGCACGATATCGGTAAGATCGGTATTCGGGATGAAATTTTGCTGAAACCCGGCCGTCTTGATTCGGAGGAGTATCGCATCATCCAACAGCATCCGGTCATTGGTGCTGAAATCATGGATAATTTAGGGCTCTGGCACCGTGAGAAACAGATCGTGCGCGGCCATCATGAACGATTCGACGGCACAGGATACCCGGACAAGCTCAAAGGTCAAGAGATTCCCCTTTTGGCCCGCATTTTAAGTGTGGCCGACGTTTATGATGCAGTGGCCTCTGATCGTGCCTACCGCCGGCGTATGGAAGAAGCTAAGATTCTGGATATTATGTACGGTGGCGCCGGCACCCAGTTTGACCCTGACATAATCGACATTTTCAGAGGCCTCTACGAATCAGGAGAAGTAACTAAAATCACATAAGAAACTGACAAATAAATGGCGCTATCACCCCCTTCCAAGCGTTGTGTCCCAGAACTAAGCGATATATTTTGTTGTTATCGTTTCGACCAAAATATCCAATGCCAAGGTCCAAATGTCAAATGGCGGATGGAGACCGATTGGATATAAAATCAGTAGAATACATTCATTTGACATTCGGGCTTTGACATTGGGATTTGAATGCTGACTAATGCAGGAATATTTCATAAAAACATGAAAAAGTGTGACCTAGGTCATATACAAGACTTGATTATTGAGCTACAGGCTGGCTTAAATTGGTAGCGTATACATTGGATTTCGTATCTCCTGAGCTGGGGGCGGGGAAGCTAAGGTAATCCCTCGACAGGCTTTTAAACTCATACATCATCAATTCAGCCATGTGTTAATAATGATCTCCTTGTATTAGGTCTGCACTTGACTCTGGTCTCCACAATTTAGCATCATAGCTTGCCCTCCTAATTTCCCAACTACCAAAACCGATGAAACCCTTTGTGAGTAGCTTCATGTGACTTTATCAATACACATGAAGAGCAAATGAGGGCCGGCAGAGCCCAACTTTGTCATTGCTAAAAAGGGGATAAGCTGAACGGCCAATCGGTTTGATTTTGATCTCAAATATCAAAACAAACGCACAAGGTCGATTCGGAACGGAGAATTACTGATCCTCATCTTTCAAACGAAAGGAGGCTTTTAATGCCCGAATACTTCAAAGTGTTGTTCCCGGAGCAGCAGGATGTTTTTGTGGATGGGATCAAGATGGGGCGGACCAACCAGAAAATCGAAATCGGCAGGGGCACCTACACCATCAAGATAGGACCACCCTTGGACTATCGACCCAAATGGCGTCGACCCACCATCAAACACACCACCCTCGAAAATCCACTCGAGTTGACCTTTGAAAAAGAGCTGGGGGGTGATACATGATTTCTCGCAGAATTCTGATGCTATTGGCCCTAATCTTGGCGATGGTAGCCTGTGCCCCTCTAAACCCCAAATTGAATCATTACGATTACCGACAGGGCTATCGTTTCGGCAATTGCGCCACACCGGGCAATTCGGACGATCTGTTCATTGTGCTCACTTTTTCCGGCGGCGGCACTCGGGCTGCCGCCTTTTCCTACGGCGTTCTCAAGGCGCTCAACGAGATCGAAGTGACTTTGGACGGTACCAGGCGCAAGCTGATCGACGAAGTTGACGTCATCTCATCCATTTCCGGCGGCAGTTTCACAGCGGCCTATTTCGGATTGTTCGGTCAGCGCATCTTTACGGATTTCGAAGTGCGCTTTTTGAAGCATAACGTACAAGGCGATCTGTTGACACGCCTGTTCTATCCATGGAACTGGTTCAAATTGCTCTCGCCATACTATTCTCGTATCGACATGGCAGCCGCTTATTATGACGATCGGATATTTGAAAATCGAAACTACAACGATTTGGAAAAGGCAGGGCGGCGACCCTTTATTTTACTCAACGCTACGGACCTCTCCCTGGGGGCGCGTTTCGAATTTTCCCAGGGCCAGTTCGATCTGCTGCAGTCCGATCTCGGAGGTGTTTCTATTGGCCGAGCCGTCGCATCTTCCTCAGCCTTCCCTGGTCTGCTGACCCCCTTGACCTTAAAAAATTATCCCAAAACCGAGTTCGTTGAACCCCAATGGGTAGACACCGTTCTAAAAAATGATTTAGACAGCTCCCCGCGACGCTATAAGCGGGCCAGAGAGGTGCGCGCTTATTTTAACACCGATCGTAAATATATCCACCTGATGGACGGTGGGGTGGCCGACAACATCGGCCTGCGGGGCACGCTATATGGGCTGATGTTTCCAGATGAGCTGATCTCCGGCGATCTGGAATTCATCACCGACAGTCGCGAATACAACTTAATCCGAATGATTGCTAATCGGAAGATACGAAAATTGCTTATTATCGTGGTTGATGCCAAACCCGGTGACAATCTGAGTATGGACCATTCGCGAAAAGCGCCAGGTTTGGCCAAGGTCGTCAACTCGGTGGCCTCAGCACCCATGGCCAACTACTCATTTGAAACGGTACAACTGCTCACCGATTATATGGAGCAGCGCCACACAGACCCGGATATACTCAAAACATATACAGTGCACCTGCGTTTTGACAGCATTGAAAACCCGATCCAGAGAAAACGCGTAAAATCCTACGGCACCAATTTTGACCTGCCATCTGAAGCCGTGGATGAACTGATTGCCGTCGGTGGGATGCTGCTAAAACAGTCCGATGTATTTACAAGGGAATTTCTAAAAGATTTGGCACCGGCACCAAAATGAAACGGGTTTTGTATGGACACGGGAAATAATCCTACAATTGGACACTTTACAATACAGAACCGGTAGTTGTGGCAAGGTACTACAGGTTTAAGATTTGCCCAATTTCTTGGGGTATCCAAGGCCAATCACAACTTTATCATCAATGAAGTCAATTATCTATGATTGTGCCGAGTTTTCGAGTTGATCAAACGGGCTATGAACGCCCAATCTGTTTTTAGCGGCCACATGGGTGTAAATCATCGTTGTCTGCAAGTTGGTATGCCCCAATAGATCTTGGATAGTGCGGATATCATATCCGGCCTCAAGAAGGTGGGTGGCAAACGGGTGCCTTAGGGTATGAACCTTCACCCGGTTTGCGATATCGGCTGCAGCCGCCGCACGTCTGATATGTCGTTGAAGGGTGAAGGGGTAGATATGGTGCCTTCTGATAACCTTCGTTCTCGGATCCATCGACAGGTTGTCGGCAGGAAAGACCCATTGCCAGATCCACTCTTTGCCGGCATTGCGGTATTTTCGCTCCAAAGCATTGGGCAGCCAGACAGCGGGCAAGTTGTTTTCTCTATCCTGCTGATAGAGCCTCTTAACCTTTTCCTCGTGCTCGATAAGTTCAGACTTGATCCCTTCTGCCAACAACGTGGTGCGATCCTTATTGCCCTTTG
The DNA here is from genome assembly GCA_050291605.1 of Desulfobacteraceae bacterium. Classification (GTDB taxonomy): domain Bacteria; phylum Desulfobacterota; class Desulfobacteria; order Desulfobacterales; family Desulfosarcinaceae; genus JARRKU01. The sequence goes on along the minus strand of JBNKKB010000123.1, from coordinate 1,008 downwards.
CTCCGATCACCGTGATCAAATTGGTTTCCAGGTCGATGTCTTTTATCCTCAATTTGACGCATTCACTTAACCTGAGGCCCGCGCCATAGATTATGCAGGCCATCAGCCAATAGACGCCATTCAGGCGACTCGGTTCCCTCGGTGCGCCACGAGCCTGGCCGTTGTGTGTATAATAACCGCCCCTTCTTATATTCTGATTTTGACTCTTGACAATGGTACCAATATTGATACTATATTGCCATGACAAAGATCAATGACTTGCTATTAAGGTTGAAACGAAATCCAAAGGATGCAAGGTTTTCGGATTTGTGCAGAATATGTGATCATTATTTCGGTGAACCACGTCAGAAAAAAAGCAGTCATCGGATTTACAAAACACCTTGGCAAGGAGATCCGAGGGTAAACATACAGAATAACAAAGGAAAGGCCAAAGCATATCAAGTCAAGCAGGTGCTTTTGGCTATTGAGAACTTGGAGGTAAGCCATGGCCACAAAAAATGATAAATATACGTACCGAGTTACCTGGTCTGAAGATGATAATGAGTATGTAGGCCTGTGTGCTGAATTTCCCAGCTTAAGTTGGCTGGCTGATACACAAGAAAAGGCTTTAAGGGGCATCCGAAATCTTGTGGGGGATGTGCTAATGGATATGGGCAAAACCGATGAACCAATTCCTGAACCAATCGCAAGTAAACATTTCAGCGGAAAATTCTTGGTACGGGTGCCTCCAGATGTACATCGAAAATTGGCCATACAAGCTGCTGAATCCGGCATAAGTCTTAATCGTATCGCCAGTTCCAAATTGAGCCAATAAATTCATCTGCACACAACCATGCCTTACACTCGGATGGCAATTCCGCTGCGCTAGTGTGTCATGACGAAAGTTGATGACTTTCTTGCTGTATCGAAGATGAGGGACGGCCCCTCGGTTTCGGTCACCAGAGATCGGGACCAAACCACCCTATGCGGCATGCATTAAGAGTGCCTGTCGTGAGCGATAGGGAAAAG